>CAZHIQ010000028.1:0-36708 GCA_964532595.1 uncultured Roseivirgaceae bacterium
TATTTCCCGTATATCCCTCACCCTGATCCCGATGGGTCTGGCGTGTGCGAATGTTGCCCGTATACCCTTCGCCCTGGTATTGCACACCTTTTCTTAAACGGATATTTCCCGTATATCCCTCACCCTGATCCCGATGGGTCTGGCGTGTGCGAATGTTTCCGGTATATCCTTCACCCTGATCCCGCACTTCGCGGCGCACACGAATGTTGCCTGTATATCCCTCTCCCTGGTATTGCAAACCCCTCCTTGCGCGGATGTTTCCTGTATAACCCTCGCCCTGTTCCTGAAGGGTTCGACGTGTGCGAATGTTTCCGGTATATCCCTCGCCCTGATCCCTTACTCCCTTGCGTACACGGATATTTCCTGTGTAGCCTTCACCCTGATACTGCGTGCCCCGGCGAACCTTGATGTTGCCGGTGTATCCTTCGCCCTGGTCTTGCTGGCCCCGGCGTACGCGGATGTTTCCCGAATATCCTTCGCCTTGGTTCTGCATACCGCGACGGCCTACGCGGATGTTCCCTGTATAGTTTTCCCCCTGGTTTTGCATTCCCCGACGTACGCGGATATTCCCTGCATATCCTTCGCCTTGATTCCGCAAAGCACGGTCGCGCTGCCGGATATTTCCGGTGTAGCTGGCTCCCTGGTCGCCGTGACCCCGTCTCTGTCGGATATTTCCCTGGAACATACCTGCACGCCGGTCATTCTCCCCGGGGCCTATCCCCAAAAGCGGAACACCGGGACGTGCTTCGCCTTTCTTCGATCGGAAACCACCACGTATTTTACGATGAGCGATATCACCTTTCCAGGCCTTTCCGCTTTCCGACCGGGAAACATATCCGCCTGTCATACGGGAGGCCCGGTCGCCTCCCGGTGCCCGCTGACGGTACCTGAGTGTTGGATTGGTCAATTGCGGGCGACGTGTTTCGAAGTTCTTCATTCGCAGCGGGTGGCCGGCGAGGTCGGTTGTTATAGCGCGCTCGCCTTTCCGTTTAGGTCGAGGGAAGTTTGCCCATGTATTAATGCTGCGCCGACGGAAGAAGCCGGCCGAGGCTGAGCGTGGGATGATGGTAGGTTTACGGCGACCGTCGTCAGGTTGGCGGAAGGTTGTGGCAGCCGTCGTGCGCTGAGAAGTTCGGAGCCCCTGACGCGTCCGCGTCTGGTTGTTGACGTAAAAGCCGCGCCGGGTAAACATGTTCCTGGCACGTCCGCTGGTTCGGGGCGAGAACCCGGGCCGCCCCGCTGTTCTCGGGCGTACCGACAACGCCGCGCCTGTCTTCATTGAGCGGGATGGCGTACCGGCTTCTGACCGGTTGGCTCGGATACGTCGTCCGGCGATATCACCCCTCCAAGCACGCTCCTGCCGCATTGGGCGGGTCTTGTGATATGTCGGTCGAATGGGGCGACCTACACGAGGTTCGTTTTCAGACTGACGCTGCATACGTTGGACGCGTCTGACGTTGGGATTCTCATTGGCGCGCGGGGAACGCCGTTTCGGTAACGACGAGTAATTGGTGGTCGGTGGCTGTGGGTGAACGGTCCGTGCTCGCTTCGACGGTTCGCGAGGCTTAATCCGCCGTCCAGCCATATCGCCCTCCCAAGGTCTCTGGTATTCTCCGGGATTTGCGTTGCGGATTATTGGCGTAAGGGGCTGTCCAACGCGTTCTCCGCCCTGGGGTCTTCTATACGGTGTTGTTGCTGTGTTGGGACTGGCCCGCTCGTCCCGCGGTCTCACTCTTCGGGCCGGACGGGGCTTTTTGCTCTTTTTTGCAGGCGTCTTGAAACGCGCCTCGCGCGGAGTGGGCGTATCTCCCTTCGTGTTCTGAGCCATGACGACCATAGCCGGCAGCTGCAGGAGCAACGCTAACAACAGAAACCTCAGCGCTTTTGGTATCATGAATCTTCAACGCCTGCCGGGCGTATAAAATGTGTTTAGTGTCAAGAGTTAAGGGATAAAGTTACGGCAGGCGCACGGAAGTGCCAATTTCTGATCCTCCATTTTACCTTTTAGTACTGTTTCAATCTTTGGATGCCCTCTTTAATTCGGCCTTTGGGAAGGAAGTTTTGCTCCAGCACGGGAGAAAAGGGCACCGGAGTGTCGAGACTGCCAACCCGCATGACGGGGGCGTCCAGGTGTTCAAAGCAATGCTCGGCGATCCATGCAGCGATTTCTGCACCGATACCCCCCGTTAATGTGTCTTCATGTACCACGAGCACTCGGTTGGTCTTCTTCACTGAAGTGGCTACGGCCTCCTGGTCCCACGGAAGCAATGTTCGCAGGTCTATAATTTCTATGTCTGAATCCGGTAATTCCTCCGCTATTTGCAGAGCCCAGTGAACGCCCATTCCATAGGTGACGATAGACAGTTCCGTCCCTTCACGGGCTATTGCGGCTTTCCCGACTTCTACAGTATAGTAATCGTCGGGGATGCTCGCCGCCAATGACCGGTAAAGGAACTTGTGTTCGAAGTACAGGTATGGATTGGGATCTTCAAGCGCGGCGCATAACAATCCTTTGGCATCGTAGGGATTAGACGGATAGACGATCTTTAGCCCGGGGGTGTGAAAGAACCAGGCTTCATTACTTTGCGAATGGAAAGGCCCTGCCGCAGTACCTGCGCCGGTAGGCATACGGACAACCACATCGGCCGCCTGTCCCCAGCGCCAATGGGTCTTGGCAAGGTTGTTTACGATTTGGTTAAACCCTTCCGTCACGAAGTCGGCGAACTGCATCTCCACCATAGTCTTCATTCCTTTGATCGAAAGACCCAGCCCGGTTCCCACTATGGCCGACTCACACAGCGGTGTGTTGCGCACGCGTTCGGCGCCAAATTGTTTGACGAAACCGTCGGTGATCTTAAAGACACCGCCATACGCTCCAATGTCCTGTCCCATTAGTATCAGGTTGTCATGGCGCTCCATGCTTTGCCGGAGGCCGTCGCTAATGGCGTCGATGAATCGCTTTTCGGAATGGCTGTTACCAGCTGGCTTAATGACTTCCTGCTGGAACGGCGCGTATACGTCGGCAAGTTCCCGCGCTGTGTCGGCCACGGGAGGCTGGTCGGCGAAGGCTGTCTTTAGGGCGGACTCTATTTCCTCCTTAATAAGCTTCCTGTTTTCTTCAATAAACGATGCGTCTATGACACCTTCGCTTAGTAGCCAGCGCTCGTAATTTTCAAGAGGATCCTTTTTTGCCCAGTTTTCGAGAATCTCCTTCGGGACGTACTTCGTGCCAGAAGCCTCTTCGTGGCCACGCATACGGAAGGTTATACATTCGAGTAACACGGGATGCGGGTTCTCGCGCATTTCCCCGGCGAGTCTGTTTACCGTGTCATATACTTCCAGTACGTTGTTTCCGTCGATGCTCAGGGCTTTCATGCCGTAACCTATTCCCTTATCGGCAAAACTTTTACAACGGAATTGTTCCGACGAGGGCGTTGATAGCCCGTATCCATTGTTCTCAACAACGAAAATCACAGGGAGGTCCCAGACGGCTGCCACGTTAACGGCCTCGTGAAAGTCGCCTTCACTGGTTCCTCCATCTCCGTTAAAGACCGCCGTCACCCTTCCTTCGCCTCGAAGTTTCGTTGCCAGTGCAATACCGTCGGCTACGCCGTTCTGCGGGCCGAGGTGGGAGATCATTCCCACGATATGGTGTTCGTTACTTCCGAAGTGAAACGACCGATCGCGACCCTTGGTGTATCCGTTGGCGGTTCCTTGCCATTGCATAATCAGTCGGTCGAGAGGCATGTTCCGCGATGTGAAGACGCCGAGATTCCGATGCATAGGCAAGATGTACTCGTCGGGCCTCAGGGCCATGGTGAGGCCTACGGCAATGGCCTCCTGACCAATGCCGCTGAACCACTTGCTCACCTTGTTCTGGCGTAGCAGGATGAGCATTTTCTCCTCTATCAGGCGGGGCCGCAGCAGCCCAAGATACAAGGCACGCAGCGTTTCGTCAGTATGTTGCTTTTTCGCGAATTTCACGGATATGCATTTTCACCAAAGTTAGACGAACGCGCGAATTTCCCGTCACCAAATTGGTTTTCTGTGTGGTTTCACGCCACCGAACGGTAGGTGGCTTTCTTTGCGTCTTTGCTCTAGATGGGCGTTATTTGCGGGCTATGATCGCTTTTGAGGAATTTACACTGGATAACGGACTGCAGGTTATCGTTCATGAAGATCCCACCGTGCAGATCGCTGTTCTGAATATCCTCTACGATGTTGGCGCGCGTGATGAGCACCCGGACAAGACGGGGTTTGCGCACTTGTTTGAGCACCTGATGTTCGGGGGATCAAAACATATCCCCAGCTATGATGAGCCGTTACAACGGGTTGGAGGCGAAAACAACGCCTTTACTAACAACGACATCACAAACTACTACCTGACTGTCCCCGCAGCAAACCTTGAGACGGGCTTTTGGCTGGAATCCGATAGGATGTTGAGTTTGTCATTCGATCCACAGGTGCTCGAAGTGCAGCGCAAGGTGGTAATCGAAGAGTTCAAGCAACGCTACCTTAACCAGCCTTACGGCGACGTGTGGTTGAAGCTTCGTCCTCTTACCTATAAAATCCACCCATATCAATGGGCGACGATCGGCAAGGAGGTAAGCCATATTGAGAACGCCACGCTGGATGATGTTCGAAATTTCTTCTTCCGCTATTATATTCCGTCGAACGCTATTGTGGTCGTCGCCGGAAATGTCACGGTGAGTGAGGTCAGAAGACTTGCGGAAAAATGGTTCGGACCGATCCCGTCTCCTCCAAAGCCGGAGCGCAATCTGCCGAAAGAACCGGTGCAAACAAGTAAGCGGATCCTGGAAGTCGAGGCCGACGTTCCCGCGAGCGCTTTGTATATGACGTGCCATATGCCCGGTAGGTTTGATAAGGACTTCTATCCCGTCGATCTCATGGGCGACGTGCTGGCACGAGGGCAGTCAAGTCGCTTCTACGAGCGATTGGTAAAGGAGAAAGAAATATTTACTTCACTCTCGGCATTTTCGATGGGAAGCATCGATCCGGGAATGCTTGTTATCAACGGTCGCGTACGCGATGGAATTTCATTGAAGGATGCGGAAGCGGAAGTTATGGCGTTGATGAGCGAGGTGGTGGAGAAGGGCCCTGCGCCCGACGAGGTGGAAAAGGTGCGGAACCAGGCGTTATCGACACTTGAGTTTGGCGAAACGGAGGTGATGAATCGTGCGATGAATCTGGCATTCTCGAAATTGTCGGGCGATACTAACTACGTCAACGAAGAAGCAGGAATGATTACGTCGGTGACCGCCGATGACATTCAACGTGCGGCACGCGAAACGCTGAGGGAGGAGAATTTCAATGTCATGTATTACTACGCCCGCAATGGGCGCTGATTCAATAAAGCTGAAATGAAGATTCGCATAGGTCTCGGATATGATGTTCATATGCTGGAAGAAGGCAAAGAATTCTTTCTCGGGGGAATCAAACTGCCGGCCGAGAAAGGAGCCACCGGTCATTCCGATGCCGATGTTCTGATCCATGCTATTTGTGATGCCCTGTTGGGCGCAGCCAACCTTCGCGATATTGGTTATCATTTTCGCAATACCGACGAACGTTGGGCCGGCATGGATAGCAAGTATTTCCTTTCGGAAGTGACCCGCATGTTGCATGAACGTGGATGGAAGGTCGGAAATGTAGATTGCACCGTGGTGCTTGAGGCACCTAAAGTGAATCCTCACATCGACGCGATGAAGAAGGCGCTTGCACCGCTGATGCAAGTCGATGAAGACGACGTTTCCATCAAGGCAACGACCTCTGAGACACTCGGTTTCGTGGGCCGGCAAGAGGGTGTGAATGCCTATGCAGTTGCTCTGATTACACGCGACAATGGATGATCTCGAATTCATTGTCACCTCCGACGGTTCTCATACGCTTAGAAACCGACGCCTGAACGAGACCTACCACTCCATTCACGGAGCACTTCGCGAGTCGGAATATGTGTTTGTCTCCAACGGCTTGAAGTTTTTTCATCAAGCGCATCCAGGTGGATCAATCTCCATTCTTGAGGTAGGGTTCGGCACGGGGCTCAATGCGTGGCTGACTCTGTTGTTTGCAAGAGATAACAATGTTCCTGTCCGTTATGTAACCCTTGAGCCGTTTCCGCTTGAAGAACAAATATGGTCGCGACTGAATTACGTGCAGGATGACAAAGCGATGTTTGAGTCTTTACATCGTGCCCCGTGGGGGGAGTCAGTGGAAATGCATTCGACATTTGCATTCAAGAAACTTAAGAGTTCCCTTCTTGATCTTGATACTTCGGACACATTCGATGTTATTTATTTCGACGCATTTGCTCCGTCCATTCAACCGGCGCTGTGGCAGCTCGAAGCCTTGAAGAAGGCTACAGACCGACTGAATCCTGAAGGCGTTTTTGTCACGTACTCAGCGAAAGGGCAACTCAAAAGGGACCTCAAGGCACTGGGGCTCAACGTCGAAACGCTGGCAGGTCCCCCCGGGAAAAAGGAAATGGTACGCGCTTCACGCGGCGTCGGCCAAAGCCCTAGGGGTTAGTACGCAGTCGAGAGAAAAGCATTCCAATCTTACATCTCGCGAATTAAGCAGCAGATCGCTTCACATTAAGCCTGAATTGACCGGAATACAAGAAAATGATGGAAGGGTTTGAAATTTTCCAACGGCCCGTGTGCGGAGTTGTAAATTCTTCAATCGTTTTCGAAAATATTAAGAAATTTGAAAATGCCACAGCCCGCAATCGTTGACGTTTTTGAGATTTTAAAGATTCGGCGGTCTCGGTAAAAAGATTCCAAAAATTCTTCGCTGGAAAAGGTTAAAGCCAAACTTCGTCCTGTCTGTTTCGTAATTTCGAAATTACATTAGGGTAACTGACGCCAATACAGCGCCCTCTATAACTAACCAGACAGATGCCAAATAACCTGAAAAGCTTGTACACTCCCGAGCTTGAGCACGATGCCTGTGGCATTGGGTTCATAGCCAATATTAACGGAACGAAGAACAACAGTGTGCTCCGCGATGCTTTGTCGATGCTGGAGAATATGGAGCACCGCGGTGGCAGGGGCTGTCATGCGAAAACAGGCGATGGAGCCGGTATTCTGATTCAGGTTCCGCATGAGTTTTTTGAAGATGAGGCCCGCCGACTCGACTTCGCGCTCCCCGCGCAGGGGAAATACGGTGTGGGAATGGTCTTCTTTCCCCGCGACAAGAAGGTAGCTAATGCCTGCCGCGATATTCTTAAGAAAAATATCATTGCTCTTGGATTTGAATTGATCGGCTTCCGGCCAGTGCCGGTAGACCATACAGTGCCGGGTCCTGATGCAGCACAGGTTGAGCCTGTGATTGAACAGGTTTTTGTCAAGTCTAAAGGCGATGCCATCCCCGACGAGGCTCTCGAACGCAAACTTTTTGTACTTCGCAATTACACGTCACACCGTGTTGCGAGCGAGGTGAATGGCAACAATACGGAGTTTTACATAGCAAGTTTTTCGTCGCGCACCCTTATCTACAAAGGGCAATTGCGTACTGAACAACTTCGCAGTTACTTCAAGGATCTTCAGGATGATCGACTGCGTACAGCGATAGCGTTGGTTCACTCGCGCTTCTCTACAAACACCTTTCCGAACTGGAAGCTGGCGCAGCCTTTCCGTTTTATCGCCCACAATGGGGAAATCAATACGATCAGAGGAAACGTCAACAAGATGAAGTCGAAGGAAGCGCTGTTCCGTTCGACCCTCTTTACTGACGAAGAGCTGAAGATGGTTTTGCCGGTAACGAGCCCCGAAGGTTCCGACTCGGCTAACCTTGATGCGCTGGTAGAAATGCTTGTGCTTGCAGGTCGCCCCATCCCCCACGTTATGATGATGCTCGTGCCGGAAGCCTGGCAGGACAACAAGCTGATGGATCCGCACCGCAAGGCATTCTATAAGTACCATGCTTCTATGATGGAGCCGTGGGACGGTCCCGCCGCGCTTGTCTTTACCGATGGTCAGCGCATCGGTGCAACACTCGACCGCAACGGACTTCGTCCGCTCCGCTATTGCGTTACCCGTTCAGGTCGCGTGGTGATGGCCTCCGAAGCAGGAGCGTTTCCCGTGCCGCCGAAAGATGTCCTGGAAAAGGGAAGAATTACCCCGGGGAAGATGATGCTCATCGACCTCGAACAAGGCAAAGTTTTCGACGACGAGAAGGTAAAGCGCTCGGTTTACGAGGGCAAGCCGTATTACCAGTGGATTATCGAAAATCGCCTCAAGCTAAGGCTGGAGCCGGAGCAGGAGTATTATGAAGATAACTTTGATCCCAAGACGCTGACGCAACGGCAAAATGCCTATGGTTACAGCGCTGAGGATCTTAAGACGATTCTCGTTCCTATGGCCAAAAGCGGATATGAGCCGATTGGCTCAATGGGTGACGACACACCGCTGGCTGTACTTTCGAAGGAGAGCCGTCATATCTCAAACTACTTCAAGCAACATTTCGCCCAGGTAAGTAATCCACCGATTGATCCGATTCGCGAGCGCCTGGTGATGTCGTTGTTCACCCGCATCGGCCAAAGCCTCAACGTACTCGAGGAAACGCCCCAGCATACGAATCAGATACATATATCGCAGCCTGTTCTGCTGAACTCCGATCTGGAGAAACTCAAGCACCTTCCCGCGCACGGTTTCGACTACTCTATTCTGAGGTCAGTATTCGTTGCCGATGGAAAACCCGGACGGCTCCGTGAGGCACTCGATCGTATCTGCCTGGAAGCGGAAAAGGCAATCCATAGCGGAAAAAAAGTCATCGTTATTTCTGACCGGAAAATCGGCCCTGAATATGCGCCGATCCCGTCGTTGCTTGCTGTTGGGGCGGTTCATCACTATTTGGTGGAGAAACGAATTCGTACGCACGCCGGCCTGCTTGTAGAGGCTGGTGATGTATGGGAAGTTCATCACTTCGCCACGATCATTGGTTACGGAGCCAGCGCTGTTAATCCTTATATGGCGTTCGAGACAATCCACGCCCTGAACAAGGACGGGTTGCTGGGTAATATCACCGATGAGCAAGCCTACAAAAATTTCCAGAAGGCCATTGGAAACGGACTGCTCAAGGTCATGTCGAAAATGGGTATCAGCACCCTGCAGTCGTATCAGTCGGCTCAGATTTTTGAAGCCCTGGGATTGAGCAGCGAAGTAATCGAGAAGTGCTTCCGCGGAACAACGAGCCGTATTGAAGGACTCTCATTTGACGACCTCGCCGAAGAGGTTCTGGTACGCCATTCACTTGCTTTCAAGCGTGAAACTGCACCGCTTCAGCTCGGAGGTGTATATCAATGGAAGCGACGCGGTGAAAAACACCTTTTCAGTCCCGATGTTATTCACTTGCTCCAGCACTCGACAAAGACGAACAACTACGAAGCCTACAAGAAATATACGGAGAAGATCGACGATCAGACGAAGAATCCGCTGACGTTGCGTGGACTGTTCGAGTTCAAAGAACGCAATCCTATCTCTATCGATGAGGTAGAGCCGATCGAGGCGATCATGAAGCGTTTTGCTACAGGGGCTATGTCGTTTGGGTCTATCTCACATGAGGCGCATACGACTTTGGCCATAGCCATGAACCGAATCGGTGGCAAGAGCAACAGCGGTGAAGGAGGAGAGGACGAAGTACGTTTTGAACGAAAAGCGAACGGCGATTGGGAACGCTCGGCTATCAAGCAGGTGGCATCAGGTCGGTTCGGCGTTACGAGCTACTACCTTGCCAATGCAGATGAGATCCAGATCAAAATGGCCCAGGGTGCCAAGCCCGGAGAGGGTGGTCAGCTGCCCGGTCATAAAGTGGACGAGTGGATCGGAAGGGTCAGACACTCCACCCCCGGAGTAGGTCTGATTTCGCCTCCTCCGCACCACGATATTTATTCGATCGAAGATCTGGCGCAGCTAATCTTCGACCTCAAGAATGCCAATCGTCATGCACGCATCAACGTCAAGCTTGTGTCGCAGGCGGGTGTGGGTACGGTAGCTGCGGGTGTTGCAAAAGCCAAGGCCGATGCGATACTTATCTCGGGTGCGGATGGTGGTACGGGTGCATCGCCTATCAGTTCAGTTCGCCATGCCGGTCTCCCTTGGGAACTCGGTCTGGCTGAGGCCCATCAAACTCTTGTAAAAAATAATCTTCGCAGCCGCGTAGTTCTTCAGACCGATGGGCAGATCCGGACGGGTCGTGACATCGCAATTGCCACGCTTCTCGGTGCCGAAGAATGGGGTGTTGCAACGGCGGCCCTGGTGGTTGAAGGGTGTATCATGATGCGGAAGTGTCATTTGAACACTTGCCCGGTAGGTATCGCTACACAGGATGAAGAACTCCGACGGTTGTTCACAGGTGATCCCGACCATGTCGTGAACTTCTTCCGCTTCCTCGCACAGGATCTCCGCGAAGTGATGGCTCAACTCGGCTTCAGGACAATCAATGAAATGGTTGGTCGCAGTGACGTGTTGCGTGTCCGTCAGGACATTGAGCACTGGAAAGTGAAGAAGCTCGATCTCTCCCCCATCCTCTACAGGGAACCCGCACGCGACCACGTCGGCGTGTACAAGCAGATCGAGCAGGACTTCGAACTTGAAAAGGTACTCGATTGGAAGCTGGTTGAAGCAGCCAAAGCGGCGATTGATGAAGGGGAGCCGGTGCAACAGAGATTTAGCATCCGCAATATCGACCGCTCAGTAGGGGCGCTGCTTTCAAATGAAGTGTCGAAGAAATACAAGGCAAAAGGTCTTCCCGACAACACGATTCACTTTACGTTTAAGGGATCTGCCGGACAAAGCTTTGGCGCGTTTCTGGCGCCGGGCCTCACCTTCGAACTCGAAGGCGAAGCGAACGACTACTTCGGCAAAGGCTTGTCTGGAGGAAGGTTGATCGTATATCCCGATAAGGAAGCAACGTTGAAACCGGAAGACAATATTATTATCGGTAACGTGGCCTTTTACGGCGCAACTTCTGGCGAAGCTTTCATTCGCGGACAGGCAGGTGAGCGCTTCTGTGTACGGAATTCCGGCGTACGTGCCGTTGTTGAAGGCGTCGGCGATCACGCTTGTGAGTACATGACGGGTGGTCGGGTCGTTATTCTCGGCAAGACGGGTCGCAACTTTGCAGCGGGTATGAGCGGAGGTATCGCCTATGTATTCGATACGGAAAACGACCTTGAGAAACTTTGTAACAAAGACATGGTCGGTCTTGAGCGTATGACGGAAGAAGATGAGGAGGAAGTACGCGGCCTCATCGAATCACACTTCCGGTTTACAGGCAGCGACCCGGCCGAATGGATTCTTGAGAACTGGGATATCGCGAAGTCACTTTTCATTAAAGTGATGCCCAAAGACTACAAAGCCGTTCTTGAAAAACAGAAGGCGAAAGCTGCAGCCAAAGTTGTGGCCTAACGAGAAAGAATTTAAAGCACTACAACCAGACCAAACCAAATATTATGGGTCAGATAGACGGGTTTATGAAGTTCCGCAGGCAGATGCCAGAGTCTCGCACTCCTCAGGAGCGCCTGAAAGACTACAAGGAGATCTACAAGCCGCTGGACAAAGAAAAGTTAAACGAGAACGCAGCCCGATGTATGGATTGCGGCGTGCCATTCTGCCACAATGGATGTCCGCTCGGGAACAACATTCCTGATTTCAACGATGCCGTCTATCAGGGTCGCTGGGAGGAAGCTATTCGTGTTCTGAGTGAGACGAATAATTTCCCCGAATTTACAGGCCGCATTTGTCCCGCACCGTGCGAAGCGAGTTGTGTCCTTAGCATCAACAACGATGCTGTCACTATCGAATACATTGAGAAGACGATCGCCGAGAAAGCCTTCGAATTAGGCTATATCAAACCGACGCCTCCGAAGCAACGTACAGGCAAACGCATCGCTGTCGTTGGATCTGGTCCTGCCGGATTAGCTGCGGCCGCTCAACTGAACAAGGCGGGCCACTGGGTCTCCGTGCTGGAAAGAAGTGACCGGATTGGCGGCCTCCTTCGTTATGGCATTCCTGATTTCAAACTCGAGAAGTCGGTGATCGACCGCCGAATTCGAATCATGGAGCAGGAGGGCGTAGTGTTTAAGACCAATGCGAATGTTGGAGTCAACGTAAGCGCGCAAGCGTTAAAGGATGACTTCGATGCAATCCTCCTCTGTGGAGGTGCGTCAGCTCCCCGCGATCTCAATATCCCCGGACGCGATCTCAAAGGTGTTCATTTTGCTATGGAGTTTCTGCCGCAGCAGAACAAACGTGTTGCGGGTGACAAGATTTCAAGCGGTGAGATTCTCGCTACGGGAAAGAACGTCGTTGTTATCGGTGGTGGTGATACAGGATCTGATTGCGTTGGGACTTCTAACCGTCAGGGTGCCAAGAGCGTGACGCAAATAGAATTGCTGGCGAAGCCTCCCGCGCAACGGAATGTCGATAACCCCTGGCCTTTGTGGCCGATGGTGCTGACGACGTCGTCGTCTCATGAAGAGGGCGTCGAAAGGAAGTGGGCTATTCTCACCAAGGAGTTTATTGGCGACGCTGAAGGTAATCTGAAAGGCCTGCGTGTAGTGGAGATCAAGTGGGGTAAGACAGCGGAAGGTCGTATGGGATTCGAAGAGATTGAGGGTACTGAGCGAGTTCTCCCGTGCGAATTGGCGTTGCTCGCCGTAGGTTTTGTCGGAGCCGAGAAAGGCGGAATGCTTGACGAACTTCAGGTTGAATTGGATGCTCGCGGAAACATCAAGAGCGAAAACTACATGACGACTCGTGAAGGTGTTTTTGCCGCCGGTGACATTCGTCGCGGACAATCGCTTGTAGTATGGGCAATCTCCGAAGGTCGTGAAGCTGCACGCGCGATTGACATGTGGCTGATGGGTTCCTCCGAGTTGGAATCAAAGGATGAGTCATTTACTCACCTGGCAAGAATAGCCTGAGTTGAGATGGCAATGAAATATAAAGCGACCTCCAAGGGGTCGCCTTTTTTTTTGTCCCGTAAGCGGGAATATCCAGGCCACAGGCTATTTTTCGCGCGAGGAAAGCCTTTATTTAGGTCGTCTCCCCCGCGTGTACACTAAGAGGCAGGTGAAATTACTCCAGAAGGTGTAACGACGCGATCGAGCGCAATATCATTCTCGTGAACGTCATCGATACGCACCACAGGGTCGAAATAGGAAAGACCGACCTTTAGACACACTCCCCGACACGTGGAGAGAAAACGATCGTAAAATCCACGCCCGTAGCCCACCCGGTGTCCCTGAGAATCGAAGGCCAGCAAAGGCACAAGGACAAGGTCAATGGCCGATGTTTCGACGGGCATACCGCGGATGGGTTCCGGTATCCCCCAGGTGTTGACCGCTAACTGATCCTTGTCCTCGAAGTAATAGTGCTCAAGCTCCGATGTCTGATTGTTCATTTTCGGCACTGCGATCCTTACATGAGGATGCGTCGCTTGTAGCTCTTGTATAAATGCCCATGTATCAACCTCGCGGTTTTTCTCGATAGGAAGAAATGTGTGAAGAACGTTGACTGCACTCAGATCTGTCGTCTTGAAAAAATTTTCGCGAAGACGGTGGTTAAGCGTGAGGTATTCTTCTTCCGAGAATTGTTTCCGCTTTTGCATGTATTCACGCCGAAGTTCGCGTTTGGTCATGCGCCGTTGTAAGTTAGAACGTGGAACTGATAATCAAATGGATCGAGCAACGCGAGAAGTTTTTCGATGAAGCCGGGATCTTTCTGATAGAAGTTGAGAAAGTTGTCCGTTCGCTCTTGCAGGCTTCCGTTCGGAAAGAGTGCATCCTTCACCTCTTCTATTTGTCGCAGCCGGTCGCTTTGCAGGCGCTTCTCGGCCCTCAGCATCTTGCGTTCAATTTTGTCAAGGCTGCGTATCACCCGACTTGCTTCCGCTCCGGTGAACGGCCCGAGTGTTTTGTCAATGGACTCCGCCCGCATGCGCAACTGGTCATAGATCTTTTGGATCGTTTCCCTTTCGGATGATACACTGAGGTTGTGCTGACTGTTCAGAAGGGTCCAGTGATTAAACAGGAAGTTCTTGTCTTCAAAGAACAACCGCATTTCGAGCCCTGTTTTTTTCATCTTCCGATCGATCGTGTGATCGATGACCACAGCGAAATTGCGCGGCATCAGCATCGGAAATGGAACCTTGAAGTAATCGAAAACGGCTTTCAACTGGAGCCAATATATGTTTTCTGCAGGCCCACCCACGTAGGCAAGATTGGGAAGGATCCATTCCTGATAGAGCGGACGAAGGATGACGTTGGGGCTGAATTTCTCCGGCGAATCTTCGATCATTCGCTCCATTTCTTCTTCTGTGTAACGCAGGTCACTATCCAGGACACCGTATGTGCCATTCGCCACATCAATGCGGTTTCTGATGTTGTTATCGAGATAGAAAAAATTGATGTCGCGACAGAATACCTGTGTTTTGTATCCGAGTTGTTTGAGTCGTTCATTCGTCTCGTTGACCAGGCGCACAGTGGTGTGTTGCATTACGTCTTCACGGATGACCGGATTGAAGAGACGTTTTAAGCCCTTGTCGTCTCCGTCAACGACAACAAGCCCTTCGGAGCCAAAGAGGGCGTTAACGTAATGCCGTGCCGCGGCCGACAGTGTCTTGTTCTTGGTGTAGGCTTCACGGAAGGTGGTGGTGTCGCCAGGGAGCTGGTCAAGAAGCGCTTGTATACCTTCTGTTGAAAACCGGCCTACCGCTCCTTTCTGCTCGGTCTCCCATACGTATTTGCGCCCATATAGTCGAAAGTATTTTATCTCGTCGTAGTCGTGATCTTCGGAGGCCATCCAGTAGACCGGTACAAATTTCTTGTCAGGATAGCGCTGCTGAAGAACTTTGCAGGTGTTGATAACGGTGACAATCTTGTAGATGAAGTAAAGCGGCCCGGTGAATATGTTGAGTTGATGGCCTGTTGTTACCGTGAAGGTGTTCTTCTCGGAGAGGGCTGTGATATTTTCATCGACAGCCTCGGATATTTTTAATGATCCGTATTGACGTCTTAGGGCCGAAGTGAGTTCGGCGCGATAATCAGCGGGGAAACATCGCTCCTTTTCAGAAATTTGGTCAGCAAATCCTTCAAGTGTAGGAAACCGGTGATAGAACGGCTGCAGCTCTTGTTTTTGTTGGAGGTAGTCAAGGAAAAAGCGCGAGAACGCCTTCGTATCTGCAAGTGGGATCGGGGTGTGCTGCATAACGGAGTCGACGATATCAATTACACCTGTGAGCGGTTGTAGGTTCCATTAACGGCAATATAGTGATAAGGTTCCACCGGTTGGAACAACGATTACACCACGGGCACGCCTGTAAGATCAAACTCGCTTGCACCGGTGATTTTGACTTCAGTGAAATCACCCACGCGGAGATACTGATCCGTCGCGGATATCAGAACTTCGTTGTCGACCTCGGGAGAATCATATTCCGTTCTTCCGACGTAATGATCACCTTCCTTGCGGTCAATGATTACCTTGAGCGTTTGCCCTACACGCGTACGGTTAATCTCAAGAGATATGCCCTGTTGAAGCTCCATTACCGTATCGGCGCGCTCTTGCTTAATCTCGTCGGGCACATCGTCGGTCATTGTATGAGAATGGGTACTTTCTTCGTGCGAATACTGGAAAATTCCGAGGCGTTCGAAGCGTGATCGTTCGATAAAGCCCATCATCTCCTGGAAGTCTTCCTCCGTTTCCCCAGGGTGTCCTGCAATCATCGTAGTTCGAATGGCGATGCCAGGCACTTTTTCACGGATGGAATACAGCAACTCCTCTGTTTTTTCGCGCGTTATACCCCGGCGCATAAGTTGGAGCATCCGTGTAGACCCGTGTTGCAGCGGAATATCCAGGTACTTACAGATATTGGGGCGGTCCTGCATTACATCCAGGACGTCTAACGGAAAGCCGGACGGAAATGCGTAGTGAAGCCTGATCCACCCAATACCTTCTACATCGGAGAGCCGTTTCATCAGATCGGCGAGCATTCGTTTCTTGTACAGGTCGAGGCCATAGTACGTTGAATCCTGTGCGATGATAAGCAACTCACGTGTGCCGCTGCGGGCTAGATTCTGTGCTTCCTGAACAATTTCTTCGATAGGCCGGGAAACATGACCGCCACGCATGAGCGGGATGGCGCAAAAGGAACAGGGTCGGTCGCATCCCTCGGAGATTTTTACATACGCGTAATGACCTGGGTTGGTAAGAATACGCTCGCCGACCAATTCGTGCCGGTAGTCTGCCTTAAAGACTTTCAGGAGACGAGCCATGTCGCGGGTGCCGAACCATGCGTCGACCTCCGGTATTTCTTTCTCCAGATCGTCTTTGTACCGCTGCGACAAGCAACCGGTGACGTAAACCTTGTCGACGATCCCCTCGTCCTTGGCATCGACATAGCGTAAGATGGTATCAATCGACTCCTGTTTGGCGTTATCGATGAACCCACACGTGTTGATGACGACGACACTGGCGTCATCGTCCTGAGATTCATGGACGGCATTGAGTCCGTTGCCGCGCAACTGTGCGAGCAGCACTTCCGAGTCAACCTGATTCTTGGAGCAACCGAGGGTTACGACGTTTATTTTCGTGTTTTTATTTCCTTTTGTCTTCATGGGGAGAATTGATTGCTCAACAACAATCAGCGCCTATTAATTCATTCAAAGGGCGTCTGGACTGGAACAAGTTGAGCCTGCAAAAATACTAAAAATATAGTGGCCTGAAATTTGGGCTTATGCAGCTTCCTATATCTTTACGGCCGGAAGAGGAATGATGAGAAACACGTTTGCAGTCTTCATTGTGCTCATTTTCGTTTCAGGAGCCTGCCTGGACGAGCCGGATTGTTATCTCCTTAACAACAGTGTTGTGGGGATAGCTTTCAAGAAGTTGACGGAGCCCAACGCTGACAGTGCGCTCACCGTCACCGCACTGGGGACCAGCGATCCGCCACTGCTGTTCTGGAGCGCGGAATTCAGCGAAAATGCCGACACTGCATTTAGTCGCCTCAATCTGCCGCTGCATTATTTTCAGGACGAAATAGTATACCTTTTTCAGGAAGAGGATACACTGCGTTTTCTAAGACTCGGCTATAAGTCACAGGCGCAGTTCGTGTCGGAGGACTGCGGTGAGCGGTATGTTTTGTCGGACTTGCGTGTGCTGGAGCATAATTTTGATTCCGTTCGGCTGATTGTCGATGTGCCTTCCCGCCAAAGTGGAACGATTCACCTTCAAATTTTTCGATAATGCAAAAGAAGGTGGTCCTGTTTGCAGTTTGTGTCTTCGCTTTATTAATCCAGGCGGAGGTCTTCGCCCAGGCCGATACGGTCGCTGTTGATACCCTGCGGAGCCGCTATGTCCCGACAGGGATCCGCATAGGATTTGACGCTATTGGCCCAATAAAGAGCAGCATCCAAGATGATTTCAGCGGATGGGAAGTGCAGGCCGACGTGGATTTCGACCGGTATTTCCTTGCGGTTGAATACGGATCCTGGGAGCGCAACTTTGCGTCCGACCTCGCTCGCTACGCAAATGACGGCCGTTACTGGCGTGCGGGCATTGACGTAAATTTTCTTCGCAATGATCCCGACCGGAATGCCTTTACCCTGGGAGCCCGCTACGGGCGTTCGCTCTTCTCTGAGACCATGGATATTTCCCGGGAGGACCCGGTGTGGGGTACTTTGTCAGACCGTTTCTCGCAGTCAGACGTAAGTTCTTCGTGGCTGGAATTAACGGCGGGGCTACGGGTGAGAATCTGGAAGGTGCTGTGGATGGGCTACACGGGACGATTCAAATTCGGCCTTTCAACCCGCGGGAATACGGATATGCTGCCTCATGATGTGCCCGGCTACGGGATAACGAACAAGGAAACTACCTGGGGATTCAATTACTACCTCATGCTTCGGCTGCCTGTCAGAAACGCGCCCCCTCCTCCGGAAAAGCGTAAATAGGAGTGTCAGCTCTTTCGAAACAGGGAGTCCACGAATTCTACCTGGTCAAATACCTGGAGGTCGTCTACTTTTTCCCCCACTCCGATATATTTCACCGGGATCTTAAACTCGTCTGAAATGCCGATCACGACGCCGCCTTTGGCCGTACCGTCGAGTTTGGTGATCGCCAGGGCAGTGACGTCAGTGGCCTTGGTAAATTCGCGCGCCTGCACAATAGCATTCTGCCCGGTACTCCCATCGAGGACGAGGAGTACTTCGTGGGGAGCATCGTCTACCACCTTCTGCATTACTCTGCGGATTTTTGAGAGCTCATTCATCAGGTTCACCTTCGTATGAAGCCGGCCGGCTGTATCGATGATGACCACGTCCGCGTTTTGTTTCACCCCCTCCTGAATCGCATCAAACGCGACTGCCGAGGGGTCGGTATTCATGCCCCGAGATACAACGGGGACGCCCACGCGCTCACCCCATAGCTTGAGCTGATCTACAGCCGCTGCGCGAAACGTATCGGCTGCGCCAAGAATTACCTTTTTTCCCTTCCTGGTATATTGTGCGGAAAGCTTGCCAATCGTTGTGGTCTTCCCTACACCGTTGACACCCACCACCATAATGACGTAAGGCTTCTTGTCGGAGGGGACTTCAAAATCAGGCATAACCGCCTTATTGTGGGCAGACAGGAGCCCAACCACTTCCTCCTTGAGTATACGGTCGAGTTCGGCGGTACTCATGTACTTATCGCGTGCGACTCGCTGTTGTATGCGGTCGATAATCTTCAGCGTGGTCTCTACGCCGACATCCGAAGTCACCAGTACTTCCTCCAGGTTGTCAAGAACGTCGTCGTCGACTGTGCTCTTGCCAACGATGGCCTTTCCAAGTTTTGAAAAGAAGCTGTCCTTGGTCTTTTCCAGTCCCTTGTCGAGCGACTCTTTCTTTTCTTTCGTGAAGAATCCAAACATAACGTTGAGGTAGTGTCGTTGTTCAGGCCGAAAAACTTCAAGCCCGGAACCGTTCAGAAACAGAAAAAGTCCTCATATGAGGACTTTTTCAATAATGTCATCGGTAGCGATTACTTTTTCGCCAGCGTGTCTTTCGCTAATTCGGCCGGTACAATCTCTTCGCGGAAGGTGTAAGCGCCGGTTTTCTCAGACTTAACGGCTTTGATTACCTTGGCAAAACCTTTGCCGTCGGCCTTCTTCAGAGTAGCAACAACTTTCTTTGCCATATTACTTAATCTCTTTATGTACAGTGTACTTCTTCAAAATAGGATTGTATTTCCGCAATTCCAACCGCTCCGTAGTATTCTTCCGGTTCTTGGTTGTGATGTAGCGGCTCATGCCCGGCATACCGGTGGCCTTGTGCTCAGTGCACTCCAGAATAACCTGAACTCTGTTACCTTTCTTTGCCATGATTGTTCAATTTTTTATTAAAGTACCAGATTTCCGTTAGCCCTGGCTTCTTTAAGAACAGCAGAAATGCCGTGCTTGTTGATCGTCTTGATCGCCTTGGTTGACAGCTTCAGGGTAATCCATCTGTCTTCCTCAGGAATATAAAAGCGCTTTTTCTGCAAATTCGGCAAAAATTTGCGCTTCGTCTTGTTATTCGCGTGGGAAACATTGTTTCCAACCTGAGGTCTCTTGCCGGTTATCTGACAAACTCGTGCCATAATGTCGTTATATTGTGTACACCTTTGGAAAAGGGACTGCAAATATCGGTAAAATAAGGCATTATCCAAATGCCGGGTTTCCAAATTTTTCCCAAATAAGGGATCCGGGCGTTCTAGCGGACCTACAGGCTCTTTCCTAAGAGGCTATTGATCAGTTCTTCGGGGTCCAGGCCGTGGAAATCATCAATCACCCGTTGAGTATGGCCCAGTTCGGCGGATGAGTGGGTGGTGGTTACACCGACCACGGGACATCCCGCGGCCAGCGCTGCCTGGATACCTGCCAGGGAATCCTCGAAAACAATAGCTTTACGCGCGGGCGTGTTCAAGGCTGCTGCCGCTTTCACGTAGACCTCCGGGTTGGGTTTGCCTTCTTTTACGTGGGAGTCATCAAGAATCACATAGAAATAGGTTCCCAGTCCTGTACGGTCAAGGACAAAATCGACGTTTGCCCGGGGGGCCGACGTCGCAATGCACCGCGGTATATTCAAAGCGGCGACCTTTTCCAAAAATTCCGGTAGCCCGGGGAGCGGTCGGATATCTTTTTCGTAAAGCTGCCGGAAGAGTTCCTCTTTCTCTTCTCCGTAGCGCACGATCTGATCTTCTGTAAGATCACCGAACACACGGGTCAACCAGTCGCGGTTTCGGCGGCCAAAAATCTTCTCGCGAAGTGCTTCTTCAGATAAATCATGTCCGTACTTACGACAAAACTGCCGCAAGGCTATTTCGTGAACCGGGTTGCTGTCGACGATCACTCCGTCCATGTCGAAAATCAGCGCTGCTTCTAGACTCTTCATACTATTGCTTTCACCTACATGCCCTCAAAGGCGCACAAGGATAAAGCAAGATTCAATGAACCACAAATCGGCGGGTATAGGTTTTTCGGCTCGCGGTGAATTTCATGATGTATATCCCCGGGGGAAGAGAAGGCGTAAACGTGTTCGGCCGGTAGGGTCGGACCAGGATGGGGTCGCTCACTTGTTGCCCAATGATTGACAATACCTCCATGGTGCAAGTCCGGTCGACCTCAATATTAATAACTCCCCTGGCCGAAACCGGATTGGGATAGACGGAAATAACAGGATCTTCGGGAAGGGTCACGCCTTCATCGTGACGCAGAATGTGCACGCCTCCGAGACCATTGCCTACCACGATCACCGGCCGGGTAGCGTTGAACAGATTCGCCACGGTGGTCCAGACCTGACCTCCGAGATTTTTCGGGGTATGGGTCGAAGTAATGGGATTGTAAATGATATCGGTTACGGAGGCGGGATTTTCAAGAAATCCGCTGATGATCGTCAGTGTACCGTTGTTGTCGCCAACGATGAGATCCGCCAGGCCGTCACTGTCGAGGTCGGCGACGGAAGCGGTAAGGTTTTGTCGCAATGGAGATGAGTCGAACCCGAGGTAGTTTTCAACTTCGAGTATAAAAGCGGGTGTTCCTGCGACCCCGGTGTTTCGCCAGTACTCCAGGTTGCCTTCACTGCGCCCCGCAAGTATGTCTGGCAGTCCATCGCCGTTGAGGTCAACGATATGCAGATTTTCGGAATAGGTTAAAGCAAAGGGTACCTGCACCGGAATTGATTTGGAAAAGTCCAGATGTGAACGGCTGTTGTTGGAGAGAAAGTACAGATGTGTTGCGCGTGTATCCAGGTTTGTCCCCGTAAAAAGAAGATCGGTGGTGCCGTTACCATCGAAGTCGATGAATTGAATTTTTAGGTTGTAATAACGGGATTGGGAGAAGCCAAGAAAATCGTCATCGGTCAAGCGGAATGCAGGAGCAGCCGATGAGCCGATGTTCTCAAAAAGGACTATCCGGGAAATAAAGGTGGTGGAGGAATTTGAGCTGATCAGCAAGTCGTCGTCGCCATCGCCGTCAATATCAATGAGCGCGGGTACAGCGTTGTCACCAACGTCGATCATCTCGTTCTGAAGGAAATTCTGTCGCACCAGACTGAAGGTTGGCTCGCTGGAAGTACCGGTATTCTTGTAAAACCACACTGACCTGTCAAAGAGCGTATTGAGATATTCTTTGCTAAAAAGGTTGGGACTGGCAATGAGGTCCTTCACACCATCGAAGTCTACGTCTTCGTAAAAGGCGGCGGGAAATATGAAGAAGTTGACCGGTTGGTTGGCAGGGAAGAGGCTGAAACTATTGAAAACAGGTGCGTGGGCGGTTCCTTCATTGAACATCGCATAGAGACGGGTGCAATCTGCCTCGGAGATTAGAATGTCAGGCGCATCGTCGCCATTAAGATCGCCCACAAAGAGGCTCTTTCCACCCGCGTGCTCGGTGCGCCCGGCATGGGGCGGGCATCCTTGTCCGTTAAAAGCGAAGACGCCGCACTCGCATTCTCTGACACTGCCCCAGGATTGCGTTTCCCGCCTGAACTCCATCACATCGCACGGTAGGTCGTTCTCAACGCGCATGTTTCGGTGGAACTCGATCGTATGGCCCAGATACTGGATATTCAAAATATCCAGATCGCCGTCACCGTCGATATCGGCTACGGTCGGCATGTCATCGTACTGAAGCTGAACATTTACTTTTATCTCAGTGGCGGGGTTCTCAGTCAGGACGACATGGCTGTAAGAATCCTCAAATCCCGTTTCGAACAGGTAGGGCTCCCATTGCAGATGGTCGGAAGTTGAAACGTTCGTGTAAACTTTGATGCCGGCGGCGTCGCCGGTGAAGATGTCTTTGCGACCGTCACAGTTGTAATCTCGCAGCAGCAGCCAGTTGGTTACGCCTTCAGGAAACAGGCTCTCGTACTCCGGAGCAGGAACATACCGTGTGCCTTCGGCTCGCAGGGTGATGATCTTATTGGCCATGCGATCAAAAATCACCAGATCTTCCACTCCGTCACCATCGAGATCCATCTTGTTGATCTGGGCGGCGTTAATTCCGCCAAGCCATGCGAGGTCGAGGGCATCGCCACTCTGATTGCTGACAGGTATACTATGATCAAGGGAATACGTGAACTGGCCCTTCGTCGCCAGGGGTAAGCACAGGATGAGGAGACACAACGCCCGCATAATGAAATTATTACCTTTACTTAACGCTAACAGGGTCCCGGCTGTTATCTTGCCCTGGTGAAAAGGTTGATATTGGTCGGCCGACAAATTACGAAGAATCGAGAGACATGAGCATCGCCGTAGCAGAATTATACGTCAGGTTTCTGGAAAGCAAAGGGGTATCAACGGATACGCGCAACATCCGGCCGGGGAGTATGTTCTTTGCCTTGAAGGGGGAGCGTTTCAATGCGAATACGTTCGCGGGAGAAGCCAGGGAGAAAGGTGCGCAATGGGTGGTTATTGATGAGCAGGAATTCGCCGTCGATGATCATTGCCTAGTGGTAGATGACGTCCTTGATACCTTGCAACAGCTTGCGCGACATCACCGCCGGCAGCTGAATATCCCGGTACTCGCACTGACCGGATCTAACGGAAAGACAACGACGAAAGAACTCCTTCATGCTGTCCTGAGCAAGAAATACAGGACCCACGCAACGAAAGGAAACCTGAACAACCATATCGGCGTGCCCCTGACATTATTGGCCATTGAAGAAATGACGGAGATCGCCGTTGTGGAGATGGGGGCGAATCATCCCGGTGAGATAGCGCTGCTGTGCAGTATTACGGAGCCCACTCATGGTCTGGTCACCAATATCGGCAGGGCACACATCGGTACGTTTGGGGGCTTCGATAACATCGTCCGGGCAAAGTCCGAGCTATATGATTTCCTGCGGGCAAGCGGGGGAACTGCTTTTGTAAACACGCTCCATACGTTGCTCATCGACAAGTCGGATGGTATTGGCAGAAGGGTCCTGTACCCAACCAGGGCAGACGATTACTATGCCGAGTTACTCGCTGCTGATCCCTTTGTCAGAATTCGTGCAGAGGATGGCTCCGAAGTACAAACAAGGTTGGTAGGGAGCTATAATTTCGAGAACATCGCCTGTGCTCTTTGTGTGGGAAAGTTTTTCGGTGTGCCTGCGCAGCACGCGAATCAGGCTGTGGCGGACTACGTACCGGGTAACATGCGCTCGCAGGCCGTAACTACCGCGCGGAACACGATTATTCTCGACGCCTACAACGCAAATCCCAGTTCGATGCAGGTGGCGATTGAAAACCTCGCTTCGATGGATACGCCGGACAAAATTCTTATCCTCGGCGATATGTATGAATTAGAGGATGAAGCGGAGGCTGAACACCGGGCGGTAGGAAAGAGTATTCGGGAATTGGGATTTTCGAACGTTTATCTCTGCGGCGAGCTTTTTAAGGCAGCCTTGCACGAGATTCCCTATGCGAAGTATTTCCCCCGAAAGGAAGACCTTGTTCGAGAACTCGAACAGTACCCCGTGAGTGATGCGACGATCCTGATCAAGGCGTCGAGAGGCATGGGACTCGAAACCATCGTTGAATATTTGTAATGACATTATGAACGGAACGGAAGTACTCAAATTCTTAAAGAGTCTGGTGCGGAATAACAACCGGGAATGGTTCGAAAAGAACCGCGACAAATACCTACAGGCAAAAGGCGACTTCGAAGCAATCGTAGGAGCAGTGCTGCACGAAATGGAGGATATCGATCCGCGCCTTCGCGGAATTGATGCTAAGAAACTCCCGTTTCGCATTTTTCGCGACGTAAGGTTCAGTAAAGACAAGCGGCCTTACAAGACCAATATGGGTGCGGGCTTCTCTCCGAACGGTAGACTGGTACAGGAGCCGGGATATTACCTTCACATCGAGCCGGGGAACAAGAGTTTTATTGCCGGAGGATTCTACATGCCCGATGGATCGAACCTGGCCAAGATTCGTCAGGAGATTGACTACAACGGCGACTCGTTAAAGAAGATCATGAACGCGAGAGTGTTCCGCGCACGCTTTGGAGGGTTTGATACTTTCGACCAACTGAAGACAGCTCCGAAAGGATACCCTAAAGATCATCCCGATATCGAGTGGCTTAGACTCAAGAGCTTCATTGTTAGCGCGCCGCTGTCCGATGATCAGGTGTCAAGCCGTCGTCTGGTCGCGGATGTTGTGAAAGGGTTCACCACGATAAAGCCGCTTAACGATTATTTGGTTGAAGCGATTTCTTGATTACCAGTCGAAGTAATCGTCTTCGCTAAGCTCCAGCTCTTTTTCTTCGCGCTTACTCTTGGGCTTGAAAGCATCTTTGATTTCCACGACTTCTCTTTTGATATCGTCGACAATCTTTTTCTTTACAGCCTCCGTATCATAAGCCACACGATAATTGTCGGTCGTTCCGACGATCTTCAGGAAGAGTCGGCTGTTGCCCTGGCTGTCGCGGTCCCAGGCACCGTCCGCATCCGCTTCGATGACTCGTTTCGGTCGCAGGGGAGTGATAATCCGATAGTCGATCAGTTGGTCGAAGGTATGGGTGCCACTTATTTTGATGTTGGTGACGTTGCTGCGGACCTCCATTTGGGGGATATGGATTTTCTTGTTCTCAATCCGGATATCATTTTGCAGTTCTGAGAATCTGAGACGGTCAAGGCCTTCGTCTCCGAGATACCGTTCGAGCTTCCGAAGTGGCTCAAAATTGTTGAGCTGACCCTGGGCAATGGATATGCCGATGTCCGCGCGAAGGGTTTCCTGAAAGAGATGGAGACGCTCGTTCAGAGTAAACTCCAGGTTGACATCTGCGGTTGTGCGTCCTTTGAGATGTCGATCCTGGATAAATGTCTGATTGAAATTTTCAAAGACGTAGAATACACTGTCCAGGTGAAGTCCGTTAAGCTTGAGACTCGAGGTTATGTCGATTGCTTTGTTGTTCCTGGCGTCGAGAATGCCGGACAGAGTCAGTCCGCCCCCCATCGTTCGCATCGAAAGGCTGCGGGAAACCGCCATCTGATTTTTGACGAGAAGGTCGCCGCGTATAGCCTGTCCGCGAAAGCGACGATAGTGGAGTGAGCTGATATCGCAGTTGAAGTTAAGGTTGACTTTATCCGAGACTGAAAAGGTATAGTCCCGGACGTCACGAGCCTCGGCTTTGTCGTCTTTCAACTCTCCGAATCCAAAGGCCAGCAATTCGTTAAGATCGACGAAGCTCGATCGAAGGTCCGTTTCAATACCGATGGGCTGTCCTTCAAAGAGGAGGAAGGTAATAACGTTCTTGAAGAACCCGTTTAAGACGAAGTCTGAGTGCCCGAGTTTTCCCGTGACGTTGCTTAAGGCCAGGTCGTTGTTGTTAAACTGGAGGTTGCCCCTGAGTCCTTCGAAGGGGATGCGATTGCGACCAAACAAAAGATTGATACCATGAAGATTGATCGCGCCGCGGGTAATAACACGTTGAGCCGTGGCTTTGTCCTGGAGCAGTTTCAGGCGTCCTTTAAAGGTTATGTCAGCATCGAGGGTGCCCGATACGTAGTGGACTTCCTTTACGGGATAAAAGTCGAACACGGCTGGCGCGTCAATCTCCCCGCGGAAAGAAAGGTCGATGTCGGGGTCTGAAAAGTTCTTCAAGACAAAGTTGGCTTCGAATGATTTTCCGTTCAGCCTTCCTTTTACATTGCGTAATGCAAGTTCGCTGTTCTTTAGCCGCTCCACGTCCGATGTTCGGAAAGATCCGTTCAGGTTCGCTTGCTCAATACGGGTTTTGTAGCGTGGGTGATAAAGGGTAGCCTGTTCAAATCCAAAATCGACCGAAAGAGCGGGACTTTTTGATCGGGACAGTTCACCATCGAGTTTGGCACTGAAGTAGACGTCACCTTTGCTTCGGTATTGCGCCAGGTTATGAGCGTGGCGTTCAGGAAGCAGCGAGATGAGTGTCTGGACATCGGTATTCTTGCCCGCGGCCTTTAGAGAGACAACACTTTCATCCGACCAGGCATATGTTCCCGATACGTCGAAGCGCGAGTCATTCAGTTTGAGTTCAGACGGCTGTATGGTCAGGCTCTTTGCATTGTCATCGTACAAAAGATGACTGGTGACGGCAAATGTCTTTCCGTCAATATAGTTTTGTGTGCCGATCGTTAACTTTTCGGTGAGCACGTTTCCTTTTGCGAGGATCTCGTAAACGTCACGATCGGCGTGAATCGAAGCGTTAAGCTTATCAGTAACGAACATGAAATCCTGCGGGACGCGCATGTCCACATAGTGAACGCGGGCGTTTCTAATCGCTACATCTGTGATAGCAAATCCACCTCCGGTTCCGCCGGATGTCTCTCCCTCCTTCTTGCGCGTAACAGTATAGTTGTTCTCTCCCTCCTTGTTGATTTTTAGTTCGACTTCCGCCTCGTGAACTTCCATGCCGGTTACACGGTAATCGCCCTTCCACAAAGCGAGAAGGTCAAGTGCGAAAGACACTTTTTCAGCGGTCATTAGCGGGTACTGCCCTTCGTGACTGTCTTCGACATAAACATCGTGGAAGACGACCGATATGCGAGGAAACTGCTCCGTCCACGAAACATCCATTCGTTTAATGGACACGCGGGTATTAAGGTGCTTATTCGCTTCTTCTACGAATTGATGGATTATCCGGTCCTTATAAAGGAATACGGATGCGCCAATGGCGATGATCAGGACTCCGCAGGTGAGGGCGACGTAAAAAAGAATCCGTCGGAACAGTTTCACTTAAAAATCACGGTTTTTACAAAAATAGCGGCAAAAACAACACCAAACCGGCAAATCGACATACATCCGTCGAAATTCTGATGCGTGTCTTAGGTGAACGCCAGTTTAGGTGTGGCGGTATGTATCCGCCACTTTTTGTAAATTCTCCAAAGATCGACAAACGCCGGCCGGTTCACAAAATTTGGGTGAAGAGGCAACCTCCTGCGACCGACGTCTGTATGGGTATCAAAAGCAGGCTCTTGGACGGTCACGATGAACACATACGGCCCCTGTTGGAAGGATGCCTTCGCCAGGAACGGGAAAGTCAACGACTCCTGTATCAGTACTTCTATAGCTACGGCATGAGCATCACTCTTCGCTACGCGGGCAATCGTGACGAAGCTTCTGAGATACTAAATGATGCATTCATGAAAATCTTCACCCACCTGCAAACATTCGATCTGAGCAAGGCATTCAAGCCCTGGTTGCGAAAGATCCTCGTTAACACCGCTATTAATCATTACCATCGGAAACAGAGACGCATGGAAGTCGAATCGGTGCTGCACGTGGGCAGCGAAGCGGATACAGAACGAATTCTTTCAGGTATTTCCTATCAGGAGATAATCGGGATGTTGCAAAAGCTGCCGCCGTCGTACCGAACGGTTTTCAACCTATATGCCGTCGAAGGATACAGTCATGAGGAGATTGCCGGCATGTTGAACATCGCGGTAGGGACCTCCAAATCGAACTTGTTCAAAGCCAAGGAACAACTCAAGGTCATTCTAAGCGACTTTTTTGAAGCAGATTATGCAGGAACAAGATAGCGATAGGATCGAGGAGTTCTTCCGAAACGCGGTGTCCCGACCGGATGTTCCCTTTCAGGAAGCGGATTGGCAAAAGCTGTCGGCCCGCCTCGACGCCCTTGATCATCAGTTGGTAATTCCACCGACGCGGTCCCGGAACATCGGGATCTCCGGAGTGCTTGCTCTTCTATTGGGACTGCTATTATGGTCTGGCTCACACGTCGACTGGATATCGGCCAATCGGGCGACACCTTCCAACCCTGAAGGAAATGAGGATCAGCACAGCGGCCGTGAGATTTCGCCACTGGCGGGGATGGACACAAAGCCATCGATTGATTCGCTTAATCCACCTGACAATGTCCCACTGTCAACTGGTGCGATGGAGCATAGCGCCAGAAGGGCAAATACCCCCGGTGGAAACACTGCCACAACGACGATGCGTGGTCGTCACGAGACGCAACGCGAAGTTTACGTCGAACCCTTGAGCAATCATCGGGATGTAGTGACGGGTAGCATAAAGGCGTTGTCGTGGGATAAAATTTCCACTGATCTTGGCGGATTATCCTCGCCGTTTATTAACGAAAACAAGCAGAGGGCTGTCGTCGCCCTTCCTGGTGCGGGGGAAGAAGACGAGCGTGCGGATCTTGCCATCGTCATCGAAGAACGTTCCTCGGACAAGATACCGCGGCTAAGCCTTCTGCTTTCATTGGCTCCCGACTTCAGTGGGACCGCGCTTAATACGGGCGGAACTCCCGGACGTGCTTTAGGGGCACTGCTTGAATACCGGATAGCGGGAGGGTTTAGTCTGGCGACTGGACTCGTTGCTAACCGCAAACGGTATACAGGGAGCGGAGAATCGTACACTCCACCCCAAGGCTACTGGAAGTACTACACTAACGGCATCGTTCCAACCACAATTGACGGATCGTGTAGCGTCCTGGAGATTCCGGTATTCCTGCGGTACACACTGCAGCCCCACATGAAAAATAGGTTTGTGTTGACCGTGGGGACTTCCAGCTATCTCATGAGTGATGAGCTGTACGAGTACAATTTTAATGATCCGAATCCGGGTGCACATACGTATTGGAGCTCGGATGCGACATCCCGGTTTTTCTTTAATTCTCTCAACTTCGCCGTTGGCGGCGAACGTGTTGTGTTGCCCGGACTGGCCATCGGTCTCGAGCCTTATGTGAAGATTCCGCTTAAAGGCATCGGATGGTCGGATATCAAACTCTATAGTGCGGGGTTAGCTTTTACGGTCCGATATACACTCGTTCCCAGACCGGGCCGACCTCCCCGATAACCTGCATACCTGTTAGAAGTCGTTTACCGTGACTGCGAGTGTAGTCACACGATACGCTTATGTCATTACAAATCGGATCGCTATGAAACCAGGACTAAAAAACACCTTACAAATTGTGCTCTGTGCCTGCATCTTGCTGGCCGGAGCCTGCGATGATGACGATGAATCAAGTCCCCAACTCACGGGGGATACCAAAACTTATACGCTCAATTCCGTATCTGACCCGGCGATTTCGGGAACAGTGACCTTCGCAGAGCGCGATGATGATCAGATCGTTATTACGATCGAACTTGATGGAACGCAGCCGGGCGTCAGTCACCCCGCTCATATCCACATGAACACAGCTGCGGAGGGGGGCGGGATTATTCTGGATCTTACCTCCGTCGACGGAGCAACGGGCATGAGTGAAACGATTTTCAGCGCTCTCAACGACGGCTCCGTTGTTTCGTACGATGACCTCCTTTCGCTGAATGGTCATGTCAACGTACACGAGAGCGCTGCGAACCTGTCAACGCTTATCGCGCAGGGCGATATCGGAAAAAATGAGCTCACCGGCGACCGGAAGGAATACACTTTACAGGAAGTGGAAGGATCAGGCGTTTCGGGAACAGCGGTCTTCGAACGCCGTGTCAGCGACTTCACATTAGTGACCTTGCAATTAACGGGAACGCAGTCAGGAGGAGACCATCCCGCCCATATCCACAACAACGATGCGGCTATGGGCGGAGGGATCGCAATCGATCTGTCGAACGTTAATGGTGACACAGGGTTAAGTGTGACCCATATCGAGGCGATGAACGACGGAACGCCGATTATGTATGATCAGCTTGTGACCTTCAACGGACATATTAACGTACACCTTAGCCCTTCGCAACTCGCGACAGTAGTAGCCCGGGGAAATGTCGGGGCTAACGCTGGGGAATAGCTAACGAAGCGTGGATAAACGTAATGCTTATGAGATCGAAAATCATTCTGTTCTTTATCCTGTGTGCACTGAATGGCTGTGGCGATGATGAAGCATCGCCGCAGGCCGACTGCTCGGTTAATCCGGTGGAGGTAACGGTCCAATCCATAACTGACTCGGAGTGTGGCGCGAACACCGGCACCGTAGAGGTCGTCGCTGTCGGAGGAACCGGACCGTACCAATATCGTCTTGGCAGTGGCGTCGTACAGGGGGCTGCAGTCTTTTCCGGACTCTCCGCTGGTGTTTATGAAATTGCTGCGATCGATGCCAACAACTGCTTCGCAACAACGGAAGTAACGGTCAGGAACGCCAGCGGTGTGAACCTCGTTGCGAACGCCTCCCCCGCCGGAGGATGCAACGGTGATGATGGAGGCATTTCGCTCACAGCTTCCGACGGAACCCCTCCTTACGAATATCGGCTGGACAACGGCACCTATGGAACGATGTCGTCTTTTCCTGACCTGACGGCGGGTACTTATGATGTGTCGGTGCGTGATGCAACAGGATGTGAGGTCACGCAAACTGTGCGGGTGTTATCAGGGGTAAGCTACGCTATGTCAATACAACCACTCATTCAGAGTAAGTGTGCCATCAGTAGCTGCCATAACGGCAATCAGGCACCCGACTTGCGGGTCTTTACCAATGTCAGGACAAATGCGGCGAAGATTAAGGAGTTAACAGGCAACAGGACGATGCCGCAGGAAGGCTCATTGACACAAGCGGAAATTGATATGATTGCCTGTTGGGTAGATGATGGGGCTCCTAATAATTAATCGCAATGCAACGGAGCATATGGATAATTGTCGTTGCGGGTGTGGTGCTGATGGTGGGTGCGCTATTGTATTACAATAAACCGCATCCGTCGGTTGTGTCTCAGGATCCGGACTTTCGACTCTCCGCTAGGGAGCTTGTTCAGGCGTTCGTTGAAGATGAAGCACAAGCCAACGCCACGTATGGAGGAAAACTGGTGCTTGTCTCGGGAATTGTGAAGGACAAGCTGAGTGATGAAAATGGAATGATCGTGGTGATGGATGGAACGGTTGCGGATGCCTCGGTAAGCTGTTATCTCGATAGTAGCCAGATTCAAGCCATGCAAGCCCTACAGACGGGTGACGCAGTGGCGATCAAGGGAATATGTAATGGTCTGATGATAGATGTGATTGTTGATCATGCGGTTGTGCTGAAGCCGGAATCTAAATAGTTCACGTGATGACAAGGACCTGTGTTTATCTGTGGTTCATGCTATTGACGATGACGGCTTCGCACACCGTTAATGGACAGAAGCGATATCTGGAAAGGATGGGAAAGGCGTCTTTCTTCTCATCAGCGCCCATGGAGGATATCGAAGCCCATAGCAATCAGGTGGTGGCTATTCTCGATGCTGAGTCAGGCGAACTTGTTGCCAGCGTGCTTATGCGCTCATTCCGTTTCCGTAAGGCCTTGATGCAGGAACATTTCAACGAAAATTACGTTGAGTCCCACCGTTTTCCGAAGGCGGCCTTCCAGGGGCATGTCGTAAATGTCGATGCGATTGACTTTTCGAAACCCGGTACTTGTACGCTCATTATCGCAGGCCAACTGACAATTCACGGTGTAACGCGGCCGATTGAGACGAAGGCGAAGACGGTGGTGTATGAGGGCGGTTTGAGGACGGAGACGACGTTTAACGTGAGGGTAAAGGATTTCGAGATAGAAGTCCCCCGACTGGTAGTAAACAACATAGCCGAAGTGGTGGAGGTGAGTGTCTCGTTCGACTTAAGACCCATGTGATAAAATCTCCGAGAGTATGAAACTGGTTTTTATCCCGCTTTTTTGTCTGGCTGCGTCGTTAGTTTCGGCGCAGGAAGACCTCATGAAAACTTTGGACGACGTCAGCCCGGTGGATTCAATAGTCATCGAGCAGGCCTTCAAAGGTACTCGTCTGGTTACAGGTCACTCTGTCGTCACGCGGAATCGCGGTGTCCTGGACGTTTTGATCAGCCATCGCTTCGGACGTCTGAACTCCGGCACATATGAGTTCTTTGGGCTGGATGACTCGAACGTGCGAATTGGTGCCGATTGGGGAATTACGGATCGGTTGAATGTCGGAGTCGGGCGCAACTCATTTGAGAAGACCTACGATGGCTTTGTAAAATGGAAGTTCATGGATCAGCGAAGTCGCGGAATGCCGATATCGGCAGTTGCCTTCGTGAGCACAGCACTCCGAACACAGAAGACCGGCAGCCCGGAGGGAGAGCCTGCTGTGGGCGACCGTCTTACATACACGTATCAGGTGCTTATCGCCCGAAAATTCAGTCCGGCGTTTTCGTTCCAGTTATCGCCAGCATTGGTTCATCGGAATATGGTCTTTGAACCAGGCGAACCAAACACGGTGTATGCTCTGGGTGGAGGCGCAAGACTTAAACTGTCAAAGCGCGTTTCCCTCAATGCGGAGTATCATTATCGTTTCAAGCCGTCGGACAACAGTCCGGTATACAACGCCATGGCTATTGGATTTGACATAGAAACGGGTGGGCATGTGTTTCAACTTCACGTAACCAACTCGCGGGCCATGATCGAAAAGGGATTTATCGCCGAAACGACGGGTAACTTCTTTGACGGCGACATTCACTTTGGCTTCAATATATCGAGGGTGTTTCAGATGTACTGAACGCTGCATAGCTTCGGCGGGTAAAAAAAAAACGAACACTGAGGAGTGTTCGTTTCCTGTTTCGCAGCAGCGGAATTAGTCTGCCTGATATTTAATGTCTGGAATTTTCTTGTCGATCATATAGAGACCTACGCCGTCTTCGCCGATAACGTCGAAGAGCTCAAGCGCACGACGGAAGATGTACTCCTCTTCTACCTGCTCCTGGAGGAACCACTGCAGGAAATTCACCGTCGTATAGTCTTTAACCTTATAGCACTGATCGATGATGCGGTGGAACGCCTGGGTGTTGGCGATCTCCTGCTCAAGTCCTTGTTCAAACACCGACCGCAGTGAATTGAAGTTGCCGGGGATGTCGGTTACGTCGGGTGAAATAGCGCGTCCACCCACGTCGTTTACATATTTGAAAATCTTGATCATGTGCTCACGCTCTTCGGCCGATTGCTTGTAAAAGAAGTCGGCACTGAAAGCAAAGCCATGCTGATCACACCACGAAGCCATGGCCAGGTAAAGGGCTGATGCTTTGGCCTCCTGGCGTATCTGATCGTTGAGTATTTTTTCGATGTCTTCGTTCAGGGAGGTTTTTTGTCTGACGAGGTCTCTCATATTTCGTTCCGTTTGATAGCGAAGTTAAACATATTAAACGACAAATCGTCGTTTAAAGTTTGGCGTGCTACCGGGAACAAAAAAACCAGGCCTGAATCAGACAGCGACGCGGTAAAGCCGCTCGTGAAGAATACTATTGAGTTGGAGCATTACCTTGGCTCCGGCCAGCAGATCGCGGAAGGCGATGATCTCCGGTAAGGTAAGAACGTAGACGCGCTCGCAGCCACACGGTGAGATAATTTCGACATCGGATGCGTGTGAAGGGTTGAGCGCCATGGCTTCGACGTCAATGCGGTCGACCAGCTTCTTAAGGGCGAGAAAGCAAGGGAACTTGTATTCGGTTACGGAACCGCCAAATTCGACGTAAAAACAGCGCTTTTCGTCGCATTGGTAAACACACCCATGCTCCGTGCTGAAAATTTCCTTGAGCTTTTCTTGTACTTCCATTTTTCCGAGCCGCTCAAAATTAAATCTATTTAGACTTATTACAAATAGTGAAGCGGTTTTTTCGCGGTCAATGGCTTGGTTTTCGTCAGGGCTCAGGCTCCCCCTTGGCCAGTGAAAGAAGTAATTGCACCCCCTGTTTCTCGTCGACATGGAAATGCCACTGATTAACCGGCTGGAGGCAAACGACCGGCCCGTGCTTGCAATTATCGGTGCAGTGCGTCCGGATTACATCGATATCGCTGAGCCGCTGGTCTTTAATGACCCCACGCATCACTTTGCTGATATCTTTGCTGCCGCGCTTTTTGCACTTCTCGCCGGTGCAGATATAGAGGATTTTCGATGGTGTGTTCTTTTCTTTCGACATAGCGCCGCATTCGATTCGAAGAAACAAAAAATTAGTGTGCCGCAGACACTTGTGAAACGGCTATATTTATGTTAGAGCTTGGGCGAACGTCCGACCATAAAAGATCCCCATGAAATACTTCCCTTTTCTTCTTCTTTCCCTGACAATTCTGTTGGTCGCTACGCCGACCCATGGGACGCATCTGCGGTGCGGCCAGATTGTGGTTGAACAGCTCGAATCCGGCGGGAAAACAGTTCGCATCAAAATTCAGATGTGGCTAAATACCATAAATACCGACGTTCAGTTCGGAGGTGAAGATGAGTGGCTGGATTTTGGTGACGGCACACATATGCTCGTACCCGAGACTGAAAGCGTCCTTCGCCCTGACTTAGGGGCCGGTGTGGCTTTTGCGGAATTCACCGTTGATCATACCTATGCGCAGATGGGTGCTTATACAGTCTCCTACTCAGAACCAAACCGAAACGCAGGTATTATCAACATTGACGGGGCGGTGAACACGCGACTTTATCTGGAAAGCCGATTTACGCTGTTCCAGGACCGCCGCTATCAAACGCCGAGTCCGTTGTTGGAGCCTTTCTTCCGCGGCGCAGCAGGCAGGGACTTTTCGGTTTCGCTTGCGGCAACAGATGCCAACGACCTTCTGCTGTTGTATTCGCTTCACACACCGCTGCGCGAAAAGGCGACCCCGGTTGTCAACTTTCGTTCTCCCGCGTCGCTAACCCTCGGACCGGTCACCGGTCTTTTGTCGTGGGATGGGACCTTGCACGATCAGCCCCTTGCGGGGGAGTTCCTCTTTGCCCTACGCATCCGACAGATCGATGACGAGGATGAATGGAAAGAGGTAGGGTATATGTATCGGGACATCCAGGTGCTACTTTCAAATAGCGAGGATGCCAGCGGACGGATCGCTGATAATACAAAAAGGGAAGAAGTTATTGTGGTGCCCGAACATACGTCGACAACCGTTAGGGTATTTGCTTATCCCGCGGAAGATGAAATCGTCACGTTCTCTGTGGCAACAAGTCTTCCTCAAGACAACTACGCGTTTGCTACCTATGACTCACTAAGTGACGACCAGGAGATCGTCGTTGGCAAAATCACCGTTGAGGCCACGCCGGCAATGACGCGATCGATTCCCTACGTGTTTTCAATAAGAACGAAATTCACTACTTCCGCGGACGATTGGCATGCCCGCGATGTGTCGTATGCTTTTAGTACTGCCGCATTCGATATCCCCGTTGAGGAGCCGCCCATCACTTCTGTCGGGTCGGAGATGGCTGCGCTCACGGTCACGCCAAACCCCTTCCGTGATTTCATTAGAGTAAACTCGTCAAATGAAGCGCCTCGCCAACTGGGTATCTATAGCGTCACAGGCCAACAGATAATGCACGTTAGCGATCCCTCCGGTGATGTTTTCCATTTGCCCCAACTTCCCGCGGGGATGTACCTATTGAAATGCACCTTGCCCGATGGCCGAATCCTGTTTTCGAGGATAGTCAAAGAATAATCCTTCCTCAAACAATCACGGCGGTTATCACCTTGACGCGCCGCTCCTCGTTTTTCACGCCGTGAAAACGCTTTCGTTTTTTACATTGGCTCTTATGCAAAAGTCTATTTATGCTGTCGCACTTGCTCTTCTGGTGCTATGCTCGTGCAAACAACCGCATGACACTGCGGACATGATACTTACAGGCGGCAAGATTATCACAGTGGATGACCAATTCTCGATTGCTGAAGGAGTGGCTATCAAGGATGGCCGTATCATGGCGGTGGGGAGGAATAAGGATATCCTACGCTATGCAGGAAATGCGACCGAGGTCATTGATCTGAAGGGCCGAGTTGTGATACCCGGCCTGATCGAAGGGCATGCCCATCCCGTCGGCGCAGCAATCAGCGAGTATGAGGGTGAGATACCCGACCTGGACAGTATCGACGACCTGCTCACATGGATCCGCCAGGAAGCGGCTTCAAAGAGGAAGGGAGAGTGGATCGTCCATCCAAAATTTTTTATCACCCGCCTTCGCGATATGCGACAGGTGACCCTTCAAGAGTTGGACAACGAGGCACCCGATCATCCGGTGTTTCTCAATGGAAGTTACGGCGGTGTTGTCAACACAAAAGCATTGGAGGTTTCAGGTCTGCTGAACAGTAACCATGAAGGAATCCTCCGCGATAGGAGGTCGGGCGAAGTGACCGGTATGATCCGGCGTTCGGTTTTTAATTTGTTAAAACAAGAACGTCCGCCGGTGATCTCCGAACAAGAAGAGCGCGACGCGATCAAGGCATTGTTTCAGGAATATAATAAAGTGGGCATAACCTCCGTCACGTGTGGACACGGCAGCAGCCGCGACGTTGCCCTGTTCCGTGACATGGC
>CAZHIQ010000028.1:36808-38002 GCA_964532595.1 uncultured Roseivirgaceae bacterium
CCGTCACGTGTGGACACGGCAGCAGCCGCGACGTTGCCCTGTTCCGTGACATGGCGGAAAAGGGAGACCTGACGGTCCGCATCTTCCAACATTTCAGATTCCCGACCGCCGATGAGGGTGACCTTGTCGACGCAATTGAAGCACTGGGAACAAAAACAGGCGCGGGAGACGACTGGGTACGGATCGGTGCGCTGAAGGTGGTGGTCGACGGCGGTGTGTTGACCGGAACGGCCTTTATGCGGGAAGGCTGGGGACCCAATGCCGAGCATGTTTATGGAATCACCGATCCCTCGTATAGAGGGGAGCTGATGCTGTCGCGCGATCAACTGGCGCGCATGATCGAGGCTGCGGCTGAGACGGGCTGGAAGTTCACGGCACACGTAACGGGTGGGGGCGGAGTAGACACGCTGCTGGATGCATTTTATGACGTGCATCAAATCACCCCTATCGAGAAGAAGCGATTCTCAATTATTCATGGAAACTTCTATACCGCGGACGCAATCAGCAACATGGCGGCGATGGGTATCATCGCGGATATGCAGCCGGCGTGGTTTCTAAAAGATACCGATCTACTGCATCACGTATTAGGCGCTGAAAGACTTGCAACATTTCATCCCTATCGCTCCATGTTGGATGCCGGTGTTGTAGTCGTAGGAGGGTCGGATCATATGGTGAAAGTCGACCCCGACAAGTCGATTAATCCGTATAATCCCTTTCTGGCGATGTGGTCGATCGTCACGAGAAATACAAGCCGGGGAAAAGTTTACAACCCCGAGCAGGCCATTACGCGCGAGGAGGCACTTCGCCTGTACACCATCAACAACGCATATTCCAACTTTGAAGAGAACCTGAAAGGCTCGATAGAACCCGGCAAGCTGGCTGACCTCGTCGTCTTATCCGATGATCTCCTCACCTGCCCCGAAGACTCAATTCCGAACATTAAAGCGCTGCTAACGGTCGTAGGAGGTAAGAAGGTAGTGGAGTTGGATTGGAGGTAGATCTTCGTGCTGGATTAGCTTCGCTGATCCCTATTGGGGGGAGGCTTTAAACGATCATCAGCCGCCTCGCTGCGCTCGGCGTTTTTTTCATTTTTGAAGCGCCCTCCCAAACTGCGTTTATCGGGCTTGTTCAAAAATGAAAAAAGCCCGCTAATGGCGGGCTTCTGATGATCGTTTAAGTGGGAGCTGAGGGATT
>CAZHIQ010000029.1:0-35076 GCA_964532595.1 uncultured Roseivirgaceae bacterium
CCTGAATAGCCAACCAACGCAGTGAGTACCAGATCAATGGTGCTCATTTCAACAATAGAGGCCAGGGCGTTGTCGCCCGCGAATACTTTTATGTCTTCGCCCGCCAAACCTTCTTTCAACGCGACGTAATGCTCCTCATTTGAAATGACTACGGCATTAGGCTTGAACTGCCTGGCCTGTTCAACGAGCAAAGCGACGTTGTTTTGGCCGGTAAGTACCTCTACTTCAAACTTATCGGAATGCTGGGTGATTACTTCCAGCGCCTGACGGCCAATTGATCCGGTCGACCCCAGAATGGCTATTCTTTTCTTGTTCTCGCTCAAGATCCTATCAATTCTGTCCCCCGCTCCTCTCCAGCAACTGGCGAAGTATTGTTGCTGCAGCGTCGGTGATGACGGTTCCAGGCCCAAAGATAAGGGATGTTCCGGCCGCCCGAAGAAAATCGTAGTCCTGTTCGGGAATAACACCCCCGGCAACCACCACGATATCGCCGCGGCCCAGCCCCCGGAGCGCCTCGATGAGTTCCGGAACAAGGGTTTTGTGCCCGCCCGCAAGTGTTGAGGCACCGACAATATGCACGTCGTTTTCGGCCGCCTGGCGGGCTACTTCCTCTGGAGTCTGAAAAAGCGGACCTATATCGACATCGAACCCCAGATCGGCGAAGCCAGTAGCTACAACCCTCGAACCGCGATCATGACCATCTTGTCCCATTTTGGCGACGAGAATTCTCGGACGACGACCTTCGCGGCGAGCAAACTCATCTGCCAATTTGCGGGTCTCCGCGAATGCTTCTACATTTTTCATTTCAGCCTGGTAAACACCGGTAACGGTCTTGATAGCCGCTTTGTAACGGCCAAAGACTTTTTCCATCGCGCCGGAGATTTCGCCCAGGGTAGCGCGATGGCGTGCAGCGTTAATGGCCGCTTCAAGGACATTGTCACCGGAAGCTGCCGCTTCCGTAAGGCGCGCAAGTGCTTCAGCTACGTTTTCTTCATTTCGACGGCTCCTGATCTCATTCAAACGAGCAACCTGCGCGTTGCGTACGGCGGTATTGTCTACTTCAAGAATTTCAAGGTCGGCCTTTTCCTCTGTCTGATATTTGTTGACGCCCACAATTACATCCCGCCCTGCGTCGATACGTGCCTGCCGCGCAGCGGCGGCTTGTTCGATCCGCATTTTTGGAATCCCTTTTTCGATGGCTCGTGTCATTCCCCCCATTCCCTCAATCTCCTGAATATGAGCCCACGCTTTCCGCATCAGTGTTTCGGTCAGGTGTTCGAGGTGATAGGCACCTCCAAAGGGATCTACCCATTGGGTTAGCCCGGTTTCGCGCTCAATATACAATTGCGTATTTCGTGCGATTCGCGCCGAATAATCGGTAGGGAGCGCAATCGCTTCATCCAGGGAGTTGGTGTGTAACGACTGCGTTCCGCCAAGCACTGCAGCGAGAGCTTCTACGCATGTACGGGTCACGTTGTTATAGGGATCCTGGGCCGTGAGGCTCCAACCCGAGGTTTGACAGTGGGTGCGCAACGCCAGTGAACGTTCTTTTTGAGGAGCGAAGGGCTTTACCAAAGCTGCCCACAACGCACGACCGGCGCGCATCTTGGCGATCTCGGTGAAAAAGTCCATCCCAATTCCCCAGAAGAAAGAGAGACGCGGAGCGAAGTCATCAATATCGATTCCTGCCGCCAGGCCCGCACGGATATACTCAACCCCATCAGCAAGCGTGTAGGCCAGCTCCAGATCCGCGGGTGCGCCCGCCTCGTGCATATGATAACCGCTTATGCTGATGGAATTGAACCGGGGCATTTCGCGCGACGTATAACGGAAGATATCGGCCACGATGCGCATCGAAGGCTCGGGCGGATAGATATACGTATTCCGCACCATGAACTCTTTAAGGATATCATTCTGGATCGTCCCTGATAATTGAGCCGGTGACACGCCTTGTTCTTCTGCCGCGACAATATAAAAGGCCATGATTGGAATAACCGCTCCATTCATGGTCATCGACACCGACATCTTGTCGAGCGGAATTCCGTCGAAGAGCACCTTCATGTCTTCAACCGAATCAATAGCAACTCCAGCCTTCCCGACATCTCCTCGTACGCGGGGATGGTCGGAATCATATCCGCGATGCGTTGCCAAATCGAAAGCCACGGACAAGCCACGCTGCCCCGCAGCCAGGTTCCGTCGGTAAAACGCATTGCTTTCCTTCGCGGTAGAAAATCCGGCGTACTGACGGATTGTCCACGCTCGCCGGGTATACATCGTCGCATACGGCCCCCGAAGGAACGGAGGAATGCCTGCGGTAAATCCCTCAAGTAGCTGCGGACGCTCCCCCCGGGGAGGCGAGTATTCAAAACGTGTTTTCGCGAAATCTGGCCTTTTCATACCGTCGACAATCGTTCGAGAAATTTCTGCCAGGCTCGCTGGCTTAACGCTTCCGTCAAGGTTTCAACCGCATGGGCCCCTCCCAGCGGATCAATCGTTGAATCAAGAAAGCTCTCCGCTTTAAGAATGTGCGAAACATTCCGCGCCCACCGGCGAGCAAAAGCTGGTTCCTCTTCTGTTTCAACGGTTAACGAGTCACATCCACCCAGCACGGCGCCGATAGCCGAGAAAGTACCCTTCAGCATGTTTTCCTGCGGACCGTAGTTACTATCGGGCGCAAAGGAAGAACGCGCGTGAAGATGAACATCCTCCGGCTTATAAAGCTCGAAACCATAAACCCGGGCTACATGCAACCACAGGCTTCGCATAGCCCTGAGTTTCGCGACCGTCTCCACAACTTTTGCGTTGCAAGGCAAAGAAAAACGGATCTTTCGAAACGCATCTTCCGCTGGAAATATCTCAGCTAACCTCTCAAACAAAGCGATACCCGACACAAGCGCAGAAGCTGCCTCTTCGGCGGGCGTCGCGGGAGGAACCCATATACCATGAAACGCATCGGCGAACGCAGCGATGTGTTCCGTCGACGGAACACCGTCCCACATCCATACAATCTGACGCCCGCCGGAAATAAGAGTCCTGAAAGCTTCTGTCGTGAACCCTGGTTTAATATAGAAGGCGAGTAAAGGGCACGAGGGAGGAATCGAAGCGGGATCTATTTCCCGGTACTTCCGTAGGTCGAGCACTACACCCTCTGCTCCGTTGCGAACGTGCTCATCAATCGATGACGTTTTCTCTACCTTGGGAACATTAAGCCAGGCCCAACGCGATTTCGTTGCAAGGTTATCGGTCTGGGAACTATTCGAAGCAGATGTGGCCTCATAATAAGGAAGACACAGGATGCCATCGTCAGTGTGCCACGAAAGTGACTCAAAAGGGTCGTTTCCGTCACTTTCCTTCTTTGCTGCGCGCTTCCAGTCATTTTCGGTTGCGCGCGGAAAAACTTTTAGTGCCTGATCGAGAGAGTCATCCTGCATGTGGCCGAAAAAAGTTAAATCAATCCCGCAAACTTCAATCGCTTGCCTTTCAATAGAAAATAAACATACTAATTTTTTTTTCTAAAAAGTCAAGCCTGAAGCGGCTTGTTTTCATGTCGGGATTTTTCACATCTTTGTCTCCCCCGTCCTCTGGGGATAGACAAACCTTCAACAATTTCAGTGCTAATGGAAGTAAGCTGCGGAACAGTATGGAATGAGTGTCTCGAAGTTATCCGGCGGAACGTGGAGGAGGAGAATTTCAACACGTGGTTTAAACCGATTTCCCCTGTACGGGTAGAGGGCGATGTTCTGACTATTCAAGTTCCTTCTCAGTTTTTCTATGAGTGGCTGGAAGATAATTACGTAGGTGTTCTTAAAAAGGCTATTCACACAGTACTTGGTGCTACCGGCCGTCTTGAATACTCCGTTGTTGTAGACAGTGGCAATCAGCAGGCTCCGCCTGTAGCGGTTAATTATCCGGCCAATGGAATGGGTAACCGTCGTGCCGGGGCGGCGGGAACCGCGTTCGACAATAGCGACTATTCTCCCTTCACTTTAAAGACCGTTAATCCTCATAACATCAACCCTCGGCTCAATCCGGCCTACACCTTCGACAATTTCGTGGAAGGCGACTGTAACAGGCTCGCCCGTTCGGCGGGATTAGCCGTCGCAAAGAAACCGGGGGTCACTTCCTTCAACCCACTCATGTTGTACGGTGGGGTTGGGGTCGGAAAAACGCACCTGGTTCAGGCTATTGGTAATGAAATCAAGAACAACATGCCGGAAAAGGTTGTGTTGTATGTTGATCAGAACGATTTCACGAATCAGTTCCTGAACGCCCTGCAGAATCACAAGCTTCAGGATTTCCAGAGTTTCTATTTGCAGGTAGATCTGCTTATCCTCGACGACGTGCAATTCCTCGCCGGGCGGGAAAAGACTCAGGAGATGTTCTTTCACATCTTCAACCAACTTCATCAGTCGGGCAAGCAAATCATCATGACCAGTGATTGTCCGCCCCGTGACTTAAAGGGTTTCCAGGAACGTCTTCTCTCTCGTTTCAAATGGGGACTCACCGCCGATCTGCAGGAGCCCGACTTCGAGACGAAGCTCGCCATCATCAACCGCAAGATGCAGGCGGATGGCATCGAAATTCCGACCGAGGTCGCGGAGTATCTCGCGTATAGCGTCGACACAAATTTGCGCGACATGGAGGGAGTGTTAAACTCCCTTATCTTCCACGCAACCCTTCTCAAGAAGGAAATCGACCTTGAGCTTGCCAAAGACGTTATGAAAAACATCATCCGCGAGATCCAATCCGATGTTAGCGTCGATTTCATTCAGAAGACCGTTGCCGAGTATTTCAAGTGCGATCTGGAGGCGATGAAAGGGAAAGTGAAGAAACGCGAGATCGTAATCCCCCGCCAGGTAGCGATGTATTTCTGCAAGCGTTACACGCAATTAACCCTGGCCCTTATCGGCGAAAACTTCGGCGGACGTGATCACAGCACAGTGATTCACGCACTTGAATCTGTCGAGGACATGATGCGGGCCGATGCCAATTTCAAGAACTCGGTCGATGAGTTGGGCAAGAAGCTGAAACTGCGCGTCAATTAACCGGTATTTCTGCCCCTCCCTACCGGATATACACCGGTATTTCCATCTGCTGTCGGGAAGTATTCATTCCGTAAATCCATCCGCGGCCGCGGTGCTTCTTGAAAAACTGCACAACTTCTTCCGGTTTCTTCACGCGAACGCGATTGAGTGCCATAATGGTAAAGTTTTCAGGAATACCGATTTTCCGCAAGACGCTATTCTCCGTGATCCGGAAAACGCGCACCCCATGTTGCGTGGCTTCCAGGTGCGCGCCCAATTCCTCTACAGCGACAATATCGCGCCTGACAATCTCCGACGTTCCCTCGGTATTTACCAAACGAACATTTATTGAGGCGCTCTTCTTGTCCCGGCGATAGCGCACCGTGATTTCGTCACCGGGCGAACGGTAGCTTAACTCTTCTTCAAATTCGCTCTGAGCATTAATAGCAACGTCATCAATATGCGTGATAACATCGCCGGGCCGCAAGCCGGCAAGATACGCCGGGCCTTCGCGCTCAAGAGCGGCGACCAACACACCATCGAAGCTCTCAACCTGGGTGTCCAGATTGTACTTCCTGGCATTTGCGTAGTCGTATTCCACGACAGTACCCCCGAATACGGCACGCTGCACAATACCATACTTAACGAGGTCGGAGAATACCTTGCGGGCAATATCCACCGGCACCGCAAAAGCATAACCGGTATAAGACCCCGTGCGCGATAAAATCGCCGTATTGATGCCCACCAGTTCACCTCGTGTATTGACGAGCGCACCTCCCGAGTTACCCGGGTTAATTGCCGCGTCGGTCTGGATAAACGACTCGATAGGGAATTTGTCTTTCAACACACCGATGCGGCGTCCCTTGGCACTGACAATTCCGGCAGTCACAGTCGACGCCAGTGAAAAAGGATTACCCACGGCAATCACCCACTCGCCCACCGAAACTTCCGACGATCTACCCACAGCAATAGCGGGGAGGTCAGTAGCGTCTATTTTGATTACGGCCAGGTCAGTAGAAGGGTCCGTTCCTACCAGTTCTGCCTGATAGACCCGTTTGTTGTAATTTACCTCGATACGCTCAGCCGATGCCACCACGTGGTTATTGGTCACTATATATCCATCGGAAGTAAAGATCACGCCTGAACCGCTGCTCAGTTGGCGTTGACGTCCGGGGCTCTCTCCGAACATCCAGTCCCAGTAAGAGTAAGATATACCCTGTGAAATGCTGTTGATGTAAACAACGCTCGGTGTCGCACGTCGCGCTGCCTCTGTGAAATCAACAGCTGGTACCTCTGGAGCAGCGCTCTCCTCCGATGACGATTCCTCGATTACCGTCCGCTCCGCCCTGTCACGTGTAGGCCACACGGCGTCCGATGAATCATCGGCCGGGCTGAGCCGCGAATAGCCTACTGAGTGAAATGCTGGCGCTTTATCATTAGGTTCGTCGGCACCTTTGTCGATAAGGAACGATCCCGTGTAAACGCCGGCTACCCCGGATATGAAACTTGCAGCGATTATTTTCAGCGTTGTTTTCATGACGAACTTTCAAAATGGACGGCAGGATTCCCGCAAAAGTTTTGCCAAGCTATACGATATTTTTAAAACGTCATTCATAAAATTGTGTTTCTTTGAACGCGTTGAAACGCACAGAAATCAACTCACATTACGCCTGAACATATGGGTATTCGTTCGACGCTGGCAAAGCCACTCGCCGCATATATCGCTTCACAGACAAAGAAATGGGCCCTCAATCCATTTCCCTATCAATACGGAATTCTCGATCGAATCATCCGCGCCGCCAGGAATACAACCTTCGGCCGGGAACATGGATTTGACCAAATACGAAATTACGACGACTTCCGCCGTCAAGTTCCGGTCAGAGACTACGAAGGCCTGAAAACTTATTTCGATGAGATCGTCAAGGGCACGGCCGATGTCCTTTGGCCCGGCAAGCCTGCCTATCTGGCCAAAACATCGGGGACTACGTCCGGTACAAAGTATATCCCGATCACCCGAGAATCAATTCCCAATCATATCAACGGCGCGCGCAATGCCCTGTTAAGCTATGTTCACGAAACGGGAAAAGCCTCGTTCCTCGATGGAGGATTGATCTTTCTCTCCGGCAGTCCCGAACTTGAACAGAAAGCAGGGATTAATACGGGACGCCTATCCGGGATTGTCAACCACCATGTACCCTCGTATCTGCGAACGAACCAAAAGCCTTCGTACGCCACCAACTGCATTCAGGACTGGGAAGAGAAGCTTGAGCGTATTATTGACGAGACACTTCCTACGCGGATGACGCTAATCTCCGGCATTCCGCCCTGGGTTCAAATGTACTTCGACAGGATCGTAGCTCGTACGGGAAAAAACATCAAAGAAGTTTTTCCCGACTTCTCCATGTTCGTATACGGAGGCGTAAACTTTGAGCCTTATCGCGCCAAACTCTTTGAAACAATCGGCGCCCCGGTCGACAGTATTGAGACGTACCCGGCTTCCGAAGGTTTCATCGCCTATCAGGACTCCCAGTACGAAGAGGGGCTCCTGCTACTTTTGAACGCGGGCATCTTCTACGAATTCATCCCCGCCGACGAATACTTTAACGCCAATCCGCGGCGGCTTAGCATCGAGGAAGTTGAACTCGGGAAAAACTACGCGCTTGTCATTAACAGCAACGCCGGTCTCTGGGGCTATTCGATTGGAGATACCGTCCGGTTTGTCTCCAAGAACCCGTATCGCCTGCTGGTGACGGGGCGTATAAAACATTTCATTTCTGCCTTCGGCGAGCACGTAATCGGCGAAGAAGTGGAGCGGGCGATGAAGCAAACCATGGAGCAGTTCGCCGGTGTGGAACTCGTGGAATTTACCGTAGCTCCCCGCGTTACCGTAAACGAAGGGCTTCCGCATCACGAATGGCTGATCGAGTTCGCCCGACCTCCTCAAGACCTGGACGCATTCGCCCTAACGCTCGACAACCACCTTCGCCAACTGAATGTTTATTACGACGACCTGATTACCGGGAACATTCTGCGCACCCTTCGTATTACCAGCCTGCCCCGCGGTGCTTTTATCAATTATATGAAATCAAAGGGCAAACTGGGAGGGCAAAACAAGGTTCCGAGGCTTTCCAATGACCGGAGTATCGCCGACGCCCTTCACGAGGCATTGGGCCTTCCAAATAAATAGCTTCGCCATTTTCAGCGACTGTCATAAATTGGGTAAATTTAGAGATCCATGCGTCGGATATATTCTTTCCTGGTGGCATTCGCTTACTCGTTTCCGGTTCAGCTTCTGCTGAACAACATCAAACGGAATCACGTTCTTCTTCTTTGCTGGGTAGTTCTTATTGCCATGATAACCGGGGCGTTTGGGAAGTACCTGGGTATTCCGTATCTGTTCCTGGACCCGGAGTATCTCAACAACGTCAACTTTACCAGCTTCTTCATCATGGGGGCCTGCACAGCGGGCTTCACGATGGCGTTCCATATCACGTGTTATATTAACGACGGACACCGCTTCACCTTCGTCGGCACTCTCCCGCGACCGTTCACAAAATTCTGTATCAACAACAGCTTTATTCCTCTGTGCTTCTTCGCGATATACGTCTACCAGATCATCGCATTTCAGATCAGCAATGAGTACACGACCACCAGGTCGTTATACCTTAACCTGGCAGGACTCTGCTCGGGGTATTTTGCAATGACCCTGGCATATTTCATTTACTTCCGTTTTACCAACAACGATATCTTTAAGTACGTTGTCTGCAGAATTGATGAGCAAATCAAGACTAACGTCAAGGCTACGCGTGCCAGCGCGATGAAAAAGCTCGACATCGCCCGCAAAAAGCAGATTCGAGTTGACAACTACCTTGACTACGACCTCCGTATACACAAGGTTCAGGATACACAATTTTACGACCGGGCGACGATCCTTCAGGTGTTCGACCAGAACCACTTCAACCTGGTCGTTATCGAGCTTTTCATCTTTGCGACCGTCCTGGTTTTGGGCTTCTTCAAGGATTATCCCGCCTTCCAGCTCCCTGCGGCTGCGAGCTTCATGATCTTCCTGACAATCTTCGTCATGGTCGCCGGCGCCTTTTCATACTGGTTCGGGAACTGGTCGGCCACGATCGCTGTCATCCTCCTCGTATTCCTTAACTTCCTGGTGGGTGAGGATTTTTTCGCAAAGCAGTACAAAGCCTTCGGCATGGACTACGAATCGCCTCCGGCTGAATATTCTATCCATACTCTCCGCCGGCACAACAGCCGTGAAGCGATAGCTGAAGACAAAGAGCGGACATTCCCAATGCTGGTTAACTGGAGAAACAAATTTCCCGATAACCGGAAACCGAAGATGGTGTTCCTTTGCGCAAGTGGCGGAGGGAAGCGGGCAGCGCTGTGGACCTTCAACGCGCTACAAACGGCCGACAGTCTGACCGGCGGCCGCCTCATGGATCACAGCATCCTCATCACCGGCGCATCGGGGGGACTGATTGGTGCGAGCTACTTCCGCGAACTCAAGCTTCTGGAAAAAACTGAAGGCATTAATCCTTATCAGCATCTATACCGAAGCAAGATCTCGGCTGACAACCTCAACCCGCTAATCTTCAGCCTGCTCGCCAACGATCTCTTCGTAGGCTTTACGCGCTTCGAATATGCAGGACATCAATACCTGAAAGACCGCGCCTATACGTTCGAGCAACAGCTCAATCAAAGTACTGACGGGCTGATGGACAAGCCGATTACCGCCTACGATTCTCTTGAAATTTCAGCGGTCATTCCTATGATGATCCTTAGTCCGACGATAATCAATGACGGGCGCAAGTTGTACATAGCATCGAGACCAGTCTCATTCCTTAACGAGGAACTGACAACGTACGACCAGTACGACTGGCCGAAACACAGTGGCATCGATTTTCATCGCCTGTTCGCAAACAATGGAGGCAAAAACCTCCGGTTTTTATCGGGACTGCGTATGTGCGCAACCTTTCCTTACATTACACCCAACACCTCGTTGCCCAGCGATCCTCCCTTATATATCATGGACGCTGGTATTTCCGACAACTTCGGACTTAACGACGCAGTGCGGTTCCTTTATGCCTATCGCAACTGGATCTACGAAAACACCTCGGGAGTTGTTTTCGTGTCGATTCGCGACTCCCCCAAGCTTGCTCCTGTTCCGGTTAGAAAGGGACAAACATTGATTGACGCATTTACACAACCCATCAGTAGTGTTTACAACAACTTTGAGAACTTTCAGGACATTACGAGCGATCTTTTGATCGGCTACGCCAAATCGTGGTTCCCGGGAGAAATCCACCGGATTGATATTGAGTATCAGGTTGGATCTTACGTACCAATCCTTCAAAATATGGATAGCATTCGCAAGAATAACGCACGCGCTTCGTTGAGCTGGCGATTGACAACCCGTGAGAAGCAAAGTCTGATCGACAACATGAACTCGAAAAAAAATCGTCAGTCGCTTGATGAACTCCGAAGGCTGCTGCAATAGCTTTCGGCATAATTTTCTTTTTGATCTTAATAAAAGCGAAGTGCAACCGGACGATCAGCTACGAAAAACACTCGAACTCATAAAACTGGAACGCCAGGCTGACCTGGAACAATACCGGCAAAAGGTGTTGCTCAAATCGCTCAATCAGCGAACCAAAGAAGGGTCAACATGGTACCCGGTAACACTGCGACGAGATTACATAGGGACCGGCGAGCGTCCGATTATTGAAATACTGAGAACCAATAACCTGAACCAGCCACACCTTTTTCAAAGCGGGCGTCTCGTGAATGTATTCTGCAACGCAAGCGGGCGTCCGGAGAAGGAACACGTCTCGGGTGTTGTCAACTACGTTCGCGATGAGACGATGGTTATTACGCTCAATGGCGACGACTTTCCTGAATGGCTCGACGACGGTCACCTCGGTGTCGACGTCATGTTTGACGAAATGACCTATCGCGAAATGGAGTATGCCATGCGCGAAGTCATAAAAGCAGAAGACAATCGCGTCTCTGAACTCAAAAGTATTCTACTAGGCGAAGTAAAGGCGGAAGTAGAAAATTTTCCGCTCAACGATGAACGAACTTCTATACTGAACGACAGTCAGCGCGCTGCACTCAAGCGGGCTCTGACGGGTACAGACGTAGCTTTTATTCACGGTCCGCCAGGCACAGGAAAAACCACTACGCTCGTCGAAGCAATTAACCAAACCATCCGCCGGGAAGGCCAGGTTCTCGTCTGCGCCCCCAGTAACGCGGCGATCGACCTGTTAGTCGACAAGATTAGCGAACGGGGCCTCCAGGCCGTCCGCATCGGTCATCCGGCGCGGGTTACGGAACAAACCCTCAGCAAGACACTCGATAGCCGTATCGCTACCCACCCGGATTTCAAGGAATTGAAAGGGCTGAGAAAACGGATGGAGCAACTCCGCACCAGCGCACTTAAGTACAAGCGAAAGTTTGGATACCACGAACGCGAACAACGCCGCCTGATGATGCAGGAAGTAAAGCTGCTCAAATCAGATGCCGATATGCTGGAGTTTCATATCACGAACGATATACTCCAGAATGCAGACGCGATTTGCACGACCTTGGTAGGAGCATCGCACCCCGTGATGCGCAGCCGAAAGTTCAAAACCGTATTTATCGACGAAGCCGGACAAGCGCTTGAGCCCGCTTGCTGGATTCCTCTTCTCCGGGCGCACAAAGTCGTCTTTGCCGGCGATCACCAACAACTTCCCCCTACAATAAAATCGATCGAGGCCTCGCGCCAGGGATTATCAACGACACTGTTTGAAAAAGGAATTGCCCGGCAGCCTCACGTCGTATCAATGCTGGAAGTTCAGTACCGGATGAATGATGAGATCATGAAGTTTCCATCGCGTTTTTTTTATGATGGAAAATTGGTGGCGCATCCCTCAGTCAAGAATCAACGTCTTCGACCGGACCAATCCCCCGTAAGCTTTATCGATACAGCAGGATGTGGTTACGGAGAGCAACAGGATCCGGAGACCCTTAGCCGGTATAATATAGAGGAGGCTACCTTTCTTATACAACGAGTAGAGGCTTTGATTGACGACATAACGACTGAGTCATGGCTGGCGCAACGGCTCTCGCTGGGCATCATCACTCCCTACAGCGCTCAGGTTGACCATCTGCGAAAACTCGCCGAGGCATCGCCCCTGTTGCAGGAAGTTTGGCCTCTGGTCACAATCAATACAGTCGACGCCTTTCAGGGACAGGAACGAGACGTCATTGCCATCGGGCTCGTCCGCAGCAACGAACAAGGAGAAGTGGGTTTCCTGAGCGACATCCGGCGAACGAACGTAGCAATGACCCGAGCAAAGAAGAAGCTCATCATCATTGGTGATAGCGCTACGCTCAGCAATCACCCCTTCTACCTCGAATTATTGGAGCATGTCCAGGCCGAAGGCTTCTATCAAAGCGCTTTTGAGTTTGTCTGAACACTTTCTTTTGCGGGGCTTGGATTTCTATTATGTTTAGGACATGACCTTTGCAGATCGAGTTCTCACTTTTTACCGCACTCTGAAGATCACCGCGACTCTTCCCGACGAAGTTGAGGTAATGAACCCCTATCAGGATCCGGAAGCTATTGCCGCGTGTGAAAAATTCTATCGTCAGTTTTACAACGACAACCACGAGCGGATCTTGATTCTGGGGATCAACCCGGGCCGATACGGAGCGGGTGTCACGGGGATTCCCTTTACAGACCCCATTAAACTGGAAACACAATTCGGCATCCATACTTCCCTTACGCGAAAACCCGAGCTATCCGCAGCTTTTATTCACCAGATGATTGATGCCTTCGGAGGATATGCAAAATTCTTTTCAAGATTTTTCATCAATTCCGTTTCACCTTTGGGATTCGTTCGTCATGGCAAGAATCTCAACTATTATGACACCCCCGCGCTCAAGACCGCCCTTGAACCCTTTATTCGGAAAAGTCTTGAGAATCTCGTTCGCCTAGGTGTAAGAACCGATGTTGCCTTCTGTCTCGGTGAAGGTGAAAACTTCCGCTACCTGCAGCGCACAGGTGAAAAACACCCTATTTTCAAGACAATTATACCACTCGCCCATCCGCGGTTCATCATGCAATACAGGCGTAAGCGTGTGGATGAGTACATCGACGATTACATCACCAAACTAACTTCCGTACCCTGGGATTAGTACTTTCGACGAGCACCTCGCACCGCTTCGGCGGTCCATGGATCTTCAGGCCAGGAGTGTTTTGGATAGCGGGTCCGAAGTTCCTTTCGTACCTCGGCATAGGTATTAGTCCAAAAACTTCGGAGGTCTTGCGTAACCTGAACCGGTTTGAAGCCGGGAGACAGGAGATGCAGTACGATCTTGTTACGCCCCTCGTTCACGGAAGGCGTATCTACCCACCCGAACACTTCCTGAAGACGAACCTCCATCACCGGGGGGCTCCCATCTTCAAAATAACGCAATGCGATCAATGATCCACTGGGCACGGGAAGCCTTGTCGGAGCCAGTTCATCGAGCCGCGTACTTAGTTCCCAGGGAAGTAGGGTATTCAACATCGCAATGAGATCGAGCTTGAGCAGTTCGCTTCGCTTGTAGTGCGATTGGATGAACGGCCCGAGCCATACTTCCAGGGTATCGAGCAACGCCTCGTCGCTGACATTTGGCCATGGCTCGGCTGGCCGCCAGGAGCGCAAACTCATAACACGCGCCTGCCAGCCTTTTTGCGAGTCACCGAAAAACGACAATCCCTGTTGACGGATCGCGTCACAGATCACAGCTATCTTTTCGTCTGAAGGTATTTCCTGAACCGGGCGAGATGAAATCAGAAGTGGTCCGAGTCGATCTTCCTCCTGGGCTACAACCATTTCACGTTCGGTGTCCCAAAACACACGAATAGACGACTTTCCCATTAGACGAATATCCGTTTCATCAACAGGTGCGGCCAGGAAGACCCTATCTTCGTGAAGTCGTGCGTCGAGGTGAGCAATGGCGATCCATGTATGTCGGTGTAACGGATCATGGTTGGGCAACTTCCCTATCCTGCCATTGGCCATTTTATAGCGCTCCCCGTTCTTTTCCATCCGTCGCGCTATGCGCTCGGGATATGCCGTCATAAGCCAGCGGCCAACGGTCGTATCAGCAACAGGATCGTTGTTCATCTCTATATCAAAGACACGTCGCCACGATGCTGCGAGTCTCTCAATCCGATCAAACGGACCCTGTATTTTCCCGGACCGCCGCCAGCGTCGCAGCTCTTCAATGCGCATGGTGAGATCGACGGTGTTCTTGTCCGCGAGCGGGTCCCTCTCTTCGAGGAGGGCAGCCACATCCGTTGCCACGCAAAGCGCATCGGCTTCGTTCGAATTCCTGGCTTCAAGAAGCATGTGAGCAATGCGGGGATGCGTTGGTAATCGCAGTATTTCTCTTCCCCGCATGGTAATGACGCCGTGATTAACCGCACCAAGTTGTTCCAACAAATCGACAGCCTGACTAACGGCTCCCTGGGGGGGCGGTGTTACCCAATCGAGCTCATCGGGATTTCGAACGCCCCATGCATACAGCTCAAGCATCATGGGTGCGAGATCGGCTGCAAGGATTTCAGGTGTTCGATGGGCAAGGAGATGTGCGCCTTCACTCCAAAGTCGGTAACAGACGCCGGGACCAAGCCGACCCGCTCTACCCGCCCGCTGATTTGCCGCATCAAGTGTCACCTTTACCGTTTGAAGACGGGTAAAGCCGCTTCGTGGATCAAACTGTGGGACGCGGGCGTAGCCGCTGTCTATCACCGTGGTAATACCCTCAATAGTTAAAGACGTCTCCGCTATCGACGTTGCAAGTACCACCTTTCTTCTTCCGCTGGCGTTGGGCACAATAGCGGCCTGCTGCCGCTTGAAATCCAGGTCACCATAAAGAGGATATACGTCGAGCGGTACCCCATCATTCTCGAGTAATGATGCTGTCCGGTGTATATCAGCCGTTCCCGGTAGGAAGGCCAGGATATCGCCCCCTTGTTCACGGGAGGCCTTCCTTATCGCACGCGCTACGCGCGTGGAAATCGGATCAGACTCGTCCTCCCGAACGTAGCGGATGTCGACTGGATACTGTCTGCCTTTCGCCCGGATGACCGGCGCACGGAATGCTTCAGCCAGCCTGTCTCCATCGAGAGTTGCTGACATGACCAGTATGCGCAGGTCATGTCGCAATACCTGCTGAATCTGTCGGGCCAGTGCAAAAGCCAGGTCGGCATGGAGGTTTCGCTCATGGAACTCATCGAACAAAATAAGTCCCACTTCTTCAAGAGCATTGTCGTTCTGGATCATGCGAGTGAGGATTCCCTCCGTCACAACGACGAGTTGAGTTGAGGCACTGGCCTTGTTTTCAAAACGCACCCGATAACCCACCTTCTTGCCGACGTCGTCGTCCAGAAGGTCAGCCATACGCATAGCTACCGACCGTGCAGCGAGGCGTCTCGGCTCCAGCATAACCACTTTCCGCCCTGCCAACCACGGCTCATCCAGCAAGTGAAGCGGCAATACTGTTGACTTCCCAGCCCCCGGAGGCGCCTCAAGAATCACCATCGACTCAGCGGCCAGGGCAGCCTTAAGATCATCCAAAACGGAAAGAACAGGATATGACATTTCACAAACATACACGCTTTCGTCAAAAGCGTTGAAATGAAAAAGGCAGTCTTTTCAGACTGCCTTTGATCCGGATACCGGTGGTGTTAATCTCCACGTGCGCCTCCACGAACACTCCGTTGCAGGTTACCATCTCCTAGTCCCTCATCTTCATCTTCATCGGTCTCGCTATAGGAGAGAGACCTTTGCTCGTCTTCCGACAATCCTGATGTCTCCCTTTCTGCAGCGATCTCTGAACCTGTCGAAGTGCTACTTTCTCCTGCTTTTTCGTCGCGCGTGGTATCCTCATCAACGTCTCCGGTGTGGTGCCGACGGGCTTGGCCCGAGGCCTTACCACCGAGACTTGATATTTCCCGCTGTTTGTCCCTATCCATAGAAGCAAATCCTCGATTGGCAGTATTCTTACCCTCAGCTGAGGCTTTACCTCCCTGACTTGCAATTCTCCGTTTTTTTTCGTCGTCCATGGAGGCGAAGCCTCGCGCTCCACCTCTTCTCTCCCTGGCTGCCATACACGCCCCCTTTTCTTCTCCGACTATCATGGCGGTGAATTAACAATTTTATGCCGACAGGTAATCCGTATGATAGTCCGGCAGCGTGCGGAGTTTCATCTACATTAAAAATCCTGTGAACAGCCTGCTACTTCGATTAGTGGAGGGGGACGGAGACATAAAAACAAAGTGTCCCGTTATAGCGGGACACTTTGCAAACTCATGCTGTTCCTGGAAGAGGATTAACGCTCGCGGTCTTCCCCTGAAGGACTGCCTTGCGTACCAGAGTTCGACGGATTATTCTGACTCTCGTTTTGATTACGGTTCTGGTTCTCCTGATTCATTCTGGCCTGCTGTGCAGCCTGTCTGCGGTTCTGTCCGCTAGCTTCTCCTCCCTTCCTACCAATCTCCGCCATATGGGCACGGTTCATACTTACAGCTTCTCCCCCCTTCCTCGCGATCGCTCTTTGCTGTTCAGGGCTCATCGAAGCGAAACCACGATTGGAAGTTCCCCCTTGACTTTTTTTCTGTGCCATAACTAAATATTTATTATACATTAAACTTCAACTACTCGTAAAACAAAAAATATATGCCCGCTGTTCCTGAGCATGATACAATCGCTTGAAAGGCTCGGACTAACGCCCAGAAAGGGTCCCTATCATGCTTAACCGTATACCATAAATATGAATCGTGGACCGGTATTTGCCGCGCACCTGAATCCACCAAACACAGAAGAATCACTTAGCCTCAGGCTTTATCACTTCCGATGCCCGATCCTGAACGGTAGACTTCACCGTTGTATTCGGGAAAGAAAATATACAAACGATGATAGGTGTTCTCACGCGTTCCGCATGAGGAATGAAACGCCACCATTCTACTACAACGATCCGGTTACGCTTTACCGTACAAGCAATCTCCTTTTCCCGACGAACAACATCTATCGAGGATTAATTGTCAAATATCAAGGCAAGGCACAAAACACATTTTTTCCTGCGTCTTAACAACTCTGCAACAGATGAAATCGGTTCAGCAAAAGTGTAAGACTAACCACATCGATATAACGCTTCCACGCCCATTGTATTGCCGTCAATCTTGTTCGGTTGACGGCGGCAATTGGCACGAGAATTTAACTATTGCCGGTCGGATGATATTGTGAGTTCTGGTTTCTAATCAATCAAAGTTATGAGGGTAGTGATGATGTGCGTTGTAGCCATTGCAGTTACAACCATGGGAAGCTTCAGCCAGTCTGTTGCACAGGAGTATTACGTAGTCGTAGGCGCGTTCGCCAAAGATGATCGCGCAAGCCAGCTGACTGATCAGTCGGCTATGCATCACATGGACACTTTACTGTCTATGATGAGAAAGCAGGATTTAGTTCAATTTTATGTAATGACGACAGACAACCCCGGCGCTGTCCGTGAAAAGACTGATCAGATCAGGAGTACAATTACTGAATCATTGTATTCACCCGATGATCGTGTGAGGGCAATCGCAAGTACTTCGCCATCGTCAGGCCTGGTAGCAGGCGGATCTACGTCGGAGAATCCGGCACACCTCTCCGCGGTACCACCCAAACCTGTCGGAAAATATTTCAAATTCCGTGTCGAGTCGCCCGAAGGGCAGGTACTGCAAACGCGGATACACCATATCGATATCGAGGAAGGCCGACAGCTTGCTACCTACGAAACCAACACACTGGTTGATCTCCTAAGACCCGGAGAGGCAGCACCCATGGCAATGATCTGCAACCTCTTTGGATACAAGGAAGCACCTCAATTGATCGACTACAGAAATCCAGCTCGTTCCGTGCAAGGAGCATATATTGATCAAAATGGAATCTGGGTTATTCCGTTTAAACTACAACGCGTCGGACGGGGGGATGTTTCGCTAATGCCTAACGTAGTCTTCCACAAAGACGCCGCCATCATGGAAGCAGGGGCCCGAAATGATCTCGACGAACTCGTCCGTCTCATGCACAGTAACCCCTATTATGAAATCGTCATTCATGCCCACTGCAATGGGCGGGGCAAAAGAGAGATCAACATTCCTGTTGACCGCCTCTCCTTCTTTGAACCGGATTCTGTGCAAACGGTAGTGGGTCGTGCGAAAGATCTCACAACCGCACGGGCGGAACTGGTCCGCAACTACCTCCTCGATAATGGCATTGAACCTCGAAGGGTGAATATCTTCTCATGGGGATCGAGCGACATGCTCGTGAAGCCATCCAGTGAATACGCTCATCTGAACGACCGGATTGAGATCGAATTTATTCGCGATTAGATTTCTTTCTCTGACCGTGCAGAAGACCGGCCTTCGCCCGCTCAAGCAAATCAATTGAGCGGGCGATTCTTACGTCCACACTCTTCGCCGACGTAACGTAATGGATGAGACTCCGCTGATACCCTGTCGTAAATTTCTCCCAGGCTTTGCGCGCCGTATCATCCTGTTCGAGCACTGCCTCCAACTCTTCAGGAACCTCGAGCTGGTCCGGATCTACCAACCGGAAAACAATATCTACCTTGTCGCCTTCCTTGATACCTGCTGCCTTTCGCATGCCGGCACTTACAGACAGATAGCGCGTGCCCCCTTTGCGGTATTGAATACCTAACGAAAAAGGAACACCATTACAAGTTCCCTTTACCCGCAGTCTTCCCGGTGGTAATTCCCTGACAACTTCTTGAGGAATGAAAATCGCCGTCTTCATAAAAATGCCGTCGATCGGCGAGAGCACCGTTGTAAAGTGATATTGCTTGTTTCGCTTCGGCATATTAGTCGCCAAGGTAATTCCGGGGAATTCATGTTCAAAAGAAATATGCTTACTTTTCCAGATGCAACGCCGGATGAAAATTGTCGTATGTCCTGACAAATTCAAGGGATCGCTGACTGCGGCGGAGGTTTGCAACGCTGTCGTGGACGGCATTCGAGTCGTATTACCCGACGCGGCTATCGTAGTCGTTCCTTTGGCCGACGGCGGCGAAGGAACCTGCGCCCTTCTCACCCAGATTTCGGGAGGAAGTGCAGTTGAATGTGAAGTTACTGGCCCGCTGTTTCATCCCGTTCGGGCCGTCTACGGTATTTCACGCGATGGCAGCACCGCATATATAGAGATGGCCGCCGCCTCTGGTCTTGCGCTGCTGTCCCCCTCTCAACGAGATCCGCGTATAACAACCACACTGGGTACGGGGGAACTGATCCGGCACGCTCTTGACCGCGGTGTCGACCATGTTGTACTCGGTCTCGGCGGAAGCGCTACCAACGACGGCGGGATCGGCATGGCATCAGCGCTTGGATATCAATTTCTCGACCGATACAAAAAGCCGCTAAATCCTGTTGGCGCCAGCTTGATAGAACTCGATGAAATAAAGACAGAGATTACACACCCACGACTGAAAAAAGTCAAGGTGACAGCACTCTGCGATGTCACTAATCCGCTATACGGTAGTGATGGCGCCGCGTGGGTTTACAGTCCGCAAAAGGGCGCAGACGAAGATACCGCGCGCCGGCTTGACGAGGGTCTACGGCACTTCAGCACTATTGCCCAAAAGACTTTTTCGGTCTCGCCAAACTTCCCTGGTGCCGGTGCGGCAGGAGGATTGGGTTACGGTGCCAGACTCTTCCTAAAGGCCAGGATGGAAAAAGGGTTCAACTACATGATAGAAGCGACGCGACTAAAAGATCACCTCGATGGTGCTTCTCTGGTAATCACCGGTGAGGGACGTGTTGATGAACAAACGCTATCCGGGAAAGTAGTCGTGGAGGTAGCTCAGCTTGCAAAGAAGGCGGGAATTCCAACTATTGCGATCTGCGGATCGTCGACGTTAGGCGCCGCCACCAGCGAATCATGGGGATTACAGAAAGTCATTTCACTCGTCGATGCCCAGACACCCGCGGAAGTCGCCGTGCGTGACGCGGCCCCTCTGATCACCCAAAGAATCGCCCGCGAACTGAAAAACGTGTAGCCCCAGTAACATTAATTGGGTTGGTATTTCCGGTTTTATATCATTAATTCGAAGCCTGAATGATTTCGGCTCCGCGAAAGCCGTTCAATTTATCGTCAAAAACATGAGTCAGGTAACCATTGAAAGTTTTGAGCAGTTTCAGGCCTTCGTCGGAAAATCGATGGGCGTGTCAGACTGGCTCAGAATCGAGCAATCGATGATCGACAAATTCGCAGACGCGACCCTCGACCATCAGTGGATCCATATTGATGCAAAACGCGCAGCTCAGGAAAGTCCGTTCGGAAAAACAATCGCCCACGGCTATCTTGCGCTATCATTGGTTCCCCATCTATGGAATCAGATTGCGGAAATAAAAAACATCCGGATGTTAATCAACTATGGGATCGACAAACTTAAATTTAATCAGCCCGTTGTCGTCGACAGCGAAGTACGCCTGAGCGTGAAGCTCGCTGCGCTGACAAACCTTCGCGGCATTGCTAAGGCCGAGCTCGACGCCGTTCTGGAGATCAAGGATAATCCCAAGCCTGCGTTCTCCGCAACAGTGATTTTGCTCTACCACTTCAACCAGGAATAAAAAGAAAGCCTCCGTTTCCGGAGGCTTCTTAATCAACCCCTCTTCCCTTCTCTACTATCTCTTACTGCGAACCGATTCTCTAAGACGCTCCGCTTCTTGCAGGTGTTGCTGAAGAACAGGTACGTTGGTTGATGCCCATTGCTTTAACACTTCAATTCTTCCTTCCCGAGCTTGTTCTTCAAAATCTTCAACGTCATCGCGGTGTTCCTCGACCATCATGTCCATATAGGCCTTGTCAAAGTCGGCGCCTGACTTTCCCTTGAGTTTGTCGTACTTTCGTTGATTGTCGCGGCTCATCACTTGAGGAAGAACGATGTTTGCTTGCTCAGCAATCCGCTTCAGCTGAGTACTCGCTTTTCCGTGATCTTCGGCCATCATACGACCGAAAGCCTTTACCTCCGGAGAAGCCGCGCTGCCCTCGGCCAGCCTACCTAGTTCAATCTCAAGCAGGCCTCCATCAGCGGCATCGACTGCAAACTCGGCATCATCGTCAAGTTGGCTGCTTAGCATCTTCTCATTCTGATCCTCAGCGACGTCCGCACTATCCTTCCCGTTAGATCCACCACGGCATGAGACCAGTACCATCATCACGACCACCAGCATTGATGTTAATATCCCCTTCATATCGCACTCATTAATTCGCAGCTGTGAGATAAAACATTATGCCAAGGCTTAGCAGCCGGTCCACAAATCGCAATAGTTCTGACAATTCACTATATTCGTTGCGTTACACCTCCCTGAACTATCCTGATGAAACGTCGACAATTCATTGCCGCGACAGCTGGCCTGGCATTCTCGCAAATGGCCACCGCGGCGACCAAAAGAAATCCCCTCCCCCAATGGAGAGGCTTCAACCTACTCGACTTCTTCTCACCCTATCCCGAGCGCTCGCGGAAGTCTACATCGGAAGATCACTTTCGATGGATGCGCGACTGGGGTTTTGACTTTGTGAGGATACCCGTGGCCTACCCGTATTACCTGGACATCGACCACTCTGTGCCCATCACTCCCGATCAGGTCTACAAGATCAGCGAACAGCAGCTCGAGAAAATCGATCAACTGGTTCTACTCGCCCACAAGTACGGGATGCACGTGAGCTTAAACCTCCATCGTGCACCGGGTTACTGCGTGAATGCAGGATTCCATGAACCGTTTAACCTCTGGAAAGATGCCGAGGCCCTCGACGCCTTTTGCTTCCACTGGAACATGTGGGCACACCGATATAGAGGAATCTCGACCGAAAAGCTAAGCTTTGATCTGCTTAATGAACCCAGTATGCGGGAAGACATGAATGATCAACATTCGAAGCGGACTGCAGTTCCGGGAGACCTCTACCGAAAACTGGTCGTCGCCAGCATTGATGCTATAAGAAAAGAACGTACTGATCGGCTCATCGTTGCAGACGGAAACAACATAGGTAACGATGTGATCCCGGAAATTGCAGACCTGGAGGTAGCGCAGAGTTGTCGCGGCTACTATCCGGGAATAATCTCCCACTATAAGGCACCCTGGGCGATGCGGAATCCGGACGCAGCCCCCGACCCCAAATGGCCGGGCAAGGTAGGCGATCAGCAGTTCAGCCGCGCCATGCTCGAAAAGTACTACGAACCCTGGATAGAACTTGCCCGGTCGGGAGTAGGTGTCCATTGCGGAGAATGCGGATGTTGGAATAAAACTCCGCATGACGTTTTCCTTGCATGGTTTAGCGATGTTCTGGATATCCTCTCTCAAAACCACATCGGATTTGCGATTTGGGAGTTTAGCGGAAGCTTCGGCGTGCTGAATTCAGGACGCAGCGACGTGGACTACGAGGATTGGTACGGAGAAAAACTCGATCGAAAAATGCTTCAACTCCTGCAGAAGTATTGACCTAGTTAGGACCCAAAGGAGCTTCGTCATCAAATGCCACCGGCCTACCGCGGGCGTTCATCCGAAACGTGCGAATCCCGCCTTCATATCTGACAGGAACAATATATAGCTTACTGGTCTCATCGAGGTAAACAACCGTATCGCGCCATCCCGAATAGATGTCGTTTCCGTCCAGCGTTCGCACCAGGTCGTCGGGAAGCTCCTGAAGCGGTAAGGCGACAACTCGCCGCACATTGTTGTGAAGCCGGGACCGCTGGTCGTCAGCTGTATCGTCGCCCGTGATAGGCAACCCGTAAATGAACTGAATCGAGTCTTCCTGAGCCTGCGTCAGGAAGGAATTCAGAATTATAAAAGAAGTCAGGAGAAAAGCACGCATGAAAACGTGCTTAAAAAGGTCATGCCTCGCTATTCAAACCCCTCGGCCAGAATCATTCTGGTATTCGAGGCAGCCTGCCGCAACCTCTTCGCAGGCCCGTATTCAGGTGAGTTCCACCAAGCCTTCGCGCGATCAGCCGAAGGGAACTCCAGAACAACAAACCGGCCAGGTGACCAATGCCCCTCCAGCGCCTCCGTTTTTCCACCCCGAATGACGAACCTACCTCCATAGGGTTCGAGGGTAGCTGGCGTGAGCTTTTTGTACTCCTCATACAGAACCGGATCCGTAATTTCTACATCAACAACAATGTATGCCTTCATAAAGCGGATGAGTATGTTCCAAATAAACACTATAAATTCTCCCGAGCGCGATTCTGACGACCCTGATGTCGTCAGAAGAGCATATAAATAAGAAACAGCACAGCCAGCAAAATGGCGACCCACTTAAGACCGCTGTTGTTCCCCGGAAACTCATAGCCACAAACAGGGCATTGTCGGGAATCTCCGCTGATTTCCATCGCGCACGACGGGCACTCCTTTGTTTTCATAAGTTGAATTCAAAATAACAAAAGATGACGACAAGGTATGTCCTTTGGATTTAGACGTGGAAAAAGTTCCTGCAACAAGGTGATAAAAGTCATTGGCTCCCACGGACGGATTTACCATATTTAGGAAGATAGAAAACACTCAGAAAACGACAATCTTAAATCGATAACTATGCAAGTTCACGTTCGCACCGACAACAACATTGAAGGCAGCGCCCGTATGGCTGCTTACTTTACAGAAACCATTCAAGCAGCGCTCGACCGGTTTGCCGAGCGCATCACTCGTGTCGATGTCTCTTTATCGGACGAGAATGCCCATAAAGAAGGAAGCAACGACAAACGCTGTCTGCTAGAGGCCCGAGTCAACGGTCTCAGTCCCGTTGTGGTAACCAACCTTGGCGAAAACATAGATGTTGCTTTCAGTGGAGCACTCGATAAGCTCGAAAAAAGTCTCGAAACAGCAATAGAGAAACAACGGAGCTACTAACCATCATTTATCATCGGTAGCGCGTGCTCTCGCGCTACCGATGCTATTCCTTCCTCAGCAATCGATTAATCCGCGGTTGGAGTATCCAGAATCCGACTGGCGAAAACCAAATCAGAAAGAACTCAACGGCATAATCGCTGAATCGGGCTAGTCGTCCCAGCTCAACCGAACGCAAGGTCTGCGCAGCAAATCGCAGGCCGACGAGAATACAAATCATTGAAGCTAAGTGTAAAAACGCTGCAACGCCGATAATCCACCCAAGGCTCGTGTTGGCATCATGAAAGCGAAAATAAAATCTGTATATCATCCATCCCGTCAGCGCAACGGTATATACAATAGGCACGGAAAATATCGTCTTGAACCCGCGGACATTGAGTTTAACAGTATCCGGTAGCATCTTATGAAGTTCAGTGGCGATGGCCCATATCCATCCGAAAATCCCGATGATAAACACGATCATCATCAGGGGGAACATCTTCACCCACATCTCGGGTGAGTAAGCAAAAAGATTTATTGCGATGGGAACACCCCAGGTCAAAAGAAAAAGCTGCCAATGTTTAGCACGTAGCAAAAATCGCATGATGTAGTTCCGCCAATTGAAGATCAAACATGATGCCTGTCACGATGCCGCCCCGACTGTAACGATTGGCGCGGCCAGGCAAGAGGTTGGGGCCCTGTCTTTGAAGAACAATATAGAAATTGTCGCGCACATGGCGACCCGGAAAATCGAATTTTGTGGTAAATGTTGCCCTTCGGCTTTCGGATTTCGCAGGGAAGAACCGGCATTACTTTGGTAAGTCGATTGCGAACCCTATTTTACGTACATGGAGAAAAAAGTTTGCGTAATTACCGGAGCGACATCCGGCATTGGTTATGGTATTGCACGTGGTCTTGCCGCGAGGCAGTACGAACTGATTCTTATAGGCCGGGACCGAACCAAGGGGGCTCAGGTGGTAAGCAGTCTTCAGGCGGAATTTTCACATTCCGGAATATCCTACTACAACATCGATCTTTGCTCCCAACGGGAGATAAGAGAAGTCGGTGACATCATCAGAAGCCAGCATCCGCAGATTGACGTACTTGTGAATAACGCCGCTGTATGGACCTCACGTTGCGAGCTTACTGAAGATCAGATTGAGAAGCAGTTTGCTGTCAATCACCTCGCTTATTTTCTCCTGACGCACATCCTGTATCCCAATATTGCGCAAAGTAGTGATGGACGCATCATCAATATGGGATCGGACTCTCACAAGTACGGAAGAATCAACTGGGAAGATGTTAACCTTTCTCAATCGTATCACGGGCTAAAAGCCTACGGGCAATCCAAGCTGGCCAATCTCCTTTTCACCTATCAGCTCGATCGTCTCAAAAAGGAGAAGCATGTGTCTACTTACTGTGTTCAGCCTGGCCTGGTCAAAACAGACATCGGGGTAAAGCACACCAGTAGGTTTCACGCCTGGATGTGGAAGCTCCGCCGACTCGGCGGGGTGACGCCCGAAAAGGCCGCAGAGACAGCTATCTACCTGGCTACTGCTCCCGAGGTCGCCGCCCAGAGTGGGTTGTATTGGGACAAGTGCAAACCAAAACCATCCTCCGCTCGCAGTCGGAACGAGGCGGACGCTTTGCGTCTATGGAAACTCAGTGAGGAACTTTGCGGGATTAAAGACTTTTTCAATTAAGTCCGGTAGACTCGAAAAAGCTTTTCAAGCAGACTCATCTTTACGCCGGTAGGCAACCACGAACCCAGCTTGAAGAACAACGCATTGAGCCGTCCCGGTACAATGATCTTTCTGCCCTTCAACATACCGCGCACAGCGATACGAGCAACCTGCTCCGGGTACATCATCAGCAACTTCGATCTTCGTCCATGTGCATTCATGCGCGCCAACCCATCGGCGTTTGTCAGCACCGGACCGGGACACAAGACAGTAACGCTGACGTTGCTCGTCTTCAATTCCTGACCTATAGCCAGCGAAAACGCATAGATAAAACTCTTCGTCCCCGTATACACAGCCTTATAAGGCAAAGGAAGCCTTGCTTCCAGACTGCTCACGGTGAGAATGTGGCCCGGAGCCTCCTGTGTAAGCATGGGAATGAAGTGATACGTCATCTCCACCGCAACTCTGTTGTTGAGGGTAAGCATTTGGTGAAACTCAGCCGTATCCATGCGGCAAAACGTACCGCCTCGCCCCAGTCCAACGTTGTTGATCAGAACATTTACCCTAAAACCATTGTCAAGAGCCCACCGATATACCTTCTCAGAAGCTCCTTCCTCCATAAGATCGAGTACCAGACAATGACAGTCAACGTTCATGCGGGAACGAATATCGTCGCAGACACCCTGCAGGCAATCGGCATCGTTAGAAATGAGGAGTGTGTTCATGCCACGAGAGGCGCACTCATAAGCGAGTGCTTTGCCAATCCCCTTGCAGGCGCCGGTGATCAGTGTATAGCGCAAAGTATTTTTCTTTCCAATTTAGCACCTAAGGCGCTATATGAAAACTATCTCTTTCCGCTTTCTTTGGCACCCAGCAGATAAATAAGGGAAGCTGTACCGTCCATTGTGGGTTCGTTAGTCGCATAGTCGCCGTAGTCATCGTGGTATACCACATAATCACTTTGGAATTCGGCGTACTCATCCCCGTGAACAATGGTCACTCCCCGTTGCTGCCGGTGGATGGTGCCATAAACAGGACCGTCTACCAGGCCGCCCAAGGTCTGATATCCGTGTAGAAGATTGAACGAAGAATGAGGATCATCGGGAAAATCAGCGTGTTCAGGGTAACCCACAATCATACTGGTGCCCCATGGGTTACAACCAAGCAAGAAATCAAACGCCGCCTGTTCAAGCTCCAGAAAAGTGTCGTCGCCAGTAAGCTGTCGATACCAGTAACACTGTATTGCAAAGGACGTCTGCAGATTATTACTGCACCAGATAAACGGGACGCCTCGCAAGAATGCGTTCCGCTGCGCCTTTACCCAAACCTTTTCTATTCCTTCCCTGTAAAATTGAATAACATCCTTCCGCACCTTCCCTTTCGCTGAACGCGCCAACTCATAGTGGCCTACATTTATAAAAGGATACCACTGATAATGACCCGCAGTGTCGGCCCCCAGCCAAGGCGTGTGTTTTTCCTGCTGGGCAAATCCGAACGACGCTTCAAGCAACTTTTTGTCTCCTGTTACATTATACAACTGAGCCGCAGCGAGTTCCATATCATCGACCCAATTCTCTTCTTCATAAAAATAGGGTGCGAGGTAACAAGCTGTCTGAGTATATCCCGGTTTTCGCATGGCGAAGGCATAAGCCGACTGTGCTCGTTCGAGCAGAAGAGCTGCGTAATCGGGATCCGACTCCCGGAACAACTGGTATCCGAGGGCGAAAGCACTCGAAAATTTTCCCGCTGTAGAGGAGGTCCCCGTTGTTCGATTCTTGTATTTCGACAATCCCTGTGGCTCACCCGTAATAAAGTAGACCGGTCGTTCCTTTCCCTTTCCGTAATCCGCGGGATCGTTCACGGGTAGCCTGAATCCGATGTGGTCGCGGTCATCAGCCAACTGATTAAACATCCAGTCAGCGCGGGGGTGCATTTTCAAAAGCCAATCAAGACCCCAACGAGCTTCATCAAAAACATCCGCAACATTGTTAGCTCCTGGCAAACCGTTGGCCAGGTGGGCATCACCAAACACTTCGGGAAAATCGCGATATGCAGCGAGGAGATGATAAGCTGCATTAGCCGAGGTCATAGAGTACTGAAGGTAGTCCGTTGCGTCATGCCAGCCTCCACTGACGTCGATGTGTGTGCTGTCCGGCATGGGTCCGTACATCGTATAACCGTCGTCAGTGTGACACGAGTCCCGCAGAAACGGGTTGTACCCGCTCCGTTGTTGGCGCATATATTGAAGTGCAAAGTCAGCAGAGCCCTTGTACACATCCTCGTCAATCCGGAAATCGGGAGACTCGGCTCCTCCTGCGCGCAACCGGTAAGTACCCGGCTTTCGAAAATCGGAAAAATCCAGACGGTAGGTCTGCGTAAAAGGTCCGTACGCTCCATAAGGGCGCCCTGCGGAGTTCTCGTATACGACCTTGTTGGTCGATTTCTCTACTACTTCAAAACGCTCCAACCGCATTTTATCCTTGGTTCCCCAAACAGCTACCTTGATACTTTGCGGTTTGTAACCCGCAAGATTAATACGTATCCATGCGCGGGGCGGCTGATTGACGGAAAAAAAGACAAAGGCTACAAAGCAGAGGAAGGGTAACTTTCGCATGGCAAGGGGAATGGTCTATACCGAATAAAGCCATTTCCATCAGCATTTGCAAGGCAGTTTCCCGCGTGCCATACTGAAAACCGAAAATTCACTGTATTCAGGGATTTCCATAAAAAGTGTAACTTTCCAAAGCGCGCACGCAGATAACAACAATATAAATGAAATACTTTACCATCATTTCAATTCTTCTTCTCTCCCTTATTATGACCAGCGTCAGCGGACAGAATATGCAGCCCGGAAAGCAAGACAAAGTTTTGCGTCACGTTGTTCTTTTCAAGTTTAAAGACAGCGCCTCACAAAACGATATTGCGACGGTAGAAAAAGCCTTCGCGGCCCTGGCAGACAAAATAGAACTTATCAAAGATTTTGAGTGGGGCACAAACAACAGTCCTGAAGGTCTCGATCAGGGACTAACCCATTGTTTCCTGGTAACATTCGCCAGTGAAGAAGACCGCGATGCCTATCTCGTCCATCCCGACCATAAGGCGTTTGTCACTATCCTTCGTCCGCACCTCGACAAGGCGACCGTTGTCGATTACTGGACCCGGTAGACCGCCGCGTGCATCTGCACTCCTAAACGTGCCTGCTAGTGCATGCGTGATGTCCAATTCCGGTTGCCTGCGGCGCGAAGCTTTTGCTCATCCGCATTCCACCTCCTCAATCGGTTATCGCCATTGAAGTTGTAGAAAAGGTGAAGCTTGCCGTCAATGATTTTATAGGTTGACGGATTGATTTTCACCCGCTCTCCGGTAGTCGCAACGGTATAGGCGCACCATCCTCCGTAGACCGGCTCGTACTTGTCGGGGGCTTTTGCAAACTTGTCTCGATTCGCGGCATTGGCGAAGTAGTAGGTAATCCCCTTGTGCGTGTAGTAATGGGCCGAAGTACCTTTCAGGGGCCGCCCATCGAAATAGCTCACGGGATCGAACTCCCTTAGGGCTACTCCGTTCTCGACGTTGAAATTTCTACGTCGCGTTGCCTCCTCCGCTTGACCATAGACATCCGTCGGCGACACGCTACCAAGAAGGACAAAGGAAACAAGAAAAAAGAGTGTTGACACTCGGTTGACACGGTTGTCCATCATAATCATCGGTTTTACATCTTCACCGAAATTACAGTTCTCAGCCGGGGCGTCCCCGGCTTCATCGATATGACGGAAATACGGCCGCTCAAAGGCCCCGATGCGCTATGAGTGGGACCTTTTGAGATGTCACAAGGAGCGATTTCACCTACAACCTTACAATCTCGCCCGACTTGACCGACTGGTCACAAGCAAACGCAATTCGCAGGCTATTTACAGCATCTTCCATGTGATCGCTCAGATCGAGGTCCTCGTGTATAGCCTTAAGGAAGAAACGCTGTTCGCGGTTACACAACTCCTGATGATCGGGTTCATCGGCAAGGTTTATCCAGTCGTCTTCCTTCGCAAGCTTCTCATCTGCATCGAGGTCTGCATAATGTACTCGCAGCGACTCTGTCTTGCTATGCGCCTCAATCGAATCAGACTTCCCGGCACCGCCTGCCTCTTTCGCCACAATAGAAACCGATCCCCGGGGTCCGATAACGTCTTTAACAAAGAACGCTGTTTCGCTCATCATTGGTCCCCAGCCTGCCTCATACCACCCGACTGAGCCATCTTCGAACTTGATTTGAAGCTGGCCGTAATTGTAGTTATCAGACGGTATCTCATCGGTAAGCTTTGCACCGATAGCACTTACCTGCACCGGCTTCGAGCGCGTCATCTGACACATGACATCGATGTAGTGTACGCCACAGTCAACGATCGGACTGAGGCTCTTCATCAGATTGCGGTGTAGTGTCCACATTGCCCCACTGCTCTGCTGATTTAGATTCATCCGCATAACGAGCGGTTTTCCTAACGTTCGGGCCACTTCAATGAACTTCTCCCACGACGGATGGTGCCGTAATATATAACCTACGACGAGCTTCCGATTGTGCTTCTTCGCCGCCTCGACGACGCGTTCCGCTCCTTCCACAGAATCGGCCAGAGGCTTTTCGATGAACACGTGGCATCCCGCTTCAATAGCTTTGATCGCCATCGCTTCGTGCGTATCGGGCCATGTTGAAATAGCGACAGCATCCGGTCGGGTTTCCTCCATTGCTACGTCAAAATCATCGAACAGCGCGTAGCCTCCGCCCAGTTTTTCATTTAACACCTGTTTACTCTTGCCCCGCGATACTATACCGCAAATCTTAAAGCCGTCTATATTATGATATGCTGTTGCGTGCGAGGAGCCCATGTTCCCACATCCCACCACGAGCACACGGAGATCATTGAAATTCGAAGCCATACTACACAGTTAAGTTAAAACGACCGCAAAATAGTAATAATTCGGGTGAAGAGGCCCAAGCGGCCGTCCCCCAAGAATTGCAGGATAGGGCAAAAAAAAAGCGGCAGGATATCCTGCCGCTTGTGTTTACTTTGATTTCGAGAACCTACTGAACGCCTGATTTACTTCGTCGTCGGTCAGATGACTGCCGGAATGCACCAGCACCTTGTAGCGGAAGGTCACTGACTTACCTGCAGGGAGCTTGTAGTCCAGGACTTCTTTGCCTTTGCTAAACTCCTTTTGCCCCAGCGGGTTCGCCGCGAAGAGACCGTAACCGCGGGCATGCCAATACGTCGGATAGCCTACGTTGCGGGGGTGATCCAAAACCACTAACGACACCTGTTTGTCGGCAATCGTTCCGGTAAGATTCACCCAGCGCGCGCGCGTTCCCCACACATCATCCCCTACTTTGCCTTCGCTGCTGTGGTACAGGCCTGACACACCTTCGTTATTGAGAACGGCAACTGGCGTTGCTTGTCCACTCGCATCGGTAAACACCTCCGCCTTCTCGGAAGGATGTTCGAGTTCCCGGGCAAGCCGTATTCCGAGTACGCCTTCTTTGTTATCATGGAAAGATACGTCTTCCGAAAGGGCCGTGAGCTTCGTTATACGCTCGACGGTCAGCGTCTGACCCGCGCCGCTGAAGATGTAACGGGTGTCTTCCCGTAGCAAAACCGTCCCATCAGGCTTCTGCCAGTCGGCAACCACGTCGAGTACGGCCTTGTCATTTCCTTCCTGTACCTTCTTTACTTCCCGATGACGAATAGTGCCGTAGCGATCCTTTTTCTCGGCGGCTATCGAGGGCGAGTTGTTCCAGAAATCCAAACCGTTCACGTCCCCATAATTCAGCCACATCCCCACGTGATGGGGGTGGTCTACGCGTTCACCCGGACGCGGGTCAAGTGGCCAGCCGCGTGTAACGAAAGCACCATCGATAGTACGTAGCGGATACAGCACCGGCTTCATAATATCGTCCGGATAGATATAAGACGTAAACGGTTTGCCGTCTACAAGGACGTCGACGCGTTTGGCGTCTTCGCGATTGACGATGGTAAATCGCTTGGCAGACTGAGCTGCCGATTGCGTAATAATGGCAACGGCCATCACTACCGGTAATACCAGCTTAAGCAGTTTAAACATATAGCTTCTTAAACGCGATCAGTAATTTCGTAAGGTTTGCGGTATTCGCGCGTCAACATAGCATCCGCCTCTGAGTCGTTAACAAACTTCTCCTTCTTACCATCAAATGTAAGTTCACGCTTCAGACGATACGAAACATTCGCGAGAAGGGGTAGGTCTGACGACAGTACACCTTCCTCAATGTTACAGTTCAATACATCGTCGCTTCCCGCGCGAATAGCGTCGAGGAAGTTTGCGTAGTGCTCCGTTCCTCCCGGAGGGGCGAGCGGATCATTAGTCGCCTTGTCTTCATTGAATCCCGATCCGGCAAAAGGTTCTTTCTCGCGCTTGCGGAATGCCTTCCAGGTCGCGCCGTCGAGCTCAAGGTACCCTTCCGTACCGTAGAAGATGTTTCCAATACGTGTATCAAGACTCGATTCACCATTGGAGTATCCACCACGGGTTTCGAATTCCAGAATTTTGCCATCCGCATACCGGATAATTGAAATCTGCTCGGATGGTGTTTCCTGGGCACACTCCTCAGGTTTCCAGCGGAAGATCCCCCCCGTTGAATAGATGGTCACAGGATGTTCGTTCTTGTTCAATCCCCAGCGGGCAATATCAAACTGGTGAGGTCCCTGGTTTCCTGTGTCACCATTTCCGGTGTTCCAGAACCAGTGCCAGTTATAGTGCACGCGTTTTTCGTTATAAGGCTGGTACGCAGCAGGTCCGAGCCACATGTCGTAATGAAGACTGGCCGGAGGGTTTGAATCAGGAGCCGTGCCGAACGGATCGCGCGGCTTTATACAAAGACCACGGGCCATATAAACATCACCTATTCCTCCTTCGTGCAGGAATTTCATTGCCTGGCGGACGTTCTCAATAGATCGGTTCTGAAATCCGACCTGAACGCGACGCTTGTACTTGCGGGCCGCCTCAATCATCATTCGTCCTTCGAAAACGTTGTGACTTGCAGGCTTCTCAACAAAGACGTGCTTTCCTGCTTGTAACGCCCAGATGGTTCCAAGGGCGTGCCAGTGATTCGGCGTCGCAAAGGAAACCGCGTCAATGTCCTTGTTGCTGAAAACCTTGCGCATATCCCATTCCGTGCGCGGTTTTACGCCCGACTTTTCGACGACTGTCTTCGACCTGGGAGCAAAATACTCCTCGTCGGTGTCGCATAGCATGGTAAGGCGGACGTTACGGCTGTCCTTGAGCGCACACCATCTGTCAATGTGTGTTTGTCCCTGGCCACGGATTCCAATGACGGCAATATTGATACGGTCATTGGCGCCGATTACGGAGGCGTAGGACTTCGCACTCATACCGAAGCTGCCCATTGCAATCCCCGCGGTGCCTAAGACGCTCTGTTTGATAAAGTCTCTTCTCTTAGTCATCGTGTTGCTATTATGGTAATTAGAAATTTAGTGTCCGATTGTAAGTTTCAAGGCACAATATTTTGAAGTCTACACCACCCAGCAAGCCTTTACTTATTGTATATCCCATACAAGGAAGAAGGTTTATCCTAAATATAAATGATGGATTTTACCGGAGGTAGTAAATACGTGAAAGGCGGCAAGAAAGCCATAGATTATTTGTTTATCGGAGCTCTCGTTATTTGGCTGGCAGGTGCCGCTCATGGGCAGGCCCGGGTCCTGGACTCCACACAGCACCACCTGCGCAACGCCGGGGGTCGCGAGTGGGCCTCTTTCGCTGAAACCGCGGAAAGCAGCACCCTCACTATCCGGTTTTCTGCCGAACGTAACCCTTCTGAATGGACCCTTTCGATCCGTCAATCCGACGTTCGACAGACCTGGGAGGTAACGCTGAATGGTCACTCGATCGGCCTCCTGGCTGCTGATGAAAAAGACCTGATACACTACCTGCGCATCATGCCCGGCGTCATCGGTAGTGACAACCTGCTCGAGATATCAAGTCGCGACCGGCAGCCTGACGATATCCTCGTGGGCAGTATTATCCTCTACTCAGAATCGCGCGAACAAATCCTTTCGAAGGCCCATGTTTCGCTCGAGATAATTGACCAGGGCACACAGCAGCGCATCCCCTCGCGGATAACTATTGCTAACCAGGATGGAATACTTCAACCGGTCGTGGCCGCCAACGACGCCCCTGTGGTCGTACGCCCCGGATACGTCTACACTGCCAATGGCCAGGTAATTCTGGGACTCCCCTCCGGACGTTATACGTTATACGCGACAAGAGGCTTCGAGTATGGTGTTGACTCGGTTACCGTAGATCTTTCTTCGGGCGACCACCAGGAAAGCAAACTCTTTTTACGCCGCGAAGTCGAAACCACAGGATGGGTGAGTTGTGACCCACACATCCACACCCTGACCTGGTCGAGGCACGGCGACGCCTCGGCAATGGAAAGAGCAATTACTATTGCAGGCGAAGATATTGAAATGCCCGTCATTACGGATCACAACACGCACGCTGACCTTCGGTCATTTGCGCGGGACCTGCGGCTTGACCGCTACTTCACGCCGTTGACCGGCAACGAAGTCACGACTCCGGTAGGTCACTTCAATGTGTTTCCTCTGTCTACCGGCGGTCAGCCTGTCAACCCTCGCGTGTCAAACTGGAAAGCTTTGGCGCGATCGCTTCCGAACCTCGGTAGTACGGCTGTCATCCTGAACCACCCACGCGACCTCTATCAGGGATTTCGCCCTTTTGATCCCGACCTTCACATCGCCGAGGCAGGACTCCGGCTTGATCAACAATCCATTCCGGCAAACGCAATTGAAGTAATCAATTCCTCCGCCTTGCAAAGCGATCCCTTCCTGGGTATGCATGACTGGTTCGGATTACTCAATCACGGCATGTCGGTAACACCCGTGGGCGCAAGTGCATCACATGAAGTAAGTCGACATATCGTCGGACAAGCACGTACGTATATCCGCAGCAACGACGACAATCCGGGAGAAATCGATTCTTCATTGGCAACACGGAATTTCATTGAAGGAAATGTGATGGTCAGCTTCGGACTCCTTGCACAGATCGAAATCAACGACACTTACGGTCCCGGCGAGCTCGTCCCTGCCTCGGAGCAAGTCAAGATAAGAGTAAAAGTATCGGGCCCCTCCTGGGCAAGGGCTGACAAAGTTGTTCTTTACGCCAACGGAAAGAAGCTTCGTGAAGAAACTATTGAAACGCCTGACTCGGTCGCTGGAGGCGTTAAATGGTCGGGCGAATGGCAGCTCACCATGCCTATTCACGATGTGTACCTTGTCGCCGTTGCAGAAGGTCTCGCCAAATCCCTCCCCTATTGGCCCATAGCCAAACCGTATCAACCGGTATCCCGCGACTGGACTCCGCACTTCATAGGAATTTCCGGCGCCGT
>CAZHIQ010000030.1:0-32835 GCA_964532595.1 uncultured Roseivirgaceae bacterium
TTACTCTGTCTCCGCAAGCGCGACGCCTTCTTTCATGGCTTTTTCCGAGTGTTTGGGCTAGCAACAAATCCGGTGTCCGTACCGGATCGCTCTCCGATTGAAGCCCTTGAAGAAGACTTTTTTGTCGTTTCTAATGATGCACGGCGAGTGTTTGAGCGTGAAACTACTGGTTCATTTATTGAAAAAGAATTGGTAGAGGATGGCCAATCGGAATAAACCTACTAAGCGGCCACCCCAGCAACACGTCACTCAAAGCATTACCAGTTTTCGGGGCCCGCTGCCGCCGCCTGAGGTACTAGGCCAATACGAGCAACTTCAACCGGGCTTCGCCGATCGAATTTTACGCCTTACCGAAAGCGAAGCGACTCACAGGAGAAAACTTGAGAACAATACTTTGCGTGCCAATGTGTGGCTGAATGTGGCAGGGCTTGTGTGTGGACTCCTATCCGTTCTAGGCGTGATTTGGCTATGCCAATATGCCTTCAATCTTGGATTCGGTACCAAGCAGCGATGATCGCTTGTTCGGTGATGGTCGGAATTGCCAGCGCGTTCCTTTACCGATCAAGTAAGAAGTAAAACAACAAAAAACGGCAATCAGGAGGCCATCTTTCAAAAGAACCCTGGAATCCTCTAGTGACATACCACCGCTTTGACAGATCGTAGTGGATCAGGCGGGCTCTCTATATGGTTAGGGGCTGCCACAGTTTGGTGCCACACTAAGCCGTCTACATGAAAAAAACCGCTATTTTGATCAGAAATAGCGGTTTTTATCCGTACCGAAGGAGGGACTCGAACCCTCATGTCTTGCGACACACGCCCCTGAAACGTGCGTGTCTACCAATTCCACCACTTCGGTGTTCCAACAAACAGCCGCTTCCGGCTCTTTGTGCCCAGGACAGGATTTGAACCTGCACACCAGTTAAGGCACTACCCCCTCAAAGTAGCGTGTCTACCAATTTCACCACCTGGGCATATGACCTCCTGCTTTTGGCAGTCGGCCCATTTTCGATGGGCGACAAAAGTAAAAAGCTTTCCGAATTTTAACAATATCAGTACCTATAATCGTCAATTCATTTTGACAAAATCGAAAAATCGAGCTAATCACGTCAACTGGGGTATTTTTTTTCTGCCGCTATCCTCCCGTCGTGACGCCTTCGCGCGAAAATCCCTCTCCGGAGCCGCTACGCGTAAATTTCACTCAGCAGCATTATTCTCCTTTTTGAACGTTTTTGTCTTGAATGGGCTTTCTATGATTTTAGAACACTACAATCTCTGCCTTACCTCCTATATTAGCAACCAAAACAATTCTCTATGACACAAAGAGGCATCCGTTTCCTCGCCATCCTCTTCCTTTCGGTTTCCTTGTCTCCGGCCTTCGGTCAGGCGGACCAGACCAACGGAGGACAAGACTCTATTGCAGCACCGGTTATCCCGGAAGACTGGTATCTGAAAGACCCGGAAACTGATCGCGTCCAGGGCGTGAGTGCAGACCGCGTCTACCAAACGCTGCTTAAAGACAAACCTTCCCGAACCGTCATTGTCGCGGTCATTGACTCCGGTGTTGACATAGAACACGAAGACCTGAAAGACAACATCTGGATTAATGAGGGCGAAATTCCCGGCAACGGAATTGACGATGACAACAATGGCTATATCGACGATGTTTACGGCTGGAACTTTATCGGTGGCAAAGATGGCCGAAATGTCGACGCCGACACTTATGAAGTGACGCGCGAGTATGTTCGCCTCCGCCCCATTTACGAGAACATCGACGAAAGCAAGATCAAGAAAAAACAACGCGCAGAGTTCGAGTACTGGAAGACGGTTAAGGACAAGTACGAGCGCGATTCCCGGTTCAGCCAGGAACAACTCGACCAGTATCTGCAATACTACGAGCTCTACGCAAACGCTTATAGCACCATTCACTATTTCGACAGCATCCTTCAGGTAGCCATCGGGGCCCCTGTAACCAAGTCATCACTGACAAGCTTTGAATCGGAGAATGACACGTTGAAGCTCGCAAAAGACCGCCTGATGCTTATCCTGGAAAGTGTAGACGGTGATATCGAAGTGGCAGCCTTTCTGGACGAACTCGCCTCTAACCTGCAACATCTTCAGGACGGTGTCGAGCACTACAAGACAGCGGTCGAGTACGGCTATAACACTGAATTTGACACTCGCCATATCGTCGGTGACAACCCGACGGACTATAAAGAACGCTTCTATGGCAACAACGACGTTGAAGGCCCTGACGCGCGTCACGGCACCCACGTAGCCGGTATCATTGCGGCTAATCGCGACAACAACCTCGGAGCAAGAGGCATCGCTGACAACGTGAAGATTATGTCCGTCCGTGCCGTACCCAATGGCGACGAGCGTGACAAAGATGTGGCCAATGCAATTCGCTACGCCGCCGACAATGGTGCGCACATCATCAACATGAGCTTCGGAAAAGGCTTCTCCCCTCAAAAAGAGGTGGTCGACGACGCTGTTAAATATGCTGAATCGAAAGGAGTCCTCCTGATTCACGCAGCCGGTAACGATGGTGATGACCTGGACGGGAAACCTAATTTCCCTAACAAAAACTACCTCAAAGGAGGATTCGCCAAGAACTGGCTTGAGATCGGAGCATCATCGTGGGGCGCCGACGAGAACTTCGTGGGTTCTTTCTCGAACTATGGCAAGAAATCAGTCGACCTTTTCGCACCGGGAGTTCAGATTTACTCAACGACCCCGGGCGACAACTACGAACATCTCCAGGGAACAAGTATGGCCGCCCCGGCTACCAGCGGTGTCGCCGCCATTCTTATGTCGTACTTCCCCCACCTCACCGCTTCAGACGTGCGCACAATTCTGCATCAGTCTACACGCAAATTTGACGGATTGGAGGTAACCAGACCCGGCACCCAGGAAACGGTACCCTTTTCCGAACTCAGCTCATCGGGCGGTCTGGTCAACGCATACGAAGCCGTGAAAATGGCTCTCGACTACAAACAGGATAGCAAGCGAAATCAGTAGCCAATACCCTTGTCAAGAATAAGAAAGGGCTCCTCAGGGAGCCCTTTTCGTTGTAAGGCGTTTATCCGCTAATCCTTCAACCGCTTTACCGCGGGCTTTAGCGAGGTAAGGTCTGCAATCTTTACCGGCTTCCCCGTTTGAATGCTCTTGCGTGCGGCAACGCCTATTAGCGTCGACATCGCGCCATCGCGTAATCCCGCAGCGCGATCAAACGGGTCCTCTTCATGCGGATTGACGAATATCTTGTCGTGCAGACGACGGTCACCACCCCCATGTCCTGATTTCTCCATCGGCACCTCAACGGTCTCGAAATCCTTCCATAGCTTGTGAACAATAATGGGTTCGATCTCGACGTCGGCATCTTTAGTTTGCGACATCTCAGCGGCGTGCAAGCGTGCCTGATCGACATCACTGTTCTTCTGATACGGAATATCCAGCCATGCTTCTATCCTGCCTTCGGTCCCGTTGAACGCGACCCTCCAACCCTCGAATGGCGAATAGGTCGTCAGGGAATAGTTCAGCACCGTATTATTCATATAACGCACCTGAGCCGACATCTTGTCGTAGATATCGATCTCCTCGCGGAAAAGACAGTTGTCGCGAACATAACCATCGTACTTTTCATTCTTGACATACAACTCCATATCACGCTCCGACTTCGTGATATCCCAGTAATATTCGCAGTTGGATTTGTGTTCGCAGCTACGGCAATTCTTTCCGCGGAACGGACCGTTGTGACCATAATGCTCCAGCGCTCCATAGGCAAACACTTCCTCCGGTTCGGAATCCAGCCACCAGTTAATCAGATCAAAGTGATGGGATGCCTTGTGAACCCAAAGCGACCCACCTTTGTCCATCAATCCGTGCCAGCGACGGAAGTACGACGCACCGTGATAGGTGTTCAAGTACCAATGGAAGTCGACCGACGTGATCTTTCCGATAGAATTCTTGGCGAGTAACTCTTTGATCTTGGTAGTATAGGGAGTCCAGCGATAATTAAAGCCGACAATGAGATTTCGATTAGAGCGCTTTTCTGCGTCGATGATTTGCTGACACTTTATCTCATCAGTTGTCAGAGGCTTCTCGGTGAGTACGTCACTACCCATCTCAAGACCTTTAACAATGAACTCATGGTGGGTCGAATCTACTGTAGTAACGATGAGCAGATCCGGCTTTGTCTGCCGCATCATTTTTTCAAAGTCGACAAACGTCGGACAATTTGCACCGATATATTCTTTGGCAAATGCCAGTCGGCCCTTGTTGATATCGCAAAGTCCGACAAACTCCAGAAGCTCCGGGTACTGTTCCAGAAGGCGACGTCCCCAAAAACTAACACCCCGAATACCCGTTCCGACAAGGGCGACGCGTAGTTTTTTATTTGGCGCCAATCCAAAACCGGAGGCCGGCATCATGTAGCCGACAGCACCTAGCATACTAATAGCGGTGAGAAACTTTCGTCTTGATAGTGACATACCTCTTATTTTTTGTTGAATGAAGCGGCTATTATCGTTATCAAGATAATGAAGTAGTCGAAATAATGCGACGATTAATTATACTAATGGACACTATCGGGTAAGGGCGTTCCATAAAACGCCATAGACGTCGGTTGGGCGCAGTACCGTATCCTTGAGTCCCTCGGCAATTACTACCGGGTGATGTTCCCTCGGTGTGCCTATACGCCCGTGTGATCCCTTCACGAGCGTTGCGTCGAGCGGAATCACATCCATCACGTACCGAAATCCGAGTTTCTTCCGCAGCAGTTTGTAACCTGCGCGTAGCCGCGATGTCATAAACATCTCCACCGGATCGTACCCTGGCTTTTTGTGGATGTCCACGACGCGCGCATAATCCGGTGCCCTTCGATCATCTAGCCAGAAGTAGTACGTAAACCAGCTCTTTTCATCCGCCATCACTACAAGATCACCGGCCCGGGAATGATCGATACCATATTCTTTCTGATCATTTCGATCGAGGACCCGGTCGACACCTTCCAGAGCATTGACAACGTCGAGCACTTTACTTGTAACAGCGGGGTCGTTGACATAAATATGCGCGATCTGATGATCAGCCACAGCGAATGCCTGGGACGCTCCCGCGTCGAGCAATTCAAGACCACGCTCTACCCGGACCTGCAGTAGCCCAGCGTTGCGCAGCGCTCGATTGATATGCACGGGACGACTAACGTTGGTAATCCCATACTCTGACAGAAGGATTACCCGCGCATCCTTAGCCTCAAAGTGCTTTACAAGACGCTCAACAACAGCATCAATATCACGAAGGTGCGAAGCAATCCGGGGCATGTCCTGACCGAACTTCTGCAAACAATAGTCAAGATGAGGCAAGTATATCAGCGTAAGCGTGGCGTTATACCGGATATCGGTAATTATGGCCGCGTCGGCTATCCATTGCGATGATTTGATATTGGCACCGGGCCCCCAGAACTGAAATAATGGAAACTGCCCCAACTCGCGCTGAAGTTCATCACGCAGTTCAGCGGGGGCCGTATAACAATCGGGCAACTTCCGACCATCAGCCAGATAGTTAGGACGTGGAGTGCACGAATAATCGACCGACGAATACATGTTATACCACCAGAACATATTCGATGTTGTAAACGTCGGGTCCTCCCGCTTTGCACGCTCCCAAATTTTCTCAGCCAGAACCAGCTTATTCGATTGCTTCCAGAACTTCACCTCACAGTCAGTGCGGTCGTACCATCCATTGCCCACAATACCATGCTGAGCCGGCAGCTTCCCCGTCAGATAGGTCGATTGCACCGACGTCGTCACGGCAGGCAGGAGAGGCTCGACGGTAGCCACTCCATGGCGACTGGCATAATTGTTCAGAAAAGGGGTATGTTCGCCTATCAGCGAAGACGACAACCCCACAACATCAATAACAACGGTTTTCTTCATCATCACTAATTGTCAAGCACATCCAATACCCATCGCAACTCCCGGACAATCGATTCACGGATAGGGAGCCTCATCGACTCGGGGAGTACCTCCCATGTATACGTCTCAACCTCCAGCCAGGGCGTTCGCGGATTCTCGCGATACAGCGCAAGCACCTTTAGAATGTCGTCTTGTGTCGACTTGAGTACGCCATAGTCGGAAATGAAAAGAGGAACATGAAAGTGCGAGCGCCATTCCCGGGTGCCGATATTGTGAGCATCTTTCAGGGCCTCCGGCAAATCGGGATACGACAATAACGTACCATCGTCCTGGCGCGCAACAACCTGATGGAGATACGTCGACTCATCAAAGGCCCGAAAGGCGCGAATGGTCATTTCGCGATCAATTGGATTTGGTGCTATGTCCGCTTTTAAGGCAGCGCTCACCTGGAAACGTCCAATCCGGATGCCCAGCGCGTCGAGTTCAGCCAAACGCCGTGCGTGATCTTCATAGCCGACAGCGAAATGACATATATCATAGCAGATTCGAATATGCTGTTTGATCGCCCGAAGGCCATCTTCCTCCTTGTAGCCCAAATGTGCACTCAGGTAAGCGAGGCCGCGTGGAATGAGTTGATCGCGATACCATGAAATAAACTCCACTCCGTTGCCCAATATTCCATCAGGCTCCGGCTCAACGTCGAGGTGCATAAGCTTCCCCGTCGTCTCGCGAATATCGACAAGGTTCTGCAACACCTTCAGTATGTTCTCGGTCGCTATTTCAACAGCATCCCGTTGCTCTTCCAATCCACGATTATGCCACAGCTTGTAAGACAACGGCGATGTCGATACTCCTCCTTCGAGATCGTCGGGCAGCAAAGACGCGAGAATACGGAAAAGCTGAACTGTGTAGATCACCCGATCCTGTGTGGTCCAATCCGGCGCATGAACCTGATCCTTCACGCGGGTATGATGAAAGCCACCGTAGGGAAAGCCGTTAATAACTCCTACATAGCAGCCCTCGTCGCGCAGCCACGTTTTGAACTCTTCAAGACGCTCCGGCCTACCAAGCTCCTGACTCGCAATGTGTGAGAGGCGAAGACCGATACTAAAAGGTTGTCCTGACGCAAGAGATGCCCGGATCGCCGGAACATTTGCTTTTAGAGCGTTGAAATGATCATCCCAGTTTTCACCGGCATGAATGTTCGTGCAGTAAGTCAGATGTCCGTACGCGGTTTTCATAGAAAATTATTAACAACAAGCATCAACCGGGAGCGTCGTTTACGACCTGGCAGCACTGTATTCACGAATCCAATCGCTAGCCTTGCGGACAATTTCATGATCGATTTCATGAACCTCCTCGCCAACACCAATATCCCTGAGTAACATAATGGTCAATCTTCCGCCAAGATGTTCACGAAACTCGTTCAATCCATCCAGTAAAGGACTACGTGCGCTGCTCACATCGAGCAACGGATCCGTCAAGGGTAGCCTAAGCGCATGAATAAGGTCCAGCACCCTGCGCATAGCCTTCTCATCGAGACGACCGCTAAGCCACGAATAAACGGTATCAAGGGCAATTCCGGTCGCTACAGCGTCACCATGTCGAATGGTAAAGTGGCTCAATTGTTCCAGTTTATGCGCACTCCAGTGACCGAAGTCGAGGGGGCGTGATGAACCACTTTCAAACGGATCACCACTGGCTATGTGATCGAGGTGAAGTTCCGCGCAGCGTTTGATCTGGTATTGCATCGTCTTCATGTCGCGCCGGAGCATTTTCTGCGCGTTCTCTTCAAGCCATTCAAAGAACGATGCATCCTTGATCAAGGCCACTTTGATCGCTTCCGATATTCCTGAGCGCCACTCATCGTCACTCAAAGTGGTAAGAAAGGAGCTATCATTGAACACTGCAACGGGTGGCGCGAACGTACCGAGAAAGTTCTTCTTGTTGAAATAGTTTATGCCATTCTTCACGCCAACGCCCGAATCGTTTTGCGACAGCACAGTAGTGGGAATCCGGATATGACGGATCCCGCGATGCGCTACGGCGGCTGCATAGCCGACAGTATCAAGAACGGAGCCGCCGCCAAGAGCAACAAGGTACGAGTGTCTGTCGATCCCGTGATCGTTCACTGCGTTAATGATACTATCAAAATAGTCGTCACTATTTTTCGTCTGTTCACCACCAGGCAGCAGGAGCATTTCCTCAATGAGGCGAAGGTCTGTTTCGTCAGCAAAGTAGTTCTTGATTTGCTGCACGAGCATGGGGTGATGCTCAACCACGCCGTTATCAAGAACGAAGAGAATCTTCCGGACAACACCCGGAGTTTTGTGTTCCCTCAAGAACGAACGAAAGGTATCATTGTCAGCCTCAAAAAGGTTCGGGCTAAAAAAAACTTTGTATTCAAAGCGTACTTCAAATACCTGGCGTAAATATTCCATTTGGCGTTTCAACACAGTTGTTGTCAAAAATATTCAAGATCATGACAGCTGCCACAGCGCAGAGCGGGTATTTGACAGCCGGTGCTACGTAACGGCGAACGCCCGCGCGAGCACTAACGATAGGGGCAAAAGCGCAAGAATTACAAGCGCGAGGACAAAACTTCCAAAAGCCGCTGCCCAGGCGGCGTTCATCAGGATAAGAGCGAGAACACCAGCCCTTACCGCCCGTCCGATGTTTTTGCCGACCGGACTGCGAATAGCGCGCAACAGCGGGAGAAAGATCATTACTCCCCACAGGGCGACAAAGAACAGTGCAGGGAGTGCCTTACCGTTTTGATACGCCACGGTCAGCACACTGCCTATCGCAATAACATAGAGTACGCCTGCGATGACCCCTGTGTCACGGGAACCCCCATGGACCTCCCCCCTGCTGATCATGGTTACTGCACCGATGTAAACGATCGGAACCAAAGCAAGAAACCACCAGTCAGTCATTACTGCAGGAACGGCGCTCATGCCAAGCAGAAGATTGAGACCGCGACATATACCCATGTTCACAGGTCCAAGAACGACGTGGTGTTTGCCCCATCGATCATAAACCAGGGCGGCTATGGCGATGAGTTGGGCGATGAGAGCAGAAACAAATGACGCCAGCGCTGCCGCGGTGATTCCTCCTACAAGGAGGGCAAGACCCCAGAACGTTGCCTCCCTTTTCGAAACAAGTCCGCTGGGGATCGGACGTTCAGGACGCTCGACTGCATCGAGATCTGCATCAAATACGTCGTTCATTACAACGCCACCGCCGTACAGCCCTATAGTGGCAAGGATAAGCCAAAATACGGTGCCTTCGCCAAAAAGTCCGACGCCTGCCAGACCCGACACAGCCACCCCTGCCAGGATATCAGCTATGGCGGTAACGATGTTAGCCGGCCGGGCAAGCCTGAGAAATCCAAGAACCTTCTCCACGATTGTCAGCGAATGATCATCGAATCCTTATCGACGCGCGGTGCTTGCCCGCCACGCAATACGGTATTGCCCTCGTACTTGAGGCTCTGGTCGATATTCTTCACGGCTGCAAAATCAGCCTCATCAATCTGGCCACTCTTGGCGAATGCTGTGATAGCATTTTGATAGGTAACGAGTCTTATGGCATCATCAGCGATACCTTGCTGTTTCATCAGCGCTGCTGTCTTCGGCACAGCAAGCGGATCACTGATACCCCAGTCGGCAGCTGAATTGACCATGATCTGCGCCGGACCATACTGTTTTACAATTTCCACCATCCGCTCATTGCCCATTTTTGTAAAGGGATAGATAGTGAAAGCCGCCCAAAATCCGCGATCGAGGACTTCCTTGACTGTCTCCTCATTGTTGTGGTCGACAATGACCATTGAAGGATCCAGGCCATGTTCGAGAGCGATATCCATGCTTCGCTGCGTACCGCGTTTCTTATCGCGGTGGGGTGTGTGAATTTGTACAGGTAGCGAAGCTTCCTTGGCAAGCTCAAGCTGCAGCCGGTAATATTTTTCTTCGGCGGGGGTCTGATCGTCAAAACCGATTTCCCCAACGCCGACTACGCCTTCTTTGTAGATAAACAGCGGGAGGATTTCCATCACCTGCTCCGCAAGCGGTTCGTTATTCGCCTCACGGGAATTCAATCCAATTGTGCAATAATGCTTGATCCCGAATTGAGAGGCACGGAAACGCTCCCACCCGATAAGACTGTTGTAGTAATCTCTGAACGTAGCAACGCCTGTCCGCGGTTGACCCAACCAGAATGCCGGCTCAATAAGGGCTACTATTCCCACGTCAGCCATTGCCTGATAGTCATCCGTTGTCCGCGACGTCATGTGGACGTGCGGATCAAAGAAGGCCATACCCTTGATTGTATCGCGGAAATTCGCAATCGGAACTCCCGGCTGAATGTCTTTTTCGGTGAGATGATGACTACAACACATATTGTTCAAAAGGCTATTTTACCGGCACCAGGCCTGCAACCGTCGACCAGGTGACCTGGCCATTCTCTATACTACTTTTTATCGAAGGAAATTGTTCCAGCAATGTCTTTGCCGCCGGGAGATCACTTTCCTGACACACAAGTCCTGCCGCATGCTGCTCAGCGGGGTTAGCAGAGTCAAACAGCCGCTTAACGATCTGCAACAGACCGTCATCGAGATAAGGCGCGACGCAGAGCCAGAGAAGCGGATTTACCTGGCGATGGGCCGACCAACGTTCGCGCGCATAGTCGGTAAGCGACCGGGCAAGTTCCGGGTTTCGGCGTTCGCGCAACCCCACGATCTCCAGAACAGGCTGTTCTGTGAACACCGCCTTCAAGACAAGTTGATTCCATGCCAGTTCATCAAGTTCCTCCGCGGGGTATGGATTTCGGCAAATGACGGCATTAAGGACTTGCCCGATATTGCTGCGAATTCCCTCTGCACATCGCTTTTGCCAAATCGAGGGATACGCTAAGATAGGTAGCGCGCTATAAAGAGCTACCAGCTCACTCATCTCAGCAGCAAGAAACAGATTCTCGATCTGAGAAAAATACTGGCTCGGTTCAGACGCATCGATTTGCATCAACAGCCACACACGTGTTAATCGGTCTACGGTCCACCCTTCCACCGAAAACCCTGGGCGCAACGCCGAAAGACGCTCCTCCAGACCGGAAGTTGCTTTCAAAGGACTCTTTCCTGTCTTGCGCGGAATACGCGCAAAGACTCCATTGAAACGCCCCGAACTGCCTTGTGAGCGATATGTTTCTACCTCACTAGTCAACCACGACCATGCATCCGCATCGACATTTCCCCTAACCACCGATTGAAGGACGTCACTCAACTGCGCATGATCGTACGCGTATTCTCCCGACATAATTTCTGATTTCAGAGCCCAATGGCGAACCGGAAAGTTAACACTTTAATTGAACAAACGCCGGGCATTCATCGCCACTTCAGTGAATGGCAGCTCCCATATGGTAGCCACCCCATAAAGCCAGCAAGCTCCCCGCCAGACTGAGTGCTACGTATAAAAATGCTTGACCGGCCAGCCCTTGCTCGGCGAATCGCACAGCTTCAAGGGCGAACGCCGAAAAAGTTGTGAAGCCCCCGCAAAACCCTACGCCGAGAAAGATTCTCCAGCCGTCCGCAGTCCCTTTCTGCGAAAGGAAGCCCACGATAATACCGAGTAAACACGAGCCGACGACATTGACGAAGAGAGTCCCCATCGGGAACAAGAGGTTGAGGCGTTTGTCGAGGATAGAAGCTGTGGCAAAACGGGCCATGCTTCCCAGACATCCGCCAGCACCCACAAGAAGGAGATGACTGAGCTTCATAAGAAGGCCGCAGCACAAATGATGCGGAGAGCCGAGAATGGGATTTGAACCCACGACCTGCTGATTACGAATCAGCTGCTCTACCGCTGAGCTACCTCGGCATTTTTTTCGCCGTAAATATAGAGAAAGTCGGAAATCCGAAATGCAAAAATTGTCGGACCTTTGCTGCCAATAGCATCCTAGTAAATACGGTGTTATATTGGGCGTTCCACTATGATCTCTAAAAAGTGTAAATACGCAATCCACGCTCTTGTTTATATGGGGAAAGAGCCGGAGGAGAAATTCCTCATCAAGGACATCTCCGCCGCCTGCAATATTCCGAAAAAGTTCCTTGAAGCGATCCTGCTCGATCTTAAACGAGCCGGGATACTCGGCAGTCGACAGGGAAAAGGCGGAGGGTACTTTATGCGCCGGGAGCCTTCGGACGTCAATCTGGCTGAAATCGTCAGACTTTTCGACGGGGCCATTGCCGCTGTTCCTTGTGCTACCTACAAATTCTACGAATCTTGCGACGAATGCGAAGATGAAGAGACCTGCACCGTCCGTGACGCGTTTCTCCAACTTCGCAACGCTACCGTCGAACTGCTGAAAGCGAACACCCTGGAGGACCTCGTTCAACGGGAGCACGACCTCAAAAAGCAAAAGAAAACCGGTCGATCGGCCCCCAAAAAAACCAAAACTGACAAAAATCAGTTATAGCAATAACCATTTTGTTCCACTTTAAATACTACGCACTATGTCAATCCGATTAGGCGACATTGCACCCGACTTCACCGCCGAAACAACCCAAGGCACCATAAACTTTCATGAGTGGCTGGGCGATAGCTGGGGCATCTTGTTTTCCCACCCCGCTGACTTCACGCCGGTCTGCACCACAGAACTCGGATCCATGGCTCGGCTTGAGCCGGAATTCCGTAAGCGAAATGTTAAGATTCTTGCCATAAGCGCCGATCCACTCGACTCTCACAAGAAGTGGATTAACGATATCAATGAAACGCAGAACTGCAACGTGACCTACCCGCTTATTGCGGATCCGGAATTCAAGGTTGCCAACCTGTACGGAATGATTCACCCTAACGTAACAGATCGGTTCACTGTACGTTCGGTATTTATTATCGGACCTGACAAGAAGGTAAAGCTCACCCTTACCTACCCTGCCTCTACCGGTCGGAACTTCAACGAACTGCTTCGCGTCGTTGACAGTCTCCAACTGACCGCAAATCACAGTGTAGCGACACCTGCTGACTGGAAGCACGGGGAAGACGTCATCATTACTTCTGCCGTTAAGGACGAAGAAATCCCTGCGCGTTTCCCGAAGGGCCACAAAGTGATCAAGCCGTACCTGCGTACGACACCACAACCGAACGTCTGAGTACGGATATATTCTTGCACAGAGGCACCCTGGGGTGCCTCTTTTTTTTGTCAAAACCGTACAAATTTTTCTGAGACCGCCCAACCTCACGGGCAAACCATACGTATATGGCGATATCACGGGTAGTCAGCCAAGGATTTTGGCTGATTGGCCGAAAAACAGAACACCACAAGCTGAAAAAATTGCGACTTTCGCGACACGTTTAACACCCCACGCCATGGAAAACCACATCAAGCTTACCCCAGGCTTTCACTCTAACTACATACGCCAGTTCCAGGTGGCCCTAACCAATTTCCTGATTGTGGACCGGGAAGAGAAATTGAACAAACGCAAACAACGCTCGCGTCGCCGGGCTCACGCTTCGCACGATGCCGGATAATTTCACAATCCTGGGCGGAGGCATTGGCGGATTGACGCTCGCCCTAGCCCTTCAAAGAAAAGGCTTTACCGTAAACGTTTACGAGGCTGCTGAAGAGATTCGCCCACTTGGAGCCGGTCTGGGTCTTGCCGCCAACGCTATTCGCGCCTTCGAATCGATAGGTATAGCGGAGAAAGTGGTGAAAGCCGGGAAAATATTAAAAACCCTCAGGCTTCGCGACACAAAGGGAAACATACTTTCTGAATCGGATTCGGAAAAAATAACGGCCCGGCTGGGTGTCGTGAACAACTTCGCCATCCATCGCGCCGACCTTCACCGCGTACTGATAGACGCACTCGCACCGGGCACCCTCGTACTCGGGAAGCGCTGTACGGGCTTCACGAAAGACGGCACAAAAATCGGGCTTCAGTTCTCCGATGGTTCGAACCTGCAAACGACGAACCTGATCGCCTGCGACGGAATTCATTCCATAGTCCGACGTTCACTCCTTCCCAACATACCGATCCGTTACGCCGGATACACGTGCTGGCGTGGCATTACAGATACGCTCCCGGCAGGTATCGACCCCGACGAGACGTCGGAAACCTGGGGACGTGGAAAGCGCTTCGGAATGGTGCCTATCCCCGGCAATCGTCTATACTGGTTCGCGGTAACCAACGCGCCACAAAACGATCCCCGACTAAAAAACTGGAAGACCAGAGAACTGCTGACACATTTTTCCGACTTTCATTGTAATGTCCGGGAAGTAATACGGAGCACCGACGACGACAAAGTAATCTGGAACGATATCATCGACATTCCGCCAATATCCAGATTCGCGTTCGACAATGTCGTTCTTATGGGGGATGCCGCTCATGCAACCACGCCGAACCTCGGACAAGGCGCCTGCATGGCCATCGAAGATGCCGCGGTACTGGCCCAATGCGTGCAACTCAATGCTGCAAACATCGCAGACGCATTCCGCGAATTCGAGCGCAAGCGCATCGCCCGCACGACGGCCGTTGTGCGCGACTCCTGGAGAATGGGACAGGTGGCACAATGGCAGAACCCCTTCCTCGTAGCACTCCGGAACAATCTGCTGCGCCTTGTCCCTGCCTCTGCGGCAGAGCGCCGGGTAAAAGCACTGATCAGCGAACAGTAACATGAACTTATCGCTGGCGACGGCGGGATTTGGTCGGAGCAGTACTATCAATTTGTTTCGGGAAATCGTCGGCATAATAAAATCCCGTGCCGTTCTTCGCGAGAATACTTCTCGATCGCTCAATAAGTTCCGCGTCCTTCTTCTTTCTTACAACCTCACGAATAATGATGTAACGGATCCGGGAGCCGTACTTTTCTGCAGCGGCCAGATAAATCGGAAGATCCTGCTGCGTGTTATCTCCCATCAACACAAATTCTTTATCAGGAAAAAGTTGAAGCAAGTCTTCCAGCGTATTTACCTTATGCGTATTGCGCGGTGGGATCTTCACGTTCAGGACCAGATCCCACAACTTTCGCATCTGTCTGAGAAAAAGAGGGCCGTGCGGGAATCTGTTGTGACGGAGAAACCGGTAGATAATCGGGTATAGGTTCTGTTCGCTATTTGAAAGGTATACGGGGATCGCTCCACCCGATGTAAACCTGCGAAGGATCGACTGCATATCGGCGACAGCCTTGCGCTTCTCCACGGCTGTAAAAGCCAGCGTCCTTAGCTTGAGTAGCTTGTCGTGGACGAATGAATGAAGAAGGGTATCGTCAATATCGGAAACTACCACAGTCTTTCCTTCCAGGGTGTGAATCGTCCTGCCATACAATCCATCAATTAGCTTCACATCAGTACCACTGCGCAATGTTATTTTTTCCAGGACTCCCTGTATCTTTCGTGAAGATACCTGCAGGTAGAAAGCTCCATGCCGGTTTGTTTCCGTCTTTACGGAACCACGTGTGAAGTGTAAAGCTATAGACTGATTCGCATAGGCCTTCGTGCGATATAATCTGAGCAAAGTGCGAAAGGTTTTTCGACGTCCGTAGTCTGTGAAGCTCAGATCCCGAATACCCGAATAGGTGACCTGCCCAAATATCAGGACTTTGTTTCCGTTCGATAAAGCATAATAGCTTAGCAGAATAGGGACTTTCGATGACACCTCAGTTCAACAGTTTTAGAGCCCCCGGAACGATTTCTATGGTGAGATGATCGGTCATGCCCATATACTCCCCGTCGACTTGAAAGTGTGCCTTCTCATTCAGCAAAACTTCCGCTTCGCGACAGGTGATTACTTCCGAAAACATATTATCGTCAAGAAAAACATTTAGAATGGTCAAGCCCGCCTTTATCGCTTCCTCAAGCGTAACCGCCTCTACGTTTATGATTTCAAACCTCCCGTCAGACACAGAGCCCTCCGAAATCTGAACACCTGTTCCGTACTTATGCGCATTGGCGAACGCCATCATGACGCCCTGCTCTTCATACTGCCTGCCTTCCGTTTGAATGGAGAAACGGTATAACGGCGTCTCCTGGATAGCGGATACCAGGTGACGTGCGTAGCCGAGCATCCCGCGCTGTCCGGTGTCTTCATATTTCTTCACGAGAAGTGCGTTAACGCCAACATCGGCCAGATGGATACAAAGATGTTCATCATTAAAACGCAACATATCCAAAGGACGAATGCGGTGTGTGGTGACCAGATGTTCAAGAATTTCTTCGGCATTACCCCGTATTCCCAGGGCAGTGGCGAGACCGTTGGCTGAGCCGAGCGGCAGTATACCCAAAGGTAAATCGAGCGGCATCAGCAGTTTTCCGACAAGTTGGATGGTTCCATCTCCACCTGCCGCGATCACCCGATCAGGCCGAAAGTTCCGGATGGCCTCTCGAATCTGCTTCTCGTCGTCTTCACCGCTTGTCATCACAAACTGCACGTTAACAGCACCCTCGGAAAGCTTTTCCTTCAGGCGGTCGACCGTTTCTGTATGATTTTTGCCGCCGGCAACCGGATTCACTACAAACAGTACTTTCATTGCTCTCTATGCGATCATTTCGCAATCCAGAAAAATCAATGCCACAAATGCCATTTACACATTAGTGTAGATCGTAACCGGCATAGTCGTTGCGGTCGCGTCATTAATTTTCTATTTTACGCCTCTACAATGGATACTAACTTGAAAAAACTACTGTTCACCGCTCTCGTGTGCCTACCCGTTTTTGGCTTCGCGCAGACCTTGAAACCTTACGAGCAGAAAATACCCGGTACAAACGTAAGTTTCCGGATGGTTCCCATTAAAGGAGGGACATTTACGATGGGAAGTCCCGCTAACGAAAAAGGTCGTCAGGATGACGAAGGCCCGCAAAAGAAGGTGCAAGTGAGCAGCTTCTGGATGGGAGAACGGGAGGTTACATTCGCCGAATGGGACGCCTTCTTCAAGAATATGAATGTTCCCCAAACGAAGGAGATTTCAGTGGATGCAGTCTCACGCCCTACCGCGCAATACATTGATCTCACCTGGGGTATGGGACGCGACGACCGGCATCCAACAAATAGTATGAGCCAGCAAGCAGCCCTGATGTATTGTAAATGGCTCTATGAGACAACCGGAGTTTTCTATCGCCTCCCGACAGAAGCCGAATGGGAATATGCATGCCGTGCCGGAAGCACGAGTGCGCCATTCAGCAACGACCCTGAGAAACTGAAAGAATATGGATTCTTTAAGGAGAACAGCAACGGTAAGTATCAGAAGACCGGATCACTAAAGCCCAATGCGTGGGGTCTATATGACATGCTTGGAAACCTCAGCGAATGGACGCTGGATCAGTACACTCCCGACGCCTACGCCAAACTGCAGTCCGGAGTCCGAGATCCTCTGGCTCCACCGGCTTCGAAATACCCCAAAGTAGTGAGAGGAGGTTCCTATATGGATGATGCTTCCGAATTGCGTTGTGCTAACCGGATTGCGTCAAGCTCATCCTGGAACAAGCGTGATCCGCAGATTCCTAAAAGCAAATGGTGGTTGACCGACGGCATGTTTGTTGGATTTCGTGTAGTAAGACCTGAACCTGCTCCGCCAAAATCGGAGATTGAAAAATTCTTTGAAACCTATCTCAAATAAAACTACCTATCCGAAACTTATCTCCTTATGGAAAAAGAAAATCAAAACCGCTCACGCCGGGACTTTATGAAGCAAAGTACCCTGCTCGCCGGCGGCATCATGGCTATGCCATTTGTCTCGAACGCCGGCTACTTCAATTCGGTGGATGACACGATCAAGGTTGCTGTGATTGGTTGTGGCGGCCGGGGTACTGGCGCCGCCTGGCAAGCCTTATCGACCAAGTACAATGTCAAGCTGGTTGCCATGGCCGATGCATTTCGCGACCGGCTGGATTCATCGTACGCAGCCCTGACCAAAGACGAGGAGGGCGACGTGAAATCAAAGGTCGCCGTAACAGAAGAAACGAAGTTCGTCGGATTCGACGCCTATAAAAAAGCGATTCCCCTCGCCGACGTCATTATTCTTACAACGCCTCCGGGATTTCGCCCCATTCACTTCGAAGAAGCGGTTCGGCAAGGCAAGCATGTTTTTATGGAGAAACCTGTCGCCACCGACCCCGCCGGCGTTAAGAAGGTACTCGAGGTGGCTGACATCGCCCGCAAGAAAAAACTCAATGTGGTGGTAGGACTGCAGCGTCACTATCAGACGTCTTACCGCGAACTCTATAAGCGCGTCAAGGACGGAATGATTGGCGATATCACTTCAGCCCAGGTATACTGGAACAGCGACGGCGTATGGGTGAATCCACGGAAGCCGGGCCAGACGGAAATGGAATATCAGATGCGCAACTGGTATTACTTCAACTGGCTCTGCGGGGATCATATCTGCGAGCAGCATATTCACAACATGGACGTCATGCACTGGTTCAAAGGCGCCTATCCCGTGAAAGCACAGGGAATGGGTGGACGCCAGATGAGGACTGGTCGCGAATACGGCGAAATCTTCGACCACCACTTTGTCGAATACACGTTCGCTGACGGTTCCGTGATGAACAGCCAGTGTCGGCACATCAAGGGCACCTATTCAGTCGTTGACGAGACGATCGTCGGGACCAAAGGGGTCGTCAGGTGCGGCCCGGCCGAAATTATCTCAAAAGGCAAGACGCTGTACAAATTCGACAAGGCGACTGACAACAATCCTTACCAGGCCGAACACGACGAACTGTTTGAAGCTATCTCGAAAGGTCAGTACAAGTTTGACGACACGGAAAACGGCGCCAAGTCGACGCTGGTAGCGATCATGGGGCGCATGGCCACATATTCGGGACAAATCATCGACTTCGACACAACGCTCAATTCAGGCATCAGCCTGCAGCCTGAGCGTTATGCCTTCGATGCAAATCCGCCTGTTCTGCCGGATGAGAACGGGTTCTATCCCATCGCTCAGCCGGGTGTAACCCGATACTTCTCCTGATGTAAGACAAAGTGCCGGAATTCCTCCGGCACTTTTTCGTTTTCCGGACCTGCGTTAGTAGCTTGCATCTTCAACACTGGTTGACGCATGCAATCCACTTTTTTCTGGAGGAATTGGCCATCACAGCATCGTAGCCTGTGGTTTATATTCTCCGGCCTCTTCGTTATCTCGCTTGTTCTTCTGGCGTATACGGCCTATCTGGGACCCTCCGGGGTCATCAATTGGGAAACCGTCCAGGACCAAAAGGTCGTGGAAACGATGGTCCACACATTCCGATTGGGACCTTTTCAGCTGCAAATTCCCGGAGAGAGTTACGTGATATTCGAATACTTAGAAGGGAGTCACGTCTTTCACAACCAATTCATCTCCCTGGCCTTTCTTACCGTGCTCGCCCTCGGTGCATTAGTGATCATCACCGTCATCTCGACGTTGCCACGCTTCTGGTATTACCTGGGTATAGCACTGTTTATTTTCTTCCTCCTGGCGCTTCGCGTTGAAGTACTTGTCCTCTTTGGCATACGTGGCTACGCGATTCCTATCATTTTCGCCCTCGGCTTCGTTATCCTGAGTTTCTATTTCAAGAGCTTCCGACCCTATGCCACTTTCCGCGGGCGACTGACAGCATTTTCAGGTCTTGCCATTGCATGGGCGATCATCATATTCGGATTTTCAGAAATCCCCCATCCTTTCCTCCATCTCGTCGCGAATGCCTATCTACCGGCACTCATCCTGACGGCGTTGTTTATTCTCATGGTAGCGCATGAAATACTCGCATCGTTCGTCTATATCGCCGGACAAGGAACTTCGAAGGGTTTGCGCCATTTCCTGCTGATCAGCACCATTTATATGGTAAATATCCTGATCACTTGTCTGCACGAGATGAACGTCATCCAGTGGAACTTCATCTATATCAACCTTTACCTCCTCTTTGCCATTTCAGCTATTCTCGGAGTCTGGGGTTTTCGGGTCCGCGAACCACTATACGAATCAATCGTCTCGTTCCGTCCCGGAGGTGCGCTCTTCTACCTCGTACTCGGCTCGATAAGCGTCATGACGATCGCCCAATTTCTCGGAAACAACAATGACGCCGCCCTGAAGATCGTCCGTGATGTAATCATTTTCAGTCACGCGGGCTATGGCATCATCTTCCTTACCTACATCTTCTCGAATTTCCTGGCCATGATGGATGAGAGTCTTCCGGTTTACAGACTTCTGTACAAGCCTAACCGGATGCCTTACTTCACGTTCCAGTTTGCCGGCCTGGTCGCTACGCTTGCTTTTGTTTTCTACTCGGGGTGGAGAAACTATGTCTACCACGGACTCGCGGGCTTTTACACTTATGTCGCTGATCTCTATGTGCTACAGGGGCGGATGGACCTGGCAGAAGACTTCTTTGATGAAAGTCGCAAGTTGGCGTTTCGAAGTCATCGGGCAAACTATGCGCTGGGAAGTATGAAGACTTCGCGATTCGACTTCGATCGAGCGCACTACCACTATGATCTTGCCAATGCCGGCACTCCGTCAATCTATTCGCTGACGAATAAGAGCAACCTCTATTTCTGGGAAAAAGAATACTATCACGCTATTGGTTCGCTACGCAGTCAACTCAACATAATGCCGGGATCGGGCGTTCTGGAGAACAACCTCGCCTATGCCTACTCCAAAGTCAAGGCGCTGGATTCCGCCGCATGGTTCATTGGACAAGCGCGTGAACATCGGCTGACGAAGGCCTCAGCCGAAGGAAACTTCCTCGCACTGGCAGCTATGGAAAGCATTCCTGTCCAAACCGACTCCCTTTTAGAGATGTTTGATACATCAGGCCCGACAGTGGCTGCAAACGCCCTGGCTTTGAGTACACTCCTGGAACAGGACGTGAACCTGGGAGTCGATCCACTCGCCGATACAATTCTGAATTTGTATTCAGCAACGCTACTCAACAACTACATCATTCGGCATGCCGAAACGGTCGACACTGCATTTGTAAGTAAGGCGTATGCAATCGCAGCCGACTCAATGAACCAATATTACAGTGAAGCGCTGAAGGCATCGCTGGCACATGCCTACTATCTGCAGGGCAACGTAACCCGAGCTCTGGAAATTCTCGCCGAGCTTGCCTACACCAGCTACGACTACGGAGGCAAGTATAACTATATAATGGGATTGTTTGCGCTTCACCAGGGCAATCCGGAAGTCGCCTCCAGTTTCTTTACTCATGCGGAGACTGCCCATTACAAAGATTCTCGTTTTTACAATGCCATTGCGCTTACCGAGGCCGGCAACACAAACGCTGCACTGGCAGCGTGGGATTCGGTAGCTCGGAGCGGAGACGCCAGCCAGCAGGAAATTGCCCGACGTATCCGTGCTATTCTGACACTACCTGCCCACGAAGTGCCGCGGCTCTCCGACATGGAGAAATACCAGTTTTGCCGTTACCGAATCAATGTCGCCGACACAACCTTCTTCAATCGTCTGTCGAATGAATTCTACGGCGCCGAGTACAAAGCTCAGGCACTCCTCGATATGAGCATGAAACAGTTTCGGGCTGGAAACCTGGCTACCGCCATCCACTATCTCAACAGGATAAGCGGCCTCGAATTACGTGATAGAAGGTTGTTCGAAGATGTCCGCCACGCCGAGCTGCTTATACTGGCCTGGAAGCGCGACGTCAGACTTCTCGCCAGCCAAATAAATCAGGGGATTGAGTTTGGCCCCGATCGCTATCTCGAAAAATGTCTCTACACAGCCCTTTTGCACGAAGCAAATGGCGAATTCGACGAGGCGAGAGAGCTCTATAAAATAGTCGGACGCTGGAACCCGTACTTTGAGGAGGGGATTATCGCTGCAGCTAATTTCTTCAGGCAACAAGCTCCTGAGTCGCTCCAGGCTTATAACCTGCTGGCCGAAGCACTCCATGTTAACTACAACGGCTTTCGCCTGTTAGAAGCCTATGAACAGGAAGCGACCAGACTCGGCTTCGATGCATATGCAGACAGCGCGCGCCAGCGCCTCGAAGAGCTGCGCGGCAAGAGGTAGTCGAGAATTCGTCTACTTCTTTTTTGCCACAGATTTCTTCTTCACACCCGTCTTCTTTGTTGAAGCCGTCTTCTTTTTCGTTGAGGCCTTCTTTGCGCTGGCCTTTTTTCCGGTGGTTTTCTTCGTAGCTGCCTTCTTCGACGACTTTTTTTTCGCTGACGCTTTGGCCTTGGCCTTCTCGCGTTCTTCCTTTGCCCACAGCTTCAAGTTCTCGCGAATTGTTTTCCAGTAATCGCTTCCGTAGTCTACCAGTATTTCGGAGCCCGCAGGTATGTCACGCTTGGCCTCGATGTAGGCGCGCTTGCCCTCGGTTACATAGTCGCAGTTATTCGTCAGGCCTTTGACCCTTACCAGGCCACGTGCGTCGTTCGCATAGCGGGCAAGAGCAGACTTCACAGGCAATGCGTCAATAACATGATTCCGGTTTACGAAGAAGATGTATCCGTTTCGGCCATCTTCGTCTTTTACATCCTTCCACGTCGACACTCGTCCTTTGTACTCGACGATGCGTGTCCCCTTCGGAATGAATACTTTTGTGAAAAGACCTTTCCCTGCGTTGGGAATTCCTGACTTCTTCACGACCAAATGCTTCTCCAACAGTGCCATTGCTGTGTGTCTAAATAAATAATTATGCCTTCAATTAAGGGCGTGAATATAACACAAATAATCACATCATCAGTTTCCACGCAGATCCAGATTGTGGAACAAGAATAGTCGAACAGCATGGGTATTCACATACTGATTGCCTGCCGGCAACTGCTGGAAGACGTAAAGATATCCGAGGTGAGCGTTGATGTTTGAAGTTACCTGATATCCTATACCCGCAAACAATCGATTCTGATCAAAGTAGTTGTTCACAATCTCCTTGCCCGCGTTAATGTGAATTTCATCGTTGAGAAACAGGAACGGTGTCCCCGAAACGATTTCGGAGCCCTTCAGGGGAATACTTAGACCGAAATTATAGCGAAATCGCCAGCTAAACCGGTAATCATCGATAAGTCGATCCCCCTCTGTTCGTCGCAGGAAGCGCTGCTCGACCCGAAGGTACTGCACCAGACTTGTCCGCGGGTTACGATCAAACCACTGAACCTGTTGCCAGGTACGGTGTTCAGGAATGTCGGGCGCAGGATCGTGAAGCGCAAAATGTGTGATTCGTCCGTAGCCAGCGGTCAGCCGCATATGATCAAACACGTAATACGTATATCCCACCCTCGCTATATCCGACGACGCTCGCTCCATAAATTCATTCGTCCGGAACTGAAGATCGACCCATATCCCCGATCGATCGCTCAGCCTCGTTTGATTAAAGTATCCGAGCCACACCTGATCGCGGGTTTCAGATTGTTTCTGAGCGAAGACTTCACAACAGGACAGCAGAAGGGCAGCAACGGTCATGAGCCTCCCCCATAGAGCACGCCCCGGCCTTAGGGAAGGAAGACGAACCATAAAGTGGGTGGACAATTCTCGCACTGACGTTCGATCTACGCAAAGAGAAGCCATGCAACAACGAGCGTAATCACGATGTTGGCACTTTGTGCCAGCACAAAGGCGTAGAGAGGACGCTTGTTATCGCGATTGAACAGCTCAGAGAAGCGCGTTTCGAGACCAATGCTCGTAAAGGCCAGTACGAACCACAACGACTGAACACTGCGAAGTCCTCCCTGCGTAAGCGCGACGGTCTCACCACTGAGAACGAATGAAAAAAGCAGGGACGCAGCAACAAAGCCCAGCACGAACTTCGGAAATCTCTCCCACAACAACCGGAGAGAAGGCTTTCCGGTAATCACACCGTCGGGATTCTTCTGCGTATAGGCCCAGTATATGCTGATGGCAAACGCGGCAAGGCCCAGCAAGACGTTCTGTGAAAACTTGACGATAGTACTGATCTTCACAGCCTCATCACCCACAAGGGTACCAGCTGCAACCACGGCGCCGGTGGTATCAATCGTACCCCCGATCCATGCACCGGTGACCGCCTGCGATAAGCCCATCGCGTTGGCGAGATAGGGCAAAGCGATCATCATGGGAATAGCCGTAACGAGCACAAGTGAAATCACGTACGACAGCTTCTTGGGGTCCCCTTTTATCGCACCCGCCGTAGCGATCGCAGCTGATACTCCACAAATAGAAACCGCACTTGAAATCATCATACGGAGATCTTCGTCCAAACCGAAGCGCTTGCAAATCCAGAATGCGATGTACCAGACAGAAAACACTACGACGAGCGCCTGAACAAGTCCGAGCGTCCCCGCCTGAAGTATCTCCGAGAAAATGATGCGGGTACCTAGAAGAACAAGACCAATCTTGACAAACATTTCCGCGTTAAGTACCGACCGGAACCATTCAGGGAGACGAAAGACATTGCCGATGAGAAGTCCGATAGACAGACTGAAGATCACCGCTTCGAGATTAAGAGATCTAATTGCAGCATTCCCCTCCAACAGCAGCGCCAGGACACTGATAACGTATAGCACCGGAAATACTTTTACAGACGCCATCAACGGCTTGTTGGTAAAACGTGAGGCGATGACAGCAAAGGCAAACACCAACGCAAACTGAGCCCCCATTCGTCCGAGATTGTCAGAGGCAAATACGGTGGCTCCAAGATCCTGGAAACCGCTCCATTTATACTGCGGCGCGGGAATAATTACACCCGCTACGAAAAGAAAGATGATAGCAAAGCCTAGCAGGACAACAGCCCAATCTTCTTCTATCGAAAACTTTTTCTTTGATTGGACATCCTCGAGAGTCTCCGTTGTCTCAGCCATAGTAGTTCATTTTTGATCCTGGCAAATTAGAACTATTTGGAAATTCTCAAACGAAAAATATCACGAAGGGCAGCATCAGCGGCGTGCATACCACACATACCGTGAACACCACCTCCCGGTGGTGTGGAGGAAGAACAGAGATAAAACCCTTTCCGTGAAGTACGATAAGGAGATAGTTGCATGACTGGACGGGCAAAGAGTTGCGTGATATCAGCGGCCCCGCCATTGATATCGCCACCAACGTAGTTGGCGTTATAGGCCTGCATCTGGAAAGTGTTCATCGTATGGCGTGCAATGACGTGTTTCCGAAATCCCGGAGCAAAGCGCTCGACCTGTGCTTCAATCGCATCGGTCATATCTGCGGTGGAACCATGGGGTACATGGCAGTAAGCCCACGCGGTATGCATACCTTCAGGCGCCCGTCGCGGGTCGAACCGGCTCGGCTGGGCAAATAAAACAAAGGGCCTTGAGGGATGCTTCCCCTTCGATACGTCGTCTTCACCCTTTACGATCTCTTCAAAAGATCCTCCAAGATGAATCGTACCCGCTAACTGGCAATCCTCCGAGATAAAAGGGACAGGAGCATCGAGAGCCCAGTCGATCTTGAAGACTCCCATACCGTACCGGTAGCGTCTTATACGCCACTTGTAAAAGTCACTCAACTCATCACCGGCAATGGACACCAACTGCCTGGGAGTGAGATCGAATAACACCGCCCTCGCCGACGGAATATCCTTCAACGATCGAACCTCTGTATCCGTGACAATGCTCCCTCCGTTGGCTGTAAAGAGTTGGACCAGGGCGTCCGCGATCCTCTGCGCACCCCCACGCGGGAACGGCCATCCAACCGCGTGCCCCAGAGACAGCAATACAAGACCGAAAGATGAGGTGGCCGTATAGGACAAAGGGAGTATTGAGTGCGCGGCCATCCCCGCCCATAGCGCACGGGTTTGAGGTCGATGAAACCGCTTTGCCAGAGACGTCGCAGACCTCATCGCCCTAAGGCCAAACCTCGCGAACAGAGCGGGATGCCTGGGCCATCGCAGAGGCCCAAGAAGGTCCCGGGCAAGGGCCGACCACTCCTCGACGAAAGGCCGGAGGAGCTGCTGATATTGATCACTGTCCTCTTGCAACGACCTTGCTGTTGTTTCGAGATCACGGTACAGGGCAACGGAATCACCATCGTCTAACGGATGCGCCGCTGCCACCGGAGCATGAACAAACTCAAGACCGAAGCGGTCAAGGGCGAGCGAATTCAACCAGGGGGATGCCACAGTAAGGGGATGGACAGCCGAGCAGATATCATGCACGAACCCGGGAAGAGTAAGTTCGGCCGACCGCGCTCCTCCACCCGGAATGTGAGATGCTTCCAGTAATAAAACCGACAGGCCCGCCTGCTGTAACCGGATAGCCGCGCTTAGACCGTTCGGCCCGGCACCTACAACGACCGCATCGTATTTCTCTCGCGACATAGCCCGGTATTAATTCCAGCGCACTCTTATAAACTTATCATTTTTCTTAAAATGCGCCGGTATAGCCGAGAGGATAGACTCCCGCAGCTTCACAATCAGCATCTCCTTCACAAAGCCATAGTGAACAGCAAGACTGACTTCCCGGACCGGCTCAGGGGCGGCAAAATGCTTGACCTGCTTGCTACGGGTGTCAACGGCTAGTTCCGGTATCAACGTATAGCCATAGTTTTTGTCAACCATTGCCTTAAGTGTCTCAAACGACCCGGTCTGGTAATTAAGTTGCTTATGCGTTCGCTGTCCTTTGGCAGAACACAGATTCATAACCTGCCCACGAAAACAGTGTCCTTCCTGAAGCAACAGGAGATCCTCCGTCGAAAGCGCTTTAAGGCTTACCCGATCGTCGTGGTAGTACTTTAATTGCCGGCTCGTATAAAGGAGAATCGGCTCGTAAAATACCGGGATCTCCCTGATCTCCTTATCGTCGAGTGGTGTGACCAGGATGCCGATGTCGAGCCGCCCCGACTTGAGGCTTTTTACAATTTCCTCCGTTGGCATTTCCATTATGGTAAACGAAGTGCCGGGGTGCGCTGCAAGAAAGTCATTCAGAAAACGCGGCAAGAGATAGGGCGCCAACGTGGGAATGACACCGACGCGAAATTCTCCTTCGATACTATCTTTCTCACTTCGCACAAACTCCCTCAAATTCTTTACCTCCTGAAGAATCTGGCGGGCACGGCTGATGACAACTTCACCGGCAGCAGACGGTTTCAACGGCTGACCCTTCTCAAAAATGCGCACGCCCAACTCCTCTTCGAGTTTCTTAACCATCATACTCAGCGTGGGTTGCGAGACATGACAATGCGCCGCCGCACGGGCGTGATTCCGATGCAGATCAAGCGCTACAATGTATTCCAGTTGATGCAGATTCATTCGATTGCGGGAGGAGTAGAAAACGTTATAATAGACAAAGTTAATAACTATATAGTCAATATTGATATTGTTTATATAACAAATTTTTATAATTTTGTGCCACATTCAAAAAACATAAAATACTAAGTCGTACTATGAGTAAAGGTATCTTATCAATCGGGCAGGCGTTTCCTGCGTTCAAAAAAACCGCCGTTGTTTCAGTAGAGAAGGGCAAGGAATTCTTCGACATCTCGTCAGAGGATCTGGTCAACGACGAAGGCCGTTGGACTGTCATGTTCTGGTGGCCGAAGGATTTCACTTTCGTATGCCCGACTGAAATTGCTGAATTCAACAAAGCATTTGGTGAGTTTCGTGACCGTGACACCAACCTTATCGGCGCCTCTACCGACTCAGAATTTGTGCACCTGGCGTGGAGAAAGAATCACGAAGACCTGAAGGACCTTAAGTTCCCTATGCTTGCCGATACCTCTAAATCGCTCGCCGAAGAACTTGGTATCCTGGAGGCCAACGAGAAAGTAGCTTATCGCGCGACCTTCATTATTGACCCTCAGGGAATTGTTCGCTGGGTAAGCGTATACGACCTGAACGTAGGCCGGAACGTAAAAGAAGTACTCCGCGTCCTTGATGCTCTCCAAACCGACGAACTGTGTCCGTGCAACTGGGAAAAAGGCAAGGAAACAATTAAGGCTTAACTATAATTATGCAAGACGTATTGAACTATTCAGAAACCACACAAGAGTTTCTGGAACTTTTGAAGGCTGAGAAGGACTATCGCAGCGATGCGCTGGATCTTCTCGAGGAGGGGAAGTCACGCTACATTACTGACCTGAAAATCAATTTCAAGAACTCCTTTGAAAGCGAGCATCTTTCAAAGAAAGAGGTTGCCCTGCTGGGGCTTGCTCTCGCTGTGAATGCGAACAACAGCGTTCTTCGCCAGTTCTTCCGCAAGAACGCGGCTGAAGAAGGTGCCTCAGAAGCCGAACTCGGCGAGGCAGTTGCGTGCGCATCGTTACTGAGCGCTAACAACGTGTTTTACCGCTTCAGGCATTTTATGAACAAGGATCGTTACAACGAGATCCCCGCACGCATCAAGATGAATATCATGGCGAAGCCGGTTACAGGGAAGGAGTTTTTTGAATTAATGAGCCTGGCAGTAAGTGCGGTTAATGGCTGTGAAATGTGTGTTACTTCGCATGAAAAGTCTCTTATTGACCTGGGAGCCAGCGAAGAGCGCGTATTCGAAGCTGTTCGACTTGCCGCGGTTATCACCAGCGCCAGCAAGGTCATCTACTAACCACAGGAAGGATTCATTGTTTAGATAGGTTAGCTTGAAGACGGGCCCATCGGGTCCGTCTTCTCTTTTTGCCCGGATTCAGGAACAATGCGTCAGCTTACATTTTTTTGCATCCTGCAACGAAATGGCCCGTTTGTTGTGTCTAACTTCGAAAAACAACATTATGAAACGCATCATCCTACCTTTCTTGCTTCTGTTCACGATTTCCGCGTTTGCCCAGGACGACAACGTAAAGGAACATTTCATTGAAGTGACCGGTACCGCCTATCGGGAAATCGAACCCAACGAAATATATGTCGTAATCCGGCTCAAGGAGTTTGAGGAGAACCGCCAGAAAAAATCACTGGAGCAGCTTGACAAAGAGTTTTTCAAGGCAACACGTGACGCGGATATTGACCGCGACCGTGTAACGCTGGCCGACGCAGGCTCCGATCTGGACAAATTCCGCCGGAAGGACAAGGAGTCGTATCGCGAGAAATCGTACCAGATCATATTGCGAAGCGCCGCCGAACTTGACAAGCTCATCCAGGCGCTTTCCAACGTTAAGGTCGACGCTGTCGACATCACCCGGCTCCATCACACTGACTACGAGAAAATCCGCATGGACCTCAAAGTGGAAGCCCTGAAAGCGGCCCGGGACAAAGCGGCCACATTGCTGTCAGCCATCGATGCCCGCATTGGTAAACCCCTTATGATCCGCGATTTTGATTTCGGACAACCCTATATGGAAATGAAGGCCAACGTGAGATCCATGGCCATGGACGCTGCACAGACTGCCGACCCCGTCGCTTTCCGCAAAATTCGTCTGCAGGCGCAAATAACCGCCCAGTTCGAAATACAATAACTAAAGAACCGGGTGCCTGTAGTTTTGTAGGCAGAATTTTATATTTTTACGCCCGATTTTGCGGGATGTAGCACAGCCCGGTAGTGCGCTACGTTCGGGACGTAGAGGTCGCTGGTTCGAATCCAGTCATCCCGACAAAAGGCGAAAGCCTGTCGCAGCAGAGCTGCGACAGGCTTTTTTGTTTTCGAAGCGACACAAATGCAACAGCATTTGTGAAAGCGTAGAAAACAAAAAAGCAGCCTTGCATCGCAAGGCGCAGCTTTCGCCTTTTAGACTCCCCCCTCTCTGGATCACCGAAGGTAATCCAATCATCCAATCCTCTCAGCAACATCTCAAAGACCGCTAGCGAAGCGACACAAATGCAACAGCATTTGTGAAAGCGTAGAAAACAAAAAAGCAGCCTTGCATCGCAAGGCGCAGCTTTCGCCTTTTAGACTCCCCCCTCTCTGGATCACCGAAGGTAATCCAATCATCCTATCAGGGATCCAAAAACTTCTCAGCAACAACGGCTAGAACTCGAGCGAAGCGACACAAGTGCGCGCATTTGTGCCTCCCCCCAACCTGGATCACCGAAGGCAATTACTCACCACATGAGAAACCAAATCCTTTCTCAGTAACAGCCGCAAGAACTTCATAGCCGCCATTCACACACCAGCTGTACTCCACACTAGCTCCATTCTGTTGAAAACGTCTCCACCAACGTAATGGCTACTTGTATCGTCAGACGTTCTTCTAAACCGTATAACTGAAACCATTTCGTTCTGTCGCCGACAAGTAAGTGGCGGCACAATTATTCGTAGTTGCAGAACAAAAACACAATGGATATGGAAGGGAAGGAAAGAGTAAAGCCGCTGATGCAGGCTGCAAGGTTATCATTGATAATGATCATATTCACACTGTCGGCTCAAGCACAAGTAACACCCGGTACACCGTCGACCGCATTCCGATCAGATTTTTCGGACACTGAACTACAGTCGTTTGTTGATGCTAACGAGAAAGTATTGAACCTTCAAATTGAAGGGGAGAAGAATATGATGAACGCAATAGAAGCGGAAGGATTGACACTCGAGCGCTTCAATGAGATTTTGGAGGAACAACGCGATCCTTTAAGAGGTACCGAGACCAACGATGCGGAACTCGCCTCATTCAACAACGCCGCTCAAGCGATATTAGAAGAAAATGCCAGACTGGAAAAAGCGATGACGGCTATGATCGAGGAATCGGGGCTCGACGTATCGACTTACCAGGAGATCATGCTCTCCTACCAAAATAATGCAGAGGTAAAGTCGCGCGTTAACAGAATGGTGAACGAACGCAATTAGATATCATCAACAAAACCTCGAAAGACCGAATGTTGAGCGGCTGTGAAAAAATTCCGCCAAACTCGATTGAGCTCACCTCCCGAGTCAGCCGCAGTCATCCCACAAAGAGGAATGACACGGTTAACAACGTCGCGTGCTTTCCCTGAAAGCGACAAACTCGATCGGGTGATGTCAATCAGATCTTTGTCGTTCAGACCGTCCCCTTTCTGACAGCGTTGCCAGGACGCTTCTGCAGTCTTATAGAACCCACTTCTCGCTTCTTGAAGTTCCGTTACAGATGCTTCAATAACATCTCTCACGCCCGGTGCATATCGCGATGTCTCTGACGCCAAGTCTACACAACGCAGTGACATACCGGCAAGATTAACAGCCAGTGTAGTGATGGCCAGCGCATCAAAGGAATAGCGAAACAACGGCCGGTCTATCCGAGGGGGTGCTTCAATATCGAAGCTACGATCCCCCGGCACAAGAAGGGAAGCGACTTCAAAAGCATGACTACCGGTTGCCACCATCCCCATTGCCTTCCACGTTTTGTGTGTCTGAACCTCGTCACGGAAGAAAACGAAGGGTCGAACAATCTGTTCTCCTGACGAATTAACAATAGGGTCTCCCTTTACATCCGTCAAAAGACAGCTTGCGGTGAATGCCGTAGCACGCAAAGCGCCGCTCGCATAAGGCCACTTACCTCGGACGATGAACCCGTCATCCGATTGACGGGCGATTCCCAAAGGAGCGCCGCTACCGGCTACGCAACAGCCGGGATCGTTGTAGATGGCCCGAGCCACTGCCGGCTCCATAAACCCCGAGAACCATCCCGCCCCGCTAGCAAGGGTTACAACCCATCCAAGGCTTCCGTCAACCCATGCAAGAGCCTCTTCCAACCGAAGTACCTCTGGCAATGACAGCTCACTTCCACCGAACTCGCGGGCAACCAGCATTTTTAACCAGCCGCTCTCAAATAAGAAATTCCATTGGTCAGCGTGGAGATCACTCAACGTTTCAGCTTCACGCGCCACGCGTCGAAGACGAACAACCAGATCCTGAGAAATAAAATCGAAAGGACGGAATAAATCTTCAGCAACACCCATGACATTCGCGCTAGATTAAGGCACGTCAACAAGATCCTTCTTAATCGGCGGTCTTCCTTCAAACACCGCCTCCATTTTTGAGCGATCGAACTCCTTTTCGTTATTGGCCAGCCATACCGTCGCCACACCGTTCCCGATAAAGTTGGTAATGGCACGCGCTTCTGACATAAAGCGATCTACCCCGAGCAAAAGTGCCAGTCCCTCAAGCGGAATTATCTGAACCGCAGTGAGCGTCGAAGCAAGAACCACAAAGCCACTGCCTGTCACACCTGCCGCTCCTTTACTGGTAACAAGTAGGATAAGAATAATCGATATAACATTATCAAGTGTCAGGTGTACATTGAAGGCCTGTGCAAGAAACAGAATCGCCATCGACAGATAGATAGTCGTTCCGTCGAGATTGAACGAATATCCAGCCGGAACGACAAGTCCTACAACAGGCTTTGAACAGCCCATCTTTTCAAGCTTCTCCATCAGAGACGGAAGGCCGGCCTCCGACGATGAAGTACCAAGGACAATCAGCAATTCTTCTTTTATGTACTTAAGAAATTTCCAAAGGCTCACCCTGCAGGACCGCATGATCAAGGCCAACGCCACAAAAATGAAAAGCGCCATTGTGGTGTATACCGTCACCATCAGCTTGGCCAATGGAAAGAGGGCATCAATACCGTACTTGCCGATTGTGTAGGCCATTCCACCGAACGCACCGAGTGGCGCCATGTACATAACCAGGTGCAAGGCGCGAAACACATACTTCGACATCCTTGACAGCACCGGGTTGACTTTCTCTCTTATAGATAGCTTACTCAGTACGACACCGAATACAATGGAAAACAAGAGCACCTGAATCGTCAGGTTCTCCTGCAGGAACTGCAGCCAACTGAAATTCGTTGCCCTCTCCGCATATTCGGAAACCGCGCTTGTGTCAGCCTGGGGTGGCACAACACCCGCACCGGGTTCTACAACGTAAGACACGACAATGCCTATCAATAGAGCGAACGTGGTCACAACCTCAAAGTACAGCAATGCCTTACCTCCTACGCGCCCTACCTTACTGAGGTTGCTCATTCCGCTTATCCCAAGCGATATCGTCAGAAAGATGATGGGATAAATGAAGACCTTGATGATCTCAATGAAGCCCGTACCGAGCAGGCGCATCTTTACTCCCGTCTCCGGGAAGAAATGGCCCAGAACCGCGCCGACCCCGATAGCCAGT
>CAZHIQ010000031.1:0-22982 GCA_964532595.1 uncultured Roseivirgaceae bacterium
AAAAGCGCTACGAAGTGGAGCCTTTCCTCCGTGTTGAATTTGTTGGCGAGCCGGTGGTTAACAATGATGGAACCGCAACTATCCAGGCGCGAATTGAACGCGGGACCGCCCACGCCGATTACCAGCAAGCGCTGGCTGAAGTGTGGTTGTTCGTAAGCGAAACACAATACGTCGGCGATTTCAGCTACAGCCCCGTCTTCTCTACACGACTGACAGGCGGTAGCCTGCCCGTAATTGGCGAAACGTTCTCGATCACTACCGGATGGCCTCAAGGACTTGGGACCGGATCGCAGCGCTTCTTCCCCGACTTCTCAAGGAAATACTTCCTCCGGGTAGGCGCACGGATCGACAAGCAGGTGAATAGCACCAATGTGTATAACTACAGTACGGTGAAAGAAATAACGACTCCCTAAGTCGTGAACTCATCACCCACAAAACAAAAAAACCACCTTGCGGTGGTTTTTTTGCTTTTAAAGAGAATAAGAATTAGTCGACCAACTTAACGTTGACGGCGTTCATGCCTTTTCTACCGCGTTCTTCGTCGTACTCTACAACATCATTCTCGCGGATCTCATCGATCAAACCTGAAGAATGAACGAAGATGTCGGTTTGTGAATTGTCAGGGGTAATGAATCCAAATCCCTTGGTTTCATTGAAGAATTTTACTGTTCCTTGCATTGTAATGATAAAATAAGAAAATGTTCGGCTAACCGGCCGTTGTGCAAAACAGATTCAGCCCGCAAAGGCTTTACATGTTAAATAAGAAGGGTGGAAAACAAAAAACTCCGAACGGAGTTGCTGAAGAGCACTATTCTTAAATGCAAAACAAAGGTAGAGCCCTTTTTCTGACTTTCCTAATACAGACCAGAAATAAGGATGAGAATATTAGCAATACTTGCAATGACGGTGAACACTTGCAAAACAAAACCAACAAAAAACCCATCTCAAACAAACGAAATGGGTTTTTTGAAAGTCTAAGGAATAGGATGGCAACCAACTACTCAGCGGGTACGAACACCCAGGTCCAGCCCGTGCCAGCGTCGTTTTTATCGGTATGAAGCACCAATCGGTCGGCGGAAAGCTCTACAATCGTGTATTCACCGTCGTTGTTTCCGCTGCCTTGAAAGGTTGCTCCCAAAATGTTCTTGCCACCGCCAATATACAGCTTGGTGTAATTGGCGTTGAATCGAAAACTGCCGACTTCACCGTCCGATCCATCGTCAGTGTAGTAAGTATACTTGGCGCCATCGCTTAACTCGAATACCATACGCCCGTTGACGTCATCCGGAGGACAACAGTCCCCGCCGGCGTTCCACCATACAGCCTCTGGATTGCCCGGGTCAGACATAAACCACCATAGTCCGCCATCCGCTCCGGTGCCGTCAAACACCCAGGCCTTTCCTTCCAGTTCTTGCCCGATAAGGTCGTAGTACGCCTGGGGCAGCGGTTGATCGAGGACTTCAATCGTGACATCAATACTCTTCGATACAACTTCGCGATTGGCCGGGTTGCCGTCTTTCAGATAAGGGATCGAGACGATATAATTGAACGTATGCGTTCCCGGAATCGGATACACTACGTAGGCTTCATCGGTGTACTTCTGATCGATGAGATAGTCCCAATAGCCGATCACGCCGGGAGTTTTCATCTTGAGCGTAAGGCCGTTCCCTTTTCCATCGGCAGTCTGGACTACTTCCAGCTGGATATCGTCAGGATTGTAGCTGTTCTTCAGTACATCGCGGTCTTCAATCGGGTCGCAGGCGCTGAATGTCATCGCAGCTACCGTCATCGTTATTAATAGTCTATTATTCAGTTTCATTGCTGTCAATTTTGTTGTTAACCGTTTTACCATCCGGTGTTCTGTTCGTAAACACCATTTGACAACCTGATTTCGGACTCGGGAATTGATAGCAAGCCCTTGGTTTCAGGACGATAGTTCACCTTATAGGTTGCAGTAGCCCCAGAGTTGCGCACTTCGATTTCATTGTCGAAGAAGTTTTTCGACGCGTCGTTGACATCTCCCCAGCGCACCAGATCAAACCAGCGCAAACCTTCAAACGCGAGTTCATGCAAACGTTCCTGCTTGAGGGCATCCAACGAGTAGGCGATCGGATCAAGCCCTGCTCTTTCCCTGACTTCATTCATATACTGCGGATCTTCGGTGAGTTCCGACAACATGAGAAGGACATCAGCAAAACGCATATAGTAGAAGTCCTGCGCATGGCGAAGCTGCATGTCCGTGTCAGCCCAGTTGTGGATGTAGTTAAACAACCCTTTCATGCCCGCTCCGTCGTCGTATTGAATGTGAATGTACTTCTTGTTGAAGAGTCCGGTTTCATGATCGCCTTTGTCTCCCTGATAGCCATCCATACCTTCTTCAGGAACACCCGCCTGCAGCACTGATCCGCGTTTTCTCAGATCGTCGTCGCTCCACTGGTTAAAGAAGTCGGTGTGGATGGTTCCCCATCCCCATCCCTCACCAAAAGGCGTCAGGGCGGAGTTCCCCCGAAGGGCTGTGAAGAGTGCGGCGCGATTGGTTGTCCGCTGCTGAAGGTCCCAACCCCAGTTTCCGAAAGAATACCGCAGCGAGAACATCACCTCGGTATTCCCTGTTCCGACACTGCTGTTGAAACCATCCTGACCGGCCCACTCGAGTCCTTCATCGGCAGCCCACTGATAGACTACAGAACCCGCGCTCTGATTGACATAGCTGTAGGGCCAGAGATTGCGGAAGTCGTCGAGTAATGCGTATCCACTGTTATTTACACAATCGGTCAGCGCATCAATAACCTCCTGTTTTGACAACGTCCCCCCGTCCGGAAGAGTAAACTCCGTAGTAGGCTGTCCTTCCATGTTCGTCATGTACCCGGTGTAAAACAGGTACACACGCGCAAGATAGGCCTGTGCTACCCATAAGTTGGCATGCCCAAAGTTGGTCTCGGGAATTGTTGCCGGGTTGATTCTCGGGAGAGTTTCAATGGCTTTTTTCAGATCGGCGGCGATTTGTCCGAACGTCTCAGGAATTGATGCTCTCGGCAGATCGCGCGGTGTATCCGTCGTAATAATCAAAGGCATACCACCGAAAAACTTGGCCGCGCGAAACAGCAGAAACGCCCGCATGAAGTACATCTCGCCCAGCACCTCATTTTTGTAGGCCTCCTCCTCTTCTTCGTTAGCAAAATCGGCCGATAAGTCGGCTTCATCGATCCTTTCGATGATGTTATTTGCCCTGAAGATTCCGTTATACGTCTCAACCCACAGATCCTTGTAGGTATCGTCCGTCGGATCGATGAAGTTATCAACATTCTTGGCCGCTTGATCATCGGGGCCGCCACCCCCCAGCATAATGTCGCTCAACAGTGAGGCAGTGATATGTTCTTCACCAAATACATTTCCCCCACTTATGTACAGACTGTAATACACCCCTCCGACTGCCCCGTCAAAATCTGCCCGGGTTTTGTAGAAGGTATCGGTATTGGAACCGAACCGGTTTGTCATATCCAGAAAAGAGTCGTCACATCCGGTCACGACAACCAGCAACGCGACGGTAACTATATATCTTATCGTTTTCATGGTTTTCATGATCAATGCGTTTAGAGAGAAATGTTAACACCCAACATGACGGTACGCGGCAGCGGATAAAGACCGAGATCTATCCCCTGTGCCCAAGGCATGTACTCCGCACTCGCCGGATCTTCATTCCCCGAGAAGGGTACTTCCGGATCCATTCCGTCGTACTTGGTGAACGTGTGCAGGTTATTCACCGTCAGGTAAATCTGGGCACCATTGACCCAACCGAGCTTTCTCACCATTGAACCGAAATCGTATCCAACAGTAAGATTGTTGATGCGAACGTAATCACCGTCATGCATATAGATATCCGAGATGAACTGTTGATTCCGATGCGACACCGAACTCATGCGCGGGAGGCGGTTGGAGGTGCCTTCTCCATGCCAGCGCCCGAAGATCTCCGTGGTGTAGTTTTGCTCGAACTGATCGGCGAACGAGCGATATGAACGCATGATCTGATGCCCGAACTTGCCGGTAAGGGTAGCGTTGGCGTAGAAGCCTTTCCAGGACGCGTTCAGTTGCGTACCCAGTTCGAAATCCGGGATAGGATTACCCAGCATGACCTTGTCTTCCTCGTCGATTTTTCCATCATTGTTCTGGTCGACGAACCGGACGTCACCGGGACGGAGCGCGTTGAGCCCTTCGTTTTCCGGGAACACCATCGGCAGGCCTTCGGGTCCTACATAGGCATCAACTTCCGCCTGATTCTGCAGAATACCGTCGGTCTCATAACCGTAGAAAAATCCAATGGGATATCCTACCTCAACCCGCGAAACGAACGAAGTACCTTGTGACAGAATGTTACCGTAGCCATTGATAATCTTTTCAGCGTTATCCAGACGGGTAACCTTGTTTCTGACCGTCGCACCGGACACCGTGACGCCGTAGGTAAAGTCACCTGCGCGGTCATTCCACCCCAGGATAAGTTCGACGCCTTTGTTGTTCACGTCGCCCCCGTTGATCCACGGCGCCTCGGCTCCTGTAGTCCCGAGCACCGGCGCTCTCACAAGCCAGTCTTTCGTGATCTTCTCATACCAATCAATCGCAATCGTCAGACGCGAGCTCATAAGCGAAGCGTCGAGGCCTATGTTCAACTGCTCGGAAGTCTCCCAGCCCAGATCAGGGTTGGGTGTATTGTCAGGGATGTAGGTAATGATCGATCCTACTTTATTGCTACTGAAGAAGTAGCCCTGATCGAGCGACCTGATGTTCGTCTGATAACGGAAACTACCCACATCCTGATTACCGTTTTGTCCCCAGCTTACGCGAAACTTCGCATCGTCGAGAAGGTTACTGAGCCCGGAGAAGAAGCTCTCCTCCATGAAGTTCCAGGCTCCGGAGATAGCGAAGAAGTTACCGTACCGTTTGTTGCCTATGAAGTGGGATGACCCGTCGCGACGAGCGGTAAAATCGACAATGTACTTTTCCTTGAAGTTGTACGACACACGTCCCATGTACGACATAATACCCCCGCCGTTGGCAGCTGAATTATCTCCCCAGGCCGTCGGAAACGCGTCCGCCGAAGAGGGCGCGGAGTTATTGAGATAAGCGTACGACGGATCGCTGTATAGAGGATTGGGCCGTCGTGCTCCCACAGTGAAGTTCAAAATGTCGTGCCTGATCTGCTCGTTCCCTACAAGCACCTGCAGGTTATGATCACCAAAACCTCTTTCATAGGACACCGTATTCGTCCACGTCGAATTCGCCCCCTGGTAAGCGTTCTGTTCAATCGCCTGACCCGTTGCAAGTCTGCTGTATTGGGTACTCAGAGCATAAGCAGGTTCGAAGCGTCTTCCATATCCGAACCAGGAGTCGACTCCGAACGAACTCCTCAACCGAAGTCCTTCGATCGGCTCCAGCTCACCGTACACATTTCCCACGAGCCGATTGCCTTTCCCCCAATTGAAGTTGTGTCGATAGAACATCGTGGCAATCGGGTTGTTCTGCGTCAGGTTGACACCTTCGAGGGTCGGACCAAATCCGTATTCGCTGGGCGATCCTTCCCAGTACGCAGGCATAAGCGGGTTGATCACCAACGCATCGTGCAAATCGTTCCAGTAGATGTTACCGGTACCGGTTCCCCGTGTCTGTGAATTCGTATAGGTGAAGTTCTCACCGAGTTTCAGAATTTTCCGGCCATTGACTTCGACGAACCTGAACTCGGTGTTCAGACGCGCCGTAAGTCTCTTAAATCCCGCGTCAATAATATCTCCACCGATCATGCCGGCCTGATCAAGGTAGGAAAATCCACCCCCGTAAATGATGTCTTCACTTCCTCCGGTAATATTCAGAGAATGGCTTGTAACGGGAGCGTTCTTTTGCGTGATCTCGTCTATCCAGTTTGTTCCCTTCCAGCCATTTTGCAGTCGATTCCAGATGTATTCCCCGTACTCGACCCCCAGCCCTGGACGTTGATTCTCCAGCCATCCGTTGGTCTTCAACTCATTTTCCCAATCGGTCAGCGGTTTCCCGTCATTGGCCAGCCCTTCATCCATGATAAACATATACTCCTGGGCGTTAAGCACCGGAGGTTTCCTATATATGTTCTGCACCCCCGTATATCCGTTGTAGGAAATATTGGCTTTAGAGCCGGATTTCCCTTTGCGCGTGGTGACCAGTACCACTCCGTTGGCACCACGCGAACCATAGATAGCCGCCGACGCCGCGTCTTTGAGAACGTCAAAGGACTCGATATCGGACGGAGCCAGGTAGTCGATGTTACCCACCGGAACACCATCGACAATGTACAGAGGATTGGAATTGGCAATCGTACCAATACCGCGGATACGCACCTTTGTACCTGCACCGGGTTGACCACTGTTTCTCGAAATGCTTACCCCCGGGGTAATGCCCTGGAGAGCCTCCATGGCACTGCTTGTATTAAGCGCCTGCAGAGCTTCGCCCTCCTGACGAATATTGGCTCCTGTAACAAGTGCTTTCTTCCTTTCACCATATCCAATTACCACCACTTCTTCCAGCGCCCGCACGTCGAGTGTCATCTGAACATCGACAACCGAACGGGCACCCACTGGCACCTCCTGTGTCTCATAGCCAATGAAGCTGAAGACAAGAATGGAATTGTCATTGACACCGCTGAGCTGGTATGTACCGTTTCCATCGGATACCGTACCGGTCAGCGTACCCCTAACCACCACGTTGACACCTGGCAGCGACTCGCCGTCTTCATCAGTGATCTTGCCGGATACTGTCCGATCCTGGGCAGATACGACCGATGAGATCAACCACAACCCTAGGGCTGTAAAACTCAATTTTTTGTAGAGTTCTTTCATCGTTCATTTGGGTTAAGTTTGGAAATAAGAAATCGCATAATTGGCGCGTTGCACCAACATGCTTATCCGAATTTAGGCATTTTACCCCCGGAGAAGCCACGATTTTCACAAACTTTCCCGCAAACGTTTGTTATCACTGCGAGTAGACTGAATCTGTTACCGAGCGTCTGTGAAAAGTCGAAGTAAACAGCAGGCAGTTGACAGTAGACAGTGTTGCTTCGCTGGCTCCCGAGCACTTTCAGGGACGCCGGGTGAGTTTGACTTGAAGTAAACAGCAGGTTGCTTCGCTGGCGTTGGAGCTCTTTAAAGGCCGCTATTCGATTCCAAGGGCTGCGTGCCCTGAAGATGGGTGTGGAATTCTTCCTCGATAAGATCTTTGTTGATACTGGCGCCGGCGAATCCGCCGGACGAGACGGCCAGGGCAACCGAGCGCATCATGTTGACGCAATCACCGGCTGCGTACACACCGGCCACAGTCGTGCGGTGCATGGCATCTATCTGCAGCAAATGGTTATCCCCCACTTCGCAACCCAGCTGCTGCGGAATAAGGCAATGTTGTTCAAAAGCAGGCCGTGCATAGACCGCCTTCAGAGCGAAGGCGCTTCCATCGTTAAGACGAAGATTCGTCAAGTATCCCCCGTCGTGTTCTATCCTGTCGACAGCCGTCTCGTGGATGCCCACGCCTTGCGATTCGATGGCCCGGCGCTGCTCCGAAGAAAGGGTCGACGCTCCGTTGGTAAATAGCGTCAGGTCGCGGGTCCAATGACCTATCAGTTTCACCATTTCAAACGCACTGTCACCATTGGCAAGGATGCCCGTGGGCTCGTCTCTGACTTCGTAGCCGTGGCAATAGGGACAATGAAGCACGGAAATTCCCCAGCAATCGGAAAACCCATCAATTTCCGGCAGGATATCACGCACTCCGGAGGCAAACAGCAGCCGCCTCGCCGCGAAATACGCACCGGTGTCCGCCTGAATCCGAAATCCACCCTCATCCACCACTCCTGCTGTAGCCTTCGCACGCAGGAACGTCACACCAGGGTAGCGAAGAACCTGGTCACGGGCCCGCGACGCAATCGCGGCGGGCTCCGCTCCGTCATGAGTGATAAAGTTGTGGGAATGGGGGGTTTGCCAATTGCACGGCTTTCCACTATCGATGATCAGTACCTTTCGGAGCGAGCGCCCCAATGCCATGGCAGCCGAAAGGCCCGCATAGCTGCCGCCAATAATGACTACGTCGTACTTGTCCATAGCAAGGAAGTTGTCAGCAAAATAGCGCACCCTTCTTATAAATGCAACACTGTTGCATTTATATCTCTCCGTCGCTCCGGCTTAGAAACGTCTAAAACACCGAAGATCAAGGAGTTTAGGCTCGAAAACTATTGGCAGGCAAGTCCTTGCAAACCCCATAGCAACGGATATTTTTGTGCCATGAAGAAACTCGTTTTCATTATCGAAGATGATCTCGTTCAGCAGAAGATGCTGCAGGTGCACTTTGAGGAAATACTCGCCAACTACACTGCCCGCACCTTTTCGAATCCTGAAGACATGCTTCCCCACCTGAAGGAAAAGCCCTTCGCCGTGGTTCTCGACCATTTCTTTTCCGACGAAGGCGGCAAGACCGGGTTGGATTATCTTCGCCTGATGAAAAAGAACTACAGCAACATTCCGGTGATTTACTATACCACCCTGGAAGACGACGCTGTCCGCGCTGAAGTCATGTCTCTTGGCGCGGAACAATACATCATCAAGAACTCGGCATCATTGGTAAGGCTCCGGGCAGCGCTCGATCAGCTTCATGAGAGGGAGTCGAAGAAAGGATTCTTCGGAAAATTGTTCAGCTAATCTACCGCCGCGAAGACCGCGTATATCACGATTGGCGGAAAACCAAAACGTTATGAGCGGGATTGAATTGCAGCGACTCACGTCGACGGGAGATACTACATCGCTGAAGCTCGTTGTCGCCGAGGGAAATACGCTGTCCGAGCCCATTCAGCACGAATTATATACCATCATCCTGCAGTCAGGGGGTACTGGTGTTTTCCAGGCCGACTTTGGCCGATTTCCCTTCCGCGGCCCGGTTATTCTTTTCGCAACACCCTTACAGACCATCTGTGTGGAAGGCGATCCCGACCACCAGGCAGTGCTTCAGTTTCACGGCGACTTCTACTGCATCGAGTATCACAAGCAGGAAGTCGCATGCAACGGAGTGCTGTTTAACAACATCTACACCGACCCGACGGTCGTGCTTACGTCCGAGCAGTTCACCTTTTTCGACAGGATCCTTGGCGACATCGGTAAGGAATTGTCCGACCCCCAAGCTGCCGACGCCGTACTCACAGCTTATCTTCAACTCTTTCTCGCCAAGGCTACCACCATTAAAACGCAGTCGCCCACCTTACCTGCGGAACGCGACGAAATAATGGAACAATTCCGCGAGTTGATCGAAGCACACTTCCTTGCCCTTCGCCGCCCCGCGGCTTACGCCGATCTGCTCCACATATCCCCTAATACGTTGACCAAACGCTGCCGGCAGTACTTCCGAAAGACTCCCACCGAGTTGATTCAGGAGCGTATCGTTCTGGAAGCAAAAAGGGGCCTGCACCTTTCCCGAAGAAGTGTCAAGGAAATCGCCCACGAACTGAATTTCGAAGACGAGCACTACTTCAGCAGGTTCTTCAAGAAGATCACCGGAGTCACTCCCCTGGCCTTCCGGCAAAAGACCGGCATCTCTGTCGTGGCAGACTTGTCCAGCAATAATCCTGAATAGTCCATTCTCCTCCAGCATGCCCGGCCATAGCTTTGTTCCGGATAAACAGGATACAGCATGACTACACTGGAAGCTATTTGCAAGCGAATCGTATCAGGGCAAGGTTTCAGTATGAACCTTATCCGGATAGCGACGGCGATCGTCCTTATCTGGATCGGCGGACTGAAGTTTTTTGACTACGAAGCTGAGGGTATTGTACCGTTTGTGGCCAACTCTCCGGTGATGTTCTTCTTTTACGCGCATCACGACGATTACAAGGGCCGCATTCTCAAAGAAGGAGAAGCCGATCCGCAGAACCGCGAATGGCATGTAAGCAACAACACCTACGCCTTCAGCTACGGATTAGGGGTTGTCCTGATTTTGATGGGTATCATCGTGCTGCTCAACTACGTCCACCCGTTGTGGGGACTGGCGGGTTCCACCCTGGTAATCATTATGTCGGTGGTGACGTTATCGTTCCTGATTACGACCCCGGAAACCTGGGTGCCAGCGCTGGGCGGACCCGATTACGGCTTTCCGTTTTTGTCGGGACGCGGGCGACTGGTCGTAAAAGACATTATCATGATGGCAGGGGCCTTTGCCACACTGACCGATTCGGCGAAAGCCTACCTGACGGTACGCAGCCAGTTCAAAGCATGAGGGAATATCTACCGCACCAGCGCCTTTTGAGCGCTGATGCAGTAGATAGAAAAGTCTGTTAAAGACGACGGACCTTGATGTTGCGGAACCACACAGGATCACCGTGGTCTTGAAGCGCAAGATGACCTTCGCCCTCGCTGCCAAAGCCGGGCATCGTCGCGAACTTGCTGTTCTGAATCATAGCATCCCACTCAGGCGTTCCAAGTTCATACTCCACTACTTTCTTGCCGTTTAGCCAGTGCTCTACCTTATTGTCTTTCACTTTAATCCTGGCTGTATTCCACTCACCCGCAGGTTTAACCGCCGGCGTTGAAACGGGGATCAGATCGTACAACGAGCCAGCCTGTCGGTTGCCATTGACGCCCTGATTAGCATCAGGATGTCTTTCATCGTCCAGGATTTGCATTTCCGGGCCGCTGTGATAGGTCCTCTTATACACGGTATCCTCAGAAACATGGAAAAAGATACCGCTGTTTCCGCCTTCCGAAATTTTCCAATCGATCGAAAACTCAAAATCGCGATACTGCTCCCGGGTGATGATATCTCCGGCTCCCTTTTCGGCGAGCGTGATTGTTCCGTCTTCGACTTTCCAGCCCGAAGGAACATCCTCCTGACGGAAACCGCGGAAGTGCTCCATAGAAGTGCCGTCAAAAAGCAATTCCCATCCCTCCCCCTTCTCGGCTTCGGTAAGCGTATTTATAGCAGGTGCGTCCGATTGACTGTCAGCTTGTTTATCCTTTTGTCCGCAGGCCGTCATCGCGACAGCCGCGAAAACCACGACCGATAATCTCAAGAATGTTGAATGATTTTTCATGAATATTAATTAGTGAAACATTTCAAGCCGTGTGCAGCGGCTTAAGTCACCAATTAACGAAAATAAATCGTTTGACCCCAACACCGTCATCACGTCGTCGCCACGAAAAAAATTCAGCCATCACTTGCGCAGCTATATGACTGCATTTACATTTGCAACCATATAGCTGCATATGGAACTCAGAAGAGATGTATTTCAGGCTATTGCCGATCCGACCCGTCGGGCGATCATAACGCTCGTTGCCCTCCATGCCATGACGCCAGGAGCCATTGCGGAGAATTTCGACTCGTCGCGCCAGACCATTTCCAAACACATTCAGATTCTCACCGAATGTGAGATTTTGCGGCAGGAACAAACCGGACGTCAGATTTACTATCACCTCAATGCTCAGAAACTGAAGACGATTGCCGAGTTCATCGAACCGTTCCGGAAGATGTGGGACGACCGGTTCAATAAACTGGAAAGTATAATGAAGAAGTATCCTAAAAAGTAATCTATGGCTCTAAAAACCCAAGTGCATGCCGAAGAAGGCAAACAAGAGGTGATCATCACCCGCGATTTTGATCTTCCTCTTGACCTCCTTTTTAAAGCGTATGAAGATCCCGATATCGTTTCGCAATGGATGGGTACGCGTGTGGTAAAACTGGAAAACCGGAATCACGGAAGCTGGCAATTTGAAACTTCGGATCCCGAAGGCAACGTTGTCTTCAGCGCTCATGGCACCATTCATTCGTTCGTTCCCAACAAAAAGATTGTCCGAACCTTTGAAATGGACAATGCGGGCTTTGAAGTGCAGCTCGAGTTCCTCGAGTTTGAGGAGCTCGCCAGCGACAAGAGCAAGCTCACCATGCACATCGTTTACCGTTCACTGGCGCAGCGTGATCAGATGATGAGCCTGCCCTTCCGTCAAGGTATTAATATGGCACACAACCAACTTCAGGCAGTTCTTGAAAAACTAAAACCCTCGCAACATGGCAAAGAAGCGTGATAAAATCATCTACTGGATTTCGACACTATGGTTATCTTTAGGCATGGTGTCGACCGGCCTTGTACAGATTATGCGGCTGGAACAAGAGACCCAGGCTATGCTTGAACTCGGTTATCCCGAGTATTTCCTCGTCATTCTCGGGGCGTGGAAACTCCTCGGTGTAGTAGCCATTCTTGTCCCGGGTGTTCCCCTGCTCAAAGAATGGGCATATGCCGGCTTCACCTTCGCGATGTCAGGAGCTATCTTCTCCCACCTCGCCGGTGGCGACCCGATGGATATCTTTCCTCCGGCATTACTTCTAACCCTCACGGGAATTTCGTGGTGGTTTAGAAAAACGAGGGGGAACTAGTGGTGAAGTGGTGAAGTATTAGAGTAGAGGTTCGTTTTTGGTAGTATGAACCAACGCGAATCACGCCACCACCCTTGACGATCTACTTCCTGCACTTGTCCGGTAACCTTCAACACTATAACTCTACAACTCTATAACACCCTAACACTTTAACACTCTAACACTTCCTCATGAAAAAACTCTCAGCATCTGAACGAAATGAACTATTGGGAACGCTGCAAACCCGCTTCGAAAAACACATGAACCGCCATAAGGGAATCTCATGGGATAAAGTTCGCGAGAAACTGGAGGCGAAGCCGGCGAAATTGTGGTCGCTGTATCAGATGGAGAAAACGGACGGCGAGCCGGATGTAGTCGGCTATGACAAGAAAAGCGGTGAGTTCATCTTTTTTGACTGCGCCGCAGAGTCGCCGAAAGGACGGAGAAGCATTTGCTATGATCACGAGGCCCTCGAAGCACGCAAACAGAACAAGCCCGCCAACAGCGCGATGGGCATGGCCGAAGAGATGGGCATCGAATTGCTGACGGAAGAACAATACCGTCATCTCCAGACCCTCGGGGAATTCGACACCAAGACGTCGAGCTGGATCATCACTCCCGAACCCATCCGCAAACGGGGCGGCGCCCTTTTCGGCGACCGTCGCTTTGATCACGTATTCATCTATCACAACGGTGCTGACTCTTACTACGCCGCCCGTGGATTCAGGGGCGTGCTCAAGGTATGACACGCGCACGAACTCACAGTCTTATCGCCTCGCTCGGTGTGACCGCCTTTTCCTTCACAAACTGATGGTAGAGGATATGCAGACCGAGCAGGTGATTAAGCAACGCGTCCTTTCTGACGAGTGATACCGGATTGGTGTCGTTGTGATACCCTTCAATGAATGTCGCCAGACGAACGGGATCGAAAAGTCCCGCATCCCGCACGGCCGACTCATTCATGTATTCGGCAATGAGCTGACGTACCGCTATTTTTTTCCTGACTTCGGTATGACTAGGAGGAGCCATAAAGGCGAACTTCTCCCGCTCATACAACACGGGAGGAAGAATGTTCTTCATCGCCTCGCGAAGCACCCACTTCTCCTTATTTCCATGAATACGGTAATGCGGCGGTATACGTACTGCGGACTCGGCAACGTGGTGGTCAAGAAACGCCGGACGCGATTCCATAGAGTTCGCCATATCGACCCGATCACCGCCCCAGTTCAGGATCTGACACTCCAGCATCGTCTTGCTCCACGTGTATTGCGCCTTGTCAAGAACATGCCGACCCTCCACCATCGACCGGTCGAACGAATCAGCGATAGCCTCAATCGGATCGTAATCCCGTAACGTATCGAGAATATCGTCGTGCAATAACGGTCGGGCTATTCCGAGTGTTTTAATCCAGGGTTGAATCCACGAAGGGGTGAATCCCAACGCGCTTTCCATAGCGGGATGACTGACCAGATCTTCCGACAGGATGGCACCGCTGAACAGCTTGTTCGTCTCGTCCATCAGCTTCTGCATCGACGCCGCTTCTTCCCTGCTCCTGCCCTGCAGTCCATGCCGCAACATATCCCGCTTGAAAGCAGGATAGCCACCAAAGAGTTCATCCGAACCCTCGCCGGTTACCACAACACGGTAGCCACATTCGTTAACCCGCTTGCTCATACACCACTTGGCCACCCCCAGCGTATTGTAGAACGTTCGCTCGGCATGCCACAGCGTCCGAACGTAATTCTCACCGTAGAGTTCATCCGCTGTGAGATTGATCTGCTCCTGATCCGCTCCCACCTTATCGGCCATCTCCTTCGCAATATGCGCCTCGTCGTAGTCCTTATTGTCGAAACTTATCGTAAACGCCTTCACGGGTGATTGTTGCATAGACGAAGCCATGCCCAGCATGGAACAACTGTCTATGCCCCCTGAGAGATAACATCCCACCGGGACGTCGGCCTCGAGACGATGAGCCACAGCATCGAGCAAGTTCTCCCTCGTCTCCTGAATAAACTTCTCCGGCGCAGAAGGATCGTGCCCGTCCTGATGGGGGAACTCCATATCCCAGTAGCGTTTGTCCTGTACTTCCAGGCGACCACGCCTATTCCGGATAATCAACATATGCCCCGGCTTCAACGCATGGATATCCTCAAAGGCACTCGTACCAGGCACCATGGTGTGCATGAGCTGATGAAGTACGGCATGCGCCGAGAACTGCGCCGGCACTTCAGGGTGTGCCAGCAAGGCCTTTGCTTCCGAGCCCCAATAGATCTTCCCATCGTTGATATGATAGAATAGCGGCTTCACACCAAAGCGGTCCCTGACGAGTATCAGCTTGTCGTCATGCCCATCATACATAGCCAGTGCAAACTCCCCGCGCAGGTGATGAACAAAGTCCAGACCGTACTTCCTGTACAGGGGAAGCGCAATCTCACTGTCCGACTTCGTAGCAAACGCCTCGCCTTCTAACCGAAGATTCGTCCGCAAACGCTTATAGTCATAGAATTCGCCGTTTACCGTCAACACGTTCCTGCGATCGTCAGAAAAAAGCGGCTGACTTCCGGTTTCCAAATCAATAATCGATAACCGCGCATGTCCCATCGCCAGGCCCGTCTCTGGATCAAGATGATAGCCATAACCATCCGGACCGCGATGATGCAACGTCCGGGTCATCCGCTCAAGTATCGCAGGTGCATCATTTTCCAATCTTCCCGGTGTCCAATATCCTGTTATTCCGCACATAGAGTTGAAGTGTTGAAGTGTTTCGAGTGTTAAAGTATCAGAGCGTTAAAGTAGGGAGGCGGTCGAATCGGTTAAGGATTGAAATAAACAGTGCCTGACGGATGAACACCGCGCCGTGTGCCTGAGTAAAGTACAGATTATGATGGGTACCATCGAGTTTTGGGTCAAGTTCGTCGAGGCGTGCAAGGGGGTGCAACACCACCGCGTCTTCTTTCAGCTGTGTTTGCTCATTAAGTTTAAACCGCGAATCGAGTGACCGATAACTGTCGCCGAGAAAGGCGATGGAATTCATGTAGATCACATCCATGTCTGACACCACTTCATTGATGTCATTGGTTATGAGAAACTCCACTCCGGACGTTGTCAGCTTGTTATGAAGCTCCTCGCCCAACGGATCGGCCAGTTCGGACACAATCGATATCTTCCGGATGTTGTCCTTAAACAACAACGACATCTGCAGAAAAGAGTTGACGGCGCGCATGCTACCGGGGGTTCCGAGGATACCGAGGTGAATCTTCTCCCCTTCCTTCACATGGTCCTTGAGTTGAGGTTTCCACTTAAGGATAGCAAACCAATCGGCGAGTGCCTGCGTAGGGTGCTCCCCGGTTCCATTCCCCGCATTGATAAGGGGTATACGGAGATTACACATGATCTCGTCGATGGCTTCCGTTTTCGTATGCCTCATCACAACAACATCTCCGTAGGCATTAAACATTTCGCCGATGTCGCACAACGACTCACCTTTGGCGATTCCCGTGCTTTGGCCTTCGGGAATGCTAAGGATTTTTCCATCCAACCGTACCGCAGCGCTTTCGAACGAGAGGCGTGTGCGCGTGCTTGCTTCGAAGAAGGCGGTAATGACAATCTTTCCATCGAGCGGATGACTCCTGGCGATTTCCGTTGACTCGAGCAGCGCGGCGAACTTGCATATTTCGCACACCAACTCGCGGTCGAATTGTCCCACCGATAGAACCGACTGTCCCACCAGACGCTTTAATACGTTGAGGTCAATGGTATCCGCTTCAATAAGCTTATCCGGACTCGGATGAAGTCCGTTCGACTCCATCGGGTTGGAAGGAAGTGGCTTTGCTTCGAATTTTTCAATTACCATAGTTTCTTATTCCGTATGTCGTTTATCAATAAGACGATTAACACCACGCTGGCAAGAGCGATGCCCAGCAGCGCTGTCACAATTATTATGTTTATCAAATATTCCGGGAAGTACATCAGGTCTGGGTTATCGATTCTACTCTCTCGTCGCTCATTATTTTCGAGCCGCGCTCATTGAGTCGCTGCCATGCGAAGTTTGACGGGAACAAGTACGTACACCCTACGACAACAATCATCGACACCGTTGCGCCGATAAGGGAAGCGGTGTACCATCCCAACGTAAAGTATGCGGCTAGTCCTGCTATGGTGCCCGCCAGCATTCCGGCTACCGCACCACGGGCGTTGGCTTTCTTCCAAAACAGGCCGGCAGCAATCGGCCAGATCATACTGCCGACCATCGGTCCGGCGAAGAAGAGGACACTCGCCAGCGTTCCGATACGCGGCAGACATACCAGCCAGGTGAAGAACCCAAGCCCCACAATTGTCCCGGCTGAAGCGCGCCTCAGCGACCGCTCACCCGCTTGAGGGTTTATCAACTTGCGGTACACATCCTGGGTGATGACGTCGGAGGTCGATGCAAGCAAACTGTCGATACTGGAAGCAAGGGAACAGAAGAATACAGCGAAGACGATCAGCGCGCCTGCCTTTCCCAGCACCTGCGCGGCTACGAGCGGGCCGACCATATCGGGACTCGCGACGTTCACCCCGAGCGTTCCACTGGCGAGGGCAATAAACCCTGCTGCAATCGGAACGGGCAGCCAGCAAAATCCGGCCAGTGTATATGCACGAACGCCCAGTTTGTCGCGCATGGCGAATGCGCGGCTCCACCAGACGTTGCTGTGGAATACTTCACCAAGACCAAACAACATGTTGTTAAATATCGCCATGATCGCCGCGGGCATGAGCGCGTTGAGAAGCATCGGCTTCTCCGTGCGGAGACTGGCGTACATCGTGCTGAAATCCATCGCGGTCAGGACGAAACAGCCCACGATTACCACGCCCACCAGGACGATGAGCGATTGAACATAGTCCGTCCCAATGACCGCATACAATCCGCCGAAGAGCGTATAGGTGACACATACGACCAGTATGACGGTCAATCCTGTTTCATAGGGAATTCCCGCCAGTGCATTCATCAGGATACCTCCGGCCATTCCCATACTCACCATCCACGTGAGAGCATAGAAGAGACTGATCACGAGAAAAAGTATCCAGGCGGTCTTCCCATATCGCAGTCGGATAAAATCACCCGCGGTATAGCCTTCCGGCATAAGCTGACGAATGCGCTTCGCCAGCGGAGCAAAGAGAAACAATCCAAAGGCCGCGGTGGAATAAGCGAGCATTCCCCAGACACCAAGTTCAAGGGCAAACTGAGGGGCAAGCATCGTGGTATTTGAGGTGACCCAGGTTGCCATGATCGTGGCAGTACCAAAGGCCAGCCCCACGTTGCGACCGGCAAGCATAAACCCTTCCATCGTACGGGCCTTTCGTCCCCAGTAAATCCCCAGCGCGATCCAAAGCATACCCAGCACCGCCATAAGTATCCAGGCGGTTTGAGGCTCAATAATGTAAGTGTGATGTTGCATACTAAGGCGAATGGGTTGTCGATTGGCGCGCTCCTTTCACGACAACCAGAACGGTGAGAAGAAAAACGATGGCACCCACCCCAAATAAAAAGAAGGCGAGGCGGAGAGAGTGGTGCGATACGGTGAGTGAGACCGGCTCCGACCAGCCTCCCCCTTCGGCGCGCGCCCGAAAGTAGTAAGTACCGTTGTCGAAGCCCGAGAGAAATGTGGCCCCCTCGTACCCGCGGTAAACCGTAAACGCATCGCTGAAGTCGGCGCGCGTGGATTGCTGTACTTCAACCTCCCGATTGGCCACTAGCTCCCACGTTAACCGCACGTGCCCTGCATCGGAGGTGTTGCCGCCCTCGAGGACGAGTTCGGGCACCTGGGCCCGAAGCGTTAACACAGGTAAGAAATACGCGATAATGATGAGCGGAACAAAAGCCCGCAGAATTGTACGTCGGATGCAAAAAATCACTAATCTATTCCGCTCAGTTTGAGGAATTCAAGACGAACATCGAGCGATGACACCACCTTTTCGAGATAGTCGGCCCGGGACTCAGGGATGACGAGGTAGAACTTCCCCTGATGACGTCGCGCGTAAGCCGAGAGTAATCGCCACCGGTCTTCAACCTGGCCTTCGTTTATATGATTTCGGGTTTCTATATCAAACACATATACCGCTTTGTTGTAACGGGCCGTGATATGAGGTACAACCCCTTCATGACCCTCTTCCCATCTGACCCGCTCAGGAACAGAAAATCCCTGCGCACGGGCCATGACTTCTGAAAATCCCTGCCGATGCAGGTGATCTACGACGGAACGTACAATCTGATCGTATATCCCGCCGTCTACTTGCGCTTGCTCTGCCATAACGCCTGGTTCTTTCGATCTGATTATGTTCTATAGAACAAACCTATAAAAACAACGATGGAAATAACAGACAAAACGCCACTATTTCACCTTTAATGCGAGATTATTATTACAAATAGTTCGTATAGAACCGATTAGGACACAAGGAAGAACTCCTGTGCTTTGCCATCAGAAAGAGCTATTCCGGCGGCTGGCCGGGTTCTTCCACGATGAGCAGCGGTGAGGCATCAAGGTCCTTGATCTCGAGAACGTCAATGAGAAGGGCCAGCGACTTTTGGATTTGCCTGATTTGATCCGGCGTCAGCTTTTGGAGGTTGCTCGCCAGTTTCTCGTGGAGGAGATTCGGTTTCTGTTTCAGCAGCTTGTATCCCGCTGAAGTCAGCGCCACATAAGTGGTACGGCGATCGCCGGCTTTGGGAAGCCTTGCAATAAGTCCGCGCTTCTCAAGCCGATTGATAATACCCGTGACCGTACTTGAATTCAGATTCAAGTGTTGGGTCAACTGTTTATGCGTGGCCTGATAGCCTTCTTTACTGGCGAGGTGGGTAAGACACAGCAATTGGGGAATACTCACGCCATAATCCTTTTGGATCCGCTTGGAATCCAGGTTAATAGATCGCACAATTCGGCGTATGTCAGTGATGATGTCGCGGTAGTCCATGGGTGCGCTGCAGCGCAAAGATATCACAATCGCGGCGAATGGTGCGGTGCGCTTTCCTGCCGCTTTGCGGAACTTAGGACGTCCCGCCGCTGTCTATTAATCATTGGCATCATTGTAAGTTCCGTTTGGAGCATTTCGTGCCAACTCCATATCTCAATTCTTCGAGGATCGGTCAGTTTTTAAGATATTGCCGCCTCGGGTAAATATTTCAGTATAAAACACAATCTATGGCCGTAAGCGACAACGTCTCGAAATTTCTAACCGACAGTATCGACAAACAGTATGATCACATGCTGGGACCGGATAACTCCCGGATCGTACTGGTTGAATATGGAAGTTATGGGTCAACGGCTTCCGCCACGGCTCATGAGATCGTTGCCAACCTTCACACACGCTTCGGCGACCAGCTGCAATACGTTTTCCGACATCTTCCGGATATTGACAACGAAGTAGCCCGAAAGGCAGCCATTCTTTCCGAATACCTTTCATTGAAGTCGGTCGACTTCTGGGATGTTCATAACGAACTGATGGCCAGAGGTAAAAATCTTACAGAAGCAGACCTCCACAGTATTGCCAAAGAATTTGGGTTTGAAATTGTTGAGGACGACGACTGGCACGAGGCCGAGAAATACGTCGACCGCGACATTCAGGGCGGACGTCGCAGTGGAGCTGCGCTGTCGCCGACATTCTTTATCAACGGTCGTCGCTATGAAGGTCCGTGGGACGAGAGTTCCCTCGCCGACACTATGGTGGCAACGCCGGGGCACCGGCTTCGGATGGCAACGGTTGATTTTGTCCAGTGGGGGCCTTCCTCGGGAATTGCGTTACTCGGGATGGTCATCCTCGCGTTCGTCCTGGCCAACGGACCTTTGGGAGAACGTTTTGTGTCGTTCTGGGAAACGACCGCAGGATTCAGCATGGGGCAAAACACCTTCGAGTTACCCCTGATCAAGTGGATAAATGACGGATTGCTGACGATCTTCTTCCTGGTCGTCGGACTGGAAATCAAGCGGGAGTTTACCGTAGGCCGGCTCTCGACGGCTCGGGCGGCGGCTTTGCCGGTTGCTGCCGCAGCTGGAGGTATTGTCTTCCCCGCGTTGATATACATCTTTATCGTGCCGTCAGGCTACCTCACCATGGGTTGGGGAACCACGATCTCTACGGATACCGCCTTTGCCATCGCCCTGATTGTGTTTTTGGGGAAGCGGGTGCCGGTCGAACTCCGCGTGTTTCTGACTGCCTCCGCGATCATGGATGACCTCGTGGCGATCCTGATCGTCGCCGCATTCTATACAGAAACCATACAGCTCAACTACCTTATCGGTTGCGGAGTTATAACGGTCGCGCTGGCGGCCATGAACCGGGCGCGCTTTTACCGTCCGGTGCCGTACGTTCTTCTCGGACTTGTGTTGTGGTTCTTCCTTCACGAGGCGGGGATTCACGCTACGCTAAGTGGTGTTATCCTCGCTTTGTTTATCCCGACGCGTCCTCCGGCAAACCTCAGCGCTCTTGGGGTTCAGGCTCAAATGATTCTTCGGGCCGAAGCGAAGTTCAACCAAAACTTTGAACACCACGGTCCCTCGCACCGTGCGCTTGCCAAGCTTGACGCACTGCATGACCGGATTGAGTCGCCGGCCGATAAGCTACTCCGACGAATTGAGCCGATATCCAGCTATTTCGTCCTGCCAATATTCGCGCTCGCAAACGCGGGGGTGATCATCACTACCGGTATCTTCGAAGGAAACTGGCAATTCATGACGGCTATTATAGCGGGTCTTGTCATCGGAAAACCGCTCGGCGTATGGAGTGGGGCTTGGCTGGCCTCCAGGCTCAAGATCGCGATCAAACCCGAAGCCTACACCTGGCGGCAACTGGTAGGGGCCGGAGCCATCCAGGGAATTGGATTCACGATGTCGATCTTTATCGCGTCGCTCGCTTTTGTCGACAACGACTTCCCCGCGGCGAAGATTGCCATCCTGATCGCGTCGGTGGTCGCAGGTCTGCTAGGAACAGCTATCCTCTGGCGCACACCTCCACCCGAACAGGAAACCGCCAGCTCAGACTAACAGGCGTAGCCTGGGATCAAGGTTGATGGGGCTTCCCGTTAATGGTCACATTGCGGAACTCGATCTCCTTGTACCCCTCAAGTAAATTTCCTTTGCTGACCCCATCAAAGGAGCAATCCTCGATCACGATGTTTTCGACGGGATAAGACTCATCGCTCCGGATGTACAGCGCGTAAGGTGAGTTCTTGCTCGTGACGTTCTTCATCACGATGTTGCGCACTTTTGGCGGATGGTCTCCTGTTTCCTTGTCATAGAACAGATCGATATGCAGGATGGCCTGAGCCAGGTCGCCTATCTCGACATTCCGCATGTAGATATTTTCCGCCACTCCTCCCCTGCGCGAATTCGACTTGATCCGCAGTGCGCGATCGAGATTCGGACTGCTCATCACGCATTTCTCGGCAAATACATTCCGGACATTTCCCGATATCTCGCTGCCAATAACCACCCCTCCGTGTCCGTCTTTCATGACGCAATTGCGAATAATGATATTTTCGCTCGGTACATTGACGCGGCGACCATCATGATCACGCCCTGATTTTATCGCAATACAGTCGTCACCCGTATCGAACAAACAATCCTCAATCAACACATCGCGCGATGACTCCGGATCACAGCCGTCGCTGTTCGGACCGTGGCTGATCACCGTCACGCGCCGGATTGTGACATTCTCAGACAAAACAGGATGAATCACCCACATCGGCGAGTTCCGGATGGTTACCCCCTCGATGAGGACGTTTTTACAACGGTAGGGCTGGATGAAGTTAGGCCGTAAATAGTCGCCTTCGCCAAAAACCCGTTCCTCTACCGGCACTCCCGCCGCGGCCATTTCCTTGAGACGACGGTTAGCATCGTGTTGCGTTACCTGTCGGGCTTCGCGGTAAACCCCGGCGTGATTCCATCTCCCCTTCCAGAACCACCAATGATCATCGTCGGCCTGACCGTTCAACTCCCCTTCGCCGGTAATCGCGATGTTCTCCTGTTCAAAGGCATAAATCAAGGGCGAGTAGTTCATCAGCTCGATCGCTTCGAAGCGCGTATAAACCTGTGGCAGATACTTCTTTGTGTCGCGACTGAACAGAATCTCCGCTCCGCGGGATACATGGAGGTTTACATTGCTGCGCAGATGAATTGCCCCGGTTGAGTACTTCCCTTCCGGAACCACTACCCTTCCTCCTCCAGACTCATGACAAGCCTGAATCGCCTTCCGAAACGCCTCCGTACAATCCGTGACACCATCGCCCACCGCACCGTAATCCGCGACACGAAAATCGCGATCCGGGAACGTCGGAGCCTTTATCCGCGCAAGAATCCTCTCCGCCTCGCCCCAGGGATCGCCCTGAGCAGAAACGTCAACCGAGAAAAAAAGAAAGAGTGAGAAGAAAGTTATCAGATGCTTCAAAGCGTGAATCGTTAAAGTCGTGAATCGTGAGTCGTCAATCGTCAATCGTCAATCGTGAGTCGTGAATCGTCAATCGCCACTGCGGTATCATCCGTCCAGGTTCATAATTCCAATAATGAACTCTGATTCGTACTTCGTACTTCGTCTCACGGCGGGCAGGCGTA
>CAZHIQ010000031.1:23082-32409 GCA_964532595.1 uncultured Roseivirgaceae bacterium
CCTCGTCCCTCGTACTTCATTATAGCCCTTTAAGACGAAACTCCAGATAAGTCTCCAAATTCGTATACTCGCTATCGCGCGCGGTGGCTGCGCCATCGGCGGGGTTGTTGGGATTGAGGCCGCGTTCGAGTTCCCAGACATCGGGAATGCCATCTCCATCGGAGTCCTTCTCAGCGGGCAGCGATTCAAGTGCCGGCCAACCGCCGGCATCAAGCTGCGAGTCAATGATGCCATCCTTGTTCTTTCCCAGGGAAGCTGTGCCTTCCATAACTTCCCGAACAATTCGTTCATCAACGGCATCGCGTTTCAAACTCGCTCCCGCGTGTTGCAAAACACTTTCCAGGGCATTCAGCGCTGACTCGCCGAACGACACATCGCCCAAGGGTGTGAGCGAACGAACCGCGGCGAGATCATCAGCAATCACCCCCCCGTTCCAGTTGTCGGCCGACATATTTTCATTTCCTTCAAAGACGTTACCATCCACATAAAACTTGCCGTAAGGTTCCGACGGACGAACCATCCAGTGTCGTTTTGCTCCTGTTGCCGGCCCCGGCTTGAAGTAGTTGTTCACTACGTTATACCGTCCTCCTTCTCCGCCGTAGATATTGTTGTCACGCCAGTTATAAATCACATTATTTCGGAAATCGACCAATTCCTCTGCCGAATTAGGCGTCGTTTCGGATCCGCTGAACCGCGGGGTACGGCTGACATGATGGGCAAATAGGTTGTGATGGAAAGACGCCCGCACTCCGCCCCAAATCCCGCCATAGCCGTGCGCTCCTTTTTCGTGCACCGACTCGTTCAGGCTCTCGGAAATGATACACCACTGCAGTGTAAAGTTTCTGTTATTGTAGAACGACGCACATTCATCCGTAGCCCAACTGATGGAGCAATGGTCGATAATGATATTTTCCCTTTCGCGGGTACCGGTCAGCGCATCAAATTCCTCCCCCGCCTCATCGCCCAGACGGAAGCGCAGATAGCGGATAATGACGTTATCGGCCTTGACTGACAAAGGGTATCCCTGAATACAGATACCATCGCCCGGAGCCGAATGCCCCGCAATCGTGAGATCTCCGTTGTTAATATCGAGCGGGGAATTGAGAACAATATTTCCTGAAAGAGCAAACAAAATGGTTCGCGGCTCCTTCTTGCGTATGGCTTCCCTGAGACTGCCCGGACCATCATCATTCAGATTGGTTACGACGTAGACTTTTCCACCCCGGCCACCCGTCGCGTACTTTCCAAATCCTTCCGCTCCGGGAAACGCCAATACCCTTTCCTTCGGTTGGTCATCCTCTTGCGGCATTTCGTCTTCTTCCGGAGGGTCGACCTCCTGTGGAAGCGCGCTGTCACAGGAAAACAACAGCACGGAAGAGATAAGGACGATAGTCCGGACCCACAACAAATGCTTCTTCATGCGCATATCATTAATGAAAAAATGAGCGGCGCGCTTCATTGCGCACCGCTCATACCAATGTTATCTCCAGCGAGGGTCACCGATTTGAGCATCGATGATATCCTGATTGGTTACCGTAAAGTCGCCGTTCGCTGCATCGACAAAACCCGGATCCAGCGTAAGATGCGTTCCCGAGTTGTCATGCTTGGCGTTGGAGACATAATCGGGGGTGAAGAATCCATCGGCGTTGAAGTAATTGTTGTTCACACACGTAGGCTGCGACGTGGTAGGTTGATTTGTGAAGTACCCATCGGTAGCCGCGATAAGGGTTTTCCGAACCGTAAGAACGTTGTCAGCAAACCTCACGTACAGGATGCGATCTGCCGAGTTGGCTACACCGTACAACGTGCAGTGGTCAATCAACACGGTGGTTGTCAATCCCGTCCCGGTATACGCTCCCGCGGCATCGATTCGTATGAAGTCACGGGCGGGAGGACTGTTGAAGAACGTGCTATTGGTCAACGTTACCTCGCCCACATAGGCGGTTCGGAAGTCGATGAAGTCACCGCCACTGCCGACGAAGTTTGAGACGATACAATCGTTCACCACAAATCCGGCCAGCTTCACGGCCGCGTTCCCGTAGATGAGCTGGCGCCCGTAGTCATGGATGTTACAGCCCTCAAGAGTGATTGTCCCGTATTCCGAGCCGGCATCGACGAGGTTAAATGTTGTAGTCCAACTCTCTCCGTCGAGCTCAAGATTTCGCAGCGTCACATCACCCGTTCCCGCCGCGATCGTGAACGCTACATTCAGCACCGGCTTGTCGTGAGGACGTTGCCCCGCAATAGTGATCGACTTGTTGATCGTTATCATATCGGCAAACTGGTATACACCGCCGGCGAGGATGAGTTCAGCCCCCGGTTCCGCGTCGGCGATGACCTGGGCCAGGTCGTCTTCGGGGAACACATTCGCCTCGGCGATGGTCGAAAACGTCACGATACCTCTGCGCTGGTCACCGTTATACAACGTAACGGTATACGTCGTATTTCCCTGCAGATTTTCAAGGGTCGCCTCACCGGCAGCCTTTTCATCGTCGGTAATCGGACGCTCCAGGTTACCGGGGTTGATAAGAAAGTGTGTTACGTCACTTCCTGCCTGCCAGGGAATAGTGGCGTAAGTATCTTCTACGTTCTCGCCCGGCAGAGGAAGAAGGATGCTGACGATATCGGTAACCACCGTGATGGCCGTCCACTTCGAATCATCGAGTGAGTCATCACCCTTGGCTTTGACGCGTGCGGAGTATCGCGTATCTCCTTCCAGCGCTACCTGATAGGGCAGTTCATCGGCCGACACCTCTTCGGTAAGGATGATGTTCTTGAACTCCATACTGTCCTTACTGATCTCTACCACATAAGTATCCACCCCTTTGCGAAGCTTCCACCGAAGTTCGATGGTGGTTTGGTTGCGCACGAAAGCCTCGATTCCGATGGGAGCCAGTACGCGGGAAAAGTTCAGTTCTTCAACGGGCGTGAGATCATCGTCGGAACACCCGACGAACGAGAACGCGCATACCGTCGCAAGAACGATGCTGAAAATATATTTATACTTCATATCATGCTTCGGTTAGTATCCATAATCGTTTTGCAGTTTGCCGTTGCTGCCGTCAATAAAGACCTGCCATATCGGCCAGAACTGACGCTTGTCGGGATCGCCTACATAGAGTGACTCGATCTTGGTCTCGTTCAGGTTGTCCCAATCGTGCGAAGTCCACTCTGCACCCGGCGAACCTTCTTCGCCGCGGTTGAGGCCGTAGATAATCAGTGACTCATCGTCGTCAGCATAGGTAAAGTACAGGGTCTCCGGCACGTCGGCATAATCCCCTGTGCGATCGGCCAGATCGTACATTTTTGACTTGGCTTCGTCGAGTTTGGTCTTGAGAAGATTCCAGCGGATGAGGGCTTGCTTGCGCTCCATTTCCCCGCAGAACTCAAACTTGTGCTCTTCGACAATAGCGTCAAACATCGCCTCTTTTGTAGAGAGGGCATCAACGTATGCATCCACCTTTGCCGCATGTTCTGCCGCAGGAAACGCTCTCTTCCGTATATCTTTGAGGTACGGTGCAGCGGCGCCGGGACCTTCAAGTTCGTTGGCCGTCTCAGCAGCCATCAACAGGATTTCCGCAAAGCGCATATACATTTTATTCACTCCATCGTCGTTGCTCGATGTCACGTGACGGCGCATCCACTCATAGCGGTATTTTCCAAAATACCAGGTATTTAACTGACCGAGTTCTTGTTTGGCAAATCCGCTCTGATCGGCGGCGCCATAGCCGTAAGGAACACACGTCACATCGCGGCGGGTATCCGTCGGATCGTAGTCGTAAAACACATGGGGTAAAGGTCCGGCTTGTCCACCGCGGTTGTTTCCGTTGGAATGGTGTTGATCGTTGGTAGCATGTCTTACCGCAAAGGTGAAGAGCATTCGGCCCCGTCCGTCGGCGAACGGAAGTTCCCACAGCGACTCTCCTCCCGCCGTTACGTTATCTTCATTGTACTTTCTCCACAACGTCTCGAAAGAAGGCTCCAGCTTCGCTGAACCGCTTTCGATAACATCGCGACATTCCTGGAGGGCGATTGCATAGAGCTTGGCCACAGAGAGGTCCGGATCATTGCTCCTTCTTATTCCGTCGGGATATTGGGAGAATCCGCTTGCGGCGAGGCACAAGCGGGCGCGAAGTCCTTTGACAAAAGCTTTGTTGATGCGTTCGACGCTGTTGGTCGCGGCCGTCTCATTGGGCCACGGCACCAATGTTGCGGCTTCACCCAAATCTTCGATCAACTGCTTGTAGATTTCGTCGCGACTGGATTTCGGTAAGTAAATGGTCTCCGTCGTGATCGGCTCAAACCGCTTGACCACATCGCCCCATGCCTTCAGCAAGTCGGCGTAGTAAATCGCTCGCAACGTCAGGGCTTCGCCCAACAGATGGCCCATTTCCGTGCCCGGTTCAGCGTCGCCATAGGCACGAAGACCGCGGATACAAATGTTGGCGCGCTCAATGCCTGAGTACATCATTGCCCAGGCGTTGTTTTCCGTATTCATGTTCGAATTGTTCGGCGCCGCGTTGTACGTAGCAAGGGCGGAGTTGTCGTTGGCGCTTTGCGACGAATTATACCACTCTATGTCCGTATTCATTCCGTACCACGGAAGGAAACGTCCCCGGTAGGAGTTGGTCTCAGCAAATGGAACCTTGATTCCGTCGACCGCTCCCTTTGCCAGGTCGTAGGTAGAGAAAATCACCGATTCATCGAGGGTTGACCTCGTAGGGGCTTCCAAATAATCGTCGCATGCCGAAAGCGTAGCGGCAATGGCGAAAATTGTTATATACTTAAATGCTTTCATGTCTTCCCAGTTAGAAGTTGAAGTTTAACCCAAAGACGATCTGGCGGCTTCGCGGATACGCGGAGTAGTCAACGCCCGGGGTATACGGCGTGTTTCTGCGCGTCGAGTTCTCGGGATCGAAGCCCGTGTAATTCGTCAGCAGAAACACATTATATCCTGTGGCGTATACGCGGAAGTTTCTGAGTTTGAGGCGTGACGAAAGACTTTCCGGCATGGTATACCCCAGGGTGAGCGTATTCAGCCGGAGGAAAGATCCGTCTTCCACTGCCCAATCGCTGAACACATAGCGGTCCATGTAGGGCGACCACATCGTTGTATTGGCGTTCATCGCCTGGAGTTGCGCGGCATCGGTGACGAGTTGCCCCGTCTCGGGATCCAGGTTCGTCCAGCGCTTTCCGGACCCCATGATATCCATCAGGTTTCGATATTGGGTCTGAGGAGTTGAGGTAGTGTACTCAATTTTGTTTGCATTGTATACATCATTGCCATAGCTCCAGTTGAACGCGGCTGTCAGGTCAAACCCATAGGCATGGCCATTAAGCACAATACCTCCGGTGTGCTTGGGGTTAACATTTCCGATCACACGTTTGTCTTCAAGATTAATCACCCCATTGTCATCGAGGTCGGCCAGCTTCATTACGCCCGGAGCTGCGCGTCTGACCACCGCCGAGGCATCGGCAACGCCTTGCTTGAGTACCCAGCCAGTCGACTCGTTGTAGCCTTCAAAATCCGATACCTCATAGCGTCCGTCGTTGACGTAGCCATACATGAGACCAAGCGCTTGGCCGGCCAATACCCGGTAGTCGGGACCGATGGCGGTGCTGGCCCAGTTCGACGTACCGTTGATGTAATCCATTCCTCCAAGGGAAATAATGGTATTCCGGTTGAACGCGATGTTTGCCGATATGTTGAATCCGAAGTCGCCTCTGTCGAGCACGATGTAGTTCAAGGCCATTTCGATCCCTTTATTTTCGGTTTCGCCCATGTTCCTGAATTGATCGTCATAACCGGTACCCGGTGTCGGGAAACGGATCAGGAGATCGCGTGTACTGTTTTTATACGCTTCAATGGAACCTCCCAGTCTTCCGCCGAAGAGGTCGAAGTCGATACCGATGTTCCGTGTCACAGTGGTCTCCCACTTCAGGTTCGGGTTAGCCATTGTTTTGGAAGCCGACCAGAAGCTGTCGAATCCATTAATCCAGGCAGAGGTGTTGGATACGAACGACTGCACGGTTTGTCCCGACGGAATATTGTTATTCCCCGCTTCACCATAGCTCAGACGCAACTTCAGGTTGGTAACCCACTGGGTTCCCGTCATGAACGCTTCTTCCGAGATCTTCCAGGCTACGGCTGCGGAAGGGAAATATCCCCAACGGTTATCGCCGAGGAACTTGCTTGACCCATCCGCCCGCCAGGTAGCATACACCAGGTAGCGTCCAAGGAAGTCGTAATTGGCACGACCAAAGAACGACAAGAGCTTGTCGTCGGGACTGAGGTGGTTTTCGACCGACTGCGGTTTACCCTGTGTCGTCAGCTTGAACGCTTCTTCCGATGAAAACAACCGGGGGAACCCGTGTACTGCGGAAGTATTCTGAATTGACTCCGTCTTCAGTATTTCGTGGCCTGCCATGAGAGACAGGTTATGGTCTTTGCTGAGGAGGTCTTTGAAGTTATAGGTTAGCGTGTTGCTATTGCGCAACCTCGTTTCCTTTCTATCGCGAAGAATCACCGCGGGGTGGCCCTGATTCTCGGATGCGGGGATATTCGACACGTAATAGGTGGTGAGTCCATAGAATCGGTTATCCGTATAGCCATAGGTATCGAGACCGCCATCCGTTCTGAGACGCAGGTTTTTAGCGATATCCCACGAGAAACTGGCGCCCATGTTGTAGTTCATGCGTTCCTGAACACGGTCGTTGTCGGCCGTAGCAATACGGGGCTGAATAAGGTAACTGGAAACCTGCTCGTTTGTATCATCGGTGGTGAGGCCGTCGATGGGAATCGACGGGTACGCAACGCTGTGCTTGAGACGCGAATCCGCAGACGACACTTCGTTTTGTTCGTTAGCTCCGCCGCCTCCGATGGTTGTCTTGGCATATCGCAGGGAGAAGGCGAGGTCTACTTTGCTGTTGGGCTTATTGTTGAGTTTGAGCGAGAAGTTGTCGCGTTTGTAGTCCGAGCCGATCATAATGGCTTTTTCCTGGAATCGCGCATAGTTCACCGAGTAATTAAACTGGTCGGTGCCCCCGCGAACGCTGACATCGCCACTGAATACATTACCCGTTTGTCCGTATACGAGGCGCTGCCAGTTATTGCCTTTTACACCGGAGTAGAGGTCGATATCCTGGTAGCTGCCGAAGTAGTCCTCATAAGAAGAAAGATCATCTTCGATCAGAGCATACTCATACTGCCAGCGGGCGTAATCCTGCGGTCCGAGGACATTCATTGTTTTGGCGATCTCTTTGTAGCCGGCGAAAGTATTCATGTTCACCGTAATCCGGCCATCCCTTGTTCCTCCCTTGGTGGTGATGATCACCACACCGTTGGCTCCGCGCGATCCGTAGATGGCGGTTGCGGAGGCATCTTTAAGAACGTCGATCGACTGGATATCCGACGGTGAAATATCGGCGATATTGGCTACGGGGAACCCATCTACTATATAGAGGGGGTTGTTGTCTTGTGATATAGAAGTTCCGCCGCGGACACGGATGCGGATTTCAGCATCCGGAGAACCTTCCGTTGAAGTGACCCGGACCCCCGCAAGCCTTCCGGTGAGCGACTCTGCTACGGTCGATACGGGCATCTTTCGGAGATCGTCGCCCGATACCGACACGATCGAGCCCGTGAGATCCGACCGCTTCATGGTACCGTATCCGACGACGACTACTTCGTCGAGCAGACTGACATCAGCTTCCATGACGACATCGATAGTCGTCTGGTTTTGCACCGGAAATTCCCGAGCAACCATACCGATGAACGAGAAGACGAGCACTGCGTCGCTGCTTACGCTGAGCGAGTAGTGTCCGTTAACGTCGGTGGTAGTTCCGTTGGTTGTTCCCTTTTCGAGAACGGAAACACCGGGAAGCACCCCTCCGTCCGTGTCCTTAACAGTTCCTGAGATCGTTCTGGTTTGTCCAAAGCTGTTGAAGCTCATGACAAGGCAGAGAACCATCAGACAGAAACCCTTCGACATCCGTTGGAAAGAATGTAGATGTGGCATCATAGAGTTGGGTTTGATGGGTTTTGGTTAGGCGCCTCGCCGAAATGGCGTGCGCAATCGATTGTATAAATAAGGAAGATCGTCGGACTTTTCAAGAGAAAATGCCGCTTTTTTATAGAACACTATCCGATCATACCACCATATCCCCGTCCATAGGCCTGCGTGGAAGGGCCGGAATCTTTCCAGAACCATCTTTAAAATACGATTTTACTTGATATATTGTGCAACCGATTACGCAGATCGGGGGATCGTGCACGTTAATCAGCGTAAACTGGTCACCGACCTATGAAACAAGGAAAGACTACTATACACGACATTGCCAGAAAACTCAACGTCACCGCCTCAACGGTGTCGCGGGCTCTGAAAGACCATCCCCGCATCAGCGAACAAACGAAAAAACGGGTCCTGGAAGAAGCCCGGAAACTTAACTACCAGGTCAACCACATCGCCGCGGCCCTCCGCAACGGCCGAAGCAATACCATCGGCATCGTCGTCCCCACAACCGACCGAAGTTTCTTCGCGTCCGTCATCCGCGGAATAGAAGAAGTCGCCAACCGCGCCGGCTACCACGTTATGATCTGCCAGTCGTACGACAGCTACCAAAAGGAACTCGACGCCTTCGACGCCCTGCTGAAAGCCCGCGTCGACGGAGTCCTCATCTCCCACGGGAAGGAAACCGTCAATTTCGACCACATAAAACGGTTAAAGGAAAGGGGCCTTCCGGTCATTATGTTCGACCGTACGACCGACGAGATAGGGGTCAGTCAGGTGGTGATCGACGACTACTACGGTGCCTACACCTCCGTTGTGCACCTGCTTGAACAAGGCTGCCGCAGAATTGCGCACTTTACGAATACCCGAAAAATCCGCATCTTCAAGGAGCGACTCCGCGGATATAAAGATGCCCTGCAACATCATGGAATTGCCTTCGACCCCGCCCTGGTTGCGGAAAGCAACCTCCAGCTTGAAGACGGCCGATCAAGTATGCGCCAGCTTCTCGACAACGGCATCAAACCCGACGCCGTCCTCTCGGCCAGCGCCCTCAGCGCCGTAGGCGCCATGCAGGTCCTGAAAGAACGCAACATTAAAATCCCCGACGAAGTAGCCCTCGTCGCCTTCAGCAACGAAGTATACACCTCCTTCACCGACCCTCCCCTCACAGCCGTCGACCAGCACAGCACACGCATGGGCAACGCCGTCGCCGAAGCCTTCCTCGAAGAAATCAACCGCCGCGACAAACCCTTCACCCCGCGAATCACCATTCTCCGACCGGAGCTGATAGTTCGTGAATCGTCGAATCGGGAATCGT
>CAZHIQ010000032.1:0-31836 GCA_964532595.1 uncultured Roseivirgaceae bacterium
AAACCGAGTTTGCCCAGTCATACATATACCAGGCGCGTACGGTGCGCTTATCGTTTAAGACGGGGCTTTGATCTACCATTCGGGAGGTTACAAGGCGGCAATTTAAGGAATTGCGCGAAAACCGAGGGATTCGGTGTTTCAAAAGGCGAGACCTCAATCATTGAAGAGACAGGATTACCTGCGGTGATCCCCCTAGGGGGAGGCTTCAAGCATCAAGCCCCGGGCGCCTCGCCCGCCCGAGTTTTTAGTTTTTTTCCTCGCGCCGAAGTAAGACTTCGCGCTCGTTCAAAAACTAAAAACCCCGCTATCGCGGGGCTTGATGATTGGCGGAGAGACAGGGATTCGAACCCTGGATACCCTTTAGGGGTATACACACTTTCCAGGCGTGCTCCTTAAACCACTCGGACATCTCTCCCTGCAAAGGGCCACAAATAAATCAAGATTTTTGACCTTTTGCAAACCTGATGTATAAGCGACAACGGCTTCGCGCCCAGATATCCGACGTCGGCGGATTTTACATCCCCAGCACCTTGCCTAACGCCTTTACAATCGGGTTTCCGAACTTGGTTTCAAAGCTGCAGATGCCCTCGATGTCGGTTAAACTCAGAACATTGGTTTCCAATACATGGCCGGTAAAATCGTAGCCGCGGAAGATGACTCGGGTGTGATCTCCGATCAGGATGTCATCAACGGCTGTTACAAACATGCCCTTGCCAAGGCGCGACGATTTCACACCAACGGCAGTACCGCGCTCCTTGCTGTCAAGAAGCGCTTTGAAAATTTCCTTTGGGCTACGGGTAAATTCGAACGGGGTGTTCAGCATGTAATGCTCCATCAGGTATAGTGGTTAGGGGGCCTAAGGCCCAACAGGCAGAACGGTGAACGCCTGCCCGGGGAGTATTGAGTATTTACAGGTTTAAACAAAACAACCGCCCCATGCCAAGACGGGGCGTCTTGCTTTCAATAGGAAGAGACGTACTCCTCTTCCAACACGTGGTAGCGTTCATTGGCGTCGAAGTGGTAAAAACGGCCACTGAGTTCGAATTCGCTAATGCTGACCACGTCGCTGAGTACTATGAGTTTGTTGCGCTTGTCGTCGCGAAGGAGAACTGGTTTCCCTTCATCACAATTGACAATCTTCAGGAAATTAGGATACCACAGATCTCCCTTCATGCGGTAGCGAATAGAAACGTCGGGAGCGTACTGCGTCAGCGAATGCAGCAAGGTGCGCAACTCGCTCACCGACACCGCAGGTGTTATAGCCTCCATATGTTAAACGGTTTGTGGTAAACAACTTCGTGAGACAAAAACCGTTCCCACCGGCTGTTTTACGCGAAATCGCGCCGTTTAAGTACGCGGCTCAGACACAGGGAATTTATTTCCCCACCCTTCGAGCTCTCCACGAATGTCAGATTGTCAATTCGCCGGCCAGCGATTCGGTAACCAGCATCCTTGTGCGCTCTATGCCAAACTCGCCCATAAGGACCATAAGCTTGGTTATAGCCGCTTCAGTGGTCATGTCTGCCCCACTTACTACTCCCATACGTTGTAAATCCCGACTGGTTTCATATCGTCCCTGCATAACGCGCCCGCCCAGGCATTGCGACACGTTGACGATTAATATTCCACGGTCGATCGCCTCTCTGAGGGGCTGTAGGAGTGATTCGCTCGTAGGCGCATTTCCCGACCCGTAGGTCTCGAGCACCACCGCGTGAAGCCCTGGCGTGGACAAGACGGCCCGGACTACCGACTCCGAGATTCCGGGAAAGAGCTTTAGCACGGAAATATTTGTATTGAAACGTGTCAGCAACTGTAGCGACTGCTTGCCGGGAGGCCGTATTGCCGAAAAATTGTAATCCATTTTGACACCGGCGCGGGCCAGTGGAGGGTAATTGCCCGAGTCGAACGCATCGAACTGCATGCTCTCCACCTTCTTCGACCGGTTTCCGCGAAGAAGCTCGTAATTGAAGTAAATACACACTTCAGGCACGAGCGCCACCCCATTCTTGCGCTCAGAAGCAATCTCCAACGCCGTGATAAGGTTCTCCCTCGCGTCGGAACGCGGTTGGGTAATCGGCAGCTGGGCACCGGTAAAAACCACCGGCTTGCTGAGCCCACTCAGCATAAAGCTCAATGCTGAGGCGGTATACGCCATGGTATCCGTACCGTGCAACACAACAAACCCTTCGTGGCTATCATAGCGATCGGAAATAATCCGCGCCAGCGTCTGCCAGTGCTTCGGCTCTATGTTAGACGAATCAATGGGATCGTCAAATGAAATAACGGTCAATTCCAAAGCCAGATGCTTGAGCGTTGGGAGGTGCTCCATGATGAGACTGAAGTCGAAGGGCACGAGCACCCCACGTGCATCGTAGGCCATCCCAAAAGTTCCCCCGGTATACACGATAAGAACTCGCCCCCGCGCCTGTCCGGGAAGGGCGGTGTTGATAATGGTCTCTTTCATGATGTCGCTATCTAAACGTTAGCCCCGAATATCTCCAGCGCATTGGCGGTCGTCTTATCGCGCAACGCTTCGGTCGACACGTCTTTTATTCCGGCCACCTTTTCGGCGATCAGCGGAATATACGAAGGTTCATTGCGTTTGCCGCGATGAGGTGTTGGCGTAAGATAAGGGCTGTCTGTTTCGAGTACAATCCGATCCACGGGTATGTCGGGCAACACGACATCCAGCCCTCCTTTCTTGAAAGTAGCCACCCCCCCGATCCCCACGTGGAATCCGAGCCTGGTGATCTTTTCTGCCTGTGCGACCGTTCCGGTGAAGCAATGAAAAATACCGCGGAGCTTACCGTCCTGGCGTTCCTCCACCAGGGCAATCGTCTCATCGAGACTCTCGCGGCAGTGAATAACAACGGGAAGGCTGAACTTTTTCGCCCACTCAATTTGTATGGAGAACGCCTCTAATTGGTGATCCCAGAAAGTCTTGTCCCAATACAAATCGGTTCCTATTTCGCCCACGGCGCTAAACGTTCGCTTGTTGAGCCATTCTTCCACGACATAAAGCTCACGTTCGAAACCTTTCTTCACCGAACAGGGATGAAGCCCCATCATCGCGATACAGGATGGCCAGCGCGTCTCCGTCTCAAGCATATCGTCAATAGTCGTATGATCTACGTTCGGCATATAAATACGCTGAACTCCCGCCTCGTGGCTGCGTTCAATCATGTCGGCTCTGTCATTCTTAAATGCGTCCATGTAAATGTGCGCGTGCGTGTCGATCCAGTAACTCATATATTCCTAAAACTCCAAAGGCTGAGCAAAAAAAGATATTTTTCCGATAAAATCCGGAGAACGCGCGATCGTAGTCGCTACTCCGGGAGCAATCCCCGCAGATAGGGAACGAACACAACGAGACCAACGATCGCGGCGATGACGGCGGCGAGCAGCACCGCCCCCGCAGCAATATCCTTTACCTTACCCGCGAGCCTCTTGTATTCAGGCGACACCAGATCAACCAGTGCCTCAACTGCGCTGTTCATCATTTCCAATCCCATGACCAGCGCAATGCAGACGATAACAAACAGCCATTCCAGACGGCTGATATCAAAATAAAATCCGCCTGCAACGACGACAAGTGCTATTGAAGTTTGTATGCGCAGGTTGCGTTGACGCATAGCCACGGCGATACCCCGGAACGCGTAAACAAAACTTCTGAGAAACCGCCGCATGAATACTATCTTTTATAGCGCTGGATCGCAGTCAGCAAATCGTCGACCGCAGGCTGCAAGTGGGCATTTACTTCCTGAGAGGTGAAACCGCGGACGCGTCGCAACTCCGCCAACGCTGTCGCCAATTGAAACGAATCCTGCGCCACCGTCACAGCGATACCCAAGTCTCGTAACCGACGACCGAGATACTCTTGTTCCGTTTGTCCCGGCGTTGGGATAAAGATAACCTTCTTTCCGAGAGCGTGCATATCCATTACTGTGCTGTAGCCACTGCGGGCGATGACCACCTCCGACCGTTCAATCTCAGCTTGCAGCGCCTCCGCCGGCAAGAAGTTAACCATTCGACTACCCGCCCGCATCTTCTTTTCCGCAGGCAAGCCTCGAACGACCAGATACCTCAGTCCCGATGCCTCAAGCTGAGGAGCAATGATCTTCTCCAAAGCAGATCGTTGCGGTTCGGGACCCGACAACACAAAAATAACATCTCTGTCGATGGCCGGTGCAGGTTCCGAAGCTTTGAACCTTGACAGTACACCCAAGTAGTGCACGGGTACGTCAAGCTTAGCTCCCGGCTCAGCCAATGCTCCCGCAAGGGAGCGTTCGCCCTTCCTGTCAGGAATCCAGCAGGCATCAAACCGGTTGATGTAGGAGCGATTAATCATGCTGACCGCACCACTGATCCACGCCATACGCCGGGGCATCTGGATATGAAGCTGGTGGGTAATAAATACCGACGGAACCTTATCGGATCGACACCCGTAGCGATTATCGGAAATAATTGCGCTGACATTTTCCGCTTCAACAATTTGACTGACCACCCGGTGTTCCGCTCGAATAGTGGTGAGGAATCGCGGAAGCTGCGCGGCCATTGCCCAAACCATCGCCCTGTTTGTCGGATAACGCGGCTGATAACCGGGAAGGGAATAGCTTTTGAGCGTAGGAAACTCTTCCTGCAGCAACGCAAGGGAAGCACCGCTCCCTGCGATCACAACTTCACTTCCACGACCGCGCAGTTCGCGTATGATGGGAATGCAGCGGGTCGCATGCCCTAATCCCCAATCGAGAGGTGCAACGAGTATCTTCATGATAGGTGAGTAACCTGGTCAGGCAACGCCTTGAACACAAACTCATCCGAAAGCCGGTCCATCAGGCGCGGAAGCGCATATTCCATATTCCGCCGGGCTTTAAAGCTGTCATGGAATACTACCAGCGATCCGGCGCGGCAGGCGCGTAGCGATCCGTCGAGGCATCGTTCCTTGGCCAAGCGGTTGTCATAGTCCTGCGTCAACACATCCCACATCGCGACAGTGTAATGTCGCAGCCCAGCTATTTGTCGCGGCGTGATCTTACCGTAGGGCGGGCGGAACAAACGCACCTTCCGCTCCATACCGGCAGCCGCGGAAACTTCGTCAAACTTTCGGACATCGGCCAGGTAGTCGGCCGAGCGTGTACGCCACCCGTTAATATGATGAAACGTATGATTACCTATCGCATGGCCTTCCTCACCGATTCTCCTGAACAGATCGGGGTATTTACGGACGTTGTCGCCTATACAAAAGAACGTCGCCCGCGCGTTGTGTTCCCGTAACACGTCAAGAACAAACTCGGTCGGACCCGGTACGGGGCCGTCATCAAACGTAAGGTACAAAGCACGTTCGTCGGAGGGCATACGCCATAGCAGCGACGGGTATAACAAGGGCAGGAAGAAAGGTGTGCGGTGCGGAATCATCCTACCCGGCATGAAAGCATCGTAATGTCGTCGTGATACCCACGGTTCCCTTTGAATCCATCGAGCGCCACAATAATATCCTGGTGGATTGTGCGCAACGGTCTGTTGTAAACCTTCTCCTGAGAGAAGTAATCAATGATACGATCTACTCCGTACTCTTCACCCCTGTCGTTTGTCGTCTCGATTAAACCATCAGTATAACAGAACAAGAGAAAATCGTCGAGATCCGTAACAAATCCTTCGTTTAGAAAGGGAAGCGGATGCATCGCACCGAGAACGGTTGAGCCTTCCTCGAGCAGACGGATTCCATTGCGCTTGTCGCACAAAATCGGCGGATTGTGCCCGGCGTTGACATAAACCATTGTTCGCAAACTGATATCATAAATCGCCGCAAAACAGGTGATAAACTTTTCTCCTTTTGTATTCTCGAGCACCTGATAGTTGAGCGCTTCGACAATATCGCGGAGATTGGGAGTTTGGCGGAGAAGAGTCCGAAGCGACGCCTGAAAATTCGACATCATCAGCGCTGCCGCTACGCCTTTCCCACTTACGTCAGCAACGCAAATCAGGAATTGGTTCTTGTTGATGGGGATGTAATCATAGTAATCGCCCCCAACCATATCATGGGGAAGGTAGCTCGCCTCGATTTTGAGAATTTCGGTGTCGGGCAATGTTCCCGGGAAGAGGAACTGCTGCACATCGCTGGCGATCTCGAGCTCTTTGCGGTAAGCTTCCTGTGCAAGTTGCTTGTTCGCGAGTTTTTTATTCTCGATCGCGACAATGATGATATTACTCAATGCCTGAATGAACCGAATTCCATCTTCATCGACATATCCGTCGGGATCTTTGTCGAGCCCGCCAACAAACACCAGCGCAAGGGTATTTGTCTTGTGTGTTACCGGGATGACTATATCAAACTCGGTGAACTCACACGCACTATACTCGCGCAAGTGCGTGATGTCCTGCATTGTCTTGAATTCGGGAAGGAGTTTAACCGAATGAAACTCGTGCTCGGTCCCGAAGCTCGCCTTGCAATTCCACTCGTCATCAAGTACAAAGAGGGCGAGCTTCTTGATCTTGAGGTTGGATCGGAGCGTGAAGTTGTAAATTTTGTAAAGGGAAGCCGCCGGCAGATTGCTGTTGATTGCCTGAGTAATTTCCAGCAGAGCATTCAGTTCCAGCTCTTTTATTTCGACTTGTCGCTTAAGGTCAGTTTCCGTCATACAGTCTTCCTTCCCAAGGCGGAAATTAAGCAAAATCGGCCTTCAAAATGAAGGGAACCGGCGCAAGAAAAGTTATACGGGTTCAAACGTCCGTTCTTTCCATGAATAGCCTGTAAAAAGGCTGCTGAAGGCCACCCCGATCACATACAGCGGGTATAGGGGCTGAAGCAGAAGGAACGCCAGCCAGCTCCATTTAACAGAAAGAAAGCGGCAAACCTGAAGCAGGAATGCGGCCTCAAGGATCATTTTGACCGCGAAAAGAAATACGGCCTGCAGAATAAACGGGGAAAAGATAAGAGCGATATTCGTCACCACGCCGATCTGCAGGCAAAGTATGTAGATAGCCAGCAGTTGTCCTGTCGGACTGTTAAATCTCCACTTCGAAGCCCAACGGCGGCGCTGATGGAAAAAAGTACTGATATCGGGCGCGGGGCGGGTAGTCACTACGCCATCGGCCGCGGGAATAAAGGCGACGCTGCGCGGGAAGCGTTTCTGTATACTTCGCATGAGAAATTCATCGTCGCCGGTAGGGATATGCTGGTTTCCCCGATATCCGCCAACGGCATTAAAAGCATTTCTCCTGAACGCGAGGTTTGCGGCGTTACACATCGTCGGCTTTCCGAGTCCGGCCGTGGCCGCTGCGCTTCCTACCAGGCTGGCAAATTCGATAGCCTGCATGGCGTCGAAGAGAGAACCGGCTTCCATCCGTACACCGCCGAACGCGAGAGAAACACGCTTGTCGCGAAACGCAGCCCTGATCGTCTTCAACCAATCAGTAGGCACGATACAATCCGCGTCCGTCATGGCGATAATCGAGCCTTTTGCAGCCCCCACGCCTGTAGTAATGGCAGCCTTCTTTCCCGCCCCCTTGTTGGGCAACACAACCAGGTTGGGTAGCGTCAGAGCCTGGGCCTGGGTTACTGTGTCATCGTCGGAGCCATCATCCACTACGATGATTTCGAAGTTCCGGTAGTTTTGCGCGGCGAGGGCAGACAGCAAACGTCCGATATTTTTTGACTCGTTACGAGCGGCCACCACAACCGAAATCAGAGGCTCCTTTCCTGTACCTTGCGGAATCTCCCGACGCATGGTCGCGCGCCAACCGGTGAGGAGGACCACCAGCAGGATAAACCACACTGTTAACAAGACGGTTACAAGTACCATTGAGCCCATTTCGATTATTTGAGAAGCATGCCTATCTTGTGACCGTGGGAAAAGTCATCAAGGAAAGGATTATACTGGGCCTCGACCCGGGCACAAACATAATGGGATACGGGCTGATTTGCATCAAAGGATCCACGATGAGTTTGTTGCAATACGGAGTTATCCACCTTGGCAAGTATTCCGGACACGCCTTGAAACTTCAAAAGATATTTGAGCGGGTTACCCACCTTCTGGAAGAATACAAGCCGGACGAAGTTGCGCTTGAGGCGCCCTTTTTTGGAAAGAATGTCCAGTCGATGTTAAAATTAGGACGCGCGCAGGGAGTAGCTATGTCGGCCGCCCTCGCCCGCTCCATCCCTATTGTCGAATATGCTCCGCGAAAAATCAAGCAGGCGGTCACGGGAAACGGGAACGCATCAAAGGAGCAGGTAGCGCGTATGTTGATGACATTACTGACTATTCGTGAACAGCCGAAGTTACTGGATGCGACCGATGCTCTGGCCGTTGCGGTTTGTCACTATTTCCAACAGGGAGCGCTCGTGAAGAAAACCGCGTCCTGGGCTTCCTTCCTCAAAGAGAATCCCGGCAGGGTCAAGACGCCGGGAAGCCAGGCCTGACAACGATGAGATTTTCATCCAAACAACTCGCGGTAGATCCGAATCAACTTTTCATGTGACAAGACCGTAAGGACACGCTCACGATTGAAGCTCCACGACTGACGCGAAGTACCCATCTCGGAAATAGGACTCCACAACAAACCTGCGGCGTCTAACTCAGGAACGGACAGATTACGCGGATTTAGGAATACCTGCTTCCCCAGATACATCATCATCAAAATATTTCCATATCCCTGCGGCCGAATATTGTTCATGATCAACCCATCGGCTGAAGCCAGGAGTTGAACGTAAGAGTCAAACGACAAATATTCACTCACATACTCAAGCCGTCCGTGGCGATAGGAAGGTCTGGATTTTGTCAGGAATCGCGCGTAATCCATGTCTCCATACGAAACCGGAATGACAAGATCTGCCTGAATTTCGTTTTCCTCCATCCACTGAATAACATCGAGGTGATTAAGTTCGGGCGTGGCCGAATTACCAACAATGTATAGGGGTTTTCTTCGAACCGAATCAGAACTTATCGATCGCAGCGCGTTATCAAGGTCGTGATACGGCACCTCATTTTCATAGAAAAAGAACCGATGTTCCGCCGAAAGACCCGGAAGCTTCGAGGCAGCAAAGTCATACTCGCTAGTCATCCATGTGAGAATGCTCTTTACCGTTCGGAAAGCCTTGTGCCGATGTCTGGCATGAAGCAACCAAACTTTAGCCCGATATAAAAACTGGTTCATTGACCACCGTTGAGCCACAAAGCGTTGGTGTGTCAAGGGCTCGTATAATTGAGCATCGACAAAAGGAAGGTTATAAAGATCCGCCCCCCAGATCATCCAGCCCAATTCCCGAAACTCGTGCGTCGCGACCCATCGATACAAGAGCGGAGAGAACTGATGAACAAACACTCGATCGTATTGCATCGTATCCCCGACGATTTCATCGAACCCAGCGGTATAAGGTTTCGCAAAGGGAAAGTCATAACGAACGGTCTTGAGCGTACGATTATTGGTACGTACCACCAACCGGTTGTTTCCCTGAACGCCAGCCTCCTCAAGATTTGAGTAAAATCGGTTGATAAAGCTATTATCGGGGACAATATGAAGATTCATTATGAATTTTAAAGGAGGTTCACGAAAGGGGGTTGAGTTCCCGGATGATTCTCGCCGGCACACCCGCCACGAGACAATTATCCGGAACATCCTTTGTAACGACTGCTCCTGCACCGACAACGACATTGATGCCTACGCGAACGCGCGGAAGAATGACAGCATTCGTCCCGAGGGAGGAATAGGAGCCAACAAAAACGTGTCCCGTGATCCGCGCCCCGGGCGACATCTCAACGAAATCGCCAACTACACTATCGTGCGAAACGGAGGTGTGAGGATTCAACAGACAGCCTTTCCCCAGAGAAACCCCATTGGTGACAACAGCGCCACTCAGCATACATGTCCCCTCTCCTATCACCGTTCCAAAACTTCCCACACGCGCGTCGGGACTGATAACGGAGGTAAGCTCGCCACCGGCTTCCCGGAATCGCTTTGCCATTCGCGCCCTTAGCAGCGGATTGCCAAGGCCTAAAGCAAAGGATTTGTCTTTAAGCGATTGAAAAACCTTCTCGACATCCGACAGGTTGCGAATGACAGGAAACCTGTCAAAAAGCTTGTCTTCTATATCTTCGGATACATCATCGAAGAAATACAATCCTTCGAGTCGGCCTGTGTCGTGAAAGACCTGAAGCAACTCCTTTGCTAACCCTTTCGCACCAACCACTATCATAACCTAATTGTTTTGCACGCGTAACATAAGGCGTCCGATCATATCTATTTCCTCCGGAGTTAGCGTATCATACAACGGCACGCACAGTGCACGCTGAGCGACCGAATCTGCAACGGGGCACTCGTTCGTACGATGGACATAGGGCAAGTCTTCAAGGGACGGATAGAAATAGCGTCTGGGATAGATCCAATGTTGATTCAAAACATCGACAACCTTTTTTAACAGTTCTGCCTCCTCAAAGAACAGCGGATAGTAGGCGTAATTGTAAGAAACATCCGCTCCGATGACCGGCTTGGACGCACGAAAGTTCCTTAGAACCTCATCGTAGTGCTCGCAAAGCTCTTTTCGACGACGGATTATTTCAGCGATGTATTTCAGATTAGCCAACCCCATCGCCGCATGAAACTCGGAGTTCTTGCCGTTAATTCCCAAGTCGGCAAAACGCTCGGGGCCATCGTGCCCGAAATTTCGCAAATAGGCCATTCGTTTAAGTAGCTCCGGGTCACGCGTGACCAAGCCTCCGCCCTCTACGGTGTGAAATAACTTGGTCGCGTGAAAACTGCAAGTACTTACATCTCCGTAGTTGAGAACACTCTCCCCTCCGATCTTTACATCAAAGGCATGAGCACCGTCGTATATGACTTTAAGACCCCGGCGACGGGCAATCTCGTCGATTTCCTTCACCCGACAGGGATTACCATACACGTGAGTGGCCACTATAGCTGACGTATCCGGCGTAATCCTGTCCTCAATACGCTCCGGATCCAGGTTACCCGTCCTGGGATCGACATCGACAAAAACGGGCTCGCAGCCTTCCCACACCACACTGCTTGTCGTTGCCACATAAGAAAAAGGAGTCGTGAGAATCTTGCCCTTCAGCCCGAGTGCTTTAATAGCAAGCTGAATGGCTACCGTGCCATTGGTTACAAACAAAAGGTGTTTAACCCCGAGATAATCCTTCAGCTTGAGCTCAAGTTCATTAACCAACGGACCGTTGTTGGTCAACCAGTTGCGCTTCCAGATGTCACGCACATAGCGCTCATACTCTTCGATCGGAGGCAAAAACGGTTTCGTAACAGGGATCATTTAAGTATCCGAAATTATATATAATGACACTGCTGTCAAATTCCTTCAGCGAAACATCTTCGAGGGAAGGAAAAACTTCCATTCATTCCTGTAAACCCATGCCAACAAAAGGATACACACGCCGAGGTACGCTGCATGCGCTATCTGTGGAGCGCTGCTTCCTAAAACAGGCTCTGCAGCAATAACTATCAAAAAGAGAACGATAGGGGTGCCCCAGACCTTCCACAAATTATACCGAAATACGAAGCGGCGACGGAGGAAGACTTTAAGCATCACCACCTCCAACAACGCTGCCCCTAATGAGGCCGCTATTACGCCGTAAAGCCCGAACTGCCCTATCGTCAACCACATGATCAGAATCTTAACGGCCGATATGATCACATAAATGACTGACAGCGGTTCCGTAAACTTTAAAATACCGTAAGGAGCCAAATAGAAGAGCCGGATAGCCCGGAAGATATACACCAGTGCGATAAAGGGTACCACGTCAATCGCCCTGAGATACTCCTCCTTACTAATAAAAATATCGATCAATATCGGATAAGCTAAAATACACCCAAACACCAGTACCAGTGTTGCTGCAATCAGTCCGTAATAGTACCGGTTCACTTCCAATGTCGACCTCTTTTCTTCCTGCACCGAAATTGTCTGGACGACCTTGGGGTAGAATGAATTATGGAGTCCGTTAACGACAAACTCCAGAACGAGCAAACACTTGAACGCAAAGTCATAGACCCCAACCAGTCCCAGAGGAAGAAAAAACACCATAAAGAAACGATCAAAGTAGTTGATCACCCACTGAAAAAACTGGTACAGGAATGTGAAGAAATTGAAGCGGAACGACTGACGGAGAAGGGGCAGATCGAAATGCACACCAAACTCCCGGAATATTCTTGCAAGAGCCCACCCTCCTGAAAAAACAGCTGCAAGCATCCGTCCTCCCACGGGCCCCATCAGCGTTTGGGGGAATAAATAAAGCCCGGCGATCGTGGCGGATGCAATAATGGTGAACGAGGACAAATACGACCAAAAATATATCTCCGGTTTCTCACGCGTCTGAAGAAGATTGCCGTGAACTTTAAACAGCGCTTGAAATATTCCTGTTACGGCGGCCATCACTCCATACGGTCGGAAAGCGATCGACTGCTCTACAAACACATGCCTGAACAGTAAATCGCCGGAAACAAAAAAGAGAAAACCTACGCATGCGCCGATCCCGAGCATAAAAAGAAACGCCGAACTCGTAAAGGATGCGAGACGAAGACGGTCGCTTTTGAACTCGTGGTAATGGATATATAGAGAGGTATCAAAACTGTAAGTAGTGAGCAGTTGAATGAAATAGGAAAAGGCGAAGTAGATCGACAGAGCGCCAAAATCGGCGGTCGAAAGATGAGCCACGTAGAAGGGCAATAGAACCAGCGCACTCGCCATCGGCAGCGAGCCCGCCACGGTGTACATCACCGAACTCTTCAGAAAGTGCTTACTTATGCGCAAACCCATCCGTTAACCTGCAAAATAATCGTTTTGACCCAAACCCAAGCAGTCCCGTAATGTTGTAATATTGTAACGAATGAAATCAGTCCTCATTCTTGTCTTCAGCAATCTGCGTCACGACGCACGCGTAATGCGCCAGGTACACTGGCTGCGAAAAAACTTTGCCGTAACGGCGGTTTGCTTCGACGCCGATCCCATCCCCGGAGTAACGTTCGTAAAGGTCAGTCAAACAAAGCTCACCCCAGTGAGGAAAGCACTGCTAGCCAGCGCACTCCTGCTTCGCCGCTACCCGACGGCTTATAGACTCTTCCATAATTATCAACACCTGGAAACATCCCTGACGGGACCGTTTGACTTGATTGTCGCCAACGACATCGATACGCTCCCCCTCGCCTTCAGGCTCAGTCAGGGAGCCCCCGTGATCTTCGACGCCCATGAATATGCGCCGCGACACTTTGAGAACAGCCTCGTGTGGCGAACGTTCTTCCAGCCTTTTTATATCCACCTGTGTCGTCAGTATATCCCAAAAGTTTCAGCGATGTTAACGGTCGGAAAGGGATTGGCCGAGGAATATCACCGAAACTTCGCCGTCCGCCCTACCATTATTACCAATGCAACGCGCTACAGTCCGATCGAGCCATCGCCCCTTCGCGAAGGCGCTATCCGTCTCGTTTACCACGGCATAGCCAACCCTTCCCGGCAACTTGAACTCCTGATCGACATGATGGCTTATCTCGATGAACGGTTTCATCTCGATCTTTTTCTCATGATCTCCGATTTCGCCTCGTCGCGTACCCGTCAGTATATCAACAACTTTAAAATGCGGGCAGAAGCTCATCCGCGTATTCGCATTCGTCAACCGGTAAAAAGCGACCAGATCGTTGCTACAATCAATGCGTACGATATGGGCGTTTTTCTGTTACCTCCCGTCAACTTCAACTACACCCACACACTACCCAATAAACTCTTCGACTTTATCCAGGCGCGACTCGGCATAGCGATCGGTCCGACTCCGGAAATGGCATCCGTCGTCAACTCATATCGGAACGGTGTGGTGGCCACCGACTTCCATCCGAAGAGCCTGGCCGCGAAACTAAACGCTCTCACCGCCGACGATGTGGCGCGCTTCAAGGAAAATTCAGCGATCGCTGCCAATGACCTGAACGCGGAGAAAAACGAAGTAATCTTCAACGAAGTGGTTAATGGCGTTCTTCGTTAAGTGCCGCCCCTGAACGATTTTCAAGTAAGGCTACAAGTCGCTCCGTAATCGCTCTGCGCGAGAAGTGGGCAATTGCACTCCGTTCGCGATCAACGGCGCCCTGCTTCCAGTCGCGGTACCGGGCTGCGAGCACCTCCTGTATGCCGAAAGAATCATCTCCGGCACACATCTGACCAGCGCCTGACTCCTTCAACACAATACCCGCATCACCTGCCACCGGGCCGACACCGAGTACCGGAAGGCCGGTCGCGAGATACTCGAACAGCTTGCCCGGGAGAAATCCTTCCGCATCCTTGTACCCCGTCAATACCAGGAGAAGCAGCGCCGACGTGCCATAGCACTTCAAGAGCTCACGGTGTGGAATACTGCCTATGAAGGCTGTCACTGCTGAAAGACGCGGGTGTTCAGCCACAAACGACCGAAAATCGGGGTGGACTTCGCCGATAAATTCCACAGCCACATCGCCCGCGAAAGCACTGTCCCGTTCCATTAGTGTCTCCAGCGCAAGCATAAAAGGTCGGGGATCGCATTTCTCATTGACAATACCGACGTGCCGTATCACAAACTTTTTGCCACGAACTATACTGACGTCTTTGAAATCATCTTCATCAAAACCGTTAGTTAGCAAATGCACCCTGCGACCGGAAAGCCTTTCGAACTGCCGAACATAGAACGGGGTAATGGTCAGGATATCATCGGCATGGAAAAGTACCTGTGCCTCAAGACGGCGATGGATACGCCTCACCGGCTTCGAAACGTTCAGGCTATCCCACATTCCCCATTCCGACCAAGGGTCGCGGAAGTCGGCGAGCCAACGCAGTTGGGGATGTTTTTTCTTAAGCCGGAGACCTATGAGGTGAATACTGTGCGGGGGTCCCGTCGTAATTACAGTAGTCACCGCGTTACGCGCGATATAATCCGCAAGAAATTCAGTGGCGGGGCGAATCCAGAAACGGCGGGGATCCGGAACAAAAAAGTTGCCGCGGATCCACGTGCTCAAACGCTGAAATAACGTTTTGCGTCCGGAGGGAACCAGTGCCGTGGGGGTTGCTTCCGGCTTTCTTCCGAAGAGCTTCGCGACACCGAAAAACAATTGGTAAGGTTCCCAAATAGGAAAACGAATCACTTCAGCTTCGGTGGGAACGTCGGCCTCAAGCGAAGGATCAATCAAACCAAACGTTGGGTTTTCCGGCGTAAAGACATGGGGTTCCCATCCGAATGAAGGGAGGTACTTGACAAACTTGAGCCATCGCTGCACGCCACTTCCTCCACTTGGCGGCCAGTAATAGGTGATGATCAGCACTTTCTTCATGGCGCTTCAATATAGGTTATCATCCCGGGAATATCGTCGGGGTGAAACCAGGCAAATTCCGTATCCCGGCGAAACCAGGTAAGCTGTCGTTTAGCATAACGTCTGGAGTTGCGTTTCAGCAGCCGGATGCATTCCTCCTCGTTGTACAAACCATCCATCATGTCGAAAATCTCCTGATATCCTACCGTTTGCAGTGCGTTCTTTTCACGCCACTTGTACAATGAACGCGCTTCTTCAAATAATCCCGTCTCAATCATCTTGTCCATGCGCAGGTCGATACGCGCATACAACTCTTCCCGGGGTAACGCAAGCGCTATCTTCTTTATGGTGAACGGGTGCTGGCGACGTTGATGAGTGCGAAACGAAAGGATAGACCGTCCGGAGGCGATCCGAACCTCCAGCGCGCGAATAAGCCTATGCGGATTCTGTTGATCCAGAACCGCAAAGGCCTCGGGATCAAGCTCGCGCATTTTCTCCTGAAGCCAGCCGATGCCATGCTCTTCGAAGGCGGCAATCAGGTTTTGCCTGATTTCCTCCGGGACATCGGGCATGTCATCAAAACCTTCGCACACCGCTTTGATATAGAGGCCCGATCCGCCACACATCAGGACGTAGTCTTTCTTCTGAAACAGTTCAGGCAGGAGATTATCGACATCAGCCGCGTACGTCGCCGCGTCGTAGTCGTCAGCGATGCTGTGCGAGTTGACAAAATGGTGTGGGACACGCGCCAGCTCCTCCTGCGAAGGTTTGGCGGTACCAATGTTCATTTCCCGGTAAAACTGCCGGGAGTCGGCCGAGATTACCGAAGTTTCATACCGTTCGGCCAGGCGAATCGCCACAGCCGTTTTCCCCACTGCCGTCGGGCCCGCGACAACAATCAGTTTCTTTTCTGGCATGCCGTGCCAATATACAGTTTTACCGGCTGTGCGGCGGAACATAAATCCCAAATATGGTGTATCTTTGTCAGAACCACTTCAGAGCTATGATCAAGTACACCAATCACTTTCTTACGAAAATGGAGGATCTGATCGCTGAATCAGACTACACCCTGCGCTATGAGAAAGGTAATTTCAAATCCGGCTACTGTGTTCTGAAAGACCAAAAGATCATCATTATCAACAAATTCTATACGATGGAAGGCAAGATCAACGCCCTGTACGAGATCTTGAGGTCCCTCACTCTGGACACCAGCCGATTCACCGAGAAAAGTCTCAAGCTTTATCAAGAGATTTCGCAACAATCTGAAGCCGCTTGAAAGTAACGTTCCTGGGCACCGGTACTTCTCAGGGCGTGCCCGTCATCGGCTGCACCTGCACCGTATGCCGCTCCCTTGACTACCGCGACAAACGCCTGCGAACCTCAGTGCTTATTGAAGTTGGCGGGCAGTGCCTGATTATCGATACCGGACCCGACTTCCGCCAGCAGATGCTGCGCGAACAGGTTAATCGTATTGATGCGGTTCTTTTTACCCACGCGCATCGCGACCACACCGCGGGACTTGACGACGTACGCGCATACAACTTCATGCACGAAATGGACATGCCGGTGTACGCCACAACGGATGTGCTCGACCAGCTACGGCGCGAGTATGCTTACGCGTTTACAGGCGAATACTATCCCGGAATCCCCCGCCTCGACCTCCGCACGATCGACACCCAGCCATTTAACGTAAACGGCATCGATATTACGCCGCTGCCGGTCATGCACCTGCGTCTGCCCGTGCTGGGATTTCGCATTGGAAGCTTCAGTTATATCACGGATGCCAACTACATCCCACCGGAAACAATCGCAAAACTAAAGGGCACCGACATACTCGTGCTCAACGCCCTGCAGCGCGAGCAACACATCTCCCACTTCAACCTCGACGAGGCGTTGCAGATGGTCGAAACCATTGGCGCGCGAAAGACCTACTTCACGCATGTCAGCCATAGAATGGGATTGCATGCCGAGGTAGAAAAAGAACTTCCCGATCATGTATCTTTGGCTTTCGACGGACTTCAACTCGACACCCAGCGTGTCAGGTAAGCCGCTGACGAGCCACCATGCATAACAACTACTTCTTCCTGCGTCAACTCAGTGCTGCACTCGCCGCACGCCTCCAGGGGGCTGTCATCTCCGAATGCTTTTCCCAAAGCAAAGACGAGCTTATCGTTCGGTTTGAAATCGGGCGTGAATCGTTTTACCTGAGGGCAAACCTGCTGCCCGAACTAAGCTGCCTCTCTTTTCCTTCCGCTTTCCAGCGGGCCCGTCGCAATAGCGTCGATTTGTTCCCATCGATTGTTGGTCGCAAGGTTGTCGGCACCACGCAGTTTCGCAATGAGCGCAGCTTCAGCCTCGACTTGTCGGAAGAACACACGCTTCTCTTCAAGATGCATGGTAACCGTACGAATATCGCAGTTGTAGAGGGCGGGCGTGTAGCCGACATTTTCCGTAAAAAGCTGTCGCAGGATTTTCAACTCGTGCCTGACGAACTTCATCGCGATATCGACTGGAGCGAAGCCGCCTTCCTGGCGGCACGTGAAAATCTCAAAGCTACGTACTTCACGTTCGGAAAGGTGATATGGCGCTACCTGCAGGAACGGGGCTTCTTTGAGAAGACGGCGCAGGATCAGTGGCGCGAATTTTCCGCGCTGATCGACACCCTGAACAACCCTGTCTTCTATATCACGCTGCTCGACGGGAAGCCCGTGCTTTCGCTCGTGAAGTTCGGCGAAGTTCTGGAGACACATAGCAATCCCGTTGATGCCGCGCAGGCGTTTTATCACGCATTCGTCCACGATTACGCTTTTAGTAAGGAAAAAAAATCATTACTCACACAGTTGTACGCGCGATTGGAAGCCGGGCGGAACTACTGCCAGAAAAACGAATTGCACCTGAAAGCTCTTACTGAAGATGACCCGTATCGCCAGTGGGCTGATCTCATCATGGCTAACCTGCACAATATTCCTGCGGGAGCCGAAACCGTTACGCTTGAAAATTTCTATGCTGATCAACGACCGGAAAAAATACGACTGCGAAAAGACCTCTCGCCGCAAAAGAACGCTGAGGTATTCTATCGAAAAGCGCGAAACCGGCAAATTGAGGTAGAGCGTGTGCAGTCGTCGATCCGGAACAAGGAGGAAGAGATGGCCCGATGGCAGCGCAAGATACAGGAGGTGGAGGCTGCAACCGATCTAAAAGCATTACGTGCCCTTCAGGCTGAACTGCGTCCGATGTTGGCACCCCGCGAGAATGAATCGTTACCTTTTTTTGAGTTTTTTCACCAGGGCTTTCGCATTCTGGTCGGCAAGCACGCACAGGGCAATGACATCCTAACGTTTAAATACGGATACAAGGAAGATCTGTGGCTACACGCCAAGGATGTGACCGGGTCGCACGTCCTGATCAAGCACCAGGCAGGCAAGAGTTACCCGAAAGACGTGATCGCTTACGCCGCCTCCCTCGCTGCCTATAATTCAAAGCGAAAAACCGAGTCTCTTTGTCCCGTGATCGTCACCCCCCGCAAGTTTGTTCGCAAGCGCAAAGGCGACCCCGCCGGAGCCGTTGTAGTTGAACGGGAAGAAGTCGTGATGGCCGAACCCTTGCTTCCTCAAAGCAACTGATTCGGCCACCTCTAACACTTCCCCACTACTTCACCACATGAATCTTAAGCGAATTTGTCCTTGCCCGTTCGTGGATAGGCATTGAAGCGAGGAAGATGAACACATCGCCGGTCTGGACATGGCCTTCCTTCTTGAGGATTTGTTCCACATCGGAGATGGTAGAATCGGTTGTATCGCTCTTGTCGTAGTGATAGGCGCGGGTTCCCCACACCAGGCTCACCTTGTTGATAAGCGACTTATTCCCCGTAAAGACAAAGATGTCGGCGTTGGGACGATGCGAAGATGATTTAAAGGCGGTATATCCCGAGGCAGTCATTCCTACGATCGCTTTAGCCCCTACATCTTTAGCGAGTTTACAAGCCGCCAGGACGAGGCTGTCGCTCAGGAATGTTTGTGCATCGGGGTTTACTTCGCGGAAACGGAAGTAGATATTGGGGTTCTTTTCGACTGAGGCGATGGTTCTCACCATCGAGCGAATAACTTCGATCGGATATTTTCCGGCTGCTGTTTCCGCCGAAAGCATGAGGGCATCGGCGCCGTCCATGACAGCGTTGGCGACGTCGTTCGTTTCTGCGCGGGTGGGGCGCGGATTTTCGATCATGCTTTCCATCATCTGCGTAGCGACGATGACCGGTTTTCCGGCGCGATTGCACTTCTCGACGAGCATTTTCTGGACCATCGGCACTTCTTCAAGCCATATTTCCACACCGAGGTCACCGCGAGCTACCATTACGGCGTCAGTAGCCGAGATAATTTCGTCTATATTATTCAGTGCTTCCGGTTTTTCGATTTTGGCGACGATCCGGCATTCCGACTCACGCGAATCGAGGATATCTCGCAGTTCGCGGATATCGGAGGCGCGACGAACAAAAGAAAGGGCAATCCAGTCGACTTTGTGTTCAATTCCAAACTCGAGGTCGGCGAGATCTTTTTCCGTCAGCGAAGGGGCTGACACCTTAGTAAAGGGGAGATTTATTCCTTTGCGCGACTTAAGGGGTCCGCCGTAAACGACTTCCGTAACCACTTCTGTCTCGCGGACTTCCTTAACCTTGAGTTCGATCTTGCCGTCGTCGACAAGAATGGTATCCCCATATTTAACGTCTTTTGGAAGCGCCAGGTAAGATGTGCTCACAACGTCCTTGTTTCCGAGGAGTTGCTTGGTTGTGATCAGCAATTCCTGGCCTTTTTCGATAATTGTATCCGGTTGTACTTCCTGGACGCGGATTTTAGGGCCTTGCAGGTCTTGCAGAAGGGATACCGTCGTTCCCAGCTCCGCATTCAATTCCCGAACATTCTGAATAACCTTAAGGTGATCTTCGTGCGTTCCGTGGGAGAAGTTGAGTCTGAAGACGTCAACGCCTTCACGAATAAGCGTCCGCAATGTATCTTTTGAACTGGAGGCGGGACCTACCGTAGCAACGATTTTGGTTTTGTTGAATGAAGACTTCTCAAACATAGGTACGGGATATAAGATTATATAGGAGTTGGGTAAGAAACTTGGCAAAGACCATGAAGGTTCAAAAGACGAAGTTCGACTTGGATTTCAATCCTTCCATGGGGATGGAAGCAACCAGTTCCACAGCGGGTATGGAACGCAGCGTATCGACCAGATTTTCGGCGTAATGTTCTTCCATGGCCGCCAAAATTATGAAATCAAAGTGAGGAAATTCAGGTATTAGGAAATACTTTCCGGGGTCACCGTCGGTCGGTCTGTTTTTGAAGAGTTTCAATCGATTGAGGGTTGTCTCATAAGCGTAGTAGGCAAAGCTCTTATCCTCGCTATTACGGAAGCCTACCACGAGATCGGGTTGTCTGACCAGGCGGACGTCCAGAAGCCGATTAATGTCCCACGCGAGTTTATAACCGCGGGCAGAGGTGGTTATTCCCCAAAGCGAGAAGTCAAATTCATAGTCGATTATCAGTTTGCTTTTCTTCATTTTTCGCTCAGGATACGCGATTTCACGCCATTTTGGCCTATTCAAAAAAGTTTGACAATATTGCCGTAAATCTCTTTCTTTGCAGAGATTTTTAAATCACTAAACAAGAAAAACATGTCTGAAATTGCACAAAAAGTAAAACAGATCATCATCGAAAAGCTTGGTGTTGAAGAGTCTGAGGTGACACCCGAGGCTAGCTTCACCAACGATCTGGGCGCTGACTCTCTCGATACTGTTGAGCTCATCATGGAGTTTGAGAAAGAATTCAATATCTCCATTCCCGATGATCAGGCTGAAAATATCTCTACTGTCGGCCAGGCCATCTCCTACCTGGAGCAAAACGTGAAGAAATAATTTGATTACCGCCTTTCTACATTCACATACCTTAACTCATGACTTTAAAGCGAGTAGTCGTTACTGGACTTGGTGCACTCACCCCGATCGGAAATACCCTACAGGAATACTGGCAGGGACTACAACGCGGAGTTAGTGGCGCCGCACCGATTACACGCTTTGATCCCACCCAGTTCAAGACAAAATTCGCCTGCGAAGTCAAGAACTTCGACGTAGGCAATTTCATTGACCGGAAAGAAGCCCGTAAGATGGACCCTTTTGCTCAATACGCAATGGTGGCTGTCGACGAGGCTGTCAAAGACGCAGGTTTGCCTCTGGACCAGCTTAACCCCGACCGGGTTGGCGTGATCTGGGGCTCTGGAATTGGTGGACTGCTCACTTTTCAGGAAGAAGTCAAAAGCTACGCTAAAGGCGACGGGACTCCGAGATTTAATCCATTCTTTATTCCCAAGATGATTCCCGATTTGAGCGCGGGGCACATCTCTATAAAATACGGTTTTCGGGGTCCGAACTATGTTACGGTATCGGCTTGCGCTTCGTCGACCAATGCACTTTATGATGCCTACACTTTCCTGCGTCTCGGAAAGGCAGATATCATTGTGTCTGGTGGATCGGAGGCAGCCGTATGTGAAGCGGGTGTCGGCGGTTTCAATGCGCTCAAAGCATTATCAGAAAGAAATGATTCACCTGAAACGGCCTCACGCCCCTACGACAAAAACCGCGATGGTTTTGTCCTCGGCGAAGGTGCCGGTGCACTCATTCTTGAAGAATACGAACACGCAAAAAAGAGAGGCGCAAAAATATATGGTGAGATAATCGGAGGAGGCATGTCCTCCGACGCTTACCATATCACGGCGCCGCATCCCGATGGTCTGGGAATCATTCAGGTTATGAAGAATGCCCTCGACGAAGCGGGAATCAGCCCCGAAGAAGTGGATTACATCAACACTCATGGTACCTCAACGCCGCTGGGTGATATTGGTGAAATCAAGGCTATCCAGCATGTTTTCGGGGATCACGCCTACAAGATGAACATCAGCTCGACAAAGTCGATGACCGGACACCTTCTCGGTGCCGCCGGTGCCATCGAAAGCATCGCCTGCCTGATGGCTCTGAATCAATCGGTGGTACCCCCTACCATTAACCACTTCGACGACGACCCGGACCTTGATCCGCGACTGAATATGACCTTTAACGAGGCTCAGCAGCGCGAAGTCAAGGTAGCGCTCAGCAATACCTTCGGCTTTGGAGGCCATAACTTTTCAATCCTCCTCCGTAAAATTTAGCTATCGGACCTCTGACCAGGCCCCGATACCGCGCGGTTTTGCCGTGGGCAGCTGTACCATTGGATTTAATTGCTAAATTCGCAACCTGTAGTCCCAAAGTTGTCATCGCTTGGTTTGGAGAATCCTTAAAAAAGGAAAAACAAAGAATGATCAGCAGCTGATTCGCGCCATTCAGAACATCGCTGGACTGACGCCGTCAAACCTCGAACTATATCGGCTTGCGACCATTCACAGCTCGATCGCCGCTGAAAATAAACACGGCCTCAAAGAATCGAACGAACGTCTCGAGTATCTCGGTGATGCTATCCTCGGAGCGGCTGTCGCCGATTATCTTTTCAAGAAGTTTCCCTTTAAACCAGAAGGCTTTCTGACTGAAATCCGCTCGCGCATCGTCAACCGCGAAGCCCTCAATCTACTGGCGCGCAAAATAGGCGTCGGAAACATCGTTCAATTCGACAGCAAGAACACCCATCTTCAACAGGTTATCCTGGGAAATACGCTGGAAGCAATTGTCGGAGCCATTTACCTCGACAAAGGATACCTCCGCACACGAAAGTTTGTGATCGACAAAATGATCGTTCCCAATTACGACCTCGAAGAACTGGTCAACTCAAACCCCAACTTCAAAAGCAAGGTCATCGAATGGGCCCAGCGCGAAGGTCACGAAGTGCGCTTCGAAATTGTCAACGTCAAGAAAGCCAAGAACCATAAAGAATTTACCGCACAAGTCATCGTCGACAACGAGCCTAAAGGCACCGGTTACGGCAACAGCAAGAAAAAAGCCGAACAAGACGCCGCGCTGAAAACGTGCGAAATGTTGGAGATTGAAAAGTGTTGAAGCCTGCCTCCCGAACGAAGTGGAGGGAGTGCCCCCGGATGACACCAGAGGAGGAGGTAAAGAGAACTCACGACTCACGATTCACGATTCACGACCCATGCTCATCGCAGGCGCCACTGTAAACCAAACACCACTCGACTGGCAAAACAATACGCGCCATATCGTAGACGCTATTGAAGAAGCGCGCAGGCAGGGTGCCCGTATTGTGTGTTTTCCCGAGCTGAGCATCACGGGCTACGGCTGCGAAGATCTTTTCCTGCACCCCTGGGTCGCCGACCGCGCTTGGGAAGAACTCACCACAATCAGACGCTATAGCCATAACATTACCATAGCGGTTGGCCTGCCCTTCCGCTACGAAGACAAAACCTACAACGGCGTTTGCGTGATCCGCGATAACAAAATTCTCGGAGTGACCCTCAAACAATTTCTCGCCCGCGATGGCGTACACTATGAACCCCGCTGGTTTGACCCCTGGCCATCCGGAAAAACAGCGCCATGCAAGCGCAAGGATGATTCTTTCGAAGTCGGAGACCTGGTCTACACTACCGAAGGCATCAAGTTCGGATTTGAAATCTGTGAAGACGCCTGGCGAAAACAGGACCGCCCGGGCTATCGACTCGCCGAGCGCGGTGTACAACTCATCCTCAACCCAAGCGCCAGTCATTTTGCCATGGGCAAATCACTCCTTCGGGAACAGGAGGTCGTCCGCGAAGGCTCCAAGGCCTTCGGATGTGCCTACCTCTTCGTAAACCTTCTCGGCAATGAAGCCGGTCGCATGATTTACGACGGCGATATTGTAGCCGGACAAAACGGCGAACTCGTCGTGGTGGGTCGACGCCTTGTGTTCGGAGATTACCACGTGGTATCCTGTACATTCGACTTCGACAATCCCGGAGCAACACGTGTGCAGCCATCGAACGACAACAAAGACGTCAACGAAGAAGTCGCGCAGGCTGTAGCGCTGGCGTTATTCGACTATATGCGCAAAAGCCGCGCGCGCGGCTATGTTCTTTCCCTGAGCGGGGGAGCCGACTCCAGTATGTGCGCCGTCATCGTCGCCGAAATGGTACGGCGGGCCTCTGCGGCGCTGGGATGGGAGAAGTTTTGCGAGGCCCTTTCGCTGGACATCCGTCAGGTGAACAACGATTGGCGCAAAGCGGTCGGAATGGTATTGACCTGCGCGTATCAGGCTACCAAAAACTCGTCACAACAAACCTTGGCAGCCGCACAAAGCCTTGCTGAAAGCCTCGGCGCAGGTTTTCACGCCTGGAACATCGACGACCCTGTTGACACATACACAACCACCCTTGAACGCGCCATCGGTCGCCAGTTGTCATGGGAAAGAGATGATATAACACTGCAAAACATTCAGGCACGGGCGCGCTCCCCGATTATCTGGATGCTCGCCAATGTAAAAAACGCCGTCCTCCTGACAACATCAAATCGCAGCGAAGGCGATGTGGGCTACGCGACGATGGACGGCGATACCAGCGGCAGTTTGGCCCCTATCGCAGGCCTGACGAAGACATTTGTGCTACAGTGGCTGAAATGGGCGGAACAGACACTCGGCCACAGCGGACTTCGACAGGTCAATGCCCTGCAACCGACAGCGGAGCTTCGGCCACCCGACCAGAACCAAACGGATGAGTCCGACCTCATGCCGTATCCCGTGCTTGCCCAAATCGAACGCCTGGCCATTTACGAACGACGCCCGCCGCAGGAGGTGCTTGACGCCCTGCCCGATGTCTATACCCGGGAGGCGCGCGTTGCCTTTGTCCGCAAATTTTTCACCCTGTGGAGTCGGAATCAGTGGAAACGCGAGCGATTGGCCCCCTCCTTCCACCTCGACGAATTCAACGTAGACCCACGAAGCTGGTGCCGCTTCCCGATTTTGTCATCGGGATTCGCACAAGAACTGGAAGCTCTCAAATAAGTGTCGTTCCCGATAAAAAGGCATTCTGCCGAGGGGTAATTGACAGCACCTGCTATATTTGTCCTTATGGCCTTAATCAATTTCATTATCTGGAACGGAAGTCCCGAGATCTTTTCTCTGGGCAGCTTTGAGCTGCGCTGGTATGGGCTGCTCTTCGCCCTGGGCTTCCTTATCAGCCAGCAAATCCTGTACTATATGTACAGAAAAGAAGGGAAACCCGAATCGGACGTGGATACCCTGACGATTTACATGGTCGTGGCAACCATTCTCGGCGCCCGCCTCGGCCACGTTATTTTCTATCAACCCGAGATATTCTGGGAGGACCCGCTCGGTGTCTTTCTGCCTTTCGAATTTTCACCCTTTCGCTTTACCGGACTGCAGGGACTGGCCAGCCACGGAGCAGCCATTGGTATACTGACAGCACTCTGGTTGTACCACCGAAAGAAAAAGCCGGGACAGGACTTCCTCCGTGTGGTCGACCGCATCGTTATCCTGGTCGCCCTTACCGGCGCCTTCATCCGTATGGGCAACTACTTCAACTCCGAGATCATCGGCGTTCCTACCGATTCTCCTATCGGCGTTGTATTTGCGAACCCGCTGACGGAAGCGCTGGAGAAAGACCGGTTCGATCCCGGCGATCAGATTCAGGAGATCACCTATCGGAAACGCCCCGACACCGTAAACATTACCGGTGAGAAGGGTCGTGTGCCGATTTCGGTCTACCTGTTCTTCCGCAGGGGTGTATCGGAGGAACAGGCCCGGTATATGGTCGAATATCCCGTAAACGATCTTATTTCAAACCGACTCCACGAATTTTTTGACGAAGGAGAACACCCGCTCGATTATTCTATTGCGAAGCAAGATGATGGGACAGTAGCCGCGCGGATCAATATACTGGGTATCGCGCGACATCCCGCGCAGCTCTACGAATCGGCATCCTGTATAGCCCTGTTTATCCTCTTATTTCTGATCTGGCGTCGCTACAAAGCAAGTCTTCCTCCCGGAAGATTGTTCGGAATCTTCGTGATCGTGTGCTTCGGCCTGCGATTCTTTTACGAATTCCTGAAGGAGAATCAGGTTCCTTTCGAAGAAGGCATGGTGCTCAATATGGGACAGATTCTCAGCATTCCCCTGGTGATCGCCGGAATATTCGTCCTCCTTTACTCGTACAGGTATGAAAAGCGCGACGCTGAAAAAAATACAGTAAATTCGTAAGACTGCCTCTGGCAGCTTCGAACTTGTCCCGATCGTACATGAATGTGTTTCTGCGGTATGTGTTGTTGAGTGTATGGTTCCTGACCGCCTGGAAGGCAGCGGCTCAGACGGGTGTAAAGGAAACTCATCCCTCATTTTCGTATGACAGCACACAGCATTCGCTGATGAGCAAAGCCGTACGACGCGACAGCCTGGGGAGGTTTGTCGAGATCAACCGTATCTTTATTATCGGGAATCGCCTGACCCGCGATCAGATCATTCTTCGCGAACTCAGCATCCGCAAGGGCGACATCTTTTTCAACCGTGACCTGCCCGATGTCCTGGAGATCGACCGGAAAAAACTCATCAACACCCGCCTCTTTAACACGGTCGAGATTCGTTCGATGGAGGTGTACGACAACAAGGTTGATCTTATCATCGATGTCAATGAGCGATGGTACACATTCCCTTCACCCATCTTTGAGTTGTCAGACCGCAACTTCAACGAGTGGTGGCACACTTACAATCACGACCTGAAGCGCGTAAACTACGGGATGCGACTGTATCAGTTCAATATGCGCGGTCGCAATGAAACACTCCGTCTCACAGCGCAGTTTGGTTACCAGCGCAAGTTCGATCTCCTGTACCGGTTCCCTTTTATCGACAAACAACAAAGGCATGGACTAACGATCGACATCGACTACAAGGAAGCGAAGAACCTGGTCGTTCAGACAGAAGATCACAAATACGTTTTTGCAGAAGCGGATAGGATCCTTCGCTACCAAACCAGTGGCTCGCTCACCTATAGTTATCGAAAATCGTTTTATAAAACTCACCAATTCAGTGTAGGATACCGACATATTCGGGTCAGCGACATTGTCATCGATTCAAATGCTAACTACATCAATGGCGAGCTGCTCACGCAAGCCTACCCGTCGATATCCTATCAGTTCAACGCCGACCATCGCGACGTAGGCGCTTATCCTCTGAATGGATATCAGTTTATCTACTTTATCGGCCACAATGGTATCGGCATCAGTGATGAACTGCAAAGTCTGGAGACCAGCTTGCTCTATTCGCGATACATGGACCTGAAGAAGAACTGGTATCTGTCGAACAACTCCATCGGCTATTTCAGCACTCCCCGCGATGTACCTTATGTAAACTACGGTGTCCTCGGTCATAACCGTCAGTTCGTCCGCGGCTACGAGCTGTATATCATCGAAGGTCCCTGGTATTTGCTTAACAAAACAACGCTCAAGAAGAGGATATTTCACCGTGATTATCATTGGGCTTCAATGCCCATTCGCCAGTTTCGTCACATCCCCATTTCGGTCTACCTGAAGACGTACGCCGACCTGGGCTACGTCCGTAATTACCCTTACTACGAGGTCCGCAACATCAACACATCGCTGTCGGACAAGCTCCTCGCGGGCACCGGACTTGGACTCGACGTAGTCGGGTTCTATGATATGGTCCTTCGGTTTGAGTATTCCATCAATGCCGAAGGCGAACACGGCATCTTTTTCCACGTCAAGCGCGAATTTTAAGAGATCCGGATTTCCTTACACCCTCATTTTTGGGTCAAAGGATCGAGAGGTGTAACTTGAGCCCAACCAACCCTCTCTGTGATCAAAACCGCGTCGTTATATCTCTTGATAGGCGTGGTGGCATCCCATGCTTTTGCTCAAAGTGCATCGATAAACATGGGAGCGCGCTCCATGGGCCTCGGAAACGCGTCGACATGTCTATCCGACGTCTGGGCCATCCATAACAACATCGCAGGGCTCTCCGAAGTGAATGCACCGGCCTCCGCGGTCTCCCTTCACTCAATTCCCTCCCTTGCGTTTATGAACCGCATGGCTGCGGCCATCGCTGTACCCGTGGGTTCCCTTCGAACCGGGCTTGGCATCTTCCGCTTCGGTGACGACCTCTACAACGAACACGTCGTCACGATGGGAGCTGCCCACGAAGTCGGACTGGCGTCGCTGGGAGTGCGGCTGAACTACGTTCAATACCGCGCGGATGGAGCCGGTACACGCATGGCGATAAGCGCCGGGTTCGGTGGCATCGCGGAACTGGTTCCCGGATTTCGGGTGGGTGCGCATATCCTTCACATCAACCAACCCCTCATCGATGAAGCCTGGGGCGAGCGTCTTCCCGCACGAATGGCCGCCGGCATCGCATGGGTCACCCCCGACAAGATGCACCTCACCGCCGAGATAGAAAAAGAAGCCGGATTTCCGTCAATGATAAGAACGGGAATGGAATATCGCTTCCTGGACAAGGTCGCCTTCCGAACCGGGTTCCAGCTAAATCCCGACAACGCATTCTTCGGTACAGGTTTCACCGCGGCAAGGCTGCGGATCGACTACGCCCTGCAGCTCAACAGCCAGTATTATGTCGCCCACCAGGCCACGGTTCAACTCTTCTTCCGGAAGAAATGAAATTGTGTCTCCTCATCCTGACAACCTTCTGCGTCACAGCCCACGCACAGCCGACGTATACAGATGCGGATATAGAGCCCCTCGTCGATGACATGCTTCCCGTTATCGAAGATGACGAAGACCCTGAGGGGTGGTACGAGCAGCTCGTGCAGGCGATAGCCCATCGCATCGACCTCAACAAGGCTGATCGCGCAACCCTTGAAAGCCTTAACCTCCTTAGCGATCAACAGATTGAAAGCTTCCTGACGTACCGGGCAACAGCAGGCCCGCTGATCGATATCCACGAACTTCAGGTGATTCCGGACTGGGACGTTAACCTCATTGCTTCCCTCCTTCCCTTTGTCGCGATTCGCGATCCTTATGCCTTAGGCCATTCCCCCGGACACAGTTACTGGCTCCTCCGTATCGAACGCAATCTTCAAGTTCGGAAAAACGATTTCGCAGGTTCCCCATACAAGTCGGTGCTCCGATTCCGTTCCGCCCTTCCCGGCGAATTCAGTTTTGGCCTTACAGGTGAAAAAGATGCCGGGGAACCTATGCTGTTCCGGCCGAGCGATCGGCAATATGGATTTGACTATTTGTCGGCACACGCGCAACTCAGCGGGAAGGGAAGGCTTGTCAACCTGGTTGTGGGTGACTTTCAGGCGCAATTCGGTCAGGGTCTCGTGCTGGGTGCGGGTATGCGTACAGGAAAGGGAAGCGATCGGGTGGCCTCTCTTCGCCGAACGAACACCGGCTTTCTACCTTACACAGCCGCCAGCGAAAACACCGGACGTCGCGGTATTGCATTAACGATAAAGGGTCCGACACACATACGCCTGTCGGCCTTTATTTCCGAGGTACGACGCGACGGAAGGTTATCAGGTGATGGCGACAACCTATACGTCACGTCCCTCCCTTCCGATGGATATCACCGAACCCCTGCTGAACGCGCGACCCGAAAAACCGTACGAGAGCGAAGTGCAGGATGGATAATCGACTATGACAGGAAAAACATCAACGCAGGTCTGGTCACGCATGCCATCGCCTTTGACGTCCCGGTCTACCCCCGTCGGTCTCTGTACAACCAGTTCGCCTTTAACGGACAAAAAAGTCTGCAGCATAGTGTCTACTACACCTGGCGACTCCATAACCTGTCATTCTTCGGCGAGACCGCTATGAGCGAGAATGGAGGCTCCGGCACCCTGGCCGGATTACTGATCAGCCTCCGGCGTAACCTCGAGACTGCGGTACTATGGCGAAATTACAGCCCCGACTATCACAGCTTCCACAACAACGCTTTTGCCGAAAGTACACGCCCTGTGAATGAAAGAGGAGTCTATTGGGGGTGGAGATACCAGTTCAACAGAAGACTTGTTGTTAATAGTTACGTCGATCTCTTCCAGTTTCCGTGGCTCGGCTTTCGTCGATACGCGCCTTCCGCAGGGCGGGAATGGATGTTTCGACTCCAATATGCTCCTACGCGGGAAATCAGTCTGCGAGGACAATTCCGATCAGAAACAAAGCATCGGAACAGCGCACAATCCGATGTCCTGTACCGGCTCGCCGAAGTCACAAAACGCAACCTCACCCTTCAGGCCGACTATGCGGCGACGCAGCGCATTCGGCTTAAGACGCGTGTGCTCGTGAACACATTTACTTCCAACGGCACAACCAGGGGGGTGGCACTGGTTCAGGATATTAGCGTGGCTCTACCTCCCCTGCGTATTACCGCACGTCATGCGCTGTTTGAAGCCGATACCTATGACAACCGCCACTACGTGTATGAAAATGATGCTTGGCTTGCCTATTCCTTCCCTGTTTATGACGGGACAGGGGTAAGAAATTACATCATGATCCAGAGTCGAATAAGCCGTTACTGGGCCATCTGGCTTCGCTATGCAAGGACGTGGGCCCCGAATAGTCGCTTAACAGCCGCTGCCAGCGACGAAATTGAGGAAAAACGGCAGGAGGATGTTAAATTTCAGATTCGAATGACCTTTTAATCTAAAATCATGCACGCGTTTAAATACATCACCCCCGAAGTCGTCGTCGTCATGTGTATCGGAGGGATAATCTTTATCTTGGTGCTTCGCGCAATCTTTAAGAATAAGCGATAAACCGATCTTTTGACTGGCTCATCGTCAGTTATCACTAAACCCCATTACATTATGAAAATCAGGATCACTACGCTTGTATTGCTTCTTGCATCCCAGGTTACCTTTGCACAGGTAACGAAAAAGGTGCTCGAACTCCCCGAGTTCAAAAGCATATACGTGAACTCGAACTACACGGTTTACATAAAGCAAACCAACAAACAGGAAGTATCTGTCGAGGCACTAACCGACATCTATTCCCTTACCGACATCAGCGTTGTAGACGGTATCCTGATGATCAACATTGAACGGAAACCAGAAACGCCTAACAAAAGTATCTGGGCCAAGATTGATGACATCAAGCTGCGTCCTACGATGAAGGTGTTTGTTTCCATGAAAAACATTGAAGAACTCCAGGTGAATGGAGGCGGAAAGATCATCGCCGAGAATTCACTTGCCACGAGCAAGGTAAAGCTTGCCGTTAACGGTACCGGAAGCATGGATGTCGATCTCAAAGGCGACGTCGTAACCGCTGAGGTCACCGGGTCGGGAAGTCTTGCCCTCCGCGGATACGCAACGCGTTTGGAAGCGTTATTGGCCGGCTCGGGTTCGCTAAATGGATTCAGCTGCGCTCTTGAAAGAGCCAAAGTGCGTGTTGCCGGGTCGGGAATATGCGAAGTAAACGTTACGGAAGAAATCGACGCGGTTATTACCGGTAGTGGTACCGTAAGACATAAGGGCAATACGCGTACTGCCCAGCGGAAGATCTATGGAAGTGGTGTGATGGAAAGAGCGTATTAGAGGGACGAAGTACGAGGGACGAAGGACGAGGGACGAAGGACGAGGGACGCTTGCCCGCGGTGGCGG
>CAZHIQ010000033.1:0-31718 GCA_964532595.1 uncultured Roseivirgaceae bacterium
CTTTTATGGTAATGTTTGACAATTGCGGGGGTCTTATTTTCTCTCCCGGGAGAGACTAGTGGTTGTCGTGCGTTCAGTTGCCTGCAAAGCAATCGGAGCGCGGATTGGTGTTCTTTTCATAGGCATTGGTTTAAAAGGGCACATGTTAAAATGTTATGTCGATATGTTCATACATAAACGCAATATAGAAGTTTTTCATATTCCATGCATTCAAACGATTGATTTTTGGCTTTAAAAGTGGATTCGGGTAAGAAATCAGCCTTTCTAACGCTGACTCACATGTAAATAAGTATGGACATATAAAGGGAGCGGTCGGGTATAGTGTCTGCGTTTTTTAGCGATCGGGAAGACTTTCCCGGCCGAAATGTTTACCTTAGGTTCTGGATACCAGTGGGTTGTTAACGGTAGAAGGGGTGTCCGGCTTACGTCAACCCAAATGCCATGTCTTTCGCCCGTGCGCTGATTTTTACCTTTTTACTCTCTGGCATCCTCTTCCTTTCCGCTTCGTGCGATCGCCGCGAGGCAGCACTACCGCCTCCGAATATTCTTTGGATTACAAGCGAAGACAACAGCCCTTTTCTGGGCTGCTACGGGGATTCGCTGGCAACTACGCCCAATCTCGATGCCCTTGCCGCACGTGGATTTCTCTATACTCACGCGTATGCGCAGGCTCCTGTTTGTGCTCCATCCCGGAATACGCTCATCACAGGTGTGTACGCAAACTCAGGCGGTCACCAGCATATGCGTAGCTTCTACCGGATGTCTGATGAGGTGAAGTTGTATCCACGTCTTTTGCGCCAGGCAGGTTACTATTGCTCAAACAATGTGAAGGAAGATTTCAATATCGATCCTGAACAGACGCAGGATCTCTGGGATGAACGCGGGAGGGAGGCACACTATAAGGGCCGTCCTGCGGGCAAACCATTCTTCGCGATTTTCAACAGTACGGTGACGCATGAGAGTTCGCTTCACAAGTCAACTCCTGTAGAAGCATTGCGTCACAAGCCCGAAGATGTAACCATACCCCCTTATCATCCGGACACAGAAGAGATTCGGCATGACTGGGCGCAGTACTACGACCGAATCGAAGACATGGATAGCTGGGTTGGAAATATTCTTCATGAGCTGGAGGAAAATGGCGAGGCAGAGAATACTATCGTCTTCTATTACAGTGATCACGGCGGTGTCCTCGGACGTAGTAAGCGATTCATATACGAGTCGGGCACACGCGTGCCGCTCATTGTCTATATACCGGAAAAGTACAAGCATCTTTATCCGGCTCCAGTCCCCGGTAGCGTGGTGGAGCGGATGACAGGACTCATTGATCTTCCACCGACCTTACTCAGCATCATCGGTGTTCCCATTCCGGACGTTTTTCAGGGGAAAGCATTTCTCGGCTCGCAGAAAACAGACGATCCGGAATATACCTTCATGTTCCGCGGGCGCATGGACGAGCGCTATGACCTCAGTCATGCGGTGCGCGACAAGCAGTATCGGTACATCCGCAATTATATGCCACATCGACCCTATGCCCAGTATATTGAGTACTTGTGGCGCGCCCCCTCTATGCGGTCATGGCAGGCGGCATGTGATGCAGGGCTGTGCGATGACGCGCAGCGGCGCTTTTGGGGAACAAAACCAGTGGAGGAGCTCTATCATACGGAGCGCGATCCATGGGAAATCAACAACCTGGCCAACGATCCCGCCTATGCCAGAATACTTGAACGCATGCGGAAGGCACATCGTAGCTGGATGCTCGACATCAAGGTGACAGGGTTCATACCCGAAGCTGAACTCAGTCGGCGTATCGAACGAAAAGCGCCCTACGACTTCATGCGGAGTGACTACAACAACCTTGAAGCGCTTATAGACGCCGCCGATCTGGCCAGTCGGGCCAGCGTGGTTGATCTTCCCGCATTGGTCGACCTCCTCGACTCCGATGATGCCGCCATCCGGTATTGGGGTGCGACAGGATTGCTCATTCTCAAGGAACAGGCGGCGCCCGCGTTAGAAAAGCTTCGGAGTGCCGCGCGCGACTCATCAGTTTCTGTTTCCATTGTCGCCGGTGAAGCTCTCTACAGGATGGGCGAAAAGGAGGCGGGCAGAGGCGCCCTGTTGAAAGCCCTTCGCAATCCGAATGAGTTTGCCCGGACGCATGCGCTGAACGCTATTGAATGTCTTAATGAAGACAGTCGGGCGATCAGGGAAGAAACAGCTGCCCTCGTGAGGGATCGTGCTACGACGGGGCGCGAGCAATATGACATCCGGGCAGCAAGACACTTGCTGAAGAAGTGGGGAATGGAGATTGAAACTCGTTGATGGCGGGTCGTTAACGTTTCTTTTCTTCAAACTCCTGTTTCATGCTAAGCCGGATCTTTCTGCGGTGCTGCTCGCCCCATTCGGCCAATACGTTAAGGACAGGCTGAAGGGAAACCGCATAGTCGGTCACTTCGTACTCAATAATCACCGGTGTTTCGGTGTGAACGATCCGTTTAACGAATCCGTGAAACTCCAGATCCTTCAATTCGGCGGCCAGTACCTTCGCCGAGATGCCTTCGATAGTTCGTTGCAACTCATTGAACCGCCTGTTGCCGTGGAGCAAAGCGATAATGATGCGAAGCTTCCATTTACCTCCAATGGCATAGAGGGCATCGCCGATGGCGTTCAGCTGCGTTTTGCACGCACTGTCGCTCAACTTCAGGTGTGTTTTGGCCATATCTCAGTGAATAACTTACCCAAAGGTAACTACTTACCTTTTGTAAAGTAGTAACAATTGGTAAGCAAAATAGGTGTTTTTTGTTGTTGTAGAAAAAAACAAACAAACAATGAAAAGCACTGTTAAAAACAAATCTATCGCATGGCATGTAGCATTATGGATTGCACAGATTGCCCTGGCGGCCCTATTTCTTCAAGCTGGATACATGAAGACGTTCGTACCGATCGATGAATTATCGAAGATCATTCCGCTGGCGGGAGATATGCCCATCCTTACCCGATTCATCGGCATCGTAGAGCTTCTCGGCGGAGTGGGGTTGATTCTACCGGCACTCTTGCGCATTGCGCCGGTTTTGACAATTCTCGCCGCTTATGGGTTCGCGTTGATCATGGTTCTGGCGTTGTTTTACCATTTGTTCCGGGCGGAATATGAAGCCATCGGAACCAATGCGGTTCTGGGGATGGTAGCTGGCTTTATCGCCTGGGGACGGACATCCCGAGCGCCTATACGCAGACGCATCGCCGAACCTGCAAGAATTTGAATTGGTCAAACCGGGCAGCCGGCTTGACTTTTTGTTACCACATCACTTAAATAGAAATGAAGACCAAAGAAAGAAAACTTGTTACCGTATATGCGCCAGCTGCGCAATCCGGCTTTCTGGGTAATGGACATACCGCACGTCCTGTGATTCAGGTAGACTTTAGGCAAAGCGATCCGTTTATCCTGTTGATGGATGATCTGCTTGAGAAAGACGACTATACTCCCGCTGGTGGACCGCATCCGCACGGCGGATTCGAGACGGTCAGTCTTTTGCTCGAGGGCGACCTCGGTGACGGAGCGGACGGGTTGCACGCTGGCGACTTCGAGATGATGACGGCCGGCCGCGGGATCGTGCATACGGAGGTGATCTCACATCCCACAAGAATGCGGCTTCTGCAACTGTGGTTGAATCTTCCAAAAGCAGATCGGCGAGCTGAGCCCCGCCTTCAGCGACTTAGGAAAGATGCTGCCCCGATTATGAGAGCGAAGGGGGTGACCGCAAGGGTTTACAGCGGATCGCTGGCTGGTGTAACTTCACCGGTCAGGAACTATACTCCACTCATCGTGGCGGACGTAAAGCTCGAAGCTGATTCGTCGTGGTTGTTTGAACTTCCTGCCAACTATACAGCGTTTATCTATACCCTCGAGGGTATCGTTCACGTTGGCAACGAAAAACTTTCGACGGGTCGTGTAGGATGGTTGGATCGTTCCTCGACGTCGGACCTTAGTCAAGTAAACCTGCGATCAGAGGAGGGGGGAGCCCGATTCGTGATCTATGCGGCGCTTCCCACCGGCGACGAAATCGTTACCCACGGTCCCTTTGTTGCTGACACACCCGAAGATATCAGGCAGCTGTACGCCGATTACCGGGCAGGGAAGATGCAGCATATCACGGAAGTGGATGCCGCACAAAAAATTGTGAATCAAACTTTAAGACTATAATATCTTCTATGAAGAAAATCGGTTTTCTTTCCTTCGGTCATTGGGCCGATCATCCAGGCTATAACACCCGTACTGCCAGCGACGCGCTATTGCAGTCGATCGACCTGGCGGTAGCTGCTGAAGAGATCGGTCTCGACGGCGCTTACTTCAGGGTGCATCATTTTGCTGCTCAACTCGGATCGCCGTTTCCGTTGTTGTCGGCTATCGCAGCCCGCACAACGAAGATCGAGATTGGCACCGGGGTGATCGATATGCGCTACGAGAATCCGTTGTATATGGTCGAGGAGGCCGGCGCGGCTGATCTTATTTCCGGCGGGCGACTCCAACTCGGCATCAGTCGCGGCTCTCCGGAACAGGTGATCGATGGCTGGCGCTACTTCGGCTACGAACCACGGGAAGGGGAAACCGATGCTGATATGGCGCGACGGAAATCGCTCGAATTTCTCGAGAAACTGGGCGGTATTGGGTTCGCACAACCCAACCCCTATCCGATGTTTCCCAACCCTCCGGGGTTGCTGAGGTTGGAACCTCATTCAGAGGGGCTGCGCGACCGGATATGGTGGGGAGCCGCGTCGAATGCGACGGCCATCTGGGCAGCGGAAAACGGGATGAACTTGCAAAGCTCGACGCTCAAATACGACGAGAGCGGGAAACCTTTCCACATTCAACAGGCGGAGCAGATCCGGTTGTTCAAGGAGGCGTGGAAGAAGGCCGGACACAAACGCGAACCGCGCGTGTCGGTAAGTCGCTCAATCTTTGCTCTGGTGACCGATCAGGATCGATACCTGTTCGGACAGGAGGCCAACCGCACCGACCGGTTAGGATTCATCGAAAGCGATCGACGCGCAATCTTCGGAAGAAGCTACGCAGCCGAACCCGAACAACTCGTCAAAGAACTCGCAGCCGACGAAGCGATTCAGGAAGCCGATACCCTTTTGCTTACCGTCCCCAACACCCTCGGCGTCGAATACAACGCCCATGTGCTGGAGTCGATTCTGAAGTATGTAGCACCAGAACTTAAATGGAGGTAGTGAAAGTGGTAAAGTGTTAGAGTGTTAAAGTAGGGGAAACTCTAACACTCTAACACTCTAACACTCCAACACTATTTTTTCACCAGACTCATATTGTAACAGCGATACTTGTCGCTGCAGGCACCGATGTCGTAACGATCTCCGTTTGCGGTTGCAGCGGGATAGGTGCGGAAGGAAATCCCGTACGCGAAATAGGAGGGTTGGCTGGGATAGGTTCCGTTGACATTGTCGGTCAGCTTGAAGCGATATCCCGATCCATGAGGATCGGCACCCTCAACTTCGACAAAGTCGGTGCTCTTCAGACTCGCGTAGTCAAGGTTTCGTACATAAGTTGCGGTTCCGTTCCAGATTGCTACGGCGAGCCATACTTCCTTGTCGTCAACCTGGCCAATTTGCTGGGCGTCGAGGATGAGTCCGAAGATGGGGTCGTACCGTGCGTAGATAGCGTACTCTTCTTCAAACTCCGGCAGCAACAACCCTCTGATACGGTAGGATTCGCCCTGGACATCAGCCTCGATACTAACATCAAGCTCCTGGAATACCGTTTCGTCGGTAGCCAGGCCGCCTCCTCCATAGGAGAGGGTGAAGTCGCCGATAAACGCCTGATAATTGAACTGCGGCGGAGCATCTGTACAAACCCATTCCATGTTTACTCCTTCGTCAGTGCAGACGTACTTACGTGCTTCGCTGTTCCAGACAAAGTGTTGTACCCATGATCCCCCCAGTCTGACCGGTTCATTGAAACGGAATCCATCGGGAGTGAAGGCGAAGTACACCGTTGTATCCTGAACGGCTTCCTGGCCTTCTGTACCGCTGGGGAGAGTTGTCTGAACGTCAATAGCGCGCACCGAAAGTCCGCCCTTCACACCGTTGGTGAACAGGGTGGTACCAATAGGCTGGCCGTTAACATAGAAATCGAAGTTCCGTGCGGTGATAACGGACGAGGCAAAATCCTTAACCTTTGCCAGATAATCCATGGGATCTTCGCCGGCTTTCACCGGTCGCATAATGAGCTTGTTGCCGTTGCGTTTTCCTGTAATCACCAGGGCATCACCCATGTCGACGTTTCGGCGGATGATGAACTCATAATCGCCGGCGAGTCCGTCGATGTCGGACTGCGAAGGTTCACAAAAGTGCTGCAGTACCCGGTTATAGGTGTCGAATGAGAGGACAGGGGCCTGTTCGGCTTTGACGTCCCAGAATGAATTATCAGGCTGACGTGCAGGCACGCCGTTCACAGCGACTTCGCAGGCGATATCGACGGTGCCGTCGGGAAGGAATTTCCAATGCATGGCGTAACCGCCCATAGCATAGTTTTTCTCGGCGTAATAATCGACCAGCCAGCCGTTCTCCGCTCCGGTAAGGAGGGCGATGTCAGCCTTGATTTCCTCGTTCATTCTGAGAGCGGCCGACTTGTCGAAGATATTCTCCTCTTCGAACAGGCAGGCGGTCATCATCATCAGGGGAACGACAATGCCAATGAGTTTTATTGTGATTCTTTTCATTTCTTAATCGTTAAGGTTTTCCAAATCCAGGTCGTCCAGATCCGCGGCACGAACTTCAAAGGCCTCGCGCATGTCGTCGAGACTGGTTCCCCAGGAGTTCTTCAGGTATTTGTTGATCATCGCTACTTTCGTGTCGATGATTCCCGCTCCCTCGGCCCCGGCGGCGGCAAGCAGGTCATCCCAGTTTGTGCTGCCACGGGTAGTGTAGATAGCCACGATCTCCGCGAAGTCTTCACCGGGTGAGTGTCGGGAGTACTTCGTTGGGAACCCTGCGGTCCAGGCTGCCAGAGGCGTTGTCCCTACCGTGTTCCAGTCGTCACCCAGGTAAGCATTCGGCGTGATCAGCGAGAATTCTTCGGGAAGCGGTTTGGTTTGCGTCATGATGTGCGCGAACTCGTGGAATGCCGTCTTGATCATGCCTGTACTTTCTGTGCCATTACCGACGTACGTGGACGCTCCGGTCAGTGCGCCGAGGGTCAGGTTGGCGAGGTTGAGATCATTAATGCGGGCGAAGGTAATCTTCATCCCACCTTCGGCTTCCCCCACGGTAACGGTTGTCGAATTGAACATGCCCGAGCCTACGAGGACTATCGTCTTGGGAATATAGGCCTTGGTGAAGTTCATCCCCTTCACGTCGTCTAAAGTGCCCAGCCAGAGATGACGGAGGATTTTTGCCACAGCAATGCTATGGGCATAGTTGGGCGGTGCCAACGTATGGTCCATGCTGTACTCGCGATCATCAGCTCGGTAGATAAAGTCGATGTTGTACGGTTTGGTGTAATTCTCCATCAACCATTCATCGAACTCGTTAAGCGGTGTATTCGAATCGACAATAACGCTTTCGGGGCTCAGATCTTCTTCGCTGCATGACCCGAGGAAGATGGCCATCAGCAAGGAGAGCGTGTATACTGATATCTTTTTCATCTTTTTTCTTTAAGAATCTGACAATCTATCGGGGTGTCGGAGTCATGCCCGCGCTTATTACGTCCGGAGGAATCTGAAGCACACGACGCGGGTCATCGACGGTTAACACATCGGTGACGCGCTGGAAAGTGTCGCCACCGCCATCGCGGAGGATATCGCGACGATGGATTTCAATACCGAAGCGTTTCACGTCATACCAGCGCAGCCCGAGACTCATCGTTTCAATTCGGCGGAAGTGCAGCAGGCAGTGCAGGAAGTTTTCCTGTTCTTCACTGGCGATGGTAAAGTTCAGTGGATTGATCCGCTTTTTGGGCGTCGGTGCATGGGGTTCGAAGTACGGAAGGTTGCCGTAGTAGTCGTTGATAAGATCTCTTGTCAGCGTTATTCCGATACTCGGATCAATCTGATACTTCATCCACAACGCGAGGTCTTCGGTTGCCTTGTCATACTCGCCTTTTACGATGTACGCTTCTGCACGGCAAAGGAGTGTTTCTTCCGCCCAAAACGCCAGGATGGTGGAGTATTGGTAACCCGTTTGTGCAATCGGGTTGGTGGTGCGGAAGGCGCCGTAAATCACCGGGGTAATCATGTAGTTGCTCGAAGAGTATCCCGACGAGTGGATGTTGAACGTATAAGGAACCGATGAGCTATAAGTGCCCCATGGACCGTTGCTCCTCAGGGTTTCATTGTTCCCGATAAAATAGGTATGCTGATACAGCTTGCCGGTCGTGTAATTTGCAAAGTATATCCTCGCGTGCGATATCGGCGTCAAGACGAGGAAGTTTGCGTTGACGTCAAGGCTCGTAAAGTGTTCTGCAAATATGCCCACATCGCGCGTGAGTGATTTAAAGTAGTACTTGTCACGCATAAGCGGGCGAGGGTCGGCGCCGAAGAGTTCGTCGGCATATTCGATTACCTCATCGTACTTTCCATAGAACAGATTGAATCGCGCGGCAAATGCCAGCGATGCCTGACGGTTGAAGCGGTACTTCGGATACCGGTAAATATCATCGTCAATCAGCGGAAGGGCCTCGCGGATGTCGCGGTCAATTTTGCGATAGACTTCCGCCACGGACTCCCGCTCATAATGAGGATTGAGGTCTGCTTCGGGAGCTTCCATGTAGACAATACCCAGGTCGGTTTCCGAGGTCTCATCATTGTAATGCCATCCGTAGAAATTGACGAGCAGGAAATGGTTGTAGGCCCGCATCATCAACGCCTCAGCCTTCAGCGGATTGAATTTCGGATCGTTGCCCTGTTCTTCGATAGATTTCAACACCTGGTTTGCCGCAGCAATGGAGGTGTAGGCGGCACCCCAGAAATCCTTCGGAGAATCGTTCCCCGTTTCGTCCTGGATGTCGGCCCAGGCATAAGCTTCGTCCTGATTGCGGTAATGCGAAGTCAGAACGACTCCGGTCTTGTGATCGACGTTATCGGACAAATACTCCGCCATAACGACGGGTGAATTACTGGGATAGCTTCCCAGCAACAACTGGTTCATCTTGATTTCGGAATCGAGATCGACACGGTCGTCGGGCACTTCATCCAGAAAGTCGTTACACGATGTACTCCAGAAGGCGAGTATCGGGGTCAGTATGTATAGTAGTTTCTTTTTCATAATTGAAATGCTTTAGAGTCCCAAAGAAACCGTAAAGGTGATCTGACGAGGTACAGGAGAGGCGACACCGCCTGAGTTGTAGAACTCGGGATCCTGTCCGTTCAATTTTTTGTCGGCATACAGCAGGAAGAGGTTTGTTGCTTCTGCTTTCAGCGTAAGGGATTTGAGTCCGGCCGGAGTTATCACATGGCTCGGGACATCATATCCCAGTGTGATTTGCTTCATGCGGACAAACCCACCATCGGCAACGCGTGCGGAAGAGTAGTTGTAGGCTGCGTAGGCATACCGTGTCTGATTTGTGTTGGTCGACTTTTGTCGTTCGGTGACAATGACCGGGATGTTGGTATACGCCTCGTCGCCTGGCAGAATCCAGCGATTCTTAAACTCTTTAGGCATTGCCGTCAGGTCGGAGTAGTTGTCGGCGAAGACCGGCGCCAGGCGCAGCTTGTTGCCGAACGAGTAGGTGACGAAAACATTCAGACTGAAGTTCCGATACTTCAGGGTGTTTCCAAATCCGCCGGTAAGGGTAGGTTCCACCGGACCTGCCGGTATCAGGAAGTCGAGGAATTCCCTGTCCTGGAAGTAGATATAGCGCACTGCCTCGCCTGTATGATCATAGACCAGGGGCATGCCGTTTTCATCAAGTCCCGCGAAAGGAATTGAGAACAGTGTACGGTGCGAATATCCTTCCCGGGCAAAACCGGTACCGGTGATCAGGTCGATGACACGGGAGCGTGTATCAAGGTCGGTCACGATTGTCTTAAACTTGGCGAACGTCACGTTGCTACTCCAACTAAAGTCACCTCTCTTCATGTTCTGTGTCGAGAGTGTCGCATCAACACCTTTGGAGTCCATCGTAGCGACGTTTCCGCGCTTGTCAATCTGACCCCCCATTCCCATCGCTGCGACGTAGCCAATCAGGTCGTAGTTGTGACGATCCCAGACGTCGACGGAAAGGTTGATGCGGTTACCTACAAATCCGAAGTCACCTCCGATATTGAACTCGCGTTTTTTCTCATAGGTCAGCGATTGGTTCCCAATGTCTGTAATGACGAGTGCGGGCTCGTTTGTATCGGGATCGGTACGCCAGGTGTTCTCGCTGCTGTAGATCACGGCCGTCGAAACGCTGGTCGGAGGAGCCGCGGCGGTCAGACTATAGGAAGCACGGATGGAAGCATGTGAGAGCCGGAACATTGATTCGAGTCCGTCAAAGAACGTTTCGTTACCCAGATTCCAGAGTCCCCCAATGTTCCAGGTCGGCAACCAGCGCGACTGACGGGACTTACCCATCTGGTTGCTGCCCTCGTACCGTCCGGTGAGGTTAAGAGTGTACTTCTCGCGATAAGTGTAACTGGCTTGTCCAAAGAAGGCTGCATCGCGCCGACGGGTGTTGGTGATGCTGTAGTAGTCTTCGCCCTTGCTCTGCCAGTTTTGGAAAGCCTGATAGATCACGAAGGGCTTGTTCCCCATGTCATACTGGCGTCCCCATCCGCGGAACCATGTGTTATAACGGTCGACGGAGTTGAACTCAGTTCCCGCATAGGCAGCAAGCTGGTGATCGCTTCCCTGAAAATCAGTGAAGTAATTCGCTGACCCGCGGAAGTCGAATCCGCTCAGACGGTTGTCGGTACGTCCATAGATTCCTCCCTGGGGAAGCACTGAGATAGGAAGGTCATAGGCGAGGGTAGGATCTTCCCATACGTAGGGATTGGCGTTGGCGATAATTGAAGTTTGCATTGCACGATATGCCAACGCCTGATTGGCGTTATCGTGGATGTTCTGTTCCATCGTTGAACCGACGTACTTGATGTTCCCCATCGCTTTCAATGTGAGGCCGTTGATGGGTGACCAGTCGATCTCGCCTTTGAAAAGGGTTGATGACTCGTTCAACTCCATGTAGTTGTTTCTCAACTCGTGCTTGATATTGAACGGTGCGTAGTCGCGGCGGTAGAAAGTGTTGGGATCGAGTGTCCGTGAAGTATTCAGCGCGTAGTAGTACGGGTTGATATCGAAGTTCCGAAACACCTCACCGTAGACGTTATCGATCTGGCGGTTCATCGTTCCCGGAGCTTCCTGATTACGTGTATAAACCTTCGCGTGCAGGTTTACAGACAATTTGTCGTTGATCTGATGATCGAGCGTAAAGCTTCCGGTATAGCGTTTCAACTGACTGGCCATTGTCCATCCCGGATCCAGAATCGCGCTGACGGAAACATAGTAAGTCGATTTATCGGTACCCCCCGACATGCTCAACGCGTGGTTTTGCTGAGGTGCTGATGAGAACAGCTCCTGGAACCAGTCGGTGTTGCGTCTCTCGGCTTCGCGCAGATAAGCGTTTCGCGTGGCTTCCGCATTAAGAAGTCCGAATTGGCCTGTGACGGGATCGACGGTGTTGATCAGTTCATACATCTTTCCATATACACCGCTGTTGCGTGCATTGGACACATCGGAGTAGTTCAGCCATCCTTTCTGCTCCAATTCCTGGTACACGCCCATTTGTTCCTGCGAGTTCATGATGTTGAAATTCGCATAAGAGGGGATGAGGCGTGTGGTCATCTGTCCGGTGTAGGTAATGGAAGCCGATCCGGCACGTCCACGCTTGGTCGTCACCACAATGACGCCAGCCATGGCTTTCGCACCGTAAAGCGAGGTAGCGGATCCGTCTTTGAGAATCGTGATATCTTCGATGTCGTTGGCGTTGAGCCCGGCGATGGATGAGCTGACCAGCGTACTGATATCGCCGGACGAGAGGTCGTCAGCGCTGATGTCGACAACATCCTGCATGATAATTCCGTCCACTACCCACAAGGGTTTCGAGTTTCCGTAGATGGAGGTCGCACCGCGTACCCTGATTTTAGGAGCGGTCCCAAATGTTCCCGAAACGTTCTGAACCGTCACACCCGCGGAGCGTCCTTCGAGCGAACGGCTGATATCGGGCGTACCGCCGAGCTGAATGTCGGTGGCTTTCAGTTGGTCGGTCGCACCGGTAAACATACGCTTGTCGATGTCGGCCATCCCGGTGACGACAACCTCCTCGAGGGTAGAAGCCGACTCTTCCATTTGAACGTCGATTCGGGTCGCATTCCCTACAGGAATTTCCTGAGTGAGGTAACCGATAAAGGAGAAGACGAGGATATCTTCGGGCTCTGCGTCGAGCGTATAACGGCCTTCAGCATCGGTGATGGTCCCCACCGTTTTTCCTTTAACTGCTACCGCGACACCCGGAAAGGGTTGACGGTCGTTTTTTGTCGTAACCTGGCCGGTGATTGTAACAAGGTTGGAGATCACATCGGCCGGAGCAATTACAAACAGGTCCTTGTCAAGAAGCTTGTACGAAAGGCCTGTCTTGTCGAGCACCGCGGCGAGGACATCGGCGATGTCTGCATCCGAGGCGACGAATGAAACCTTCTGGGCTAATCCTGCAAAGGAGTCGTTGTAAAAGAAAGAAACATTGCTGCCCTTTTCTATTTCCCGAAGGGCTTCCCGGAGAGGAACATCATGAACGGAGAGGGTGATCTGCTGGGAGTTAGCTATGTGCGCGGTCGCAGCCTGCATCACAACAACCATCAGAAAGAGCCAGATTTTCATGATCAGGATAGGTTTTTTTAATACCCGCCAGGATTTCCCTTGGCTGTACTTAATTTTTTCCATAGAATAGTGTGGATTTGGTTAGGCAAATAGTATCCGGTCCTACCCGTCTTCGGGTAGGTAACCTGTTGTCTACCAGGTCTTAAGGATCGATAAATGTTCGCGGCATTTTCGATCCTTCTTTTTTTACTATGGAATTAAGTGGTGTTGGTCGCGTAGAATAGTCGCATGGGTACAGGGGTTAGGTTAACAAATATTTATCTCTACTGGCGCGGTGTTTGCAACGATTGATATTTTGATTTTGTCTCTTTGTTCTCCGATAGCGTTACCTTCTCTTCGTCAATAGCAAACGTCACCGGTGAGGTCAGCGACAACGCCTTGAGAACTTGTTCGAGACTCAATTGACGGATACGTCCCGTGTATCGATAGTGCTTCAGGCTCTCTTCCTTGAATTCGATTTTGATATTGTAAAGACGTTCCATTTTTCGGCTAAGCTCTTCGAGCGACTCGCCTTGCATGGCTAGCCATCCGTCTTTCCAGGCGGTTTGCGTCTCAACGTCAACCGCTGTCTCAACCACGAGTTTCTCGTCGGAAGGGTCCGGTGACGCAACCGCGGCGGGTTGAGGTTTCGGCTGGCTTGAGAACACTACCTGTTCGTTAGGTTTAAGCAGAATCTCTTCTTTCGCACCGTCAGGAGTATTACGCACTACTTTCAGCGACCCGCGCACCAGAGTGGTGACGAATTGATGATCGTCCGGGTAAGCACTTACATTGAAAGCGGTGCCGAGGACGGCGATGTCGTAGTGTGCAGTGTGCACGGTAAAGGGAACGTCCTGCTTAGCAACATCAAAGAAGGCTTCGCCTTCCAGATGGAGGTCACGGCTGTGAATTCCAAAGCCGCTGTCGAACGACAGCTTGCTCCCTGCGTTTAGCCAGACCGTAGATCCATCCGGAAGGGTCACAAATGACTTGGAGCCTACCGGAGCTTCGACGCGGGTAAGAGAAGATGCGGGTAGCGACTCAACGGCAGGTGTTTCGGAGAACCACAGATAGACGCCGGTCAAACCCAGTAGCGCAATCGTGGCGGCGTATTTGAGCCACACGGGAAAACGCCGCACGTTATCCGCAGTGTTTGGTACGTTACTCCCGTTGCCCAATTCACGCACACGCTCAAGAACAATACGCCAGTCGGCATCGGCATCAATCGGGCCGTTCGGTAAGTGGGCAGCGTCTTGCCACGCAGCTTCCACTTTCCGGAACGACTCCCTGAAGACAGGGTCCTGCTTCAATATTTCGTCCCAGGTTGCTTTTTCATCGTCCGACAATGAATCGGTCAGAAATCGCACAGCCAGGGTCCACTTAACGTCTGAATCCATTCGGCAATAATTCGGTCTAACCCTACGACAGGAATTCGCGGCAGTACCCTTAAAAGATGGTCGAAAAAATTTCCTGAATTATGCAGAAGGGGGAAGCTGGGGTGTGAAATCGCTACCGACAGCTCAGTCCGGCAGGTCGCGAAGTCGTTTCAGGGCAATGGAAATCTGCGTCTCGACGGTTTTGATAGAAAGTTGAAGTTCGTCGGCAATTTCCCGGTTAGACTTTCGCTGGATGCGGCTCATCGTGAAAATCTCGCGACACTTTTGCGGGAGAAGCTCAATCGTTCGCATAATAGTGTCTTCCTTTTCCGAGAGGACCATCGCCTCCAGCGCATTTTCTTCGCTATAGGTCGGATGCTTATATTCACTAAGTCGTCGCTGCTTAACCCGATCGGCTTCGATATAATTAATACAAGCGTTTCGCACACCCTGGTAGAGATAGGTTTTCAACGACACGCGGATGTGGATGTCGCGATGGCGGAGCCAGAACCGAACGAAGAACTCCTGTACTACTTCTTTGGCCTCGTCGATGTCGCCGATAAATTTTGCTGCAAACAGCGTCAGGGGACGATAGTATTGATGAAAGACACGTTTGTAAGCCTGTTCCCGGCCCTCGCGAAGTTGATTAATCAGACGGCTTTCATCAGGCTGCATGTCAATCCAACTTTACCTTTTCGAGACAGGATTTGCCGCGCCGTTTTCTATGGGACTTGACGAGCGCAGTTTTGCGATAAACGGTGTCTGGGAAAGACGAAATCGTTAGCAGTAGTTTGTCACCCACGTTGGGGGAGTTGTATGCTCCTGTTGAGACGCGAAGCTTTTCGTATAATACTGTCGTGGCAACAACAGACATGGGTAGAGGTCTAAAAGACCAACATACCAAATTTTCCCCAAATTAGAAATTCGGCAAGGCGATATTCATGCAGCGCGCATGATGGGATAAGACAGGAATTTACCGAAGGAAATTTATTGAGCGTCTTTCCAATGCGTAGTGAAACCTTCGCGTAAGGTTCCTTTTCCTTTGAGCGACTCCGGGAGTTCCACTTCTTCGGTGACTTCAGTTGCGAACCATGCGGTAATCGTGCGCATCGGATGATCGGATTTGGCAGCCATGAATGCGTTCTTGTCCGTAAGCAGATTCCCTGCAGCGGAGAGATCCTTATACAACGCAGGGTCTAGATACATTGAGATCTGAACGGGTTTCGTTCCGCTTATTCTTCCCGGATTACGCTTATCCCAGTAGAGGTTAAAGAACATAAGATTATCGGCGAACTCCCAGGTTTCGGTGTCGAGTTCGACGGTAAGTTCTATTCGACCGTCTTTATGTTGATACTCCAGAAGACTGCCGCAATAGTCTTTGTAGGGATTGAGGCTGAAGCAGGCTATATCATTTTGCGTTGACATATCTGAAAAGATTAGTGGGAGACAGAGTAGTAGCGATATCATAGTTGTGTATAACGCCGACGAGGCCATGACACAGTTGTGCAAAATAAAACTTTTAGCCGAACTGCAATACGCGGTATTTAATTATTTAGAGGAGCTTGCAAAGCCTGATCACGATGGGTTGTTTCAGCTGCATATTGATTGGGGAGGGGCATGGGAGTTCTGGTGATTTTCATTATTTTAGGCGTAGCATGGACCGGACGTTACTGATCCATTGCCCACATTGTAATTGGTACGGTGGAACAGGATTCAAATCTCATCGCACAGATCCGAAAGGGCAATCGCCTGGCGTTTAACGCACTGTACGTGCGCTATTGGGAAGGATTGTATCGTTTCGCCTTCGGCATTCTGAAGGATGAGGATCAGGCGAAGGATATTCTTCAGGATATCTTTTTTGCGCTGTGGCGCAATCGAGATTCGCTTGAGATAAAATCTGTCGCGGCCTATCTGTATCGGTCTGTCCGCTACGAAGTGGTCCGTGTTTTACGCAACGGAAAGCTGACGGCTGCACATGAAGAATATCTGGCGACCTTGCCTTGTCCCGATTCTTTGGAGAGTTCTATCGCTGTGGCCGACCTTGAGAATCAGGTCAGGGAAACCCTTGACCGGATGCCGCGGAAATCGCGTGAGGTCTTTTATATGAGTCGATTTGAAGACCTTTCAAACAAAGAGATAGCGGAGAAGCTGAGCTTGTCGCAGCGGACGGTAGAGTGGCATATCTCCAGCGCTCTCAGGGTGCTTCGTCAGTCGATGAACCGCATTGCGATGCTGTTGGCGGCGATTCTGACTGCTTTTTCCTGACTTTTTCCGATAAATCAAAAAAAATTACCGAGGCACCCCGTGTGACGTGGTCTTTTTTACTCTTCTCGTAAAAGGATCACATGACCAAAGCGGAATTTCTCGCCATACTCGATAGAAATCTAAACGGAACCGCCACCGATGCGGAGCGTAAGATCGTTGATCGCTTTTTTCGCGATCAGCTTACCGGCGTCGATCACGAGTGGTCTTTTACCGAGAGCGAACGCATTCGGATAGAGGTTCTCAAGTCGCTTAACCGTGCTATCGACGAAGAATCAAGCCAGTCCATCCATGAACGGCGTAGTCCGCTCTGGCGTATTGCCCTGGCTGCGGTGCTGATCATGGCGACTTCGTTCGGTGTCTATTTGAAGTGGATGGTTGAAGACGAAATCCATTACACGACTATTGCGACACAGCGCGGCGAACAGCGATCGGTTACCCTGGCCGATGGTTCCGTTGTTTATCTGAATGCCGAGAGCTCCGTCACTTTTCCAGCTTCTTTCAAGGCGACTGAAACGCGAGAGGTTGAACTTAGCGGTGAGGGGTTTTTCGAGGTGGTCCGTGACGAAGAGCGTCCCTTTGTAGTCAGATCGGCAGGTCTTCTGACTACGGTACTCGGTACGAGTTTCAACATAAGTGCTTATTCTGAGAATGAAGACGTGTCGGTCACGGTCGCAACAGGTAAGGTGAGGATTCAGATTACTGGCGAAACGGGAGAGGAGACGGGTGAAACACTCACGGCCGGACAGCAGGGATTATACAACAAGCCGTCGGAGACAATCGTGACGACGGCGGTTAATGTTGAGAGATACCTGGCGTGGAAAGAAGGGACAATTCATCTGGAAGGGGCTTCACTAAAGGAGGCAACCGACATTCTTGGCAGATGGTATGATGCCGAATTTGAATTCCGCAACCAGAAGTTGAAGGACTGTACAATAGACGGAAAATTCAGAAACGATCAACTTGAAAACATCCTTGAGAACCTGCGCTTTCTGATCGGTTTTGAGTATCGGATAGAGCCGGGTAACAGGATTATTATAGACGGGAAATCATGTAACTAAACCTACTGCTTATGATAAGAACTCCAACTGAAACGTAAGACAGGGCGATTCGTTGCCCGAAAAAAAAGCCCGTCCCTGCGGCAACAGGTTGGGGCTTTGAAAACCTTATGAACTAAGATTTTACCTACATGAGATCAAATTTACGAAAAACATTGATGTTCGCATCAAAACAGACTCTCTATGTCTTTTTGCTGCAGCTGGCTGCCATGCAGCTATTGCTCGCCAACACTTCCTCCAGCCAGTCGCTGAAGGAAGTGAAGATTGGCATTCACGTAGAGGAGGCTTCCCTGACGAGCGTTTTCAGCGTGATCGAAGCGCAGAGTCCTTTTGCGTTCACCTACCGGAAGAATTCGCTGGGGGCGCATCGCTTTACCTTTCACCACGACGAAATCTCGGTGGAAGAAGTGCTGAACGAGGTTTCGCGCAAGGCGGGGCTTGAGTTCCATCAGGTGAACCACAACATCTCCGTCATCAAGGCGCGCGGTCTGAAGGCAGGGGAGACCGCGTCCATTGAGACGCCGCCCACTGATGTAGTAATTACAGGGCAAGTTGTCGACGAGAAAGGAGAACCGATGCCCGGGGCTACGGTTATGATTAAAGGAACGTCGGTGGGAACAGTGACTGACGTGAATGGCCGGTTTACTGTTTCTGCGCCCGATGCGATGGTAGTGCTCGTTGTTTCGTTCACGGGCTACAAGCCTCAGGAAATTTCCGTCGCCGGCCGCACTACCCTCCACGTAGTGCTCGACCCTGACGTGACAAACCTTGGCGAAGTAGTTGTGATTGGCTACGGACAGCAAGATCGTCGCGCAGTGACGACCGCGATTGCGAGTTTCAAGCCGACGATGGAAGACGCTCGTCCCGTGCTGGGGCCCGACCAGGTTATGCAGGGTAGGATGCCTGGCGTCCATGTCGGCGCGGGCGCAGGAACACCGGGCAGCGCGGTGCGTGTGAGTATTCGGGGTATCGGCTCGCTGAGCGGACAAAATGAACCGCTGTATGTGGTCGATGGTATCCCGCTCGCGAATCACAACGCGGCCATGTTCGACCTGGGCGAAGGCATGAACCCACTCGCCGAATTGAATCCGAACGACATCGAATCCATCGAAGTCCTGAAAGACGCTGCAGCAGCGGCCATCTACGGATCGCGTGCTACCAACGGTGTTGTCATTATCACAACCAAGTCGGGTAAACAGGGAGTGTCACGCCTGGATGTAACAGCGAACTTCGGCGTTCAGTATCTGCCTTATAAAAGCAAACTCGATATGGCCGACTCCGACCTGTACGTAGAGGTGGTCAACGAAGCGATCTATAACTACAACACCCAAAATGGATATCAGCCCGGCAACAACAACTACGTTGAATATCAGACGAATCCCTATCCCGGACTCGCTGATACCGATTGGCTCGACCAGGTGTTGCGAAATGCACTTACACAGAATATCAACATCTCGTTTTCGAACGGGACGGAGAAGACCAAACTCTATATCTCCGCAGGCTATCTCGATCAGGAAGGGGTAATCGAGAGCAACCGGTTCAGGAAGTACAATGCGAAGCTCAATGTAACGCACAATCCGCTGTCCTGGCTCGAGATCGGATCGAACTCTACCTTCAGCTTTACCCGAAACGAACGGATACCCAACGGTGATATCGGCTCGTCCATCATGCTGCGGAGTATGGGACAGCGCCCTTACGATCGCCCTTACAAACCTAATGGTGATTACTACACGGGAGGTACGGAAGAGCTGGTGTACCACAACAACATGCAGATCCTGAACGAGCAGGATAACCAGCTTGACAACTTCAGGTATCTGGGAAACTTTATCGCTGACATCAAGTTTAGTCCTTATCTCCACCTGCGCAACTCGGCGGGTATTGACGCGATTTTCACGGAAGACTTCACCTACTACAATGAATTCCACCCCTATGGTGCGGGGCAGGGGAGAATTCTCGATGAACGTCGGATGATCACCAATGGTCTTATCGAAAACACCCTGCACTTCGACAAGTCGTTCGGTGAGTTGACGGTTAACGCACTGGCGGGTCACTCGTATCAGAAGATAACGACCAGTACTTCCTTTATCGATGGACGCGGATTCCCGTCACCTTCTTTCGACGTGATTTCCGTTGCCAGCGAAATTGCCGATGCTTCTACCGGCTTCGGACAGTATGCGCTGGAGTCATACTACGCGCGTACAAACTTCAACTGGGCCAATAAGTATCTGCTGTCGCTGTCGATTCGTGCCGATGGGTCGTCAAAATTCTCGCGCGAAAATCGGTACGGTTCGTTCCCGTCTGCCTCGGTTGGTTGGAATATTTCGAACGAACCCTTCTGGTTTACGGATCGAACCGATCTGAAATTGCGGGGTAGTTATGGAACTACTGGTAACCAGGATGGTATCGGAAGTTACGCATCGCAGGCGCTTATGGGGGGTGGAGCCAACTACTACAATGAAAGCGGTCTTTCGATCACCACCTTCGGAAATCCCGATCTGACGTGGGAGACGGCTGAGCAGTTTGACGTGGGAGTAGATCTTTCGCTGTTTGAGGGCAAACTGAATTTTACTGCCGACTACTTTGTAAAGAACACCAGGAACCTTCTTTACAGTATGCCCGTCCACTCGACGAGCGGGTTCTCCAGTGTAACCAGCAACATCGGATCCATGCAAAACCGCGGTCTGGAGTTCATGCTCAACTCGCGGCGCAACCTCGGTCCCGTAACCTGGAGCTCCGATTTCAACATCTCGTTCATTCGCAACAAACTCACGTCTCTGCTGGGAGATGAACCGTTGCTCATTGGAGCGAACCGGACGCTGAAGGTCGGTGCCGAAGTGGGAAGCTTCTATATGTATCGTATGCTTGGCATCTTCCAGTCGGACGAAGAAGTGCCTGAGCCCCAATATGCGCAGGGGGTAAGAGCCGGCGATGTTCACTATGAAGATGTGGATGGAAACGGACTCATTAACATCGACGACAGGCAGATTGTTGGAAGCTCAAACCCAGATTTCTATGGAGGTTGGAACAATACGTTCCGGTTCAGAAACTTTGATCTCAGTGCTTTCATCACCTATGCTGAGGGAGCGGAAATCTATGCGACCTGGCGTCTCACTACCGACAGGCTGGGGGCGGGAAAGCAGGGCTTCCGCAAGAAGGAAGCGCTGAACCGCTGGACAGGTCCCGGCACGAGTAACGAAGTGCCTCGCGCGATCTACGGAAGCACGCACAACCTTCAGAACTCGTCTCGTTTCCTTGAAGATGCGTCATTTGTTCGTCTGAGATCGGTTACGCTGGGTTACTCACTGCCAAAAGAGATGTTGGACCGACTTCACATGGCAAGGTTGCGCATTTACGTGCAGGCTGACAACCTCGCTTTGCTCACCCGCTACTCGGGTATTGATCCCGAGGTATCGAAAAATTACGATGCGCGATTCATGTCGGACGACAACATGAACCTGCCGCAACCGAGAACGATCAGTTTTGGTATCAATGCAGGGTTTTAATCTCAAACTGAATCAATCATGAAAGTTTTGCTAAGAATATATCTCGCGTTGGGCCTCGTTTTGGTAATGGGGTGTAGCGAACAACTTGATCTCTTTCCGCGTTCAGCTGTGTCGGCCGATGCGGAACTGACGGAGAACGATGTGGAATCGTTTCTCATCGGTGTTTACTCGTCCGTACAGAATGATCCCGGAAGGGAAGCTTACATTTATCCGGACCTGCTCGGCGGTGATCTCAACTCGTCCAGCTCAACGAACGGCGGGGGTACCAATGTGTTTATCAGCAACCTTATGCGTCCGGAGCACGGATACGTGGGAGCAGCCTGGCGTGGATACTACAGCGCCTTGTACCAGGTAAACACCCTAATCACCGCTCTGGGCAAGATGCGGGAAACGCCGGGAAGATTGCAGATCAAGGGAGTGGCTCATTTCTTCAGAGGCTATATCTACTACAATCTCGTTACGCGTTTTGGTGGTGTTCCGCTGTTGAAACAGAACACGCTTGAGAAGCTTCCCAGAAGTTCAGCGTCGGAGGTGTGGTCGTTAATTGAAGAAGATCTGACGATTGCGATGGAGAATGCACCAGGCTTCAGTACCGACCTGGGAAGCAATTTCTATTTCGTGTCGAAAGAAGCGGCGCAGGCGCTGATGGCGCGGGTCAAACTGGCGCAGGGGAAGAACTCCGATGCAGCGACGCTGGCTGAGGGATTGATTAATTCGCCCACCTTCCGGCTTGACAGCTTCGACAAAATTTTTCGTGCGGCTGGTAATACCGAAGTGATTTTTGCCTTCAGGAATCAGACGGCCGAGTCGAGCATCAACATGTCAACGCTCTTCTATACGTATGCTCATCCGCAGAGCGGGTCTTACGTCTACAAGCCCAATCCTGGAGCGATGAATATGTTTGAAGCAGGTGATCTCCGGGCTGCGATCTCGGTGGATACCTATCAGGGGCTTGACGTAGTTAACAAGTATCCCAGCGGACAGCAGGGGACCGATCCGCTTATGATCACTCGTCTGGCGGAGATGTATCTCATCAGCGCGGAGGCGCAGGGGATGGCTGGCATTGACCGATTGAACGAGCTCCGGGAAGCGAGGGGTGTTGGGCCGGTTAATGCGGCATCTGAAGAGGAATACCTCGATCTTGTGCTCGAAGAGCGCAGGAGGGAACTCTTTGCCGAAGGTTTCCGCTGGATCGACCTTGTCAGGACCGGTAGGGCTATCGATGTCATCGGTATTCAGGAACGCGAGGTGGTCATGCCTCTTCCCGAAACGGAGTTGTTGCTGAACGAGTTACTCGAACAGAACGACGACTACTGACGCTCTTTCCCTGTATCGGGACCGATGGTCCGCAAATCAAACTTATCTGTTTATGAGATTAACTATGAATCGTTATATAAAACGCTATGTATCGCTTCTTGCCCTGGCCTTCGTTGTCATGGGAGCGGGATGCAAGGAGGATGATGAACCCGGTATCGCACGGCGTGACTATGCGCCGGTTACCCAAGCCTTGATTGATAACTCGGAGTTGGTCAGTACCGTCTTCTGGGATACGACTTTCGTCGTGGCGCCCGGTGTAGAGGAGACGGATATACATTATCTGTCTATGAAAGGGTTGGCCATGCATATGTTTGTCCTTAAGGTTGATCTGAAGCATGACGGCGTGGTGATGGCACCGATGACGCCCTACGGTACGACCAGTTTTGGTACGCAGCCGATCCCCGAGATGATGAAGTGGGTCGATGAGCCGGGCAAGAAGGTCGTCGCAGGATTCAACGCTGACTTCTTCGACCTCAACTCCGGTCTTCCAAGAGGAGTGGTGCATATCAAGGGAAACATTCTGAAGGATGTGCCTATGGTCGGCAGGTCGGTGGTAGGCTTCGACGCGGACCGGAACCCGATCATCGTACATTCGGATGATTATCCGTCTGTGAAAGATGACCTCGTCGATGCATTGGGGGCGAGTAATATTCTGCTTAAAGACTATGAGCCTACGCCCATTCCCGGCGATGCTGTGCTTATTGATCCCGAGCCGCGTACTGCGGTGGGGTTCACGGCTAATCGGGAAGTGTATTTCCTTGTCGTAGACGGCCGGAGCTTTGAGTACTCCAACGGCATGTCGTTGCCTGAGCTGGCGGAAGTGTTCATGGCGCTCGGAGTGAAGGATGCCACTAACCTTGACGGTGGGGGATCGTCGACTTTCGTGACACAGCATTCCGTCGCCGATGTATTGCATGTGCGTAACCGCCCCTCGGATGGTAGTCCGCGTCCCGTCGGAAACGGATGGGCGATCCTGGTCAATGAAAACTGAGACTCTCAAACCTTGTAAACCATGAAATCAATTCGATATATCATAATCGTACTACTCTGTGTATGGGCCGCAGGTTGTGACACGGACGAGGATTCGCCTGCCCGCGACCTCTCGCCCTTTGTCATGGCCGTGACCCCTGTCCAGGGTCAACCGGAAGAAGTGATACGTATTCAGGGCAGAAACTTCAGCCGCGTTCGGTCAGACAACGCGGTAATGTTTAACGACAGGCCTGCTGTTGTTTTGGAAGCAAGTCCGCAGGAACTTCAGGTACTGGTACCGGAGGGCGAGGGCACAACGGAGGTGCGTGTGCGGGTAGCGGGACAAGACGCCAAAGGTTCGGTGCCTACGTTCACTTATCTGCAGTTCACCGACTATGTGGTAGAAACCCTTGCAGGAACTGAGACCTTTGGTCTTGAAGATGGAACAGGAAGTGAAGCGCTGTTTCGCAACCCGGAAGGTGTGGCCGTCAGCCCGGACGGAGATTTGATCATTGCCGATCGGACGAATCACAGTATCCGTCGTGTGACGAAAGAAGGCGTAGTGACGACGATCATCGGTGATGGCACATTTGGGTTTGCCGACGGTGACTTGTCGGTAGCCAAACTAAATTATCCGTGGAAGGTCAGTGTTGACAATGAGGGCAACATTTTCGTGGTTGACAACCGAAACCACGCTATTCGCAAGATCGGCACGAACGGTCTGGTGAGTACGGTGGCGGGAACCGGAACGGCGGGATTGACTGATGGAGCCGGACCCGAAGCGGAGTTCAATACGCCGACAGATGTGGTGGTAACTGACGACGGAACGTTGTATGTCGCCGATAATGCCAACCACGTTATCCGAAAAATCACTCCGGAAGGGGAAGTGAGTACCCTGACCGGAGGAGCAGCGGGATTCGCTGACGGAAATCTCGCCACAGCACAGTTCAGGAATCCATCAGGAATTGCCATCGATAAAAAGGGGAACCTCTATGTAGCGGACCGGTTGAACCACCGAATCCGGAAGATCGACCTGGCAGCCGGAAAGGTTTCTACGATAGCGGGAGCAGGATCTACGGGCTCACGCGACGGTATTGCGGGGGAAGCACAGTTCAACAATCCTTACGGCATTGAAGTCGACGAAGACGGGGTGGTCTTTGTAGCAGACCTGAACAACAACAAAATCCGGATGATCGAAGGCGGAACGGTCTCTACCATTGCAGGAAGCAGTACCGGGTTTATGGATGGCGCCGGTGTCATCGCCCGATTCAGCAGTCCTACCGATTTAACGGTACTCGACGGTGTCGTCTATGTCGCGGATCTTGCCAACCACCGGATAAGAAAGGTGTATAAGAAATAATCTCTGCGTTCGTTGTCTGCGGCTCACGCCGCAGGCAACGAGCGTTATTGTTTCCGGTCCTAACGGCCTTTCCCTGATCGCGGCTTTAAGGCCGCAGACTTTCGGCTCGACCTGGCTTTCGGGTTAAAGTCCAGGCACAATTGAATCCAGTACTCCAGTTCCTTTTGTTCGCGGATAGTAGGGGCATCGACAATCAGGAAGCCTTTGACAACGGTGCCGGTGAACTCCATCTGACGGACACCTTTCCTGCGAAGAGATTCGTCGCACAACTCAGGGGCGATGCGTACCATGAGCGAGTCTTTCATAACTCCGACAGCCATCTTGTCGTCAACCATAAAACACAGTCCTCCCATCATTTTCTTCGCTTCAAAAGATATCCGACGTTCGTTGAGGACCGCTGAAATTCGGTCAGCCAGATGTTGATCGTAGGCCATAGAACTTCAAGATAGCAAAAGGATGTGGGCGATGAAAGTCTTGCCCGATAGGATCAGGAATTGCGTTCGACGTCTTCCAGGAATCTTGTGAATTTCTCTACGACTTTCAGTCCTTCGTTGTAGGAAGCAGGTTTGACGAGGTAATCATCGGCTCCCATGCTTAGGCACTTTCGCTTTTCATTTTCGTTCTCCGAAGTTGAGAAGATAATGACTGGGATATCTTTGAATCGACGGCTGCGCTTAAGCTGAAACAGGGTTTGTGTACCGTTCAGGATAGGCATATTGAGATCAAGAACGATGAGACGAGGCAGGTTTCCGTCTTCCGGAATACTTTCAAGGTAGTCGAGCGCCTCCTGCCCGTTCGTAATGAAATGGATATGGCTTTCATTTCCGGACTCTCTGAAGTATTCGAGCATGATGAAGCGGTCTTCTTCATCGTCATCGACAAACATAATGTGGTTGCGATTGCTCATGGTTGAGTGGTTAATTCCTGATCCAGCGGAAAGCTGACGATGAATTCGGCATGGTCGCCCGGAACTGACACGGCGGAGATGGAGCCGTTATGCAGTTCGGCGATTTTGCGGCAGATCGACAGTCCAATACCGGTTCCTGGAAACTGATCTCTCGTGTGAAGTCGTTCAAACAGACCAAAGATTTTCTCCTTGTATTCCTCGGCGAACCCGATTCCGTTGTCCCTTACATGGATGGAGACGTGGTCGTCCTCTTTTGTTGAAAATACCTTGATGATGGGAGGAATTCCCTTGCGCGAGTACTTGAGAGCATTCGAGACCAGGTTTACAAAGAGTTGTCGCAGCCGGATGGGGTTTCCCTGCAAGGTAGGCAGCTCATCGTATTCAATGGTTGCCCCGCTTTCGCGAACCGGGAGTTCCAGATCCCTGATGATCTCCTGAAACAGGGTCTCCAGGTTTACGGGTGCGAAGGAAAGGTTGGGCTTTTGCAATTGGGAGTAAGATAGCAGATCATTGATGAGTTCCTTCATCCTTCCGACGGCCGCGCCCATATTATGGAGGATCGTTCGCCCGTAATCGTCGACCTGGTCAGGATAACGTGTCGTCAGGACGTCCGAGTAAAACAAGAGTTTTCTAAGGGGTTCCTGAAGATCATGTGACGCGAGATGAGCAAATTGTTCGAGCTCGTAATTGCTCCGGTTCAGTTTGATGATCTTGTCCTGCAGTTCGGCCTGGTTTTCATAGAGCTGCTTCTGAATTTCTTTTAGTTCTCTGTTGTCTTTCAGGGTTTGCTCTATCTGCTTTTGGGCATTGATGTCGAAGATGAAACCAATCCATCGGATGATGATATCTTTTTCATTTTTGAGCGGGATCATGGAAAAGATATGCCACAGATAGGTGTCGGACGCCTTTTCGACAAAGCGGTACTGAGCGGTAAATGTCTCCCCGTTGACAAAGGCGTTTTGAACATCCTTATTGAAGGATGCGTAATCGCCGGGGTGGAGGAGGGGTTGCCACGAGATGCCTGTCAGGTCACGCGGAACCTGCCCGAAGAAGTCCTTTAGCCATTTGTTTGCATAAGTGATGGTCCCTCCATTGTTGGCTGACAGCATCATGAGCGGCAACGAGTCGGTCAGCACCCGGAAGTCGTTTTCGCTTTCCTGAACTTTTTCTGCGAGTTCCTGAAGGAGGAGGTTCTTGCGGCGTAGCTCGTCGTATGGAGAAACGGGGGGCTCCGATTTGAAGTAATCGATAAAGGCATTCAGTCGGGCATCGGTAATCGTATGACCGTACGAGAGTTGGTGGCGGAGGATGATAGAGAACTCCTTGTTTCCTGAAATAACCTGTACATCGTCGACAAGGCGTTTGGCGTATTGAATAGCGTCTTTGCAACGGGGACTGAAGTCGCGTGAGTCGCCGATGATAGCCTGCAGCATTCGCTTGCCTGCCGAGTTGCAGATGCCGAGGTTGAGTTCGGCACTTTTCCCAAAGTCGATGGCACACCTTGCCACTTCTGAAACCGCCGTGGCGATAGACGTTTGCTGAATGAGGGAGAAGCCCGTTAGCTCACAGAGTTTCATAACTCTCTTGTGAGCCAGGATGAGGTCCATGTCGTTCTCCAGATTGACGCAAACTACTTCTTTCATAATCAGGCGACTTTAGCAATGATGACCGATGCGTCGTCGGTACCCCGTGCGTAATCCTTGTAGATGGCGGCGGCGAGCATGATGTTGTCGTATTTGAGGATAGCGGGGTATCGACTCATATCCCATCGGGTTTGAATTCCATCGGAGCACATCACCAGGTGCTGGTTGGTTTCCATCGGATACGTTGAGATGTTCATGGCGTTAGGGATGGTCAAACCGATGGTTCCGTTATAGGACATATAGTTCCGGTGGCCTAAACCCGAATAGATTCGGGTGATAATATTTCCTACGCCGCATATACGCCATTCGCGCTGTCTGTGGTCGGCGACAGCCACGACTCCCACCAGACCTCGGGTTTTGCGGATGTTCTGATGAAGCGCTCGTATGACACCGACCGGGTCTTTTTCGCTGGTTTCCAGAAATATTTCGGAGGCAGCTTCCACCGCGGCCCGCGCGTGAATTCCATGACCGAGACCATCCGCGAAGAAGATTGTCATTTCCGGAAGATTGCGTTTGATGCTAAATCCGTCACCGCATACTTCTTCACGGGGTTTATTGACACACAGAGCACGGATTTCGATGGGCTTTTTTTTCGGGATAAACGAACTGTCGGGCGTTCCCTTTACCATGGAGTAATGAATTGTTCCCCATTTGGGAATGGAATACAGTTGCGACAAGTCGCTAAGGCGGCTTACGGCGCCGAGGCCTTGTCCGAGGGTACGTGTAGTCGATACCCCATCTCTGAGCATGCGGGTGGTGTCTGTCATGCCCGGTCCATTGTCGATACTGATTACCTCAACCACCGGTGAATCATCGTCGGTGCGTACTCTGACCAGTAGTTCTCCGCCGCCGGCGTGTTTGATGATGTTGGATGTCATCTCCGAGACGATGATGTCGATCTGGCCGATCTTGTGCGCACCAAATCGCGCGCGTGTCACCCGGTTGTGAATTTCGCGTTTGATGTATGAGACATAACTTCGGTCTTCCATTTTATAGCTGGTGAAGGTGTTATCCATTCTTCCACTTAATAATCGTTACTGTTGTACCTTTTCCAACTACCGATTCTAATTTAAAATCGCTGACAAGTCGTTTGGTCCCGGGAAGTCCAAGTCCCAGGCTCTTGGTCGTTGAATAGCCGTCTTTCATAGCCAGATCGACATCGGCGATACCGGGGCCTTCGTCTTTGAAGACCAGCCGTATACCGTTCTCCCGACCGCGGCTGACGACCTCGAGCGTTACATTGCCGCCATTGGCGTATTTAAGCATGTTCCGCGCAAGTTCACTCGCCGAGGTGATCAATTTCGTCTGGTTCACCAGTCCCATGCCAATCTTGGTCGCCAATTCCTTTACCCGGTTCCGGAAAGGAATCACATCGACTTCCCTGACAATGGTCATGACGGTCTTATTCAGGGTTACCATCATCTTCCAGGTCGGGTGTGTTCTCGCTACGTCGAACTTTCTTTTGCAGCAGTTCCATACCTTGTTCAACGTTTAGTGCGCTGTGAACACCCTTCATCGGAAGGCCCAGTTCCACCAGAGTAATGGCGACTGCGGGCTGCATACCTACCACAACGGTATGCGCGTCGAGAATTTTTGACATGTTGGCAATATTGCCGATGATTCTTCCCATGAAAGAATCGATAATGTTCACCGCTGATATGTCGATGAGTACGCCTTCTGCTTCCGTCTTCTTTATCATTTGAACCAGATCGGCCTCGAGGGCTTCCGCCAGACGATCATACAAGTCTACCTGTATGGTTACCAGGAGGAGGTTGCCCATCTTAAGAATGGGTATTTTATCCATGGGTTGTTTCGGCTGTTGAATTCTGATTTGTTCTGTTCGTAACCTGCAGGCGCAACATGCTGAAGGCGCTCTTCAGTGCGCTGGCCAGCGAGGCTTTGGTGAGGACGCTGGTGAGATCAATACCCAGGTGCACTACCGTTTGAGCGATTTCAGGACGGATGCCGCTAATAATACATTCCGCCCCCATCAGCCGGGTCGCACTTACCGTCTTAATGAGATGCTGAGCAACAAGTGAATCGACCGCCGGCACGCCGGAGATATCGAGGATAGCGATTCGGCTTCCCGATTCAACGATTCGTTGAAGAAGACTTTCCATGACCACCTGGGTGCGTGCACTATCGAGTGTACCGATGATGGGTAATGCGAGTATACCATCCCATACCTGAATAACCGGCGTGGAGATTTCGGTGATCTCGTCGGTCTGCCGAAGGATGACCTCCTCGCGACCGCGGATGAAGGTTTCAAACGTATTGATGCCGAAGTGGTCGATGAGCTTGCTGATCTTCAAGGATTGCGCATAAAGCTCCTGCGGGTCTTTTATGTCCGTTTGCAATGCTTCGAGGAGGGCGTCTTTAAGGCTGAACACGAACAAACCCGTCTCTCTGGGAGTGAAGCCCTGCTTGGCTCGCGATATCGAGATGGCATCCAGGATCTCTGCGAACTGGTCGAAGCGCGAAGGGTCGTCAATGTTCTCGTCCGACAGGTTGTCTACCAATGCGTCAAGCAGGTCTTCCGACTGGTGACGGAGCTCTTCGTTGCTCATAAGGTCATCGCGCAGGCTGTCATCGGCCAGCTGCAGTTTCATCCAGGTGGCTAGGATGTTCTTTTTTCTTTTCTGAAGTACTTTAATGGCTTCATTCTTCATGGGTGAAAGGATGGATTATGGTTTAGGAATAATTATAAGGCGTGTGAAGCTCCTGTTTAGGAGCAGCAGAAAGGCCGTGGTCATCGGAGCCGATGACAAAGTATGCAATTCACAAATAGCATTGCACACGTGGGATAAAATACATGGGATTTCTTTAATAAAGATGTCTGGATAATAAAACAGAACACTCGTAAAAAAAAACATGCCACCGAGGAAACTCCACCCATCGCCCTACTGATTTGGGCCTTTGGAGTCCGGCCGGGCATTATTTAATCCCGGAGAGGGTTCAGCCGGTCGTCGCTCTTATCGGGGAAATTTTTCCCGCAGGGATGAGAATTTTGGAAGGGCTTTGAGTCGATTACTTGCAGTAAGGCTGGTCGATTGGAATGCGGCAGGATGGCCAAAGGGCGTGGTCGGATACCGGCGTACAGTATCCATAACGTTGATAAAGCGCTTAAAAAAAAAAGAAGCCGGAAGGTTCCGGCTTCTTTTTTTTTTAAGAGGATACTGCTTAGAAGTAGAAGAGCAGATTGATTGCCCCGCTGAGGTTATCAAGTCCGAGACCTACGGAGGTTACGCCGCCGTTGTTGTAGTCGTCAAGCTTGATTTTGCGAATTGAGGTGTTGGCACCATCCCAGGTTTCGGCTGTTATTTTTGACTTGCCTTGGGTCTGGTAGCCGACCATGTAACCGAACTCTCCACCGATAGAGATTTTGGGGGCGAAGAAGTATTCAACACCGACAAAACCGCGGGCTCCAACGAGGAAGGATGCTCCGTATTTGTCTTCCGCTACACGAACGGTTGACGATCCGCCACCACCCCAGAACAGGATGTTGTTACCGTAGCCATAACCACTGAAGTCGGTAGTGGTAGGTGCGGGGAAGTCGGAGGATAGCGCGTTTCCGTAATCGTACTTCAGCTTGCGGTTGCTGAAGCCGATGATCAATTCAGCACCATAGACACCTTGCAGGCGCGTGGTTCCACGACGCTTTTCGATACCGGGGGCAATCACAATAGCGGTGGTGTTCACTTTCTGCCAGTCTTCGGTAAAGGCCGGATACGCAGGATCGTAGTCCAGCCGATCCTGGTTGACAACCGCTTTGTTGATATTGCTTTGGAGGTTGATGTTGAAACGCACGCGGTAAGCGGTATTTTCATCAATCATCAATTTTCCAAAAACCGCGATATTGTTGGCGGCGTTTTCGGCAAATGTGAAGTCGGGGGAGAAGTTATAGAAGTCCCCATGGAGGAAGTTGCCCACGTAGTCGAGGAAGGGATTAGCGGATACACCAAGACCCCACTCACCGGCTACTGGCAGGTACGCTTCGCCTTTCTTCGATCTCAGGACGGGAGCTTCCCCTGTGGTGTCTTGCGCCAGCGCCGAAGTGGCCAGCGAAAGACCCAGTATAATTGCGAATATTTTCTTCATGGTAAGAGGTTATGTAGTAATAAGCAATGAACTAGTCGTTGTAGTAGATGTCGCGAATGTACTCGCCGCCCTTTACTACATAGTTGACCCCTGTATTAAACCACTCGCCATAGAAGAGAATCTCTTCTGTTTCGTCGGCGCTGATCTTAACCGGATGCTTGAAGTCTACGAGCCATAGTTCAACCTCGAGGCCGTTGTTACCGACTTTCAGTTCGATGTTGTAGTTACCGTTGGCATCGGTCGTTGTTTCGGTGATACGTTGAGTATTGGTGTAGTCGTCGTAGATCGCGATGATAATTTTCTTGTTGGCGACTTTGTCCCAGGTAACACCGCCCGAGTTGTTGGTGTAGTCAAAGTCAGCATACACGGTACCGGTGATCTT
>CAZHIQ010000034.1:0-30634 GCA_964532595.1 uncultured Roseivirgaceae bacterium
GGTATATATGACGCAGGACATTGGTACTGCTATATTGCGTTTCCGCGATTTTCCAGGAATCAAAGGACAGGTTTATACAGTAGGTAACGAACAGGAGTATCACTTCAAAGTTCTGTTCCTGATTCTCGAGAAACTTGGATACGACTGGGCGCGTAGATGCTACCACCTGTCGTATGGAATGGTTGACCTTCCGTCGGGCCGTATGAAGTCGCGCGAAGGAACGGTTGTTGATGCCGACGACCTTATTGAAGAAATGGTTACGGAGGCGGAAAAGCAAACGCGTGAACTGGGGAAGCTCGACGACGTGTCGGACGATGCAGCCCGCAAGTTATTCAGGGATATCGGGCTAGGCGCACTCAAGTTCTTCCTGCTCAAGGTCGATCCGAAGAAACGTATGCTCTTCGATCCGAACGAGTCGATTCAGCTCCAGGGCTTTACCGGCCCGTTCGTTCAATACACCCACGCGCGTATAAAGTCGGTATTACGTAAGGCTGCTACCCTTGATCGCCATCCGCAACTCGAAACTGCCAGGCAGGCGACAGCCCTGGAACCCGCTGAGCGGGAAGTGTTGCGTCTGCTCGTGTCGTTTGAGAACAAGATTCGCGAAGCAGCCCGGGATTATTCGCCGGCAGTTATAGCGAACTATGTCTACGATCTTGCCAAGGAGTACAATCAGTTCTACCAAACAATACCCATCTTTGCCGAAGACGACGAGGCGAAGCTGCATTTCCGGTTGATCTTATCAGCGACTGTAGCCGATGTCATCCGGCGGGGAATGCGGTTGCTTGGTATCGAAGTGCCTGAAAAAATGTAACGGTGTTTTTGAATCGTCGCCGTTAAGGCCGAAATTGAGTACACGTTGACAACATCACTTATGAAAGCGCTAACTTTTATTCTCCTCGCTATGATGATCACTGCAGAGAACTCCATTTACGACTTCAAGATGAATTCCCTGACAGGGCAGGAAGTCGATTTCGCGCAATTCAAGGGTAAGTCACTGTTGATTGTCAATGTCGCGTCGAAGTGCGGTTTTACACCGCAATACGCCGATCTGGAGGAGTTGCACCGATTCCATGGCGATAAGGTCGCGGTGCTTGGATTTCCAGCCAATAATTTCGGAGGTCAGGAGCCGGGTTCCCACGAAGAGATCGCAGCCTTCTGCGAGAAAAACTACGGTGTGACCTTTCAGATGTTCGAGAAAATCTCCGTTGTTGGGGAAGACCAGCATCCGCTATACCAGTGGCTTCAAAAACAGACGGGAGAACAGCCGACCTGGAATTTCTGCAAGTACCTTGTCAAACCTGACGGAACAGTAAGATTTTTCGCGTCGCGCGTGAATCCCCTCAGTGATGAAATTGTCGGGGCGCTTTAAGATTGTCGTAGGCGTCGTTATCATGGGGCTGCTATCTTTTTTGGGCCTTCGGTCGCCCTCTCTTCCTGCACCTGATTCTTTATATGACCTGTCGTTGAAGACACTTGACGGCGAAACGATATCATTCGATCGTTATCGCGGAAAGACTTTACTGATCGTGAATACAGCGTCGAAGTGTGGTAATACGCCGCAGTACGCCGAACTCCAGAGTCTGCATGAAAAATTTGGAGATCGCGTAACGATATTGGGTTTTCCAGCGAACAACTTCCTGTGGCAGGAGCCGGGCACCCATGAAGAGATCGCTGCTTTCTGTGAGAAAAACTACGGTGTTACTTTTCAGATGTTCGAGAAGATATCGGTTCGCGGCCGCGACCAGCACCCACTGTACCGGTGGCTCACCGAACATTCAGGCAACAAGCCCTCCTGGAATTTTTGCAAGTATCTGGTGAACGAATCAGGTGAAGTGGTTGGCTTCTTCGGGCCGAAGGTTAGCCCCTTGGACGAAGCCATTCTAAGTCATATTACGGGTTGATCACATGCGACATTGGCTGAGCGCTTTTCGTCTGCGCACCCTTCCTCTTGCCCTATCGTCAATCGCTATGGGCGCTTTTCTCGCCCGGGCCGCCGGTGCGTTTGCGTGGGATGTGTTTTTTTGGAGTATCATCACCACTATTTTCCTGCAGATATTGTCGAATCTCGCCAATGACTATGGTGATTTTGTTCATGGCGCTGACCACGACGATCGCAAAGGGCCCCAACGTGCCGTGCAATCAGGCATGATTTCACCTGCCTCTATGCGCACAGCCATTGGCTTATTCGTCGTGCTGAGTCTGATGAGTGGACTTGTTCTCCTTTACACCGCTTTTGGCTTTGACTGGCGCGCGATTGGCTTCTTCTTGATGCTTGGACTTCTCAGTATCGTTGCAGCGGTCACCTATACTGCTGGGCGCAAGCCCTATGGTTACATCGGACTTGGAGATGTATCGGTTCTTGTTTTCTTCGGAATCGTTGGTGTGTTGGGGTCGTATTATCTTTTTACGCATTCCATTTCAGTCGCTGAACTATTCCCTGCCCTTTCAACGGGTTTGCTTGCGGTTGCTGTGCTCAACGTGAATAATATCCGTGATATAGATTCCGATCGGAAGGCGGGTAAATATTCGATTCCCGTTCGCATCGGCCGTGAGCGGGCAGTGCGGTACCATCAATTGTTGCTCGTCGCTGCCGTTGTGTTTGCTATTGCGTATACCCTTGTTCGTTTTGAGGGCATTTGGCAATTTCTCTTTCTCCTTGCTACGCCGCTGCTCGTCCGGAATGCAAAAGCGGTGCGACGACTACCGGCTGCGCAACTGGATCCCTGGTTAAAGCATATGGCACTTTCGGCGCTCGCTTTTGTTATATTGTTTGGCACCGGACTTCTGCTAAGCTAACCAGCTGTAGGGATTATTTTCGTTAGCAATTCAAACTTTCAGAAGCCGGATCGGGTCTATCCTCAGGCAACAATGCGGCAATGAAACCGTTATGACTATGATGAGATTCCCAATATACATTTTCTTCCTGCTTGGGGCGGTTTGGGCGTGTCAGAGCGAGCCTGACAACGCCGAGCTACTTGATCAGCTTGTCATTTCGACGAGCTATGATCCGGAAGCGGATTTTGGGGCCTATACAACCTACACCATTCCCACGGATACAATCGGCTTTATTTCCAATCGCTCCAAGGACACGATTATCACAGCGAAGGAAAGTGAGTTTCCGCGTCACGTACTCACATTGATCCGGCAGAATCTTGACAGCCGGGGCTTCGTGGAGGTCGCGCGCGGCGAAGATCCGGATATAGGGGTGAATGTCCTCGTGGCGAACGATTACAATGTATTTCAGGAAGTTGTTTATCCGGGCGGCTATCCCGGATATGGTTATCCGGGCTACTATGGCTACCCGGGCTACTGGGGCTATGGATCCTATTACTACTATCCCTATGTGAATACCTATGCGTATAACACAGGTGTACTGATTGTTGAGCTGGTAGACCTGAAGAACAGAACGCCTGACAACAAAGTTAAGGTAGTGTGGAATGCTCACATGGGAGATGTGTACAGTACGATTGACCTGCGTGCGCAATCGGAGGAGGCGATCCATCAGGCCTTCATTCAATCACCTTATCTGACAAAGTAATGAAGCGTTTTTTCCTGATAGCAGCGGTACTTGTTACGACGACAACTCTTTACGGGCAGGACAAGTATATCTATCTCAATATCGATGCAAGCAAGCCATTGTCGAATACGTCGTGGATCAGCGATATGACCCTTTCGGCGGGAAAGTTGGGTTTTCGGGGCTTCATCCGGCCAAACTTTTCGGCAGGGCTTGACCTGGGGTGGGCCAATTTCAACCAGTATGTCCCCACCGAGACGCGTCAGACGGGTTCAGGCGCTATCACTACGGACTACTTCAATTATATCTATACCTATTCGGCGGCGGTATCTGGCCAGTACTATCTCAAGGACGAGGATGAGGACCGTCTGATGCCTTATGTCGGACTGGGTTTGGGGGCGAGCACCAACGAGTACGTCCTGTATTACAACGTCTACCAGGACAGTGAGCGATCGTGGGGCTTTCTGGCCCGTCCGGAGGCGGGAGTTCTTTTCAGGTTTACAGAGCGGAGCTCGCTGGGATTGATGGCTGCCGTCCACTTCGACTACACGACCAACAAGAGCCGGAATTTTGGCTACAATCACTTCTCGGCTTTGGGATTCCAGCTGGGCTTGATATCCATGTCATTTTAGTCTTAAGGCGGTATTGGCATTGCTGTCGCCGTATGGGAAATAGGCCTCGGAACGCACGATATTTCGCCTGACGACTGACTGCAAGCGTCGCGTTTTCGGCGCTTCTGTTATCTTTGCGGCATGCCTGAACACATTCTTATCCTGGACTTTGGTTCCCAATACACACAGCTGATTGCCCGCCGAGTTAGAGAGCTGAACGTCTATTGCGAAATACACCCGTTTAACAAAATTCCAGCGCTCTCAGACGGCTGCAAAGGAGTTATTCTTTCCGGAAGCCCCTGTTCGGTTCGCGACGACAGTTCTCCCCGGATCGATCTCGACCAATTTGGCGACCGACCCGTATTGGGTGTATGCTATGGGGCCCAGCTAATGGCTCATACCCTGGGCGGTAAGGTTCTCCCTTCGGAGATACGCGAGTACGGAAGGGCTCGCCTCGCTACGGTCGACCATCACAGTCAGTTGTTCAAGGAAATTCCCCTCGATACACAGGTATGGATGTCCCATAGCGACACCATTGCCTCCGTACCTGACGCTTTTCAAATCATTGCCAGCACAGCAACGGTGCCGGTCGCCGCTTTCCAGCTTAAAGGACAAAATCGCTACGGCATTCAGTTCCACCCCGAAGTTACCCATACCGTGGAAGGCAAGACGCTTCTGCGCAATTTTGTGGTGCATATCTGTGGTTGTAAGCAGGAGTGGACGCCCGACCAGTTCGTTGAGAGTACTGTGAATGCCTTGCGAAACCAGTTGGGCGACGACAAAGTAGTGATGGCCCTTTCGGGTGGGGTGGATTCCACGGTCGCAGCAACGCTCGTACACCAGGCCATAGGGGCTAACCTGCACTGCATATTTGTCGACAATGGGCTGTTGCGAAAGAACGAGTTTCAGCAGGTGCTCGACTCCTACAAGCACATGGGCCTCAATATAAAGGGCGTCGACGCACGTGATCGGTTTTATGCTGCCTTGAAGGGGCTGACCGATCCGGAAGCCAAGAGGAAGGCGATCGGAAAAACGTTTATCGATGTTTTCGATGAAGAAGCCCATCAGATTCGCGATGTAAAATGGCTGGGGCAGGGTACGATCTATCCCGACGTGATCGAGTCAGTCTCCGTGAAGGGACCTTCAGCTACGATCAAGTCACATCACAATGTCGGAGGGTTGCCGGACAAGATGAAGCTCAAGGTCGTAGAGCCTCTGAACACCCTTTTCAAAGATGAGGTGCGGGAAGTTGGAAAAACGCTAAGTATTGATCCTAATATTCTCGGGCGTCATCCGTTCCCAGGGCCGGGACTCGGCATTCGTATTTTGGGTGACATCACACCTGAGAAGGTGGCGGTGCTTCAGGAGGTGGATGACATTTTTATTGGGGCTCTAAAAAGACACGGATTATATGATAAAGTTTGGCAAGCAGGCGCAATACTGACCCCCCTTCAGTCCGTTGGAGTTATGGGCGACGAGCGGACCTATGAAAGGGTTGTAAGTCTGCGCGCCGTGACCAGTACCGATGGAATGACGGCTGACTGGGCGCATCTGCCTTACGAGTTTCTGGCCGAAGTGTCCAGTGATATCATTAATAAAGTGAAGGGTGTCAATCGCGTAGTCTACGACATCAGTTCGAAGCCGCCGGCTACCATTGAGTGGGAGTAAGAAGTACCCGGGTTGAATTACATCACTATGATCAGAAAGATTTTTTTTGTCGTTCTCTGTCTGTCCATATCCTTCGCCGGTCTTGGACAGGTCGATTTTGCACAGCAATACAAGAATGCCAAGGACCTTTTTCGCGAGGGCAAATACAACTTGGCGATGGAGACTTTCAAGCCGCTGATCCCCTACGACCAGAAAAATCCTTATTCACCTTACGCATCGTTCTACTACGCGCTATCGGCACATGAGCTTGGTTACAACGCCGTCGCGAAAGACATGCTGTTGCAAATTCGAAAGGTTCACCCCCAGTGGGATAAACTCGATGAGGTGAATCTATGGCTTGGGACTATTTATCTAAAGGAAGGAGAATATTTTCAGGGAGTGAAGGTGCTTACCGCGATTAAAAATCGCGGTATGCGCGATCTCATCGAGGGATTGAAAAAACAGCATCTCGCTACGGTTGATGATTCGGAAACGCTCGCCATGCTGTTGGAAGAGAACCCCAAGGATGAACTCATCGCCCGTAGACTAGCGACAACGTTGGCAGAAAATCTCTCTCTTCAGGGAAACAGAGATCGACTCGATTCATTGATCAGCGTCTTTAACTTTGAAAGAGGCGATTTCTTGCCTGAGGCTCCCAAGACGTTTCATAAAGACCAGTATGCGGTGGCGGTACTGTTGCCGTTCATGTTGCAGGAGCTCGATACCCGTCCGGGGAAGAAGCGTAACCAGATCGTACTGGACTTCTACGAAGGCATTCGCCTGGCTATTGATTCTTTGAACGCGACCTCGCCGAAAATATCCCTTCGTGCTTATGATACTCACAAAGGTATTCAGCATCTGCGCGAGATACTTGGAACCGACGAACTACGGAGTACAGACCTGATGATCGGTCCGTTGTTCGCCAACGAGGTGCCTGCAGTACAGTCTTTTTCCCAGGAGTATCAGGTAAACGTTGTTAATCCGTTTTCCAACAACACTGATCTGGTTGGCAATAATCCCTATGCTTTCTTGTTCCAGCCATCATCGGAGACGTTGGGCGGGAAGGCGGCTCAGTATCTTGCAGAGAATAGGAACAAGAAGGTTAGTATGATCATCGCCGGGACTTCAAAGAAAGACTCGGTCATGGCTTCTACCTTTGCGGCCCGCGCTACCGAGCTGGGTGTGCAGGTGGTTGCCGACTACCGTTTTTCGCGCGATCAGGCGGGCCAGATTATTGAAATACTCGCAACGCCTACTGAATATGACGAATTTCGGTTTCCCACGGAGTTTACGCTCAAGAAGGACAGCATCGGAAGCATTTTTGTCGCCAGTGACGACCCGCTCATTTACACGAAAGTCATTAGCGCGGTAGAAACGCGTGCGGATTCCATTCTGATAATTGGTTCAGAAAATTGGATTGATGACACAGCCGTTCCCTTTGAGAAATACCAGAATCTCGGAGTGGTTTTTATGGCGCCTAACTTTGTTTCGATCAATAGTCCCACGCGTAAGCGCTTTTATCATCAGTATCTCCAGCGCTATGGCAAACTCCCGTCGAATCTCTCCATGCAGGGCTATGAGCTGATGTTGTTCTTTGGTTCCCAATTGAAACAGAACGGCGTATACTTCCAGGATGCGTTGTACGGTGCTGACAAGAGCAAAGGTTACTTGAGCCAGGGGTTTCATTATCCCTTCACCCGTGACAATCAGTTGGTGCCCTTTGTCAAGTTCGAGGGGGGAGTGCTGAAGCTCATCGAGGTCAGTGAGTAGATCCCGATAATTACGAAATGATGGAAAACACAAGCAGGAGCAGTGCGCTTTTTGAGCGCGCAAAACAATTCATTCCCGGTGGCGTTAATTCTCCCGTTCGGGCTTTCCGCGCAGTAGGAGGCAACCCGTTGTTTATCGCCAGGGCGAAGGGTGCATATCTCTACGATGAGGACGGGAATGAATATGTTGATATGATCAATTCGTGGGGGCCGATGATTCTTGGCCACGCTCATCCCGCGGTGGAGGAGGCTGTAGTGAAAGCTTTGGCTGACTCTCCTTCATTCGGCGCGCCCACAGCGCGGGAGGTCGAGATGGCGGAGCTGATTTGTTCGATGGTCCCCTCTGTTGAGAAGGTGCGGATGGTGAACTCGGGAACGGAGGCCACAATGTCGGCGATCCGCCTTGCGAGGGGGTACACCGGGCGCGACAAGATCATCAAGATGAAAGGATGTTATCACGGACACGGTGATTCGTTTTTGATCGCCGCAGGGAGTGGTGCGCTCACGTTTGGAACGCCCGACAGTCCGGGCGTTACTCAGGGAACTGCCCGCGATACGCTGACTGCGCCGTACAACGACCTTCAGGCGGTAAAAGATCTGGTGGCCAGCAATCCTGGAGAAATTGCAGCGATCATTCTCGAACCCGTTGCCGGCAATATGGGGTGCGTTGCGCCACAGCCTGGATATCTCGAGGGCTTGCGTGAGCTGTGTACCCAACACGGCATCATTCTCATACTCGACGAAGTAATGACCGGTTTCCGGTTGGCTCCCGGAGGAGCGCAGGAACTGTATAACGTAAAACCCGATCTTACCACCCTTGGAAAGATCATCGGTGGCGGTTTGCCTGTTGGGGCTTATGGCGGGCGGCGTGAGATCATGGATTCCATATCTCCTGCCGGACCGGTTTACCAGGCCGGTACACTGTCAGGAAACCCGATGGCGATGGCGGCTGGTCTGGCGTTGCTGCGCATTCTTCGCGAGCAGCCCGATATCTACAGTGAAATCAATGAGGTGTCCAATTTCATCGCTACGGGAATTCGCGATCAACTCAAAACCCGCAATTTACCGTACTCCATCAATCAGGTGGGATCTATGTTTACGGTGTTCTTTACAGATGTCCCCGTGGTTGATTTTGACACAGCATTTACTTCCGACACAGGTATGTTTGGGAAATACTTCAACGCTATGCTGACCAGGGGTATTTACCTCGCTCCCTCGCAGTTTGAAGCATTATTTGTGTCCCATGCTATTACAAAGGAGGTAGCGAACAGAATTCTTGAGGCGAGTGATGCGGCTCTGGAAGAAATTCAGCGTTGATTTTGTCTGAGCAATAAAAAAGGGGCGTAAGCCCCTTTTTTTATCTTCCTTTTCCCCGGGTGGGGTTATTAAGTTCTCTGACAGTATTCATGAAGTCCTGCGCTCGTTCGTTTTTCGGATCGAGCTCCAGGATTTTCTTAAAGTAGCTTGTTGCCTCGGCGATGTTGTCCTTGTGGTGAAGGGCGTACTGGCCGAGATAGTCATAAGCCTCAATGATATTTCTTTTTTCCTTTTCGATGTTGTTGTTGTCGGCAAGGGCTCTCTCAAGATACTGCTCGTACATCGGTACGGCTAAACCTTGTTCCCCTGTACTATCGATCTGAACGCGCGCCTTGGCTGCCCAGAGGTAACCCAAAGGGCTTTGAGGTTGCTGTTCCGCTACCGCGGTAAACGCAGTGTCGGCTTTGTGGTATTGGTCGCTCAGGAAGTAAGAATAGCCCATCCAGAAATAGTCGTAAGCCGAGGGCTGTGACTCGATAGCTTTCTTGGTAGCGACAAGTTGTTCGTAAGCCTGAGCCGCTTCTTCAAATTTCTTGCGTTTACGATACGTTTCCGCGTTGAGTTCACGGAGGTCCATAGCTTCCATGGCGGTGTCGAGCGCAATACCGTGCTCCAGGGCCACGTTGGCCAGGGAGTCCTCGTTCATTTTCAACAGAAGCTTGGCGTACTGACTGTAATCAGAGGGTTTTACTTCCTCCGGAGTAGCCTTCTGGAAGAATTGTTCCAGCGTCTGACGGGCAACATCGTCTTTTCCCTGCTCGATAAGGGAGAAGGCGTAGAACTTCAACGCAGTGGCCGACGCATCGCGGTTGTTAAGTACTTCCTGGAAGATTTCATTGGCTTTGGAGTAGTCTTTAGCCATGAAGTAGAAGAACGCCAGTTGGAAACGGGCATCGCCCGGAGTCTCCGTGATGCCGAGGTATTTTTCATAAGCCTCGACAGCCATCTTGGGTTGTTTCTGCAGGTAGTATTGCTCCCCGAGTTCCTTCCACGCCGGAGCGTATTGCGGGTCGGCTTCGACGGCGCGCTGCAGGTATTCCATCACGAGTTCCGTATTGCGTGCACGTTGGTACACGCGCGCGATTTTGTGCAGCGGTTTAGCCCACTTGGGATCTGCACTGGAGGCGCGCTCGTAAGAGCTTACCGATTCGCCACCGCGGTTTTGTTGCAGGAATGCGTCGCCGAGGAGCAGGTGGATCTCACGGTCACCGTTATCCAACGCCTTGCCGTTCTCGAGTGCGGAGATGGCGTCGAGGAGGAATTTGGAGTCAGCCAGGTAACCACGTCCAACGGCTTCCCACTGCGCCGCTGTTTTCTTGCGGTTCATGTCGGCAGCCTGCTGGAGCAGAGTCTTTCCTTCATTGGCTTTGCCCTGGAGGACCAGAACATGACCTTTTCCGGCAACGGGTAGGGGATCCTTCTTGTCTGCGGCGATCCTTTTTTCGAAGATCTCGAGCGCCTTGTCAAGATTTCCTGCCATAATGTGACCGAGGCCGAGGTAGTATTGATCTTCTCCCTGTGCCGCAGCCTTTTCAAGAGCAGGGATCATCTTTGAAGGTTGTTCGATGTCGTAGTATCTAAAAGCTTGCCGTATCTCCGGAGATTGAGCAAGCGCTGTCATTGCCGATGCCACAAAAAGCAGTGCAACCATGCTTAGGCGGATTGCTGAATTAAACAGCGCAGCCTGGTGACCACGGCTTCCTTGGTAATTCATATTCTGGTCCGTTTTGAGTTGACAATATTATTCACAATACAATTCTGTGCCGAATTTACGAATGCATGTTGTTTTTTCAATTGTATTATCGATCGATTTCAAAAGGCGACCGATTAACCTGAACAACACGCAGAGGCATCGTGACAGGCACGAGTCCTGATTTCAGCACAATCCGTTGACCTTTTTCGCTTGCGACGAACGACACGAAACCGGTACCGAGTCCTGCCCGGGCCTCGCGGCTTATCATTGTAATACGTCGCGCAAGAGGATAGTACTTCAGCGCCAGGTAAGCCTGATAGGGTTTGAAGTGGGCGCTATCACCAGCTACTGCCATTACTTTTATCCGCTTGAGGAAGGAGTTTGACAGCGAATCGTGTTGGTCACTGATCCACTCCAATCCAATGAGTCCAAGAGCATTGGGGTTTTGCGACACATAGTCAATAACCGCTGCGTTGTTCTCTACCGCGAAAGTATTCGCCGGGAGTGCATCGACGCGGGCTATTGAATCTTTCAGCTGCCGTATAAGCCCTGAGTTCGGATTATCAAAAACAATCTCTATGCCAGCTGAGTTTTTGCCGCCCAAATCGCTCCAGCGCGTGATTTTTCCTTCGAGAAGTGCTTGTAGCTGCTTCGTATTAATCAGCGTATCGGGGTTGTCTTTGTGAACCACCAGTGCGATGGCACTGAGGGCCACATCGAGTTCCCTGGGTACAAGGCGCCTTTCTTCGAAGTAGGCCCGCTCTTCCTCGGTAAGGTGTCGTGTTACCACCGCAACGCGTACACTATCGTTCAGAAGCGCGTCAATCGCCTCGGCCTCGGCGAGGTAGAGTGGCTCGATAGAGGCGCGTTTGTAAAGGGCGTGGAAGGTCTGTAGCTCGGCGTCCATTAGTGGCCGAAGAGATTCATCTATTGCCACCTTTATTTCCCCGGAGGTAGTCGTGTCAAGCGGGCGTCCATCGCGGTCGCGCTGCTGACATGACGCCAACGTTATGGCCACGGTAAAGGCGGCGGCAGCGAGTTTCAACAAACGGCTCATCACGCAAAATGTTTACGGTAATATTTATATGCTCTTACCACGCCATATACATACAGGAGTACACCAAACGGTTTGGCGTAGTGATCAGGGACATTCTCCGGGGTATAAAAAATAAAGGTTGTACCGAGTATAAAATACAGTACAACCATTATTATTCCGAAGACCCTGCTAATGGCGTCAGTTGCCGCCATTCTCCGATCTTCGCGACTATGTCTCAATCAGGTGTTGATTCTAGTTCAGTTTAAATTTAATCGGCAGTACGAAGCGAACAAATACGGGTTTACCGTTCTGACGTCCCGGTTTCCAGGGGGGCATCATCGACACTACTCGCATAGCTTCTTTATCGCAGTCGGCGCTGATTCCGCGCACTACCTGCACTTCGCTGATTGAGCCATCTTTACTCACGACGAAGCTGACGTAAACTGTACCCTCAACGCCCATCCGCCTGGCACTAGCGGGATAGCGCATATTTTTTCGGATAAAGTTCATCATCGCCTCGTATCCTCCTTCGAATTCCGGCTGTTGTTCAACGACGGTGAAGATTTTATTCTCCTCTTCCTCGACGACAACTTCTGCTACCGGCTCTTCAAACACCACTTCGGTGGGGCCTTCTATAGCTACGGCAGCAACTTCGTTCTGCTTGATTTCTTCAATGGTTGGTACTTCCTCCACCACTTCTTCCTTGACCACCTTCGGGGGAACGAATTTGATCACTTTCTGGAGTTTAGGAAGCTGAACTTGCGGTGGCGGCGGCTTTGGTTTGTCGATTGGCGGCGGCGCAGAGAGATCCGTATACACGAGTTTGCGCGGGGGGGCCTTTTCGACCACCTCTTCCGTCTTGAACAATTCCGCGATTCTTGGCGACAGCACCACTAGTGTGATAATAATCAGCGTTACTATCGTGCCAGAGATCACGTTCTTGCCGTAGAGCGACCGAAGCACGTAAGCTCCGTAGTCCTTGTTGCGGTTTTCGAAGACCATGTCTTCCCACCGCTGAGCTGCTACGTTAGTTGCTGTTTTCATAATATCTTAGTTTATACCTTCCAGATGCGGGAGACTCCCCGATTCCATAAAAAAATCAAGGGGCTTCCTGCACAACTTCTTCCACCGGGATATTGCCCGTGATAATAGCCTCGTCATCTGGCGAATACTCGACAATCGCATAGCGCTTGGTATCGGTAATATCCATCTCATCGAGGATAGTTACCATATTTTCGTACCGCGACTTGTCTTTCGGCTTGATCAATACCATCATCTTCGGGTTGGCTTGCAATTGCTCCAACACGACGCGGCGTACGCCATTGGCCGAGTAGTTCGTCTCGTTAACCGGCGGCTCGAGACCAACCCACCAGTAAATCTTGTTGTCTTCTGCAAGAACCAGATTGAGGATATCCCGTTCATTGATGCGAGTTTGCTGATCAGGATTATCCACTTTATCAGGCATAGTCACTTCCATTGCCTTCGGCTTATTGAAGGTGGTCGTGAGAATGAAGAAGGTTAACAATAGAAAGGCCAGGTCGACCATAGGCGTCATGTCGATTTTTGTCGACTGCTTTTTCGCCCGGACTTTGCCGTCCTTCTTACCGCCGCCACCTCCGCCTTGTTGTACTTCTGCCATAATTCTTTCTCTTGAGCGTTAGTAATTTTTCAATCTTCCGACCGAAGGTTTGTGATCAGGTTAAACCTAAGCACACGCCGGTCGATAAGGGTATTGACTACGTCTTCAACCACCTCATAATTGGTGTCCCGGTCGCCCTTGATCGCTACGCGAACACGAGGATTCGTCATCCTGGCAAACACCACCCAGTCGGAAAGTTCGTTATGAGCGGAGTCAGCAGGGATGCCCGGCTGGAAAACTTTGTTGCGCTCTTCCGGCTCCATATCCAGAAACTGGGGTAGGGTAGCGAGTGGAACACCGAAGGCGGGCATAATGGCGAAAGTGTTTTGCTGCTCAGCAGTAAAACTTATGCCATATTTCTCGCCCATCTGCCGCAACATCTGCGCCCGGTGGTTTTTATTGTCCATATCGAAGAAGACGCGGCCGTCATCGGCTACCGAAATGATTATCCTGTCTTTATCAGGCAGAATAATCTCGGAGACCGAACTTGGAATGTCGACAGCGATTGGTTCCTGGGGCGCCATCGTCGTTGTAAGCATAAAGAATGTTACCAGAAGGAACGCCAGGTCAACCATCGGAGTCATATCCAAAGACGGCTGCGCACGATGTACTTTAGCTTTTGCCATATCGTCTTAGTTCAAAATCCAGGTTAGGCCTTTACGTGGGCCGAGAAGTTTTGCACGATGCTGTAGCTGGCTTCATCAATACCGTATGTCAGCGCATCGATTTTCGTTGTGTAATAGTTGTAAAGGATAATGGCAAGAGCCGAGATACCGATACCCATCGCAGTACAGATAAGGGCCTCCGAAATACCGTTCGAAAGTGCAACGGCGTCAGGAGCACCAGACTGAGCGAGCGCCGAGAAGGCTGCGATCATACCCGTCACCGTTCCAAGAAGACCCATCAGGGTTGCTACCGATGCAATGGTTGCGATAATAACAAGGTTCTTCTCCAGCATGGGCATCTCGAGTTGTGTCGTCTCTTCGATATCCTTCTGCACTAATAACACCTTTTTCTCAGGCTCCAGTTCGGTATTACGGGACAGCTCGTCGAATTTCAACAAACCGGCTCTGACGACGTTTGCTACAGAACCGCGTTGACGGTCGCACTCCTGAATCGCCTGGCTGATATTGCCGGAAGAAACAAGCGAGCGGATTTTGCTGACAAATTTCTTCACACTTCCGCGGCCGGTAGCGCGACTTATCGTAATCGAACGCTCAATAGCGAAAGTAATCGTAATCATGAGCAAAGCGATAAGAATTGCCACAACGATCCGGCCTTTATAAATAATTCCGAGCCAGTTACCCGGCAGCGGGTGATTGTTGGGGTCGTTGTCTACGAAATTCGCAGGGTTACCCAACACATATTGGAAAATCAAGTAAGCGAGTACAACTTCTAACGGAATAACAATTGCTGCGAAAGTTGATCTGAGGCTTTCTCCAAGTGAGCCACCACGTTTTTGTGCCATGTTAATGATGATTTAGGTTTATTGTTAATGTTATGGTTGGTAAAAGTAGTTAAGAAGCGTTAAAAATCCTGCTTTTCGGATGAACTGCAAAATAAATCTTCAAATTCTTTCGATTCCTTAGATATAGTCTTTTTCTTCTAAAACGGCTGTTTTTCGGGCCTCTCTGCCCTCCTTATTCACTGTGTATCAGGTTCGTCCTTGGCCAGGAGTTTCCGGTTCTTGAGCCATGTCAGTACCACAGGGATCGCCGAAATGATAATCATTCCCACGACGATCAACTCGAGATAGGTGGTGATATTCGGAAAAGCCCTGCCGAGCAGGTGCCCCGCCATTACCATCGTTACTATCCAAATTGTCGCTCCTAAAAGGTTGAAAAACATGAACTTAGGGAAGTCAATACGCGCCATGCCGGCGAGAATTGTAACAAATGTTCGAACCACCGGAAGGAAACGGCCCAGGATAAAGGCCATCATCCCATGTTTCTGGTAAAAGGCCTGGGTGACATCGATATATTTCTTTTTAAAGAAAAAGGTGTCCTTTCGATTCATTAAATAGAATCCAGCCCAGCGGCCCGTCAGATACCCCACAAAGGACCCGGAAATAGCAGCCAGAATCAGGAGAATTATTAACAAGCCTACGTGAATGTCCAGGTACTCAGACTCAGCCAGCAATCCCGCCACAAAAAGGAGCGAGTCGCCCGGCAAGAAGAAGCCAAAAAACACACCGGTCTCAGCAAAAATTATTATTAATAATAGGGTCAAACCGCCAAACCGGATAAGCGTCTCGGGATTTAACGTTTCGGGGAGAAATGCCAGAATGTTAACAAAATTGATATCAGTAAACATGATGTTGGTTAATGTGTAAAAAGGCTTGTTAGCGGTTGCACCCAAAAAGATTACGCCATAACAGCAATTATCTTTTCTCCGTTCAGTTCCAGCTACTTTATAACCGGCCCGGGCACGTTACGCCCAACCTTTCTATCGCAAAAGTGAGCAAGGTAAGGCAAAAATGCTATTCGAGGAAAAAAAGCCAATAAGCCTTTGGTTCCGACCTTATTACCCAGCGAAATTCGTCTCTGAAAAACATTGTTTTCCGCAAGTTTACGCCTCGCTCATCGCGGATTTGGCAGGCAGTCAGTAGACGGTCACAGGCTCTTGTTTTCCCCATATTTTGCTACCTTTACTTTATTATTGATACCTACCCGACCTATGAAAAAATTTTTTGTCGTGGCTCAGGCAGTGCTGTTGGCAGCCAGTGTCAACCTTTTTGCACAGGAGGACAGAAATGCGGTAACCTACGAGCCCGTCTATGACGAGCCCTACGCTGTAAACAAACTCTTTATAGGATTTCAACCCCTCTACGGGGAGTTGTTTGTAGCGAATACCAATGCCGGTTTTGGGCTGGATGCCCAGTACTACTGGCAGGACAAGGCAGATTTTAAAGCCTCATTTCGGAAAACGTACAGCAGTAGCTTTTTTGATTTGAATCGCAACCTGGCGCTGGAAAACAGCCTCCAGGATAACCGTGTGCAGGTTTTCTCTTATTTTGAACTGGGCGGTACCTGGCATGTCCGGGATTTTGAGGAGAGTTCCAGTACCAAAATGGTCCTCTATCGCAAAAGCTATCGCGGCAATCGATGGGCATCCCGTGTTCCCGTGAGTACGACGGTTCCGGCGAAGGTCCGCAAGATCTATGGCGCCCGCGCCGGTGCTTTCGTCTGGTCGGCATCTACCGATCTGTCGGGCGCACTCGATGAACAGGGGTTGTCAAATGCCGATCTTAAGGATGCTGAAGGGAATGGTCTCCCCGCTACGGTTGGAACGGGTAACCTGGAAGAGCCTTTGAATCTTTTTACCAATATCTCGGCGTCGAATGTTTACCTCGGAGGATCGATGGCGTGGCTTCGAAATGTGGCGGTCGACTTTGACGGATATGAACAGGGTGTTGATGACTTAATGTTGACGGTTTTTTTCGATCTGATTTATGCACCTTCCCTTACCCTGGATGATGTCGTGTTCACAGATAACGAGGCAGACAGCCCTGTCTTCGGTCGTCGGACATATGACGTAAGCCCTGTGGCGCTGCGTTCGTTCGGCGCGAGGGCGGGTATCGAGGGCAAGTTCAACCGAGCTTTCAGCTGGGCATACGGTGCGGAGATCGGGTATCGTCCCGGTATCCAGGGTAGGACTTTCTTTGCACTGTTAAAGGTTTCTTTCCCGATGGTCGGAAGTACACTCGACAATAAAGTAGAATCCTTCCAGAAGTAGGAGAACGCCCGCAGCCAAACTCCGGGTATCTGCTGACTTAATGTATTATGGATATTTCCGGGAAAGTAAGATCAGTTGTCCGCGATGTTGCCGATTACCCTCGACCCGGCATCCTCTTCAAAGATATTACCCCGCTACTTCTTAATCCGGCTTTGACGCATGAGGCGGTTAACGCGCTTGCCCATCGCTATGAGCAAACACCTATTGATGCTGTCGCCGCGATCGAAGCGCGTGGCTTTATACTGGGATCACTGTTAGCCCGTGAGTTAGCGTGTGCCTTCGTTCCGGTAAGAAAAGCAGGCAAACTTCCTTACCATACATTGCGTCAGCGCTATGATCTCGAGTACGGGAGTGCTGAGATTGAAATTCATGTTGATGCGGTTAAGCCAGGAGCGCAAGTGTTGATTCACGACGACCTTCTGGCAACGGGAGGAACAGCTGCTGCCGCAGGTCGACTCATTAAAGCGCTCGGCGGGGAAGTCGTTGGCTTCTCGTTTCTTGTTAACCTCGCCTTTCTCGAGGGGCAGCAACGGCTGGAAGCGGAGTTCGGATGCCCGGTCGATTCACTGGTGACCTATTGAAACTGTACGGGTAGTTCACTTTCGGACAATTGAATCTGTCGCGGAGGAAATCGTTCGAGATGTCTGTTGCTATTGTGTTTGTCTCTGAACATTCCGTCGATACGCCAGTCTGTATTTTTTTCTTCCCTTTTGTATTCATTTCGATTGTCGTTGAAACATTGCAAGCACTCCGTCCGTATTAAGGCGCCTCTTCACTCACGCTCCTGAGAAAAAATAAATTTGTTAGCCGATGCAACAATCGTTTGCATGTCCCCGTCTATGTGCTGTATAACAAATCAAACTCACGGTTATGAAAAGAATGTTAGTGTTTGTCATCGCGTTGTTCACATTCGGACAACTGAGTGCTACTGCCGTACACACACCTTTCAAGCCTGATTCACCCATGGGTGTTTCAGTAATGAAGAGGGGAAGTGTTATTCAACTTTTCTATCGCGCGGAACAGCCGGGCAAAGTGAAGGTTGCTATTTATAATCACAATGGAAGAGTTGTTTTCAGAGAAGTGCTTCGTCGTACTGATGAGTTCATGCGACCCTACAACTTCTCTCACTTGCCGGAAGGTACTTACACTATTGAGATTGACGATGTGAGTGGAAAGCGTTACAAGACTGTAGAACACCGTCATAACCGGGAACAGCGAATTGCTCATCTGACGCGTTTACGGGAAGATCCCAGCCGATATGTTCTGCTGGTCCCGAACAAAGGATCCGAGGTGTTGAGGGTGAGGATCCTTGACGAGAACAATCGGGTGTTGTATAGAAAGGTGCAGTCAATAGACGGGGATTTCGCGGGACTTTATAACATCAAAAAAGCGAACGGTACGTATGTTTTTGAGGTGACAGATTCGGAGGGACGTGCTACTCGTCTATCAAAACCTTAATCTGTAGTAAAACGTTTGCAGGGAAATATACTTCCCTGCATTCGTTGTTTCATTTTATCGTATTCTGTCATCTAGGGTGGAACCTTCTTCAATAAGTTAGCATACAGCCGCTGGCGCAATCGTTATTTTCATCAATCGATGTTCAATCCTTACCCAGGCAGCTCTTTGGGGAACATCGGCAGTATCTTTGTGGTTATCCTAGAGATGAAGAAAATGAAGAGTTTATTGATTGCGCTGATGGTGGCAGGAAGTGTTGCCGCCTTAGCAGGAAATGGTGAGCCCCGCATGACTGTCGTGCCGTTTCAGGGTACGGACGTTTACAAAGTCATTTACAAGGGGAATGAGGTTTCGAAGGTTCGCCTGAACATTCGGAATGCACACGGTGGCGTTCTCCATAGCGAGACGATTACGGGAATGGATGGGTTTATCCGTCCGCTGAACTTGAAGAGCTTGTCTTCCGGCGCGTACACGATCGAGCTTATCGACGGCAACGACCGGTTTGTTGAGCAGATCATCCTCAATCGTAACCAGGATCAGAAGGCCATTCACGTGAGTCGCATAGTGGATCAGCCCGGAAAGTTCCTGCTTGCTGTTGTTAATGCCCGCGACGAATCGATCCACATCCGGATATACGATAACCGTTCGCGCCTTGTGCACGACGAAGAGCGCGTGGTTTCAGGTGACTTCGCGCAGGTGTACAACGTCCATCACAATGCCCCCGGTCGGTATTCTTTTGAGGTTGTCGATGCCAAAGGAAAGAGCAAATACTTTTGGTTTTGATCGATAACTCGGTTTGAGTTCCGTTAGTTAAAGGAAGCCCTTCGTCGGAAGGGCTTTTTTTATGCGAATCAGAATTACTACATTGATTAGTGTTAACACGAATCACCGCTTATGTCTCGTCTTGTTTTCTTCCTCTTCGCCGTTGCTGTATTCTTCAATGCCCGGGGGCAGGAGCTGTATGTCTCCAGCGATCACACCGCCGAGAACCTTTTTACCAACAATATCGAAGGACCTGCCTTTGATCGTAAGGGAAATCTATATGTGGTTAACTTCGGTAGGGACGGGACGATCGGCCTCGTAAAACCGAATGGTAAGGCAAAGTTGTTTCTTGAGCTACCTGAGGGAAGTACTGCCAACAGCATAGAGTTTGACAGTCGGGGTGATATGTACCTCGCCGACTTTACCGGTCATAACGTACTACGTGTCGATATGAAGACACGCAAAGTCGCTGTTTATGCTCATGATGAGCGATTCAATCAGCCCAATGATATCATACTCAATAGCCGGGATCAGGTTTTTGCTACAGATCCGAACTGGCGGAACGGCACGGGGCAGCTATGGCGAATTGACAGGGGAGGTAAAGTGGTTTTGCTCGACGGCGACATGGGAACTACCAACGGTATTGCATTCAGCCCCGATGAGAAGACGCTCTACGTCAACGAAAGCGTTCAGCGAAAAATCTGGGCGTTTGATGTTGATGAGACGGGAAATATTTCGAATAAGCGCTTGTTCGCCGAATTTTCCGACCACGGATTCGATGGGATGAGTACCGACAACCGCGGGAATGTCTACGTGACCCGCTATGGAAAGGGGACCATCGCCATCCTTTCGCCCGACGGAGAGCTCGTCCGGGAGGTTGAATTGAAAGGGAAACGATGCAGCAACCTGGTGTTCGGGGGCAAGAACGGAAGAACGGTCTTTGTTACACTGCAGGATCGGGGAGGTATTGAAAAGTTTGTCGCTGAGTTTCCTGGTAAGGGGTATCGGCGTTAGCCATGGATGTGCTGATTCAGGTACTTGGCGTCTTACTCATGCTGGTCGGGCTGGCCGGTTGCCTTTTGCCTGTTCTTCCCGGCCCACCGTTATGTTTCCTGGCTCTTCTTATTCAACAGTTGCATTCCAATCCTCCGTTCACGACACGCTTTCTCGTTATCTGGGGTGGCGTATCGGTGGTGGTAACCATTCTTGACTATTTGATTCCGCTTTACGGGACGCGGCGATTCGGTGGGTCTCGCTGGGGAATGTGGGGATGTACGGTCGGATTGGTAGTTGGGCTGTTCTTTCCTCCATGGGGACTTATTCTCGGGCCATTTGCGGGAGCATTCGTCGGTGAGTTGATGGGCAAGTCCCGGTCTGCTCACGCTTTTCGCGCAGCGCTGGGTTCTTTCGCCGGATTTCTTTTGGGGACATTGCTCAAGCTTATCGCGTGTCTTGTCATGGCCTGGCACCTCGTGAGAGCGATGTTTTGAAAGTCGCTTATCGTGACTTCAGTGAAATTTCGAAATAATTACTTTATTTGGATAAGTTTTTAAATCCTGCTTAACATGAAACGTATCCTTGTCCCCACTGATTTCTCAAAACCTGCGCAGATCGCGGTCGATGTTGCGACTGATATTGCGAAGAAAGCCAATGCTCAGCTTATTCTGCTGCACGTAATTGAAGAGGCCTCCGGAAGCTCGTTCAAGATTACCGGAGAGGTAGACGTTTCAGGTAACTGGGAGAACAAGCTTTTTACCATGAAACTGCTTGAGCGCAGTCGTAAGTCAATGGAAAAGCTTTTTAATTCGGTCGCTGAGAGTGGCGTTCGCGTCAAACAGGAATTGAGGGTGGGAACTGCTTTTCACGGTATGCGCGATATTATCACCGAGCAAAAGGTCGATCTAGTTGTCATGGGCACGGCAGGGCGCGCCAATTTTGAGGAGATGATCATTGGTACCAACACCGAGAAGGTGGTCAGACATGCCAAATGTCCGGTCCTGACGGTGAGGAAGAAACCCGCTACCACTGAGTTTAAGAATATCGTTTACGCCACATCCATGAGCAAGGACGAAGAGGTGTTCTCGAGGGTCGTCCGCAATTCTCAGCAGATGTATGATTCAACAATCCACTTGGTGCGGGTAAATACGCCCGGCAACTTTCAACGCGACGCGGTCGTGAAGAAATATATGCAGGACTTCGCTAAGAAGATGCAACTCAAGAATTACACGATTAACATCTTCAACGATCTTTCGGAAGAAGAAGGTATCATCTACTTCGCCGATAGCATCAATGCCGATCTGATTGCTATGGCTACGCATGGCAGAACGGGGTTTGCGCATGTACTCGCGGGTAGCATTGCCGAAGAAGTGGTGTCGCACGCCAAAAGACCGGTATTGACCTACGTGATCAAACGGTAATCTGCTTTTCCGACTCAAAATCCGGTCATTGTTGCTTCACTGGCCGGATTTTTATTTTTTGAGGGAGTGAAGGACTACTACACCATATTGGGAGTTGGTTCGGCAGCATCGCAGGCGGAAATCAAAACGGCGTTTCGCAGGCTTGCTATTCAGTATCACCCTGACAAGAACCCTGCCCCTGGGGCTGCGACTAAATTCTATGAAATAAATGAGGCATATGATGTCCTGGGAGATGCGCGGAAGCGACGCCAGTATGACGAGCTTCGGGCTAATCCTTTCGCGACTCTTTTTCAAGAGACACCGGAACCGCCGCCTCACCGAGACCCCGCCTACCGTCGCCGAAGAGGCGCTCCAACGGCACCAAAAGAACCCCCGGTAACTTTCGTGATGATGCAGCGGTACCTTCCCCGAATGATGTGGATCAGTAGGGCAGGACTCGTCTTTGTGGTGTTGTTCATTGCTGACATCTTCCTCCCTTACCAGCAGCGCAGCGACGAAATCGTCCAAATCGAGGGCTTTTCGCGAGGTCTCGATGCGTATTACGACCTCGTGACCGAGGGGGGCGAAAAAATTCGCCTTGACGATGACCACGCCCCATCACATTTTTCTGATCGCCGGATTCAGCTGTCGGTGACGCGGGTGTTCGCCTCTGTAATGTACGCTGGCAACCCGGAGACGACCTATACCGAACTCATCGCCAGGATGTACACTACCCATGTTTTCTTTCCCATCCTCCTTTTACTAACTTCGAGCCTGGCTATGATATATCGCTCGCGGGTAGAATTTTGCTTTAGTCTTAACCTCGCCGGGCTTGTGCTTCTGATACTCAATCTGGTTCTGATCTGATATGGCGAAAAAGAATGAATGGAAAAGAAGGGAGGGCGTGGTCTATTCCACAAACGAAGAGTTTAACTACAACTACGACGACCGGGCCGACGCGGAAACACTGCCTCCGTCAAAGCAGAACCTTCGGGTATTATTGGATAAGAGTGGTCGTGCCGGAAAACAGGTCACGCTGGTGACCGGCTTTGTTGGGCGGGACGAGGATATTGATACACTCGCCAGGCATTTGAAGGCAAAATGTGGTGTGGGCGGATCAGTGAAGGATGGAGAGATAATCATTCAGGGTGATCATCGCGACAAAATCGTCGCGATCCTTGTGAAGGATGGATATAAGGCAAAACGGGTAGGATAAAACGGATATGATCGACCCAGGAAACGCAGAAGGAAGTTACATCACAGCATTTGGGGAAGTGCTGCTTTACATCGTAGCCGGTATTGTGTTCTCAATGGTGTCGTTTCTGGTGGCGAGAACGTTGCGTCCACACCGGCCAAATCCGGAAAAACTAACAACCTACGAGAGCGGCGAAGAACCGGTCACCTCTGCCTGGTCTCAGTTCAATATCCGATTTTACATACTTGCGTTGATCTTCATTCTGTTTGAAGTAGAGATATTGTTTCTGTTTCCCTGGACGACGGTTTTTGCACGACCAGACTTGCTGGATGGAACCGATGCAATGTGGGGATGGTTTGCTGTCGTTGAGGTCGTTTTGTTCGTTGCCGTGCTTTTTATCGGTCTGGTCTATGCCTGGGTTAACGGACATCTCGATTGGATAAAACCCGACCCCCAGCCTACACGAGTGGTAACACCTGTACCATCCGATCTTTATCTTAAAATAAACGAGCGGTACGCGGGCCAGCGCCCTGCCGCTCCTACCTCGGAATTGAAATGAAGGGTTTTCTCGATCAGCGATTTCAGGAAGGGGGATTTATCATTACCCGCCTCGAAGACTTAATGAACTGGGCTCGACTTTCGTCGATGTTCCCCATGACGTTTGGAATCGCGTGTTGTGCGATCGAATTTATGAGTACCGGAACCACCGTCTATGACATGGATCGATTTGGCATGGCTCCGCGTGCTACGCCACGGCAATCAGACGTTATGATTATCGCGGGAACAGTGACGTTCAAGATGGCCGAACGCATTAAGCGCTTGTACGAACAGATGCCCGAACCACGCTATGTAATTTCCATGGGATCCTGTTCAAACTGTGGAGGGCCGTACTGGCAACACGGCTATCACGTAGTCAAGGGCGTTCAGCGCATCATTCCGGTCGATATTTACGTGCCGGGATGTCCTCCCCGACCCGAGGCGCTAATCGGTGGGTTTCTGCAGCTACAGGAGAAAATCCGCCGGGAGACGGTCGTTGCACCCAAAGCCATAGAGAAACTCATGTCAAAAGAGGAGCCCAATGCAGTCTCTTGATTCCGTAGTAAGTATTGTCGCGGCCGTTTGCCGTCATGGAGATCCGGTGGTTGAAGAGAACATGACGCCAAGAGGAATACGCGTCGCTGAAGCTGATCTTCATGCCGTTTGCAGGGAATTATTTTCAAGCGCCTCCACGTACTTCGATATGTTGTCGTGTATTACGGCGGTAGATAACGGACAGGCTGCGGGTACAATGGAGGTGATTTACAATCTATACTCTATTCCTTTCGACTTTTCGGTTGCTTTGAAAGTAGTCTTGCCGCGTGATAAACCCGAAGTCGATTCCGTACACGACATCTGGAAAACAGCCAACTGGCATGAGCGTGAAGCCTGGGATCTTTTAGGTGTTCACTTCAGAAATCATCCCGACTTGCGCCGGATTTTACTACCGGCAGACTGGGAAGGCCATCCACTGCGCAAGGATTACGAGAAACAAGAATATTATCGCGGCATTAGTCTTGACTAAACCCATGTCATCCGACAACATTCAATATCAACCTCAACCGGGAGGACTCCTGCTTTCTGAACCGAACAAGTTCAAGGCGGAAGACCTGCGTTCGGAGGAGATGATTATAAACGTAGGACCGCAACACCCGTCTACTCACGGAGTTCTTCGACTGGAAGTTCTTATGGATGGGGAGATTGTGCGGGAAGTAGTACCTCATATCGGTTATCTGCATCGCTGTTTTGAAAAGCATGCTGAAAACCTTCCCTATAATCAAATCATCCCATTCGTCGATCGCCTGGATTATGTGGCGGCCATGAACTGTGAGCATGTCTACGCGATGGGGGTTGAGCGCATGCTTGGGATAGCCGATCAAATACCCAAACGTGTGGAGTATGTCCGGGTACTTGTTGCCGAGCTTAATCGCATTGCTTCTCACTTTATCGCCATCGGAACGTATGGAATGGATATGGGCGCTTTCACTCCGTTCTTCTGGGTGATGCGCGACAGAGAACATATCCTTCGTTTGCTCGAATGGGCGAGCGGTGCCCGAATGCTGTATAACTATATGTGGATCGGGGGACTGTTCTACGACCTTCCGGTAGGTTTTGAGGAACGCTGCCGGGAGTTCCTGACTTATATCAAACCAAAACTCAGGGAACTGGAAGACGTACTGATTAACAGCAAAATCTTTGTCGACCGGACAGCGAACGTTGGCGTTCTGCCACTTCCACTGGCGATCAATTGCGGTGTGACGGGGCCGATGTTACGTGCCTCAGGATTGCGCTTTGACCTCCGACGTGTCGACGCATATTCGGTTTACCCTGAACTCGATTTTAGTATCCCGATAGGGGAGGGGAAGATGGGAACCGTGGGTGACTGCTGGGATCGCACCTGGGTGCGAATGCAGGAAATCTACGAGAGTGTCAAGATAGTCGAACAGTGTCTTGATCGCCTGACTACGGATCACAAACGGACCCGCAACTTCGATCCTCAGGCATTGGTTCCGAAGAAAATCCGACCACAGGCACAAGACTTTTACATCCGTGGAGAGTCTGCAAAAGGTGAACTCGGATTTTTCTTCCGCGCTGATGGCCGGAACGATGTGCCCTTCCGCTGTAAGTGTCGTTCCTGCAGTTTTGTTAATTTGTCGGTGCTACCGGAAATCGCCCGAGGAATATTGATTGCCGATCTGATCGCGATCATCGGGACCATAGATGTGGTAATGGGTGAAGTTGACCGGTAAGGCCATGCAACCGACTTGCTGCGTTAAAGCCGATGAGAATATTCTCTACAGAACAGATACGGGCGTGGGATGCATATACCATCGCCCATGAGCCGATCGCTTCTATCGATCTGATGGAACGCGCTTCCCGTGCATTTGTAGACTGGTTTTATCTGAAGTTTGATCACACCCACTCGGTAATTGTGGTGTGTGGAACGGGAAATAACGGGGGGGATGGGCTTGCCATCGCGCGTATGTTGCATGATTGGCGATACGCAGTCAGTGTTCTCATTGTCGATAGTGGTCATCGATCTCCTGATTTTTCAGCTAATCTCGACCGCTTGCCCGGACAGGTGCCCCGCGTTGTAATTGGGCCGAGTGACTCTTTTCCTGACCTTCCCGAGGTTGATGTCATCGTTGATGCAATTTTCGGGTCGGGCTTGTCCCGACCGCCCGAAGGTGTATATGCGGCGGCGGTCGAAGCCATAAACAAGAGTCGTGGAGTAAAAGTGGCGGTCGACATCCCTTCGGGATTGAGCGCCGACGGGCCCTCTACCGGTCCCATTGTGAAAGCCGATTATACTCTTTCCTTCCAACGCCCCAAACTTTCCTTCCTCCTACCCGATTCGGGAAGCTACGTCGGTGACTGGAAAGTGGTGAATATCGGGCTGCACCCGGATTACGCCCGCAATACCCGAAGTTCCCATACCTGGGTTCGCGCCGGGAAAATCAAAAAGCTCTTGCAACGTCGGGGCACATACGATCACAAGGGGACCTATGGTCATGCCCTGATAATTGCCGGCAGTTTTGGAAAAATGGGTGCGGCTGTACTGGCTGCCCGTGGCGCTCTACGTTCGGGAGTCGGCTTGCTTACGGCACGAATTCCCGCCCGCGGCTATGCGGTGATGCAGACGGCAGTGCCCGAAGCAATGGTAATGACTGACCCCAATGAGATGATTTTCACTGAGCCGGTCGATACGAGCGCGTACACCGCCCTCGGCATTGGTCCGGGAATGGGTCGGGACGATCGAACCGCGGAGGCCCTCGGTCGTATTCTTGAGCAATTCCGCCGACCCGTGGTTCTTGATGCCGACGCTCTGAATATTATTTCCGAAAAACGCCACCTACTGGCCATTATCCCGGAAGGAAGTATTCTGACACCCCATCCAAAGGAGTTCGAACGGCTTGTAGGCCCGTGGAACAATGGATTTGAACGTCTACAGAAACAACGCGAACTCGCTCAGGCGCTCAGAAGCGTGGTCGTTGTCAAAGGAGCACACACGTCGGTCGCAGCCCCTGACGGACATTTGTATTTCAACTCAACAGGAAACCCGGGCATGGCGACGGGCGGAACAGGGGACGTCCTGACCGGCGTGCTGACGAGTTTACTGGCACAGCACTACCCTCCGGTCGAAGCGGCCATATCGGGAGTTTTTTTACACGGTTTGGCCGGCGATCTGGCCAGGGCAGTTGTAGGGGAGGAGGGGCTGATTGCTTCCGATCTGGTGGACCACTTGCCTGCAGCCTTCCTCAAAATACGCCGTACATAAAAAATTTGCGGTGGGCTTGAACCTTTCGCGCCATTCCCGCATCTAACCTGAGAAAAAGCAGCTTTGGTGCAGAACTTTGGTGTGAAATTTGTCGTATAACCAAATAATAACTTTGGCAACGATGCGTTTATACCGCCTGGCTTTACTTTTATTTTTTGGTGCGGCTGCCCATGTGTCTGCCGCGCAGTCGCAGCAGGAGCCTCCTCCGCTGGCCGAGATGCAGGAGGTTAACGTTATCCGGTCGGTGAATATTTTCCCTAATCCCGCGACGGAATTCGTATACGTCGAAGTCGAACATTTTCCCGCCGACCGTGTTGAACTGACGGTTCACACCATTATCGGTAATGAACTTAAAGTCGAAACCGAAGTGGTTTCCGAAACAACCCTTCGCGTCTTCGTGAAAGATCTCGCTGCCGGGTATTACATGCTGGCCGTGAAAGACGAAGGGTCGAACTTCCGCGGGACCTACAAATTTCTCAAACGCTAAGCCAGTAGCGCCTGGAGACGGGACGCGAAGCTCCTGATTTCCTGTTCGGTTGTGTCGAAGGAACACATGAGCCTTACTTCGTGGGCTTTCTCATCCCATTCATAAAAATACGCTTCTTGCTGAAGCGGTTCGATGACCTCTGCCGGAAATCGGGCGAAGACACCGTTGGCCTGGACAGGCTGAGTGATGGTTACCCCGTCTATCTCGCGCAATTGTGCCTCCAATAGCTTTGCCATACGGTTGGCGTGAAGGGCGTTTTGTCGCCAAAGGTTGTCGGTTAGCAAAGCGTCGAACTGCGCACCGATAAAACGGCCTTTTGAGTGCAGCTGCATTCCTTGTTTGCGGATAAAGGGGAAGTCGGCGGCTACCGCCGGGTTCAGAATAATCACTGCCTCTCCGAACATCATTCCGTTTTTCGTTCCTCCGAACGAAAGGACATCGACGCCTACATCGGTCGTAAACGCCCGGAAAGGTGCGTCAAGAGACACAGCAGCGTTGGCAATACGCGATCCATCCATATGAAGGTAGAGATTGTGCTTGCGCGCCAGCGTGGCAATGGCGTGGAGTTCGTCGGGGGTGTAGACAGTACCGTATTCCGTGCATTGCGAAACAGATATGACCTTGGCTTGTGCATGATGCGGGTCGCCGATTCGCTGAATTTTTTCTTCGATAGCTTCCACGGTAAGTTTTCCGTCAGGTGCCGGAATGGTGACAAGTTTACATCCCAGAATGCGCTCGGGAGCGGTAGATTCATCGACTTGAATATGAGCAAACGAGGAACAAAGAATCGCGTTATAGGAGCGGGTGAGCGCATGGAGGCCAAGGACGTTGGCTCCTGTGCCGTTGTAGACGAAGTACACTTCGGCATCGGTACCGAAGTGCTCCCTGAACTTGCGTATGGCGGACGCGGTATAGTTATCGTTGCCGTACGAGGGGGCGTGATGTTGGTTGGCCCGCACAAGGGCTTCCATTATGTATGGATGGACGCCGGAGTAGTTGTCACTGGCAAAGGTTTTTGAGGTCATCGTTGTAGAACGTGTACAGAAGCAAACGTAAGAAAATTAAAATACTTATTTTCGAGATTCCGCCGGGAGGGCTTGCCGGAAATGGCGGGAACAATCAGAGCCGACAACTACATCCGCAGACTGCATGGTAAATATTCTTGTCCCGACAGATTTTTCTCAGCTTTCAAAATCAGCGCTTAAGTATGCGATCAAGATAGCCGACCGTCTGGGCGGAAATGTTACGGTTCTTCATATCATTACCCGGACACGCGCACTGCGGAATTCGATGATGGATCGGTTGCTGATGTCGGATAACAATTCGATTGAGAATAGCGAGATCATGCTCGAGCGCCTCATCCGGACGATGTCTGAACAGTACAAGACGAAGGCTTCTATCAAGTACAACGTGGTTCGCGGCGCGTACTTCCCCTCGACGCTCCTTCGCGAAGCACGTCGTAGACGGTCCGGACTCATTGTTATGGGGACCCGTGGGGCCAGTGGACTCACTAAAGCGGTGCTGGGAAGCAACACGAATTCGGTAATCGAAGTTAGTCACGTGCCCGTTTTGGCAGTTCCTGAAAATGCCGAGTTCCGGGGTTTTCGCAACGTAGTCTACGCTTCGGATCTTTCGAACCTTGAGGCGGAGCTTGATGTGCTTGTTCCCTATATCGAAAAGTTTGGGTCGGTCATCCACTTACTCCACATTGTACCTCCCGGGACTCACATCGATGCATTGGAAAACCGGATCGGCGACGTCCTGAAGAAGTACACATACCGCAATTTCATTACCCTTGTGCTCGTAGACCACGACGTAGACGCAGCGCTTGAACAATACGTGCAGAACGCCAGGGCTGACGTGTTGGCGATGTTCACCCACGAACCGAGTTTCTTCGAAAAGGTTTTTGATCGTAGCGTGACGCGACGCATGGCCTTTCACAGCCGGGTTCCTCTACTTGCTTTCCGACAAACACGGGAAGACCGGGGCTTATAACTCCCGACGAATAGTCGCTTGCCGACCGTTAGAATTCCGCGTTGCCCGGGTAGCGGGGGTAGGGAATGACATCCCGGATGTTGCCCATGCCGGTTACGAACTGAACAAAGCGCTCGAAACCGAGACCAAATCCGCTGTGCGGCGCAGAGCCGAACCTGCGCAAATCCAGGTACCACCACAGATCCGCTTCGGGTAAACCGAGTTCTTTAATGCGTTTTTCAAGACGATCATATCGCTCTTCCCGCTGAGATCCGCCGATGATTTCACCAATTCCCGGGAAAAGGACATCCATTGCGGCAACGGTTTTGCCATCGTCGTTTTGACGCATGTAGAATGCCTTGATCGCGGCAGGATAGTTGTAGAGAATGACCGGTTTCTTGAAATGTTTCTCAACCAGGTATCGTTCGTGTTCAGACTGAAGGTCCACGCCCCATTCCTCTACAAGGAACTGGAATTTCTTTTTCTTGTTGGGCGTTGAGTTCTTAAGGATGTCAATGGCTTCGGTATAGCTGAGACGCTCGAAGTCATTTTCGGCCACAAATCGGAGACGCTCCAAAAGGGTGAATTCGCTGCGCTGATTTTGAGGCTTTTGTTGCTCTTCCTCCTGGGCGCGTTTATCGAGAAACTCGAGGTCTTCCCGGCAATGCTCGAGTGCATATTGGACCAGGTACTTCAGAAACTCCTGCGCGAGTTCCATGCTGTCGTTCAGGTCGTAAAACGCCATTTCCGGTTCGATCATCCAGAACTCGGCAAGGTGGCGTGTGGTATTGGAGTTCTCGGCGCGGAACGTTGGTCCGAACGTATATATGTCACCCAAGGCCAGCGCGTACGTTTCGCCTTCAAGCTGACCCGACACAGTTAGGTTGGTGTCGCGGCCGAAGAAGTCTTCACTAAAATCAACTTTCCCCTTTTCGTTGCGGGGTGGATTTTCCGCATCGAGGGTGGTCACGCGGAACATAGCACCAGCTCCCTCGGCGTCGGAACCGGTAATGATGGGGGTATGGATGTAAAAGAAGCCGCGATCGTTGAAAAACTTATGTATGGCATAAGCCATAGCGTGACGGA
>CAZHIQ010000035.1:0-27420 GCA_964532595.1 uncultured Roseivirgaceae bacterium
GGAAATAAAGCTCGCTTTATCAAGAGTGAGTTTGGAGAGAAGGAATTTTGATATCCTGAGACTGATCTGTGTCCCTCAGGAGAAGGGATTACTCCAACAGATTATTATCCGACGCCTTGTGCACGGCCTCCATTCTATTGTTGACCTTCATTTTCCGGTAGACGTTCTCGGTATGCTTCCGTACAGTAAAGTAGCTAATGTTGAGATTGGCCGCGATTTTCTCGTAGGTGAGGCCGCTCTTTAGTTGATTGAGTATTTCGATCTCACGAGAAGTAAGGCCGAAGTCATGGACGGTTTGCGCGGGGTTGTAGGGCTTTCTTATCATGCGCAATACTTTAAGCGCTATTCCAGGACTCATGGCCGATCCACCTTTTAAGGTGTCGGTGATGCCCTGGTACAGTACTTCTTCTGAATCTTCCTTGAGTAAGTACCCGGAAGCCCCGGCCATGATCGCGTGAAAGATGTTGTCATCATCGTCAAACATCGTTACGACCAGCACTTTTATTTGGGGCCATCGTCGGGAAATCTCACGGGTGGTTTCGATGCCGTCGAACTGGGGCATTTTGAGATCCATGAGAATGAGGTCGACGTTTGCGTCTTGCTGCAGTTTCTCTATCAGGAGGCGGCCATTGGGAGCGACGTGTTTGACTATGATGTCTGCGTGTCCGGAGAGCTTATCGAGAAGACTCTTGCGAACCACGCTGCTGTCATCGGCAATCGCTATGCGGATCTTCATGCTTGTGGGGCTTCGGGGACGTTACGTTCGACAGGGAAGCTTCCACTTATCCTCGTTCCACCTGTCAGGTTGCTGTCAACTTCCAGAGTTCCTGAGAGCATACTGAGGCGGTAGCGCATATTTCGGATACCGTTTCCGTTGTCGCAATCCGAGAGGCCAAACCCTTTCCCATTGTCTCTTACTTCGAAAGAAATGTTTTCCCGGTTGCCGTAGATCAGGATGTCGATCTGAGACGGAGCACCATGCTTTAGCGCGTTGTTTACCGCTTCCTGGATCACTCGTATCAGATGCGTTGACTGTATACTGGTCAGCTCAAGCTGATCATTCCCTATAACGTCGGCAGAGATGGCAACGTTTAGTGTTGAGAATTGCAAAAGATCCCGAATTCTCAATACTATTTCTTCGAGTGTAGTGGTCTCATGATTCAGGAGCCAAACTGTATGGCGTAGCTCAACAGAGGCTTTCTTCATGAGGTCTGCAACTTCTCCGGCACGCGGGTTCTCAGAAAAGCCCGATAACCCCTCTAGCCCTGTTTTCATCAGGGTAAGATAGGTGCCGATATTATCATGCAATTCCCGGGATATATGGAGTCGCTGCTCATTTAGCTTCTTTTGAGATTCAATTTCATTCTGTGCCTCCGCTAGTTCAGCTTCCTTCCGAAGCTGTAAATTCTTGAGTTTCTGGTGGCGGTAGATCAGGAACGCTGCTCCGGCTGCGACAGCGATCAATATCATCGCTCCATAGATTGCTGCGTTTCTATCCCGGATTTCAAGTTCCTGTTCGGCCAGTCTGGCCTGATGTCGCAGGAGTTCTTTTTCTTTCTCGTACGTTTCATAACGTACGGTAAGTTCATTGATCTGCAGGATCTTGGCTTCACTCAGCATCTCATCTTCATTCTTCTTATATCGTTCATAGAAGGCCAAGGCATCTTTGTATCGGTTCTGCTTTACACGGAGTTCGTGTAGCCGGAAGTAAGCTTCCGATAGAACGCGTTTTGATGGCCTTTGTAATGCCGCTGCGACAGCGCTATCGAGCGTTACCTGTGCATCAGCAAAACGCCCTTGCTCGAGGTAGATTTTGCCAAGATTTACCAGCGTTACTATTCTCCAGCTTTCCCTAGGATCTTCGAGTGCCTTTCGCGTGTATAGCTCGGCTTTGGTCAGATCTCCGGTTTTTATGTACGTATTTCCAATATTCGAGTACCAGGTCCGCGCATAGGAGGGCTGCTCCGCTTTATAGAAGAAATCAACCGCCTTGAAATTGTTCTCCAGGGCCGCTTCGTAATCGCCTAACTCGTCGTAAGCAATTCCTGTACGTCCATAGATGTCGCCACGGAGAAGGTCATCATTTAACGCGTTGGCTATGGGTAGGGCCTTGCGATACCATGATATCGCGTGATGATATTCACCCATTCTATCGTACACGTATCCCACTTCTATGATCGCTTCAGCCTCGTTTCGCCGGTCTCCCATCGTCTCACTCAAAACCAAACGTTCCAGTGCCACTTCCAGTGCTTCTGCGTACAATCCCTGGACCGCACTCGAACGCGTAAGTTGTTCTAACGCCGAATACCGTATTGTCGGGTAGGTATCGCCGAGCAGCGCCAGCGCTTCTTTCAATGCGAGTCTCTGCCTGGCAAGGCTACCCAGATTTTTGTGGATGAAACTTTTGAAGTACAATACCTGGCCGCGGACCGAGTCGCTGACGGCCGATTGGAATGCCTCGTCGAGGTAGGGCATGCCCGTGCTATCCGACAAGTATGGACGCGAAAACTCCAGCAACGTCAGGGCTTTGTTGTCGCCAGAAGTACCTTCCAGGAGGTGCAGAAGGCTGTCATTTTCAATGACCGCCCGTCTCGGAGCCAGATAGCTAACGAGGAGCAGGCTCAGGACTATCAGTAGTTTTGTCATAGACAACATCCTCTAAACAAGGGCCTATCGCAAGTACAGAAAACTTTTTAAATCACCAATGTCTAATCATACCAACGGAACCTTCAGGTGTTGCGTACGGCTCAGTTGCGTTGTTTAATTCAGTCCCAAGCGTAGTATGAGAAGGGAAGACATGGGAAAGGACGGCGTGATAGACCTTTCTTGCATCTCTTCCCGGATAAGCATACGCTAGACCACCATACGGGTCGGAGTTATTTTTTTCCGGTGCCAGCGAGGAGACGTTTCAGGCCGATGTCCAGAAATTCTGTCATCATCCGGTAGGTTTCTTTTTTGTACAATTCCGGATCACAGGGCAGATAATGGGAGGCGTTCATGTTTGTATTTCTTACAAACACGACAGAGGCATAGTCGGGTATGGACTTGGAGGCAGCTACCGCTGACTCTTTGAACTTCATGCCTTTTTCGAATACCGGTTCCGGGCTATAGACGGCTTTCTTCAGGGTAGTATTAATAGCGGCATTCGGAGCTGTCAGATTCTTTCCATACGCGTAGTTTGTGCTGGTGAGTACCTGGTTTTTTGTATCTCCGAGTAGTCTTGCGAAATGGAAGTTCGGCTTACCCGTTACCTGCGCATATCCCAGCAACTCTGAATCATACGTTTTCATTTGAACGAAATAGAATGTCATGTTTACATCGGCGATGATGGCATCGTCGAGATCCTTTGAAAGGGATCCTGTATTGGCAAACATTCCTGTTCTTTCTTTGCCTTTGTTGGTCTCGCGCTTAATGAAGTAGGTGTAACCTCTCGGAGTTACTTTAGCAAAGCCAAGCGATTGTGCGGAGTTGATGTCGCCGCCTTCTTTCCTTACCCAATCCTTCAGCGTTGAAGTTTTGGCGGCTTCGTCGGGTGAAACGATATCAAAGCCGTTGTCTTTCAATTTCTGAGCATATTCTTCGTAGACTTTTGTCGCAAGTTCGATGAAGTCTTTCGTGTCAATGCCATCAAGGAAAACCCCCATGGCTACATTAGTATTTCCGCGCAAGGTGCCCAGCATTTCACCGCCACTCGTACTGGCCCGAGCACTTCCAAAAACCTGAAAGTAGACATTGAAGCTATTGATGTACACCCGTTTTGGGGCTTTTTTGAATTGGGATTCTTTAAATGATCCATGTTTTACAATGTCCGATTCTGTGATCTGTGCTTGTGCAGAAATCGCGAGAACTATTGACACAAATAGGGAGGAAATTAATGCTCTCATTGGAATAGAATGTTTGATTTATGAGTACAAAGTAGATCCCGGGAGCACGAACCGGCAATAAGATGAATTTCCTATTCTTGACAGAAAGGGTTACTGGAAGTATACGAGGCCAATAAGATATTTTTCGCATGATGATAGCTTGACTGGACATTCTTGATGTTACCAGACTGTTAGATGAAAAATGTTGTCCGGGTCCCGAAGATAATGACATTTCCAAAGAAAACGGACTACATGTCCGTAGGGAAATGGCTAATTACGGGTCAGCAACGGATACAAGGCGAAAGTCGGGATTCGGCTTAGTACGAAATGCAGGAATTCTTATCTTCACCCTTACGCTTAGCAGAAATTGTCAATGCAGGTATTGAGAGACATCTATCAGGTCGCCGGTGACCTTAACGGGATTACGTTCGATGTGCAGGGCGCCATGTGGAACGATGGCAATGCTTATGTTATTGATACCAGCCAGGTACCATGTCATCATGCTAAACCTGAGCTATTCCTTTAATAAGGCAGGAAATAAAGCTCGCTTTATCAAGAGTGAGTTTGGAGAGAAGGAATTTTGATATCCTCAGGCTGATCTGTGTCCCTCTGGGGGAGGCCATGTTGAGATTGGCCGCAACTTTCTCGTAGGTATGGCCACTCTTTAGTTGGTTGAGTATTTCGATCTCACGGGATGTAAGGCCGAAGTCATTGATGGGCTCCTAGGGCGAAGTCAACGCGGCGGCTAAACGCCAGGATGGATTGTAAAACGGGTTGCCTGTTCATTGCGGGGGGCATTTTTTCGCTTGCGAAAAGGTAATTTTTTATGGATTTTAGTTGATTGGTAAACCCCTTGACGTTTGCAAATGCTCAGAGTTTTCGTTGTTCTTGTCTTTTCGACTCTGCTATGTTCTGGTGAACTGCTGGGTCAGGGTAAATTGGTCTTGGTAGGCGGAGGAAGTGAGTCAGTAGGAGGATGGAGCGACGCACCATACCAGTGGGCTGTTGACCGCTCCGAAAACAAGCGAGTGGCTGTCATCAGCTATGCCGATGCTGACGATTTTATCCCCAATTACTTTATCTCCCTCGGGGCTGTGGCGGCGGACAATATCAAGATCGCTACACGCGCGGAGGCCGATGATCCCCAAACTTACGACTTACTCATGGGTTACGACGTCTTCTTTTTCAAAGGGGGTGATCAGTCTGTCTATTATAATGAGTATAAGGGCACTTTAACCGCAAAGGCAATTACTGATAAGTTTTCCGCAGGGGGTGTCATCGGGGGGACGTCTGCGGGAATGGCAATACTATCGGGTGTAATCTATACGGCTGAAAATGGGACGGTTTATCCTGACGAGGCACTAAGGAACCTTAATAACAACAAGATGACTCTTGCTGACGACTTCGTCTCCATTTTTCCCGGGTTCATTTTTGATTCGCACTTTACTGAAAGGGGACGTGTAGGACGGTTGATTCCCTTCATGGCCCACTGGTACCACAAAGTGGGGGAGCTGTTGTATGGCGTTGGCGTTGATGACCGTACAGCTCTTTGCATCGATGACGATCGTAAAGCCGTAGTTTATGGTACCGGGTCCGTATCGTTTTATTCGTCCTCTGCTTTTCCTTTGTCAGACGGTGAGCTACCGGTTGCAGATGCGGTCAGTGCCATGCAACTCTTGCACGGTGATATTGTTGACCTTAGTGATTGGTCAGTGATTTCCGGCCCGGCTAGTCCGGCCGGGGAGATCAGCGACGAAGATGGCAATTATCAGGTGCTCCTCAGTGGTGCCGAGGGGTATTCCGTCAACACCGGTTTTCTGGATTATCTGGTGAAGCAAACTGGGGAAATCGACGATTCGATTATCGTGGTGACTGCTCCCGGTCGGGCCAAGGCCTATATTCAAAGACTGGAGTCATCCGGCGCAAAGGTCGTAGTGATTGAGGCGTCATCTACTTCCAACGATGAGTCGAGGGCGGATTTGCGAAATGCGATTCGTGTTTCGCGTAAAGTTCTTTTCGTGGAGAACAATGATAACGGCTTGTTCAGCTTTCTTCAGGGTGGCATGACCGGTGCGCTTCTGGAAAGCCACATTCGCCGGAATGGAGTCATTTCAGCTTTTGTAGGAGAGAATAGTCGGTATGCCGGAAAGGTATGGGTTGCCAATCACTTGTCGGACGGTCTGGCCGCGTACTACGGCCGGCTTCAGTTCAGGGACGGGCTCTCCCTGCTAAAGTCTTCAGTGGTGATGTCGAATACATACGATCCGTCCGCAACCGATTTTTATGAGAATACGACGGCATCTGTATCGTGGGCGATGGTAGCCGAAGGGTTGAAGTATGGAATATACCTAAATCGGGGTGGCTTCCTGAAGTTTGCACAGGACGATGATATAAACTATTTTCAGTCATTTGGTGACCGGTCTTCCATTGTTCTTACGCAGCGCGGTGGTAATATTGCTGTAGCAAATCAGCCCGTCAATACAAGTGGGGCTGTCAGGAATTATGTCGGTTTTACCGACTTCTCCTATACTTTGCTGAGCGGGTCGTTGAGAATCGATGTCGGTAATCCGGTCCCTGGTCTAGATCCTCCCTATGAACTTGAACCCACCGTCGTTGGCGTGGAGGAGAGTTCGATGCAATCCGTGGTATCGGTTGTTCCCAACCCATCCCGCAACGGTGTTTTTTATCTTAGAGAAGGTGTGGTAGATAATGCTACTATAATAGTTACAGACCTGTTCGGACGACGGGTCTGGGAAGGAGCCTGTCACTCTAACGAGGGTTGTGTTGTCGATTTATCGGATTACCCCGATGGTATGTATCTGATTAGTGTCGGCAGCGGAATTCAGCGTGAGACGACAAGAGTGTTAAAGCAATAAGATTGCCAGGAGAACCGGCGTCTTATCAATAGCGTCTTAATCATCAGCTATCTATATATGAGGAAACCTTTACTAATTCTATTCGGCGTTCTTCTGTCGATTTGCGCGCACGCGCAAGACAGAGTGCTTACCGGTCGCGTCACAAGTTCTGAGGACGGCTTGGCGCTGCCCGGGGTAAGCGTGGTTGTTCAGGGAACGGCCAAAGGTACGGTGACCGATTCGGACGGGAAATACCAGCTTCGGGTCGGCCAGTCTGATGAGATTCTCGTCTTCTCCTTTATTGGTATGGCACGACAGGAGATTGCGATCGGGAATCGCAGCCAGATTGATGTTGTGATGGAGCCCGATGCGCAACAGCTTGCGGAAGTCGTGGTCGTTGGTTACGGAACGGAGGAGCGGCGCCTGCTAGCCCAATCAGTCGGGGTGGTAAAGGCTGACGCTATCAAAGACTTGCCCGTACCTAATGTTAACGGTGTTCTTCAAGGCCAGACTGCCGGGGTGCAGGTAGTCCAGAACTCGGGGACACCCGGTGCGGCCACTTCCGTCCGGGTACGCGGCTCGGGATCGCTCAGCGGATCGGGCCAGCCCCTTTATATTGTCGATGGAATACCGGTCACGACAGGCGACTTTGCACAAATTGGTTACTCGGGTCAGGGAATCGATGCTATCTCGGATTTGAACCCGGCCGAGATTGAATCGATAACGGTGTTGAAAGATGCTGCCGCAACGGCTTTGTATGGTGCGCGGGCTACAAACGGTATCGTTCTGATTACCACCAAACGGGGTAAGGCCGGACGCTCCCAGATCAGCGCCAATGCTTACTACGGTGTTCAGGAAACATGGCGCCGATTGGATATGCTCAATGCCCGGGAGTGGATGGAATACCGCAATGACCTGGCAGGTACCCAGGTTTACACTGAAGAACAAATGAACAACATCACGGTCGACACCGACTGGCAGGATGTTATATTCCGCAAAGCCGCGATCGCTAACTATGAGGTATCGGCCACCGGCGGAAACGATCACACTCAGTTCTTTGTGGCGGGAAATTACTTTAAACAGGAGGGTATATTGATTGGTACCGGTTTCGAACGAGTAAACGCCCGTGTCAACGTTGACCACTCCGTCAATGAAAAATTCCGGATCGGTACGAGTATCGGACTTACGTATTCTACTTCCGACAGGGTAGAGGGTGATCAGACGTTACATGGTCCTCTACCGAACGGGATATCCACTCCTGCGGTATTCCCTGTATTTAACGCCGATGGTTCGTATAATCAGTCAGGTCCCTATGCGAATGCGCTGTCAATCGCCAATGAAGCAACAAACAAGAACTTCTCTTATCGGACAATCGGTAACATTTTTGGGGAATACAATATTCTTCCGGGGTTGACACTTTCCTCTAAATGGGGTGTAGACTTCCTGAATTTTCGCGAGCACGCATTTGAGTTCAATACGGTTCAGGGACAGAAATACAATGGTCTTGGGTTTGAGACCTATACCAACGTATTGAACCTGGTTTCCAATAACATTCTGCGGTACGAAAAGTCCTTTGGTCAGCATGACGTTGAGGTGATGGCTGGTTACAGTTTCGAGAAACGTCAGTCGCGTTACTCTTTTATCAGAGGCCAGGACTATGCGGATGAGAACCTCGAATATATCAACACAGCTTCGACGATCGTCAGTGCCAGTGCAGGGGGTAGCGACTCCGGGCTGAGGTCGTGGTTTGGAAAATTGGGATATAACTTCTCCGATAAGTATATCGTGTCCTTAACGGGACGAGTGGATGCCTCTACTCGTTTTGGATCAAACAACAAGAACGGATTCTTTCCCGCGGCGGCTGTCGCCTGGCGCGTAAGCGAAGAAGACTTCTTTAGTATTCCGGTGATTTCCGATTTAAAAGTACGGTCGAGCTATGGGTTGACGGGAAATGATAACATCCCGGCTTTTCAGTATGCCGCACTTTACAGCACGGGATCGTATCAGGGACTGCCTGCGATCTATCCCAGCCACATTCCTAATCCCGATTTGAAGTGGGAGTCCACTACTCAGTTCGATATTGGTATCGACATTGGGTTGTTTGAGGATCGACTGACGGTTACGGCTGACTATTACAATAAGCAGACCAAGGATCTTCTGATGAGTCGCGGTATACCACCGTCTTCGGGTTTTGGTAGCATCGTCGAGAATATCGGAGCACTGGAAAATAAAGGTGTTGAACTTTCGCTCGGGGGACGTCATCAATTTGGTGGCGTACGCTGGACCTCCCAGTTGAATTTGTCAGCGAATCGCAACAAAGTCACCAAGCTTTATGGCGGCCAACCGATCGACAACATTGGACGAGGCGGAAACCGTGTCGAGGAGGGCGAACCGTTGGGGATATTCTATAGCTTTAAGTCGTTGGGCGTTGATCCTTCAACCGGTGACATCGTGTTCGCTGATATCAACTTTGACGGCGAGATCACGACTGACGATCGTACCAAGGTAGGAGATCCCAATCCAGACTTCATTGGTGGATTCACGAATACGTTCGCCTATAAAGGGTTCGATCTGAGCGTCTTCCTCCAGTTCTCGTATGGTAACGACGTGTTCCATGGTTCGCGACTGTTCCTCGAGTCGTTGCAGGGAGGAGATAATCAGCTTGCCTCGGTAACCCGTCGCTGGAGGAAGCCCGGTGATATTACGGATATTCCACGCGCGACGAACGACGGTGTTAAGGCAGCGGAGAATAAGCGAGTCTCGTCGCGGTTTATCGAGGACGGTTCTTACCTGCGCGTGAAGAATGTTACGTTGGGTTACAACTTCCCGTCGTCGATTACGCAGAAGGCAGGGCTGACCAACCTTAGGGTATACGCCTCAGCACAGAACTTGCTGACGTTTACCAGGTATACAGGCCTTGATCCGGAAGTCAACTATCGCGGCAATGACTTACAAGCGCTGGGGACCGACTTTTTCACTTTTCCTCAAGCGCGTACCATTACGTTCGGCGTTAACATGAAATTCTGATTACATGAAAAAGATAGTTATACTATTGGTTGTTCTGGCTGTCTCCGCCTGTGATGTGCTCGACGTGAAGCCTAACAGCTCGATTGATGCAAGCGATGCCTTCAAGGATAAACAAGGCATTGAGAAGGGTATTCGCGGTGCATATTCGTCATTCCAGAATCTTAGCTACTACGGCAGAACGTTTTCGCTTTTGCCTGACCTGGCAGCAGACATACTCGAGCATCCGGCGGATGCTACTGCGCTGGAGTATAATCAGGTTGATAACAATGCCATTCTTCCGGAAAACGGATCTGTATTGGGTTTCTGGAGCTCTATGTACGATGGTATCAATGTCGCCAACAACGTGATCGCTGTTGTTCCGCAGATGACGGATATGAGCGAAGCTGAGAAAAACCATGCTTTGGGCGAGCTGTACTTTATCCGTGCTCTCAATCACTTCAATCTTGTCAACCTTTTCGGAGACGTTCCGCTAAAGTTGGAGCCGACTGTAGGTACGGGTGCTCTTGATGTGCCCCGAACACCAAGAGCGGATGTAATTTCCGCTGTTATTGATGACCTTGTCGCTGCAGAAAAGGGGCTTCAGGCGGGTGGCTCGAAAGTACGGGCATCGAAATATGCTGCATCGGCTCTGCTTGCCCGGGTGTATCTCTATACAGGGCAATATGATCTTGCGCGGAAGAAAGCTACAGAAGTAATCGAAGATGGAAATTACTCGATAATTGATTACGATGCTGTGTTTAAGGATGGTTCGGCTGAGACAATCTTTGAAATTGACTTCACTGACCTCAGTCGAAACCGCATTGCCGAGTACAACTTCCCGAAATCTCTGAACGGTCGAAGGGAGGTGGCTCCAACGACTTCGATTTTGTCAGCGTATGAGACAGACGACAAGCGATATGACGTTACCTTCAAATTTGAGGGTTCGCTTGCGTACCCCGTCAAGTATCCCGACCTGGCTATCGGGGAAGAGAATGTTAAAGTACTGAGGCTTGCCGAGATGTACCTTATCCGTGCAGAGGCGGAGGCAAGACTTGAGGGCGATATTGGTGCAATTCAGGATGATATCAATGTTATCCGCGAGCGTGCTGGCCTGGATGTAACCGGTGCCAATACCCACGCTGATCTACTCATGGCCGTTGAGCAGGAGCGGAAGGTGGAGTTTGCTTTTGAAGGCCATCGTTGGTTCGACCTGGTCAGAACGGGACGGGCAATGGCTGTTCTTCCCAAGGTGACAAGTGTTAATCAGACGCTCTTTCCAATACCGCTCGATGAATTGATAACCAACGGCCATCCATTGATGGTACAAAATGACGGATACTAATACAGACATAATAATAAATCCCATGAAATCTCAACTGATAAGATATTTCGTTTTTGTCCTTGTCGGATTAGTCATCATATCGTGCGATGATGATGCCGTGGCCCCTCCTGATGTCGTGTCTTCATTCACAGCAAGTAAGACGACTGTCGAGATAGGAGAGGTCATTCAGTTCACAAATACTTCACAGAATGCAACAGCATTCAAGTGGAGCTTTGGCGATGGTACAACCTCGAAGGAATTGTCTCCCAAGAAAACCTATGCCTCATCCGGACAGTTTGTGGTTACATTGCTGGCAACGGGTGCGGGAGGATCAACAATGATGAGCATGGAAATCACCGTCCTGCCGGACCCGGAGATCTTTTTTGTTGAGGCAGGAACATCGCTGATCCGTTCGTTTGGAATTAAGAGCACAGACAAGGTGAATACTTTCTTGGATATCTCCGGATTTGCCGGTGTTGGTCTTGCTTATGATGCTGAAAACGAGAAGGTTTATTTCAGTGATTTTGAAGTCACAGGAGACGGTAAGATATGGCGTGTTAATCTGGATGGAACTGATCTGGAGGAGATCATTTCCGGATTGTACGACCCGTATCAGATCGCGCTCGATTTGGTTAACAAGAAAATATATTGGGCAGAGGATTGGGATCCCGACGATATCTCGCGGATTGGAAGAGCCAATTTGGATGGGTCCAATCTGGAGTATGTAGTATCGATGGATGGTGCACAATTCCGGGCTATTGATCTAGACGTGGCGAATAACAAAATGTATTTCTACGATGTCTGGTATGAAGACCTTTATGTAGCCAATCTTGATGGTTCAGATGCGACTCCGATTGTTAGCGGCGTCTATGGATACGCGGTTGCGGTGGACCATAAGAATGGCAAAATTTATTTCGATGATCAGAACTCGGGGTCTCTGCTTCGGGCAGATCTCGACGGAGACAATATTGAGACTATCGACGACAATGGAACCCGGATTTACGGAATGGCTATCGACTTCGAGAAAGGTAAGTTGTATTGGTCAGGAAGAGATTCGGGGGCTATTAGCCAGGCGAATCTGGACGGGTCACACAAAGTAGATATTAAGACGGGACTTTCAAGTCCGAGGGGAATATTCCTAAAAAAATAGCTCTTATATGAAGAACAAGTCATTAATCATCTTTCTGGTAGCGGTAGGCTTAGTATGGCTGCAGGGCTGCGGCGAGGAAGATTATCCTGTACCTCCGGCGAGTACGGTGCCAAAGTTTTCGGTTTCGATTGATAATAATGAGTTTGCCCCGGCTACTGTCTCTTTTACCAACGAGAGCATCGTTCCGGAGCGGGCAGGCAACGTAACATATCTCTGGAACTTCGGAGATGGCACGAGTTCCCAGGAGACGAGTCCTGTCCACCTTTATGAGACGCCCGGCGTCTATGAGGTAAAACTTGTCGTTCTGACGGAATCGTCACTTGAGATGAACGAATCGACTCAGTCGATTGTAATCAAGGATCCCAATGCATCGGGGATACCGCTGTTCTTCACCAATGGGTCCACGGTGTTCACGGCGTTGATCAACGACCAGCCGCCCGTTGTGATTTCAACTGCAATTACCAGCTTGCAAAGTTCATATGGAATGGTGGTCGATACCGCCAATGATTTGCTCTACGTTGCTGATTTGAGCGGGAAGAAGATTCTTGTGTCGAACCTTGATGGCAGCGGGCTGCGTGACTTCAGGGTCGACATTGGCGATGTCAGCACTGTGGCCATCGACTACGAGGATAACATGCTCTATTGGGATACCGCCGACGGCATCCGGCGGGCGAACCTGGATGATGATGATGTCTCGCAGTATGAAGATTTTGTGACGGGTCAGAGTAATGATCCTGAGGGGGTGGCTATTGATCCTGTCAATAGAACACTCTACTGGAACAACTACGAAGGTGGTGTCTGGATGAAGAATCTGGACGGTACCAATGAGAAGTCGATTGCTGGTGGTGATGGTGGTGGTAGTGTATTGGTCATCGGCGACAGGCTATATTTCGACGAGTACATCCAGGCCGGAGATATTCACATCAAGTCCGCCAATCTCGATGGGACGGGTGTTTCAACTATCGTTACCGGTGTTTCCCGTTTGATGTACGGTCTGGTGTACGACGAGGAGGGTGACAAGATTTACTGGGTGGATCGAAACAAGAACCGGATCATGCGCGCTAATCCCGATGGTTCAGCGGTTGAGCCCTGGGTGACGGGAATGAGTATGCGCGGGCTTGCGATAGGAAAGAAGAAGTAGTCAGGTTTTAATTCAGACGTTCATGACAATGGGCATGAACGTCTTTTTTTTTTTTTTTTTGTCCATGAAGCAGTTTCTTTTTGTCATACTCGTTTTCTTTTTCTCCGCAGATGTTGTAGCGCAGAAAGGAGCGAAAGGTAAATTATTTATTATTGGCGGTGGCTCGCGTCCGGCCGAGATGGTACAGCGTATTGCGCAGGAAGCCGATCTCCATACGGGCGGATACGGTGTTATTCTTCCGATGTCGAGTGTGGAACCCGATTCGGCTATATTCTATGCGCGCAGGCAGTTTGTGCAGCAGGGGGTTCAGAATGTTTACGGGCTTCAATTCGTGAAGGGTGAGCAGGTGTCGGCCGCGAAGCTCGATTCGCTAAAAAATGCCAAACTTATCTATATCTCCGGCGGAGATCAGAATCGCTTCATGGAGGTTGTTGGGGGTACGCCAATAGAGAAAGCAATTCATGAAGCTTACCAGCGCGGTAGTCTCATTGCGGGCACCAGTGCCGGAGCAGCGGTTATGAGTAAGTTGATGATAACCGGAGGGGAACGAAAGTACCCCGAGTATGCCTCTACGTTCCGGAATATTGATGCCGACAACATCGTCATTGGAACAGGACTCGGTTTGCTCGAAGATGCGATCATCGACCAACATTTTGTTTACAGGAGTCGCTACAATCGGCTGATTAGCGCGGTCATCGAACATCCCGAAAAAACAGGGATTGGCATCGACGAGTCGACAGCAATTCTCGTTTCAGGTAACAACGCTGAGGTAGTCGGGGTATCTCAGGTTATAGTGCTGCGTAACCGAAAAAAGTCGAAGGTCGTCCGAAACGGAAAGTTGGGAGCCTCCGGCCTGGATATGGCGGTACTGCTGCCCGGTGACCGATTCCGCATTCGCTAGTCTTTGGTTTTGTTGTAGCCAATCCTGTAAAGTAACAAAGCTACGCGTTTGGTTTGCATGGGGAGTGTGCGCGGATCAGCTGTTTCGTGTATTGTATGACCACCTGCACTTCGGAGTCCAAGTCCATCGATTGCCATTTCAACGTGTTCAGCCGTAAATGAAATGTCAGCGGCTCCTGCATCCCGGGGATTTACCGCGCGGACACTTCCAAATCCCAGGTCTCGGCTCACCCGGTCAAACCATGAGAGAATCCGATAGTTGCCTTCGGTAGGTGCCAACGGAGGATAACCTTCTCCGAAGGTCAGCTGAGCGGAGGTGCCGGGGAGATTGCGGGATGCGATATCACGCATGACGCTTTGGGCTTTCTCAAGTTGTTGAGGTGACATGGTCCGGATATCGCCCGTGACTACCACTTCTTTAGCAACTACATTGTTCTTGCCGAATGCCCTTCCTCCATTTTCGTCGTCGTGGTAGTTGACATCGGTGCCGCCTAGAATAACTCCCGGATTAAAAGTGAGGTTCGGTTCCGAAGACAGTGTGCGATAAAACTCATGGAGAATTCGGGAAGCTTCGTAGATAGCTCCTGCGCCGACCTCATCGGTAAAGACCTGTGACGAATGAGCCGGTGTCCCCTGGACGCGGAGCATCCAGTCGGACGAGCTTCTCCGTGCGATGTTCGCAGTTTCAAAACGTCCGTCGCCATCTTCAAAGCCGATGGCGATATCAGCCTTAACCGCTGCATCGATAAGATCCTTGCGGGCAAGGCTAAGGGGTTCGCCACTCAACTCCTCATCACCACCAAGTACCACGATGATGTTCATGTTCTTAAGTAGGCCTTGTTCCTTTAGTGCAGTAAGGGCATACAGCATAACCACGTTTCCCCCTTTCATGTCAGCAGCACCGGGTCCGCGAACGGTCGAATCATTGAGCATTTCGAACTTCTGAAAGGGACTTGAGGGTTCGAAGACGGTATCAAGATGGCCAATGAGAAGGATCGTTTTTCCTTTCTTGTTCTTCCCCCAGTGTTCTGCGATAAGGTGGCCCGCCCGGTTAAACGGTTTGCCATCTATCCATTTTGTCGAAAAGCCCAGGGCGGCAAACTTTTCCGCAAAGACATCACCAACTTGACGAACGCCTTCAAAGTTCATTGTTCCGCTGTTGATGTTCACCACTTTCTCCCAGAGCTGCATAGCCGCGACATTATTCTTATCAACGGTTGTGGCTATCTTCTTCTCGACAGCTGACAACTGAGCAGGAGAGCGTTGCGGTAGTAAAAAGATACCGAGGATCACAGCGATGATCCGGGGCCAATAAAACGTCTTTCTCATCATGATAGATTGACTGTGCATGTTGCTGTTAGCAGACGGTCTGACAAAAATGTTGTCCCGAAGATAATGACAATTCAAATAAAAACGGAGTGCCTGTCCGTTCAGAATGCGCAAGCCTGTAAGAAGTACCGGAAAAATCCGACGAGTCCGTCTCGAGTACGAACGCAGGAATTCTTATCTTCACCCCTACGCTTTATCGGAAATCATCAATGCAGGTTCTAAGAAACATCTATCAGGTCGCAGGTGACCTCAACGGGATTACGTTCGATGTCCAGGGTGCTATGTGGAACGATGGAAATGCTTATGTTATTGATACCGGACATGGCCTTGTCATGGTCGATTGTGGTTGTGGCGATACCCTCGAGCAGATCTTTGACAATATGCGCTACTGGGGTTTGTCGCCCGAAGATATTCGCTATTGTATTCTGACGCATCCCCATTACGACCATGCCGGAGGTGGTCACCTCTTGAAGAAACGGGGGGTGCGTTTTATCGCCTCCGCGGAAACAGCGGACGCTGTGGCTTCGGGAGATGAACGTTGCGCCGGATTCTTGTACCACAAAAAGTTTATTCCCTTTGTCGTGGATCAGGTCGTGGCGGATCAGGAATCGTTCACGGTTCTGGGAGTCCCCTTTACGGCGATGCACTTGCCGGGACATAGCATGGGCTGCACGGCTTTTGCTCTCATTTGGTCGGACAAGAAGATCGTTTTTAGTGGTGACGTTATTGGTACGCTGGGGATTGGCGACTTTGGGTGGAGTGGGTCGATCGATTTTAACAAAAAGGCGTACATAGATTCGCTCCGGAAATTTTCGACATGGGATATGGATGTGATGTTGCCGGGGCATGGACTGATTTATTTTCATAAGCCACGCCGGCGCGTCGAATACGTACTCAATCAGGCTCTCATGCTATGGCGCTAACGTAGCAGACTCCGGTTCGACCGGCTGGTTCATGGTCGAAAAAAGTCCCGCTGAAGAGATTCCCTTGACGGTTTTTTCGTTACATTTATCTACGTGTAGACGGGGAATGTGATGACGAAACAACAAGAAATCAAACCGGGTATACCGTGCCTTGAGGTACTAATATCCAAACGCGCAATTGATGCCGGACTTTACGCGACGCTGTCTCTGTATTCTCTGGAGAACCGTCCGGTAAGAAAGAATCTTGATATTCATCATTCGGAGATTTTTCATTTTATGCTTTTCGACTGGGAGCGTTCGTTGAGAATGCTGCTGGAAGACCACAATATCAATTTTGCTGTCATTCAGAAGTTCCTTGTTAGGAACCTGAGTGAACCCCTCGAAGAGGAAGCGGTATCCATCGACGCTCAAAAGGCCTGGTGGCAAGCAGCCGTAAAGGTGGCCGGCCGTGAGGTTGAGGAACCTAGCATCGACGAGCCGCCGCTTATTGTATAAGTGTCTATATATAGATAGACTGTAATGACCCTCCCTGCCAACAGCTAAGGCTGTTGGCTTTTTTTTGCAGCCGGTTTCGACTGTCTCCTGTCAATTCCGGACCTTGATAGTCGATCGATTTTTTGATGGCTCGGATGTCAACGGTGGGACTCTTCCTTATTTCGGCACAGTTTTGTTTTAGCGTACTTTAATTCGTGCGAATTGGACGAATGCCACAGGCTCGGAAGTGGGAAAGCAATGGGGGAGGCCTGCTGGACGTTAAGAACTCTTGTTGAGTCTGCCGGAAAGAGAATCTGCTGGAAGCAGGTTCTCTTGTCCGGTGTTTCAAACCAGCCGTATCAGTTTCCCCTGTCAGTTTTATCGCTCACACCCCTTATACGTGCCGCGGAAGAGGCTGCCTGACTACGGAGCCGACATAGAAGGGAGGAGAGAAATGGATAAGGTGATTTTAGTTATTGATGACGACCAGGATTTCCAAATGATCCTGAAGATCAGCCTGCCGAAGTGTGGCTTTGTTGTCCGGTCGGTATTCGATGGATTAGTCTCTGACCTTCTGATGGAGGAGCCGGTTCCCGATGTGATACTGCTTGATATAGATCTTCCGGTAGCGAACGGGGTCGATGTCTGCAAGCGTATAAAAGCCAACGCGGCGACACGGAATATTCCGGTGATCATGGTGAGTGCCAATCCCTATGTCGATCAGCTAAGCAAACAAGTAGGGGCTCGGGATTATGTTCAGAAACCGTTCACTCTTCAAGCCTTACTTGAGAAGGTCAACGCCAGTCTGGTGAATTCCTAACACACTTCCCCGTCGAGTCTACAATCTTTTCGCCAGGAACCCCGGGTGTAGACAGGCATGTCATCCAGATTTTGAAGCAGCCGTTTCCCTTCCTCTATACCGGCAACGAACTGTGAGATGACTTCTTTTTCGTTCTTCCATATTTTTTTTCGATTAGCCGTTCCCTTTACTGCCGATGGCACTCCCTTTTTATCGGTGCCTGTGCACTGTCTTCCACGTGCAACTCTCATTATTAATCAATCAGCATGGAGAAACTCTAACGGTCAAATGAAAAATGCGCTTCTGGTTTTTTGTATGGTGTCAACTCTGGTAACCTATGGACAGGTCGACACAAGTTTTGTCTACAATACCAACACTCCATTCGGGACGTTGGATATTCGCATCGCGAAGTCATCAACCCGGTACTACTACCTTCAGGAGAATATCACAGTAAGTTATCGACAGGATGCCTCGGGCAACCGGACGAACACTTTTCGGGATATGACTTCCTGGGACTCTTCCCCTTATTCGCAGGGGAATCTTCGTGAACGGAACGGAAGTGCTGATTACTTCGTAATGAACTACAGGCTTTTGTTTCCGCTAGGGTATCAGGCAGCTTATCAAAAGGGGTATCCTCTCATCGTTATGATGCACGGGGCTGGCGAGCGCGGCAATTGTTGGGACGACGATTGCTACTGGGCAAACCGGTCGTGGCGCTATGAGACGAATTCGCCACCAGCTCCTACTTCTTCGACGCACCAGTTATTGAATAATGACCACAACCTGTTGCACGGCGGAAAGCAGCACCTTGATGCGCGGAACCTTGCAGGTACCCGGTTGCCGGACGATCCCTCCCTTCCTTCCAGGGCATTCCCCGGTTTCGTCTTGTTTGGTCAGACCATGAACGGATGGGACTCGAACTCCATTCATGACATGCTTCGGCTTATTCGTCTGGTGGTGAAGAAGTATAATATCGACCCTGATCGGATTTACATTCACGGCCTATCAAACGGTGGTATTGCGACCTACAATATGATTAAGCGGGCTCCCTGGCTTTTTGCCGCTGTGCTCCCGATGTCGTCACCAACTGAGGCCGCCATTATTAATCAGGGTCTTTTGGAGGAAGTCGCTCATATTCCGATCTGGACTTTCCAGGGCGGGAGAGACGTGGAGCCGGCGCCGTCAAGAACGGAGGCGTATGTCAGACGTTTCCGCGAGGCGGGTGCCGATGTGCGTTATACGCTTTATCCGAACCTCGGGCACGGAACATGGAATGATGCTTATGCCGAGCCTGACTTTTTCAGCTGGATGCTTTCCAAGAGCAAGAAGAACATTCACGTCTTTTACGGGAGTACGACCTTGTGTAATACTTCCAATGAAGGGGTGAAGTTGGGGCTGGCTGCCGGGTTTTTGGCCTATCAATGGGAGAAGGATGGAACTACCATTCCAAACTCTAACTTCCATGAATATGTTGCGGATGAGCCGGGTGTTTATCGTGCACGTTTCAGCCGTACATCGACCAATCCCACGGCATCCCAGTGGGAAGAGTGGTCGCCTCCGGTGACAATTACCGGAAGTTCCGCAACGAAGCCCGAGATCGTTCCCCTTACTACTACACATCTTCGCGGTCCCGACAATCAGACACCCAACACCATTACCTTGAAGGCTGGGGCAAAGGCAGATCGCTATTTGTGGTACCGTAACGGGGTGCTGATCAATATCCCGAACAACAACATGGACGATACGGTAAGCATGCTGACCATAACCGGAACCTCGACAAACAACAATGGTGCGTACACTTTGCGTACTGCGGGTTTTGAAGGGTGCCAGAGTCCTGCGTCCGATCCGATAAACCTTTATTTCAATAACTCGGCTCCGCTGATAGCTGATAGTAATGTTCCGGGATCGTTTAGGGTAAGTAATGCGACGTCATCTACCGTCAGCCTGGCGTGGAGTGATCAGTCTTCGTCGGAACTGGCCTATGAAATTTGGCGACGTGCGCCGGGAGAGTCGTTTGTCCTCGCGGGCCGGGCGCCGAGCAATAGTCAGAGCTTTACAGATGTCAATCTCAAGCCGTCGACAACGTACGAGTATAAGCTCAGGGCGGTAAACAACCAGGGACGAAGTCGATACGCGCCTAATGATAATGTCAATACAAATCTCCAGGCAACCACGGGAGTTGACACCCAGGCGCCGACTATCCCGGGAAATTTGCGTTTGGTCAGGAACACCACAAGCTCGATCTCGCTGCAGTGGGATGCGTCAACCGACAATAATGGTATCAGTCACTACGTGATTTCCTATGGAGGACAACAGCAGTCGACAGAGGGTGCCGTAACAAGTCATGTGCTTAGCGGCTTACCCATTAATACCAGCTACCAGATAACCGTTCGCGCTGTTGATATCGGCGGAATGAGTTCTGCTGCCAGCAATCAGATCACGGCATCTACTTCTGTGTCCGGTTTGTGGTATGGACATACTACAGGCGCATGGGGGGATCTTGACGAGATTACTTCGTGGGATGAACCCGAGGTTACGGGTTGGGTTCCCAACTTTACGCTCGACCCCAGGACCCAGGATGAGTACTTCAATTTTCAGTTTGATGGCTATCTATTTATTGAGGAAGCGGGTAACTACTATTTCTACCTGAATTCGGATGACGGAAGTCGGTTGTTTATTGATGGAAATGTTGTTGTTGACTTTGACGGATTGCACGGCACCAGTGGTTCCAATGGCGGCTTTGGAGTTCGGTCTACCAACGCTATACCGTTGTCAGCGGGGGCACACGAGATCCGAGTCCGGTTTTTTGAATTCACAGGTGGGGAGGCGTTAACTGTGGCGTACCAGGGCGCTGATACGGATAATCAGATTAGACTCATTCCGGATGCTGCACTGACCAGCGGCCCTGCAACGCCGGCTCCTACGAACAACGCTCCTGTGGTGAATATCACTTCGCCCACGAACAACCAAGCATTCACAGCTCCGGCCAACATAACTATTACGGCGACCGCTTCCGATAGTGATGGCTCAGTTGTCAATGTTGAATTCTTCAACGGGGAGACAAAACTGGGTGAAGACAATTCGTCACCGTATTCCTTTGCCTGGAATGGAGTGGGGCTGGGAACGTACACGATTAACGTCAAGGCTACCGACGATGACGGAGCGAGTACAACCGCGTCGGTGAACGTGACCGTTAATGGTGCATCGGCCAGTTGCGAAGGAGCCGGACAGATTACGCGTGAGGTGTGGACCGGAATTTCAGGGGTGTTGATAAGCGCGATTCCGCTAAATGATCCGCCTCAGGAGACCGGAGTTATTACCTTGTTCGAGGCACCCTCCAACGTAGGTGATAACTATGGCACCCGGATAAGGGGATATGTCTGTCCGCCGGTCAGTGGAAACTACACATTCTGGATATCGGGAAATGATCGGACGGAACTATGGTTGAGCACGGACCAGAATCCTGAGAACAAACGTCTCATCGCTTCGCCGGATGGCTTTACAAATGAGCGGCAGTGGAACAAGTATGCAAGTCAGCAGTCAGCCCCTATCGCCCTAACCGCCAACCAGCGTTATTATATTGAGGCACTGCACAAAGAAGGTGTTGGCACGGATCACGTAGCTGTGGGTTGGCAGCTTCCGGGAGGAACGCTGGAGCGACCCATTCCGGGTAACCGACTCATTCCCTTCGGTGATCCTGGTGATTTCCCTGCCCGTCCTGTTGTTGCTATTACCAGCCCGGCAAATGGCGCGATGTTCGATGCTCCTGCTTCCATTAATATTACGGCAACGGCATCAATCTCCGGAGGAGCAATTGATGTAGTGGAATTCTTTAATGGAGATGTCAAACTCGGGGAGGACACATCTTCACCCTATTCCTTTGCCTGGAATAACGTAGAGGCAGGCAGTTACACACTGAGGGTTCGCGCAACCGCGGACAACGGAGAGGCTGAGGAGCGCACAGTGAGTGTTTGGGTAACGCCCGGTGGATCGTCAGAATGTTTCGCGTCTGGAATGATTTCGCGTGAAGTTTGGACGGGCGTTCCGTATGCTGATGTGGGTTCCATCCCTCTTAACGCGCCACCCAATGTTACGTCCGAGTTAACAATCTTTGAAATCCCATCAAACTGGGCTGATAATTACGGCACGCGTGTCAGGGGATATATTTGTCCGCCGACCACAGGAGCCTATGTCTTCTGGATCGCCAGCAACGATCACAGCGAACTGTGGTTGAGTACCGACGACAACCCGGACAACAGACAACGCATAGCCTGGACAACGGCAGCGACGAATGCCCGTCAATGGGATAAGTTTGCCTCTCAGCAATCAAATCCTGTCGTCTTGGTTCAGGGACAGCGCTACTACATTGAAGCCCTTCACAAGGAAGGGGTCGGTAGCGATCATATGGCCGTGGGATGGCAATTGCCCAACGGTACCCTTGAGCGCCCCATTCAGGGAACACGACTGTCGCCGTTTATGGGGGGTATGACCATGGCTATGACCAGTATGGGGGAAATGTCAACCTTTGGTGACACAGGTGGCGCCGACGCCCGACTCAGTGTGTACCCTAACCCGGCTCAGGTAGGGGTCAGCGAATTGGTTGTTTCAGGATTTGGATTCGGCAACTATTTCGGGACGATGGAAATTCAACGCCTAACCGGAGAGGTTGTCGTCAGACGAGAGTTCTCCTGCGAGGGTGGTTGCGATGACCAGCGGGTGTCCGGAACTGACCAACTTGCGCCAGGGGTATACCTCGTTTCCATTGTGACTAACGGAAACAGGACGGTCCAGCGGCTAGTCGTTAAATAGCGAGGTTATCCGAATTGTCAGTATCAAGCAGTTCCGGCACGAGCCGGAACTGCTTTTTTCTTTACAACCTAAGTGGTGATGCATTGTGGTCTGTGATCATCAGCTGTCGCGGATCTTGGACATGCGTTCTTTGTCGTTCCTTGTTTACTCTAGCCCGGTGAGATTTGTTAGGCGTGGATGGGAGGGCAATTAAGCTTTCCTGGAGAGTGTATCAGGCATAGGAACCCCGTTGGATGAAATCGGGTAGGAGTATCGGAATGCTTTTTTTGCCCGCGCGTGGAACCCATGTCTAACACTAATCGAATTGCTGATGAAACACTCTCTACCACAAATCTCAGTTCTATTTCTTGTCCTTTGTTTCTCGCTCCCCGCAGTGGGCCAGCCTGCCAAGGTTGTGCAGGTTCCTGCATCAAGCGATCACTTTACCCGGGTCGGTGAATACGTGTATTTTATTGCGGATGCCGATCTTTATCGTACAGATGGTACCGCCGTTGGGACGGTCCTTCTCGCCTCAGGAATTGACCCTCTTTCCGAGAGTTTCAGAGCGTTTAACAATGGAGTACTCTTCCTGGCCAATGGTAATCAACTGTGGTTCACAGATGGAAGCAGTGCCGGCACCGTTGCACTGATTGCCCGATCAGATATTCGCCTCTTAGACGCGAATGACAATCACTTTTTTTTCGCTGCCGAAGACGCGTCTACCGGAAGGGAGTTGTATCGTACCGATGGCTCGCCTGGAGGAACAGTGATGATACAGGATCTGAACCCCGGATCAGCTCATGGATTCGGTGACGGCGCAGCACTGGTGGTGAATGGAACGTTATTCTTCCCGGGAAACGATGGAGTGCATGGAGTGGAGTTGTGGAAATCTGACGGCTTGAGTCATGAACTCGTACGTGATATCAACGCTGGTGACGGCGACGGTGTGTTGGGGATGACCAACGGTTGGGCTACCGATGGCTTGTTTTTCTTTCGAGGTTTTACCGCAGATGCCGGCGCCGAAGCGTGGGTCAGCGACGGTACGTCCGAGGGGACTCGGCTACTCGTCGATGCGACTCCGGGAGCCGCCAGTTCGTCAGATGTCGATTACGGAGCTATGCATAACGGAGGACTTTACTTCAGCGTAGGTGAGCCGTTTGATCCTTACTTCGGTTCATTCTATGTAACCGAAGGAACACCTGAGTCTACGGTCTTGCTCAAAGGCGAGGGGTTCGCGCGGCCCAAGCATTTCGTTGTGTACAATGACAACCTCTATTTCTGGCCCTATCACGGTTCGTTGGGTTGGGGCATTTGGGTATCCGATGGAACGCCGGCAGGAACACAAGCCATTACGAATGAGGTGATGGATGGCGAACTTCTCTTTTTTGATGTCGTCGATGGGAAACTTATGTACGCCGGCGTGTATCAGGGCTACGCGACGAATGTTTATATGAGTGACGGGGTGAGTCCCCAGCCCACACTCGCAATGGAAACGAAGGCCATTTCGTGGGGTAGTGTCTCACCGCGTGATTATACAAAGGTGGGGCAGCGCCTATTCGTGGCCGACCACGATGGTCCCAGCGACTCCGGTTACTCTGGCGATCCCTATGTTTTCGAGGACTACTTTCATCTGTGGGAAGTAGACGCGAGTGGTGCAAGTTCGATGCGTACATTATGGGGCGTGAACACTGTGGATAGCGATAACATTACAGAGTATCACGGGAATGTGTTGTTCACTGCTTCCGAGGAGTATGAAGGGGAGAAGTACTTGTGGTTCTACGATCCCGATGTAAGACCAGGTGGGGAGCCCCGGTTCATTCTCGTGTCGCCTTTTACCGATAAGGATGTTAAGCGTTTGCTGGATGGCTCCACCCTTGGAGTGATACCTTCGGGTAATGAGGCTCCCGCCTATAACATCCGCTTTGAACCTTCAACTTCCGTAGGGAGCGTGGTGTTTGAGTTGAACGGAGACGTAGTTCGGACGGAATCTGACTCTCCCTATTCTATCGGAGGAGATGTAGAGGGTGACTATGCACCCTGGTATCCGGAAGTAGGAACGCATTCCCTGACAGCTCGTGCTCACGCCCTACCGGGAGGTCAGGGTGCTGTGGTGGAGTCGTTGACGATCACTTTTCATGTGCGATGCGAAAATGAAGAGCAGGGTTGTGTTCCAACGGGTGAACTAAGCGTTGAAAGATGGACAGGTGTAACCGGGACGAATGTGACGTCTATTCCATTGGATAGCGCCCCCGACGAGATAGGTCTTTTGTCTTCGTTTGAGGAGGAGGAAAACACCCGGACGAACTATGGCGCGCGAATACGAGGATACGTGGTGCCCCCGCAATCAGGGTTGTATACGTTCTGGATTGCGAGCAACGATCATAGTGAATTGTGGTTGAGTACGGATGAGACGGTTGCCAATCGGCAGCGCATTGCATACCTGAATGCGGCAACGGGTCCCCGGCAATGGAATCGCTTTGCGTCGCAACGGTCAGTGCAGATACAATTGTCGGAGGGAGAGAAGTACTATATCGAGGCGTTGTTGAAGCAAGGCGTTGGAACAGCACACCTCGCTGTACGATGGCAGCTTCCCGATGGTACAATCGAAGAACCTATCGGAGGAAGTCGACTTGTACCTTTCGAGTCAGGCAGCTCAACAACCCCCGATGTTGAAATTACGAGTCCGGTAGCGGGGCAGGTTTTCGACGCGCCAGCAGATATCCTGATTGAGGTCGATGCTTCCGACGGTGGTGACGGCACCATTGTACGTGTAGACTTCTATGCAGGCGATCCCGGTGAATTAGGTGAGAAAATCGGCGAGGATAATGCAGAGCCTTTTTCGTTCCTTTGGGAAAACGTGAATGCAGGTCATTATGAACTGACTGCGATGGCAGTTGACGAAGATGGAAATATTGTAGGGAGTGTTCCTGTGCTAATCACCGTCAACGCCGCTACCGTATGTACTGCATCAGGGGGAATCGACTGGGAGGTGTGGTTTGGCGTGTCCGGTAACGAAGTTTGGCGTATCCCCGTTGGAACAACACCCGATATGCATACGCCCCTCGTTAGTTTTCAGTCGGTTCCTGACTATGGTACAAACTATGGAGCGCGTATTCGCGGATACATTTGCGCACCACAAACCGGAGCTTACACTTTTTGGGTGGCGAGCAATGATCACAGTGAACTCTGGCTGAGCACCGACGATGATCCGGATAACAAGGTGCGGATCGCCTGGCTCGACAGGGCTGCCGGACCGCAGGAATGGAACAAGTTTCCTTCGCAGCGTTCACAGACCGTATGGCTTGAGGCGGGCCATCGCTATTACATCGAGGGATTGCACAAGCAAGGCGTAGGTGCCGACCACTTCGCTGTGGGATGGCAGTTGCCCGATGGAACGCTTGAGCGGCCCATAGCCGGAGCACACCTGTCGCCCATTACCAACAGCGACGCGGCTGACGCTTCGGCGCGCATGGTCGATGATAGAAGTTTGGGTATCGCGGTTTATCCTAATCCGGCTAACGCCGGGCTTACCGAACTTTCGCTTGAAGTCATGCCTGTGATGCGTTCGGTCAGCACTCGAATTGTCATTCGAAATCTCACCGGCGAAATTGTTTACGACGGAAATGTGAATTGCAACGGTAACTGTAATGGTTATACGTTTCAGGTAGATAGCCCATTACCCGCCGGATTGTACCTCGTCGATATCCGGACGGAAGGCGTACCACGACAAACCCACCGGTTACTTGTTGAGTAGGTGCTAAAAAGGGTCCCGTTGTAGGAACCCTTTTTCTTAACATTCTTACCGCTGTGTCTTGCGTCCGGTATCCAGTTTGACGCGCACTTCCCTGACAGCTATGCGCGGAAGAGATTCTTCATGAGTGTCAAGGTAATTCTCGACCTCTGAGCGATGATGTTTAACGAGACTTCGAAGTACCCACGAGATGGCCTTGGTAATCATGACTTCTTTCTCATGCTTGAGGCGATCAACAATTTTGAGCGATTGGATGGCAAGGGTTTCGTTGCGTGCCTTTGAAACCGGTGAACAAAAAAGGACGAGCGATGCTCTGCGCTTGTTTATGTTTTCGTCTTTAGAAAGGGAAGAAATAACCTTCTTCCATCGAGCCCAGTCGACGGGAACTTGCTTTGCCGGAAAATCGCCTGAGCACAAGGCATCGACTTCGGCCCAGCCGATGAGGTGGTCGAGCCAGTTGTTGAAATAGGAGGGGTCGAAACTGCGTTGGTGGGGCGCGGTATATCCGAGGAGGATTCCGGCAGCGACTTTTTCGGTAAATGATTCGCCTTCGACGAGACTTGTTACGACTTCCGCTATCGACTCGGCGGAAAGGTCGCGGTTGTCGCGCGACCACTCCTTGACGAGGGCGCGAAGCGTAGGTGTGTTGATTGAGTACCTGACGTGCGGGTTGCCGAGGTAGTTGTTAAGAAAAGCATCGGTTGAAGGGCGTCCCGCTAATGCGCGGATCGCTTTTACTAACTCTTTGTGGTGTCGATTCATAATTAATGCGACACGGTTTTTAGTCCTATGATGGAGGCGATTAAGGTCGTGATGAAGAACAAGCGCCAAAAGGTTGCTGGTTCTTTGAACACCAGAATGCCGACCAGTACTGTTCCAACAGCGCCAATACCTGTCCACACTGCGTAAGCGGTTCCTATAGGTAAAGTCTGTACAGCTCTCATGAGCAACACCATGCTGATTGTCAATGAAAGGAGGAACCCTCCGTACCACAGATAGGCCCTGGTCCCGGTGGCCTCTTTGGCTTCTCCCAGGCAATAGGTGAATCCTACCTCGAAGAGTCCGGCGATGATCAGTATAATCCAGTTCATGAAGTTGCCTTATTGGCGCTGTTTGCGCC
>CAZHIQ010000035.1:27520-30412 GCA_964532595.1 uncultured Roseivirgaceae bacterium
GTTTGCGCCAAAGATATGAATTTTGACCAGATTCCTCCGGGAGGTTTTAGTGAAGCGACTCTTAAGCCGCCGATAGGGATCGGTCGTAAATGACCCTCAGGATGTCGCGTTCAGACCCGCTTGCTTAACCGTTGGAAAGGTAAATTTGTCGTGTTACAAACAAATATTGTTATGCAAAAGATAGTGCCACACCTATGGTTTGATCGGGAGGCAAAAGAAGCCGCCGAATTTTACACCTCCGTATTTCCGGAATCGTCCATCGAGAGCGCCGTCGTTCTTCGGGATACCCCTTCGGGTGATTGCGATGTCATGACCTTCAAGCTCTGGGGACATCGGTTTATGTCTATTAGCGCGGGACCGCTTTTCAAGTTTAATCCATCGGTCTCGTTTATGGTAAACTTCGATCCGCTGCTTTTTGAAGGAACGTCATCTCCTGACGAAGAAGCGAGAAAGAGACTCGATTTTGCTTGGGAGAGGCTGTCGGAAGGAGGAAAGGTGCTGATGCCCTTAGATGAGTATCCCTTCAGCAAGCGTTATGGATGGATTCAGGATCGATACGGTTTGTCATGGCAATTAATTCTTACCGATCCTGCAGGTGATCCGCGCCCTTCGATTATGCCTTCGCTTCTGTTTGTCGGTGATAATGTGGGGCGTGCGGAGGAGGCGGTGAAGTACTATGCGTCGACGTTCAACAACGCGAAGGTGGGATCGATACATCACTATGGGCCCGGACAGGAACCTGACAAGGAAGACTCCGTTATGTTTTCCGACTTCGTCATCGAGAATCAATGGTTTACGGCGATGGACAGTGCGCGGGTCAGGGATGCGGGGTTCAATGAAGCTGTCTCCTTCATCGTAAACTGTAAAGATCAGCAAGAGATTGATTTTTATTGGAACGCCTTGTCGGCGGTACCGGAAGCTGAACAATGCGGTTGGTTGAAGGATAAGTATGGGCTTTCCTGGCAGGTCGTGCCTGTTGCGATGGATGCGATGATGAACGACCCTGACGAATCGAGAAAGGCACGTGTTGTTGAAGCGTTTATGAAGATGAAGAAGTTTGACCTGGCAACGCTGGAAAAAGCTTACCAGGGAGGGTAGCGATTATCGGATTGTGTTTTCCAGGATGACTACCGACGGCGATTGCGAGAGCCACCGTTTCCCGAGACCGGTGGTATCGCCGTCGGGGAGGAAATAGACGAACGAGCCCAGAGCGAGATCGATGTCGCCATCGCCATCAAGGTCGCCGGCATCCATCACGATCCATCGCCCGTCAGACGCTTGGGGAAAGGAGTAATCGTCGAACCGAAGATTACCTTTATTCCGGAGGTAGACGAAACTTTCTTCGGGGTGATTCCGGTAATCGGGAAAGTGGGAGATGGCTGCGATGTCGAGATCGCCATCGAGATCGAAGTCACGGGCCATTGCCTTGTACGCGCCGTTCACCGGGTAGAAGTAGGCCTGGCGATAAGTTTCTTTCCCTTCGTTAAGATAAATATAGATGCCGTGATATTGTTTCAAGATCGGTGTATGGTCGGCGTTATCTCCGCAGACATAGATGATGTCGTCGAGGCCGTCTTTGTTGAAGTCCGCGAGTTCAAAGTATTGCGAGCCGGATAGTGGCGAGAATTGTAGTAGCCGCTTCTCATTAAAGGTTCCGTTGCCTTGATTTTCGTAGAGGAAGAGTCCCTCATCCCCCTGTGCCATGAGTACATAGATGTCGGGTCGTCCGTCCCTGTTCGCATCGCTGATTATCGCACGAATAGCTCCGGGTTTGTTCCTGAGGGTAGTGCGGGAATAGGTGCCGTCGCCATTGCTGGCATACCAGGATAGCCTTCCGGTTTTGTTGCCGAACTCACAAACGACAAGATCCTCCAGACCGTCGTCGTTAAGATCGCCATACGCTATCGACACGGGTCGTTGCAAGTCTTTGAGGATGATATCCGCTGGCTTGTAATGGGGGTCGGGCCAATTTCGCGTCAGGCGCTGTAACGTTCCGTCAGGGGCATCGTTGGGAAGGATACCTCTTCCGATGGTGGTTAGAATAATTTCATTCGATCTCTCTGTTAACTGGACGGGCGTCGTTGACATCACGATGCTCTGCCGTTCCTGCAGGTCTGGTGAGAGAAAGGTGAGTATACTCCGGGGACCTTTTCCATCGCTAAACACCAGTCCGCGCTTGTCAGGCAGAATTTTGACCATCGCCGTATAGGGCGGGCGATGGGTAGTGGGGGCGGGTCGGTAGCGGAAGTGGGGGAGTCCGATACGGATCTTGTGGTCGCGGACCGGAGGTGGGATTGAGTCAGGTGCGTGCTCGGTAAAGTAGTTGACGATTTTCTCCCAGTCTTCGCGGGCGAGCAGCGGATGCTCCGGGTAGACATTCGCGTTGCGGACTATCGTTCCGCTGATGCCCATATCAAACAGCGATTGCGGTCGGGAGCCTTCCTTGTAGATGCCCAGCAGATGGCCCATAAGCGGGAGCACATCTTCGCGCCAGACTTTCTTCGGCAGTCGTTCCGGGGGTACAAAAGCGTGACAAGAGCTGCAATATTTTTCAGCGAGATCTTTCCCCGGGAGGGAAGTCGGAATCAGCTCTTCCCTCGCCACTTCCGTGGGAGAGTGTTCCCGTGCCAGCTCGCGATGCTTTTTCGACCGCGAGCACGAAGTCAGGATAACGATCAATATCAAAAAACCGATGGCACGCATGGGTACGTAAATTACGAAGGTACAACATTGCGCAGGATTCTGGGGTGGGTAATATCTTGATCACGTGGTCATTCAAAATTGACGAATAGCTACTTCAGAGTGAAAGAGAGAGGGTAGCGATGTTCCCGGTCAGGAACGTTGGTCTCTTAGGATTATCATGGGATGATAATTCCCGCTCGGGAATGACCT
>CAZHIQ010000036.1:0-28334 GCA_964532595.1 uncultured Roseivirgaceae bacterium
CTGTGCCGATCACTTCTATTGAAGGATCGGACGAAAGCAATAGTGACAAGCTTCTCCGCATCAGCGCCGAGTCATCTATGATCAAGACCTTTATGGTTTTCATCGCTGTCAGACTTGTGACGGTTGTTGTATTGTACTCTCACTGTTGTTGCGTTGAAGCATAAACTTCATCAACACGTCTCCGGTACCGGTGTCGAAAATGATCTTTCTTCCTCGCGTTCCCCCCGTGCTTCGGGCTACAATAGGAATCCTGAGTTTTTCGAGCATCGTTTCCGCAATAAGTATATTTCGCTCACCGATGTTCAGGACGCTGTTTTGGTATTGACTGGCGCCGCCGAATACTTTGGCGATCATATTTCTGTGCTGTGCTCCCAACGCGAGCATGCGCTCATAGAGGTTGTTGATGGCGATGTTACCATACTTCGGCGACTCGAGCCCTTCGCCGTTCCACAACGGCACCATGTAGTGGTTCATGCCGCCGCACCTTTTCACCCTGTCGTACAGGCATACCGCAATACAGGAGCCGAGGAGGGTGTGCAGGTCGCAGGGAACCTCCGAAGTAATTACCTGGGAAGGGAACAGGAATTGAGACGGACGATTCGATCCGGAGCTGCGGGTCATCATAGGATTTCCCCCTCGTCAAACAAAATTTCATCTCCTCCGGGGGCGAAGCCGGAAGGGACTTCGTCAAGCGCGAATTCGGGTAGCGTTACGGTGACGATGGTCTCTACGCCGACCTCCGACTTGATGTCAATTTCTCCACCCAACAGGTCGGTAAACTCCTTCACGATCGATAAGCCCAGACCGTGTCCCTGATGGGTTTTGGTAGTACCGCTTTCCAGTTGAACGAAGCGCTGAAACATCTGTTTGATATCAGCGGGATTGATCCCTTTTCCGTAATCGATCACCTGAAGGACGAGCTTTCCTTCAACGACTTTGCAATCGACGATAACCTTTCCACCGGGTAGGCTGTACTCGATCGCATTCGACAGCAGGTTCATTACTATTGCGTTGAATAGAGCGCCGTCGGTTTTGAAGTGTTTCTGAGGGATCGCTTCGAAGTCGATGACAATTCCGTTCTGCTCCGCTTTGAGGTGGAAGTATCGGATCTGATTTCTGACCAATTCGTTGATGTCGACAACGGCCGCGCACACCGCTACTTCACCGGCTTCTATTTCCGCGGCAGAGAAGATATTGCGCAGCTGAAAGTCAAGCTGGAAAGCTTCCTTGTTGATGAGCGTGGCACACCGCCTGATCCGGTCGTCGGCCGAATCAAGTCCGCTGATCTGCCGGGACAGTCCCAGGATTGCGGTAAGCGGGTTGTTGATCTCGTTTCGGATGTTGGACAGAAACCCCGACTTCACGCGCTCTACTTCGCGAAGTTTCTCGTTGAGTTTCTCCAATTCAGAAACGAGCCGCGTCTGGGCATCCAGCAGATGTGATTTTTTCATCAGCCTACGTTGCAGCTCGTGCAACAGGGCTTCGTCACTAAGTTCCGTTGTTTTCATGTCATCGCTTTTGGTACACCGTTGGCTTGAGCTGTATTACCGGTAGGTCAAGCGGATAAAGTGATTCCGAATGTCCGATAAAGAGATATCCCTTCGGACGCATTTTCTGAAGCACGCGTGTCAGCACCTGTTGTTGTGTTTGCCGATCGAAATAGATCAGCACATTCCGGCAGAAGACGATATCGAATCCACCTTCTACTTCCTGGAGGTTTCCCATAAGGTTTGCCCTCTGAAACTGGATCTTCTTTCTCAGTTCGGGAACAATTTTCACGGTTGTGCGACTTCCTTCTGTTTTCTTGAGCAGATAGCGCTTGCGTACGGGCAGGGGAATACCCACCACCCGGTCATGATCGTAGATGGCAAGGTGTGCTTTCTGGAGCACTTCCGTGCTGATGTCGCTGGCAATGATTGTGTAGTCGAATCCCGGCTTTTCGCGGGCGTAGTCCTGGAGAACCATGGCCAGCGTATAGGGCTCTTCTCCCGTCGAGCATGCCGCACTCCATACACGCAGCGGTCGTGTTATTTGCTGCGACAGCTGGGGCAACAATTGTTTTTCAAGGAACTCGAAATGCATCGGTTCGCGGAAGAAGTCGGTTTTGTTGGTCGTGACTACATCGATCATGTGAACGAGTTCCTTTTCCATTCCCTCATCGCTCATCAGATAGTTGATGTAGCTTTTGAAGTTGGGGAGCTTGAGGGCTCGCAGGCGCTTGTTCAGCCGGCTTTCAAGCAGAACTGTTTTCGCTGTCGTCATATGGATGCCGGTGGTCTTGTAGACCAACGACGCCAACTGGGCAAACTGCGACGAAGAGAGCTTCGCCGCGTGCACTACCGGAAAATCGTCCTGCGTACTCATGGGCTACCTGTTTAGTACTTCTCGTATCCGTCGTCGCTGGCATCCGAGAGGTCGAGCTGAAAGCCTTTCGGTTTAGGGGCGACGGGTTTTGCCTTTGGCTGCGTTGTCTTCGCGACTGGCTTGGGCTTGGGAGCGGGGCTGGTAACGTCCTTGCGTACGAATTCGTGTTTCCTCCTGCGCTCGCGATCTACCTTGAAGTAGGAGACCATATCAACAAGCTTACTTGCCTGGATCGACAATTCCTCGGCATTCGATGCAATTTGCTCGGCACCCGCAGCGTTTCGCTGAATGACCTGGTTGAACTGCTGGATAGCAGTATTGACTTGCTCAGCACCCTGGTTTTGTTCCATGCTGGCTGCGGCGATGTCCTGAACGAGCCGCGCCGTGTTTTGGATGTTGGGTACAATTTGCTGCAACAGGCGTCCGGAGCGATCAGCAACGGATACGCTGGACGCTGAGAGTTCATTAATTTTCTCAGCCGCTTCCTGGCTTGATTCGGCGAGTTTTCGCACTTCGGCAGCTACGACTGCGAATCCTTTGCCATGTTCACCCGCGCGGGCGGCTTCTACCGCTGCGTTAAGGGCAAGTAGGTTTGTTTGTCTTGCAATTTCGCCGATGATACCGATGCGGTCGGCAATCTCGCGCATATTCTCCAGTGTTTCGGTTACGGCATCACTGCCTTCCTTGGTATCGGTTGCCGCCTGAATGGCGATTTTCTCGGTCTGATGTGCGTTGTCCGTATTCTGATGGATGTTTGCGGTCATCTCCTCCATAGAAGAAGAGATTTCTTCTGCCGCCGCGGCTTGCTGTTGAGAGCCGCGTGACATATCCTGCGAGGTTGTACGCATCTGTATGCTCGCCGATGCGATGTTTTCGGACGAGGCGATAACGGCGGTAATTACGTTGCGCAGTTTTTCTACCATACGGGCCATAGTCTGCATGGCGGTCTGGATTTCATCGCCATCGCGGTCATCGATCGTAAGGGTAAGGTCGCCGTTGGCAATCGCGGCGAGGTTTTCATTCATCCGCGCAATCGGAATCTTCACACTTCGAATGATAATTCGGGAGATGATGAATGATAGAAGAATGACAATCGATCCGACGATCAGCGTCGTCCTGATCGTTGATGTAGTGCGGGCACTCAGTTCGCCACCTGTTCCCGTGAGCAGATTCTCTTGGTATTGGGTGAGCTGTTGCAGCGTTACCGAGAGCGATGCGACTGTCGGGATTACTTTCGTCCGGACTATATTTTCGGCGATGTTGCCGTCACCGCTGCTCCGAAGTTCCAGCGCGCGGCGGTAGTGCCGGATGTATTCGGCGCGGGCGTTTGACAACGCGGCAAAAGTTCTTTGCTGCTGTGCTGTAAGGATATTCTGCGCGCCGGCGAGTCGGTTGAAGTACTCGGTGTTCTCTGCCCAGGCGCTTGTGAACTCCGTTCTGAACTTGGCATGTCCCGTCTGAATATGAGACCGCAGGGTGGTATGGCTAAGCGTGGTGGCAAGACGGAGGTCCATCAGCGTCGGAAGGAGGGACCTGCGCGCTGCAGCCGGATGTGCACGTTCGAGCGCGATGAGGCGCGCAAGGGCGGAATCCATTGCCGCAGCCTGAGGGGCGGCTTGCTTCGTCAGTACTTCATCGGCGGGAATATTCCTTTCGGTGTGATAGAGTTGCTCGACCTGGTCCTGAAGCGGTCGGAGGGTTTGAATATCCGACTTGATTTTTTCCAGAAGCTTTTTGGGCTCCGTTTCCGTCCATGACGATGAGAGCTGACTAAGCGTGTTCATCGCCTTGTCGATTTTGAGCCACGCGTCTCTTCGCTGATTCTTGTGGTCGGGAGTACCCATCAGCATCCATCCGCGGAGCGCAGCCACCGATTCACTGACCCCCTCACGAACCTGAGTGCTGGCCAACATTGTAGGGGTATGCACCTGACTGATAAGTCCGACAAGCTGAACGGTATTTCGCAGCCCGTCGTAACTTGTATATATCGCAACCGCCAGAAGTATAATGACGGAGGTAAATCCGACGGTGAGCTTATTGCTAATAGTCCATTTCATATTCCGAAAATATTCAGCGTGCGATTATTCCTGTTCACTTTCGACATCTTCAACGATCTCCTGAAGGATCGTGGCTTCGTCAGTAGAGAAGATGAGATCAAGATCGAGGATCATGATAAACTGATCGTTGATCTTGGCCATACCGCGGATGAACTCCGACTTGTATTTGCTGCCGATGCTCGGAGCTGGCTGAAGTGATTCGTCACTGATCTCGATTACCTCCTGGACGGCGTCGACCACCGCACCCAGTGCCACCTGCTGGTCTTCGATCTGGAGTTCCATGACGATGATACACGAGGTTACCGTGTCGGGTGCATCGGGTAGTCCGAATTTCAGTCTGGCGTTAATGACCGGCATGACATTTCCCCGGAGGTTGATCACACCGCGCATGGCATCGGGCGAGTGGGGGACTTTAGTAATGCGGGGTATCTCCAGGATTTCAAGTACCTGCTTTACGTTTGCGGCGAACGTTTCATCGCCTAATCGGAAGGTCAGATACGATTGCACACGCTCAATATTGTTGTTCATAAACCTGTTGTTTTCTTGATTGGGATGTAATGAGTTTTCGGGAGAGTTTGTGAGGATCGATCACCAGGGCTACGGAACCGTCTCCGAGAATGGTAGCGCCTGAGAATTCGTCCTGATGACGGTAAAGATGTCCGAGCGGTTTTAGTACCGCCTGATACTCACCCAGGATCTTGTCAACGACAAGGCTGATCTTTGTTCCGTCGTAGGTGATTTTGATTGCCTGACTGCGGTCGGGCGATTCGGTTTTTACGTTGAATTCTCTCCGCAACAAGAGGAAGGGAATCAACTCGCCATCGAGAGCAATTCGGGTATTGTAAGCTTGTTCGAGGTATTTCGTGTCAACTTCATAGCACTTGTCGACGGCGGCGAGTGGCAGAATAAAGTCGGTCTCACCGATTCTGACCAACAGTCCGTCGATGATCGAGAGTGTAAGCGGAAGTCGGATCGTAAAAGTTGTACCCTCACCAGCAACCGTGTGAAGACTGACTTCTCCCTGAAGGTCGGCGATGTTCTTGCGAAGTACATCCATTCCCACTCCGCGGCCTGAGACGTCGGTAACTTTTTCCGCCGTGGAAAAGCCGGGAAGGAAGATCATGTTGAGGATTTCCTGCTCGGAGGTTTCTGTATTGGGATCGAGAAGGCCTTTGGCAATGGCTTTCTTCCGGACTTTTTCGATGTTGATTCCCGCGCCATCGTCACTGATTTCAATGATGACGTTTGCTCCCGAGTAGTAGGAGCGAAGCGTGACCTGTCCTTGTGCGGGCTTACCCTTTTTTACACGCTCCTCGGGCGATTCGATTCCGTGCCCGGCGGCGTTGCGCATGAGGTGAAGAATGGGGTCAGTGAGTTTTTCGACAATCGCTTTGTCGATTTCCGTATCTGTACCCTCCGCCTTGAATACGATTTGCTTGTTGAGTTCGCGCGATAGGTCGCGGATAAGTCGCTGAAACCGTATAACGAGGCTTTCGATGGGAACGAGGCTCATGCTGAACGCATTGTCGCGTAGCCTACGCGTTATTTTCTCGACGTTCTCGGCGATTTCTGTGAGTTCGGGTGAATCGGCTTTGCTGCCATAGAGGGTGAGACTGGCTTGCGTGGTTACCAGCTCGCTGACGAGATTCATGAACTCATCGAGGCGGTCGGAAGGAACACGAACGCTGGAGATGGTGCGGCCTTTCGTCGACTCGGTGACCGGGGTTACGCGACCGGTATCGCGGATGAGAACCGATTCGACAGCGCGCAGACCCAGCGGTGAGGTTCCTTTTGAAAGGCTCAGGAGATTCGAGACAGTGCTTTCGTCCGCCAGCAGATCCCCTTTCTCGATTATCTGGATAGTAAGGTTTGCTTCGGCCTCGACAAACATGAAGACTTCGCGTATGTCGGTCTCACTCTTCGAAGTCGCCACAACAATTTCAAATCCGGTGTACGACAATGCCGGTGTCATTGCTTCGAGAGTAGGGAGGTCAGCGAAGTAGGGGATGGAAATGCCATGACCCAGGGCAAGTACATCGTCGGCGAGATACAGTGTGTTGGTGCCGTTCTTGAGTATGTCGGCGCGGGGATGGAAGCTGACGTAGTAGGTGACGAGGGGTAGCTCGTTTGTTGTGGTGGATTCGCCGGCGTTTGATTCAACGTCAGCCGATTGGCTTGAAAGCGTTTCGATTTGTCGCAGAATCGTTGCGTGCGCGGCTTGCAGTGCAGGATCAGTAAGTCCCGCGTCCTCCACAAGTTTTTTGAGGTGGTCAACGCTTCCCAGAGTCGCGTTGAGGATTTCACGACTCAGGGATCGCTTTCCATCGCGGATGTCTGCATAGATCGTCTCAAGCTGATGGGTGAGGGTGCTCATGGGTTCGAACCCGAACATCCCCGACGAACCCTTCAGCGTGTGCATTGAGCGGAAGATGGCGCTGATGCATTCTTTGTTCCCCTCGTCGTTTTCCAGTTCGAGCAGTGCCCGCTCCAGATCGGCGATTAGTTCGCGTGCCTCAGCAACAAATATGGCGTGTAGCTCATCCATTAACGTAATACCTTTTTAATGATTTCGAGAAGCTTCTCCTGGACAAAGGGTTTCACGATCCAGCCCGTAGCCCCTGCGGCTTTGGCCTCGTCTTTTTTGCTTTGCTGCGACTCGGTAGTGAGCATCAGAATAGGAACAGTTCCATACTGCGGTTGTTTTCTGATCTCCCTTATCAACTGGATTCCATCCATGTTGGGCATGTTCAGGTCAGTAATGACCATATCGGCGGGCTGTTTGTTGAACAGCTCAATGGCCTCGACGCCGTCGCATCCCTTTTCGACGCTGTAGCCCGCTGTCTCCAGCGTGTAGCCAACGAGTTCTCGGATACTTTCTGAATCATCAACGATCAGGATCCTTTTCATGTCGTCGTTATATTTAAGAGTTTAGTGAATCCGGTTCTTGTGATAAGGGAGCGCACTCCTTCTTCATCGGGCCCGGTGACCGAAAATGTCTTGCCTGCTTCAAACGCGGCCGTCCGGCTTGCCTGGATTAGTTGCATAGCGGAGACGTCGACTGCAGTGATTTCCGAAAGAGATATCTCCAGATGGGGTGAATTGAGTTGAATGAGTTCCGAGAGCTGAGCCTGGAATTCTTCGGCAGCTTGTACGGTTAGTTCACCCGCTACACGTAATGTGCTGTGGTCTTCTCCGTTGTCGATTGTAAATGTTGCTTTCATCGCTTGGTTTCTGTCAGGGCGTGGTTGATTCTGTCAGAACAATTCTATCTCACATTCTGCTTCGGCTTCCTGCGGCATCCAATGAGCATGACGATACGCTTCACATAGTTGACCGTCCATATCCGCTTCGTTTTCGAGAAGCCAGCGCAACACAAACCGCTCGCTTTCCATAGAATACATAGAGGCAAGTGTGTTGACTTCATGATACAGCTCGGCGTCGACGGGAACAGGGGGAAGGCATGCATGAGCCAGGGTAGTAAAAGCCCTGGCCAGTCGGTCGAGCGCTTCCAGTATGGTATAGCTACCGGGAAAATAGGTTTCAGCGCTATTGCGACGATCGCCCGCGACGGGGAAAAGTTTTTCAAGATGGACTGCCAGAGCTTTCAGGATCTCGCTGAAATCTACTGTGGCGGCAACGGTCTGCAGACTGTTCAGTCGATGAATCAGGCATCGGAGGTAGCATTGCTGCATGGTTGTAAGCGCGGAGTCGTCGATCGCTTCGCCGAAAGCGTATTGATGTGCGTTTCTTATGTGCGTCATCTTCTGGACAAAAACATCGATACGCTGCATTTCGGTGATTGCCATTGCGATTTCAGGCTTTGCTTCGGCGAGTTCCCGCAGGCGTTTGCCCAGGGAAATAAAGTCGTCGGTTGCCCGTGTAACGATGTCATCTACAAGTACATCGACCGGGCCGATGTGCGGCTTGTTGTCATTCTCGTTATATCCCTGACGCAGAGGCATAGTATTGGTCGACTTTTTACAAAACTAACGTTGCTTTTATGCCGTAAAGCCGGTCTGTTTGTGTATAGGGGAATGTGATTATCACTTAAAAGTCTCTCCGTAGAATTACGGAGGGATCGGGTGACTGACCCGCGGCGTTGCGGCGCAACGTCTTCAAAGCCATGAGTCGGGCCTTGTCGGAGTTGGGTAGTTCAATCCGGACGGTGGTTCCCAGACCGTACTCGGATTGTAAGGTAATTGTACCCCGAAGAACCTTGACTGCCTGATGAGCAACGTAGAGCCCGATTCCCGAGCCACGAGCCTCGCTGTCGGCGCGGTAGAACATTCTGAATACATGGCTCACATGGGATCGCGCAATACCCTTTCCGTTGTCGGTAACTTCAATAATGGCTTTTTCCGGTGAGGTGACGACAGTCACCAGAACCGTGGAGGTTTTCTTCGTATCGTCGGCAAAGTCATATACGTTTTCCAGTATTCTTTTCAGGATGAGTGAAACCCTGAAGAGGTCGGAGAAGAAGGGTGTGTCGACTGCCATTTCGTATTTCTTTTCGACCTCGTTGAAGCGCGGATGCTTGCGCAGTTCGCCGAATGTGGATTCAAGGACCTGGTGAAAGTCGATTCGTTCATCGGCCACACGACGGTGAGTTGCTTTTGAAATCGAGGTGAGCTTTCGCACCAGGGTGTTGAAACGTTCGAGACAGTCTTTTATGCGCTCGAGGTAAGGATCCCGGTCGCCGGTTTCCAATTCGCGCAGATGAATTAATCCTTCGATGGAAGTCATAGGCGATCGCAGGTCGTGCGATGCGTGATACAGGAAGGTGTCGAGTTGCTCGGAGGCGTGGGTCAACGCATCGTTAGCTTCTTGAAGCTGAGTTTCGTACGAAACCTGCGTACTGACGTCGCGCATGATTCCGTAAAATCCGGCTCCGTCGGGCAAAGCCTGGATGGAAATCTCCGCCCAGAACGTTGTATCGTCAGTTCGCTTTACCAGCGTCCGGGCTTTGTTCGGGCCGTCGGGGCGGAAGAGTGCTTTAACCGTTTCATCGGATGCGGTGTCGTTGATGAGCGCGAGCAGGTTGAACGATTCGACTGTAGTGCCAGGATCGAGGCATAGCAGTCGCGCCAGCGCTTCATTGCCCCATCTCACCACGCCGTGCGCGTCGAGATGAAATATCCCGTTGTCGCTGAGACTGGTCAGACCGGCGACGACGTCAGCTGGCGGAACAGGCGCGGGGCGATGGAGGATAACAAGAAATACCGGTCGGTCGTCGGCACCGTGCCGATGAATCTCGAGGTCGGCGGTCCGGGTTCCGTTAACCGTGCCGACTTGTGAAAGCAGGAGCGGAAAGGGACGCGAGAGTAGGTGGGGGCCGGGCAGGTGAAAGAGGTCAGTCAGTCTTCTCCCGACCAGGTTATGCCGTGAATGTCCCAGCCAATAGGCTGTGTTTTCACAACAGCTCGTGACGGTGAGGCGCTCATCGCAGAGCATAGTGAGTGTGTCGGGTCGCGGTGATTGCGATCGGACGACAGGGTTAGAGGCGGGGTCTTGTTGAGACATACCGCAAAGTTCCGGGAACCCGGGATGGAGCGCTATGGCGTTTGTACGCTGTCCGTCATACGTATTTCTACTGAGTTTATGACGTTTCCCTTAGGGGTGATTGCTTTACTTCGGTTTTATTCTATTAATATTGCGCCCGCATGTGCGGTCGTTTTTGTATTTCTTGATTTTCCCACTGTTTCATACATGCGTTTATCCCTATCGGGTTCTGGAAACAAATAGTCAGGAAGCAGCCGTATTATTGTGGAATGATCTATAGTTGCTTATGGAAGTTGGACAGCGCTGGCAGGACCCTGTCCAGCCCGTAGAGGAGGAGCCCGTCGTCGCGTACCAGGAGACTGACGACGAGGCGAGTGATGACCCGGCTGATGGAGGCATTCCGTTGGATGATGCCGCTATCCTTCGGTTTCAGTACTCGCTGGCCGACAAAGTTGGAGATGAGTTTTTTGAACTTGCCGCCACCGGGCTTTCATTTCTTACGGGGGCGGCGCTTGTCGTGATTGGCACGCTGGCCAAAGACAGGCGTACGGTTATCCCTATGGTCATGAGCGGTCCGGGGGGAACCCTGCGAAGCCGACCCTATTTACTTCCCGAAGGAGTTTTTGAATCGATGACCTCGGGCGATGAGCCGTGGATCTTTATTGGGGATGTTGCCAGTCATCCTTCGACGGTTGTCGATGAGCGGCTGGAGATTCACGCGACCACCGGTTATGTCGCCTGCCTTATCCGGGACGCCAGCGGCTCGCCGATCGGTGTCATTGAAGGACTGTTCCGCGGGGCGACTCCGCCTCAGCGGGAACTCACGTCTGCTTTCCTGGGACTGGCCACCCGAACGCAGCTCGAAATGCATCGTCTCAAACTCGAGCATTCGTTGCTGGAACAAAGCGAGCGCTATGAATTTGCCTTGCGGGCGGGAGGCTTCGGCGTTTACGACTGGAATGCAGACACGGGAGAGGCGATCATGGATGAGCGCTACTTCGAAATCCTGGGAATCGCCCCGTTTGAAGGTGACAATGCGCACGAAATCTGGCTTTCGCGAATTCACCCCGACGACCGCTCGCATCTGATCGTCAATCTTGACGACAAGCCCGGTGAGGAAAAGTGTTATCACGGACCGGTGCGCCTGCGCTTCCGGACGGATGAAGGTCATTATAAGTGGATACAATATGAAAGCTATTCCTTCCGCGACAAGCGCAGGGGCGGTGCGAGGAGAAGTATCGGCATGATCAAGGATGTCGACGCTGAAGTCCGTAGGGAACAGGAACTGAATGCGATCGCCCAACAAAAAGAAGAACTCCACCGCCAGGTCAAAGAACGCGAGGAACGCTACGCCTTCGCGCTGAAGGTAGGGCGCCTGGGAGTGTATGACTGGTATCCCAAAGAAGGGAGAACGGTGTTTAGCCCCCTCATGGCGGAAATGATGGGGCGGAAAGTGGAAGAATTCAATAAGTCTTATGAGTCGTGGTTGCGAACGGTGCATCCCGACGATCACGAAGCGGTTGACCTGAAGTCGTACTTGCCGGCTATTCTCGATGGCACCGCTCAACCCAAGGTTTACCGTACAAAGATGGCCTCCGGAGAATACCGGTGGATGGAATCGCACCACATCGCGGTCGACCGGGATGAAGAGGGTAATCTTACGAGAATTATTGGCATTGTAAGGGATATCCATGCCGCGAAGATGGCGTCGGATATGCTGTCCGACGCACTCCGCCAGCAGCAATCCCTGAACCTTGAACTCGCCAAACGCGAGCAAGCCCTTACCGATGCACACGCGCGGATGATTTCGCAAATGACCCAACTCAAGAAGCTTAACCGCGAACTTCGCGAAAGCGAGGCCCGGTGGGCCTATGCGCTGGAGGGGAACGGCGATGGAGTGGTGGAGTGGAACATAGAAACCAACGAGGTCTTCTTCTCCGACCGCGCCAAGGAGATACTGAAGTTCTCATTGAATCAGGAGAACCAGAGTCAATATCTGCTGAACATCCATCCCAACGCGCGCGATGAGTTTTATCATTTGTTTCAACTGAGTCTGCGCCCTCCATTTGAGCCGTTCCAGATGGAAGTACCCCTCGTCGACGAGAAAAGCAATGCCCGGTGGGTGATGTTCCGTGGTAAGGTAGTCGAGCACGATGAGGACCGTCCGCGAAAGCTCGTGGGAACGGTGACCGACCTGTCACAGCTGAAGCTGTTCCAGAAGGAGTTCACGATCTACGAACAAATGATCAAGCAGAGCCAGAACATCGTCTTGTTCACGACGCTTGACGGAACCGTGGAATTTGTCAACTCGACAACGGTACGCATGCTGGAATACCGTCCCCATGCCCTTATCGGTCGTAATATCTCCATGTTGCTCGACGGCGTCACAGTCGACAGGATCGCCGACAATACCTTTGGAGATCACCTGTCATTTTTTACCAAGTCGGGCAAACGCATCATCGCTGAGGTGACGTCGTCGCTGATACGATACGACGGTGCCGACATCGGGTATGTGATCAACGCCATCGATATCACCGAAAAACACGCCCTCGAAGAAAAGGTCAAGACCCTGACGCTGACGAAATTCAAGACTAAACTGGAAGGGCAGCGGAAGCGGACGGCCATGGTGATTGAAGTGCAGGAAAACGAAAAGGAACGCATTGCAAGAGAATTGCACGATGGAGCCGGTCAACTGCTGAGTCTGGCTAAACTCCAGATCGAGGAAATGGAAGTCTCGACGGGTGGTGTGGACCGCGCGGGACTTGTGAAACTGAAGGAGGTGATTCAACATATCAGCTCCGACCTCAAGGGGCTCACACGTGAGCTGATGCCGCTCAGTATCCGCCGGTTGGGCCTTGAATCTGCCCTCAGGGAACTGGTGCAGCGGTACCGCGATGTCAGAGACGGGAAGGTCGAAGTGTTCTGTAAGATTCACCTTGACGGGTACAATCCCGATCAGAAAACCGCCATCCATATATACAGGATGGCTCAGGAGGCGGTTAACAACTCGATCAAGCACTCGGGCGCTACCTCCATGTCGCTCATGTGTATGAAACTCAAGAATTCGGTCAACCTCATCGTGGAAGACAACGGGAAGGGCTTTCATGTAAAAGGCGAGCAAGGTCGGGTTAATGGCTTTGGGCTCAAGACGATGAAAGAACGCGCTCGTCTGATAAACGGACGGCTGCGAATAAATTCCAGACCCGGTCGCGGAACGACGATCAGTCTGACTATACCTCTTGTATCAAATGATTAGGATTGCTGTTTGTGACGATCACAGCCTTCTCAGGGAAGGGCTCGTGAACATTCTCAGTTCGTCAGGAAAAATTTCGGTCGAGGCGCAGGCGGGTACTGTAGCCGAAGCCAAACAGATGCTCGACAGGCACCCCGAGGTGAGTATCCTGTTGTGTGATATCAATTTACCGGACGGCGATGGGTACGAGGTGCTCAAATACGTGAAAACGTACAACAAGGCGGTAAAGGTTGTTTTCCTGTCAATGCACGACAAGTCGTGTTTTGCGACACGTGCTATGGAAGCCGGGGCAGCCGGCTACCTGACCAAAGACGCGCAAAAGGACGAACTGCTTACGGCGCTTCTCGCCGTCGCCGATGGCCGAAAGTATATCGGCCAGCAGATAATGATCAATCTGGTCGAGAACATGAACAAGAGCAACGAGGGAAGTGACTTCTTCCAAAAGCGACTTTCCAAGCGCGAGCTCGAGGTACTCGAGCTGATTGTTGCTGGGTTTGATACAAAGGAAATCGCTGAAAAACTGTTTATCAGCGAGAAAACAGCAGCGAACTACCGGATTGCGATTATGCAGAAATGCGGAGTCAAGAATATCGTTCAGCTCATCAAGCTTTATCTGGAGACCGCCTGATCGGATATAGGAAATATCCCGATCCATTGTGAGGATCGCCCGACGAATTCTGAAACTTCCCGTCCCGCGCCGCGGACCCAATGTTGAGATTTGTGATCCGTGACCCGCCAGTTCTCAGTATGGACCAAACGGCGGGAGATCTTATGAGGGAAACGAGTAAACGTGAAGCAGAACGTCCATTCACTGAACCTAACCTGTTGTTCTTCAGCCAGCTCAGGAGGAATATTGAAGAGCTCCGTCAGGACCTCGATGATTACTTTCTGATCACTTCAGAAAAAATTTCCAGAATCCAGTCGATAGCACAGGATGAATTAATTCCCGCCACGGCTACCCCTGCATTACGGCGTCAACTGCTAAAAACGATAACATCTCTTGAGGCTATCAGCGATGAACTGTCGTGTCGGAAGTCTCTGAACGAGCAACTCACGCGTCTTCAGGAGTTGTGCTCCGAACTTTTGCGCGAACGACAAGCTTCGGATGTCGAGGCCAGTCGGGCAACGCGCTACCTGGAGGTCCTTCCCGAGGTGATGGCGTTGATGACCGCGCAGTTTATCCGGCTGCGGAACGACTATCGGATGACTACGCTTACGGTGAAGCGCGCCCTGACTCCGCTTTGTGAAGACAGCCAGCTACTCAGTTGGATGGGGTTCTTCATTCTGAACATGAACGACTATGCAGCAAAGGCCCTGGCGTCGTTCGAAAAAATCATCTGCGACTGTGAATTGCTTGCTGGCGGATATGAACTTGTCTGTGAAGATCGTCGAGCTATCCTGCTGACGATCAAAGAATCATATACCGTTGAGGGTGAGCAGAAGGTGTTTGAGTGGCTCTTTGAAGACGGCCCTGAATGCCCCGAGCTTCCTTACGTCTGCGGGTGGGACGGGACGGTGCGTGCCAGCGAACAGTAAAAACGAAACATGCACATTGAAGACCATGGGGACCTGTTTGTTCTGGAGGCCGTTGAGCTGATCGATAGCCTCGAGCGGGCGGTGATTGCGCTGCAGCGAAGGCCCGATGACCTGACGCAGTTGGAGGAAGTGTTTCGTGTGATGCACTCCTTCAAAGGCACCGCTAAAATGTTCGGGTACCCCAGGATTGGAGAATTGACGCATGGCCTGGAGACCATCTATGATGATCTGCGGCGAGGAAGAATTGCCCTGACCGACGATATCTTCAATATTACCCATCGATCGGTACATCACATTCGCCATTTGCTCTACCGCGGTGACGAGGATGACAACCGCCATAAAGCGTTTATGCAGGAAGTCAGACTCCTGGAAGCCGGGGTCGGCAGTCGTCGAAGCGTGTCGCCCCATTCCGAAGCCCGGTTGTATCTCATACGTGTAGTCCCTGGCGGGAACACATGGCCGTCCGGCCATCACCCGTCAACCTTTATCAGCGAACTTTCTTCGTTTGGCCCCCTCGTCGTGAAAGGTTTTCCGGATGGACTACTGTGGGAAGAGGAAGTGGGAGAGGTCACATTGTTGCTGTACACGCCGGCAGGAAGGCAAAGTATCTGCAATGAGTTTGTTGAAGTAGAGGATTGCATCGAATTGAAGATCAGTGATCTGGGGGCGGTTAACTGGATTGAAAATTCAAGTGTAATAGAGTACTTCCACGCCGCCCGGGGAGAGGTGACCGCCGGGATGCTGAGGGATTTCGTTGCGAGAGGAAAGGCACAGGCTACATCGGTATCAAGGGCGATGTCGCAGGCAACGCTCGTCGATTCACGGAAGGTTGATCGCATCATGCGTGCCGTGAATGAGTTGTCGGAAGTGCATTCCAGGTTGAAGACGCTGGCTGCGGCAGGCACCGATTCGTCGGTGTCGGAAGCTGCCACAGCGGTGGGGCAATTGCTGCGCGGCCTTCAGGATGATACGTTCGGAATCTCCCTGTTGCCTGTAAGCCTCTTGTTTTCGCGCTACGCTACCATGGTGGATACCACCGCCAATGAGTTGGGAAAGAAGGTGCGGTTAATTGCCGAGAGCAACGGCGTTGAACTCGATGCGGCAATCTTCAAGCGCTTGTCGGAAGCGTTAATGCATATCATTCGCAATTGTATCGACCACGGGATCGAGCTCCCCGGATTGCGTGCCAACAGGGGTAAAGACAAGACGGGGACCATCCAGTTGCTTTCTTATTATAGAGAGTCGAGTTTGGTCATTGACGTCAGGGATGACGGCGGGGGCATCGATGTTGCCCGCGTTCGCGCGAAGGCGATTGAGCAGGGGTTCATCGGCCAGGACGACAAACTCACGGCTGATGAGGTTATTGCTCTGGTGTTTCGCGCCGGACTGACCACCGCTGAAAGAGTCTCGGGAGTCTCCGGCCGGGGCGTGGGTATGGATATCGCCCGGCACGCGATAACGAAACTCGATGGCACGTTGGAAGTGAATTCAAAGTCCGGGGAAGGAACTCACTTCCGGATATGTCTGCCTATCGCGTCCGGCATGATCAGCGGGATGGCAGTCGCGGTGGGACACCAAACCTTCATCCTGCCTCTGACAACGGTTGACCGCTTTTCGGAAGTCCGGCGCTGTACGGTTGTTCCTGGCTCCGAAGGTACGCTGGGGCTGGACGGTGTCCGGTATCCGTTCTTATCTCTTCATAAACTATTGGGAGTCGACGCGCTGGAGAAGGAGGAGGTTACGCTCGTAGTTATTCGTCATCCTGTTCGGCAGGTTATTGTTGCGGTAGATGCTATCGTCGCCGAACGACCTTTTGCTATCAAGCCGATTTTCAGAACCGAGCGGCGTGAGCTGCGGATGAATCAGGGCGCGGCCGTTCTCGATGATGGTACCGTTGCGTTGCTGCTTGACACCGATCGACTCTTATTCCCTTACCTGTCAAACACCCCGGATAGGTAATTTCACTTTGTCGTTCGGGATATTTCCCAAAAACCGGAGTTCATTTTCCTTAATAATTCCGAATCTTCCTATACAACGGGGCGTCTGATTCCATTCACTTTGTATGAACAAAGAATGACCGGGGTTCACCTTAGTGCACCCATCGTTCGATGTTGAATACTTAACCCCATACCAAGACCCCATGAAGTTAACGCCGTTAACTATTCTGTTGTTGTGTTGTCTGTTCAGTCAGTTCGCTGAAGGGCAGACCGTGTCGCTGGGCGGCGAGTTCAGGATTAACCCTGTCTATTCCCGCGGATTTCGCGAACCCCTTTACGAGGGCGACAAGCCCGGACTTTACACCATGCAACGGACGCGGTTCATTCTGAACTACGAAAAAGAGAACGATCTCCGCTCCGAAATCATTGTACAGGACCGCCGCTTTTGGGGTGAAGAAAGTGATCGCGCCGATGTAGCGCACATGGCGGTGTTTCGCGCCTGGGTTGAAAAATCCTTTACCCCCGAACTCTCCCTGCGACTCGGTCGCCAGGGTTTTATTTATGACGATCAACACCTCCTCGGTGATCCCAACTGGGTCGGTACCCGCGCTCATGACGCCGGTCTTCTGAAATACGAGAAGGAGGGACTGAAAGCGCACCTCGCTTTTGCCTACAATGCGAACGGTCAGGAGCTCAAACGGAGTGTGTACGAGTATAATCAGTATAAAAACCTGCAGTTCCTCTGGCTGGAAAAATCGTTCGGTCCTCACGCCATCACGCTGACAGCAATCAACCGCGGGATGGAACGCGGTAATATGTCATCGGCCTATACGCAGACCTTCGGACCGTTCGCCCGGTTTAAAATATCGGACAGACTATCAGTCAAAGGAATGTACTACCATCAGGTGGGAGAGACTGAAGACGGCAAGAAGGTGAACGCATCGTTCTATTCCGGAGTACTGACCTTCAACGCCAGCAAAAACCTCCAGTTGGTGGTAGGGGTAGACGCAGGGTCGGGAACGGATCAGGCAGACAGGGAAAATCCCGACTACGACAAAAGTCATTCGTTCGACCGATTGTCAGGATTACTTCACGGACATTTCGGATATATCGACTATTTCTATGTGCTCAATCCGACACCCTATGGTGTGCGGGATCACTATGTGAAAGCAAAGGTGAATGTCACCGACAGGTTTTCGATAGATAACCATTTGCATGCCTTCGCGGCAACGTCTGACATTAACAACCCGAACCGCGAGGGAGACGTAATGCCAGCACAACTGGGCGTTGAAAACGACATCCTGCTTACTTATCGTTTCTCTCCGGCTTTCAAAGCAACCCTTGCTCATTCGATTATGTTTGGAACTCCTACGCTCGATCAAGTTTTTGGAGGGCAGGAGAGCGTGGAGTCCCAGATGTTTTATGCGGTTATCACCGCTTCTTTAGACTTTTTCAAATCCACTCCTGATAACCGGTAACCTATATGATTAACTTAACCCAACTGAAGACAGGGCAGCGTGTAGCGCTGGCGTTCTTCGTCATTATTCTGCTGAATGGCGGGAACATGATTTACAACCTCGCGAATCTCTCCGAGATCAATGAGAATATCACGAGTATTTACAAGAACAGGTTGTTGAGTATCACCTCATTGCTTGAAGCAGATCGCGACGCCTATCAGGCCAAGATGGCGCTGTATGAAGGACTCGGGCTTGCCTACCAGGGAGGCGAAATCCAGGCAGAACTCGACACCAAACTTCGCGATGTCTACGAGAACATGGACCAGCTTCGAGACCGCTTTTTGACGTTCAAAGACATCTTCCTTCATACAGGAGGCAAGAACCACGAGGCTTTCTCGGTATTTGACAGGGAGTATGCTGCCCTCATGCAGTTTTCGAACGATATGGAGAACAAGCTCAAAGCTTTTGATATTGAGGGGGCCAGCGTGCTCTTTATGGGAGAGTACAATGTACGCTTCGAGAGATTGCGCTCGGCAATTGATCAACTCGGCGACTTCAGCATGGCACAAACCCATGAAGAATATGAGGAGAGCATCGCCATGTCCAACGATATCTCCCGCTTGGGCTACGTCTTCTTTATTGCTGTACTGATTGCTATGGTTGCTGTAGGTGTGATGCTTACCCGAAGCATAATCCTGCAACTCGGGTGCGAGCCTTTCGAGGCAGCGGAGATCGCACGTAACCTGGCGAAAGGGAACCTCCGGCTTACCGTTGTTAAAGACCGTGAAATAGGTCTGTATAAGGACCTGAAAATAATGGTCGATAGACTTAAGAATGTGGTGCAGGATATCATGACGGTATCGACAAATCTTTCAACAGCGTCAGGACAGCTGTCGGCGGGCTCGCAGGAAGTGTCACAGGGCGCCAACGAACAGGCGGCTTCAGCTGAGGAAGTGGCTGCGGCTATGGAAGAAATGTCGGCCTCGATTCAACATAACGCTGACAATGCGCAACAGACGGAGAAGATATCGATCAAAGCGGCGAATGATATCATGGAGGGCAACAAGTCGGTTTCTCAAACGGTCTCAGCGATGAAGACTATTGCCGAGAAGATCAAGGTTATTGGTGAGATCGCCCGTCAAACGAATATTCTCGCGTTGAACGCTGCTGTCGAAGCTGCGCGTGTAGGTGAACACGGTAAAGGATTCGCGGTGGTAGCCGCGGAAGTGCGAAAGCTCGCTGAACGCAGCCATACGGCAGCCGCGGAGATCAACGATCTGTCGAAGAATAGCGTGGAAGTAGCCGAGAAGTCGGGACAACTCCTTGAGGAAATCATGCCCGACATTCAACGGACTTCCAGCCTGGTGCAGGAGATTGCGGCAAGTTCGCTCGAACAGAATGAGTCAGCAGGACAGGTTAACATCGCCTTGCAACAACTCAATCAGATTGTTCAGCGCAATGCCGCCAACGCAGAAGAGATGGCAAGCAGCTCGGAAGAACTGTCATCCCAGGCCGAAAGTCTTAAAGACCTTGTGTCGTTCTTCAGGGTGGATTAAGACACCAACAAATTTGTTGTACAACTGCTAACTACGCTGTAATGGGAAAGAAAATATTAATCGTCGACGATTCGCTGTACATGCGAACCCTGATCAAGAAGGCTGTAGAAGAGGCCGGGTACGAGGTAATTGGTCAGGCAGCTACAGGTGAGGAAGCGATTGAGATGGCGACAACCCTCCAACCGGACGTCATTACACTGGATAACGTGCTCCCCGACATGATCGGGACGGACATACTCAAGGTTTATCAGGACAGAGGGCTGGCAGCCAGCGTTCTTATGATAAGTGCTGTGGGACAGGACGCGGTGGTTGAAGAAGGCCTGGAGAACGGGGCGAAGGCTTATCTCGTTAAGCCGTTTACTCCTGATCAATTGGTGGCGGAACTCAACAAACTCTAAAGGAACAAATGTTCCGTTTACTGTCATGAGTGCGAAAAAACGTCTGGCTACGCTAACCGATCTGGAAGAAGCTTTTATTCAGGGGTATGTGAACGCGTCGTCGTCGCTGGAAGCCCTGAGAAATGCGAAGGTACAGTATCGCCAGTTTCACAGCGGTAGCTACCGGCTTAATCAGGTGCAGGAGTTCGATCACGACCTGCTGAGCAGCGGCCGGGATATGGTGGTCACTACCGAGATATTCGGTGATCTGGTAGGGAAGAGCTATCTGCTTATTTCTACCAGTGAGTTCGAGAGCCTGACCCGCGACATTCCGGATTCCGAGATGCCCGGCATCAACATGAAAGTGGAGTTCGTCAAGGAACTGGATAACATCCTCTCGGCATCGGTTATTACCGAGTTGTCAAACCGGTTGCGGATCAGGGCCTTCGGTGATGTGCCCATCGTCGCAAGTGAGTCGAGCGCGTCGATTGGTGAAGTGATCTTCGACGATTTCCGCTCCCAAACCGACGCGGTCTATGTGACGGCGATCTACTTCTCGTTTGAGAATGAGACTTCGATTATGCCGAGGTTTGTCTGGGTCGTGAACCGGAACGACTTCGAAGGTTCTGACGACCCCGAAACACGGGGCACTACGTAGTTATACGGAGATCCGCCCGTTACAACGCAGAGGCTATCTCCGTAATTGATTCATTGAAAGAGGGGTAATGAATAACCAAATTGCCTCACGACATAGGTGAAATTGTGGCTTTAACTAGGCTTTAGTAATGATATCCAACGACCTGGCAGCGGAAATTGAGCGGTTGCGGCAAGAGAATGAAATGCTGAATGTGAATCTCGAGGAGCTGGCCAAGACCAACGAATTTCTGGTTTCGGCCACCTGGCGCGAACGCGATATGAAGCAAAAGCTGCACGTCGCCCTCGAAGAACTTACGCTCACGAAAAAGGTTGTCGACGAGCAAAACAAGAACATCCGCGACAGCATCAACTATGCGAGCCGGATTCAGGATGCCATCATTCCCAAGTATGACGAGCTGAAGGAGAAATTCGCGGATATCTTCATTTATCACAAGGCTAAAGACATCGTCAGTGGTGATTTTCCCTGGTTCTTCGAAAGCGGTGACTATGTGTATATGGCGGCGGTCGATTGCACGGGGCACGGAGTGCCGGGAGCGATGATGTCACTCATAGGTCATCTTCTCCTCAACGATATTGCAAACAAGGAGCCCGTTGGAGCTGCAGAATTGCTGACGCAGCTGCACGGAAGTGTGGTGAAGACGTTGCGGCAGCTTGAGCCGGGACGGCAGACATCCGATGGAATGGATGTCGCCATGTGCAGGATCGATCGGAAGAACAATGAAGTGAGTTTTGCCGGAGCACACCGTCCGCTCTACTACCTCAGCGGAGGAGAGCTGGAGGTATTCAAAGGCGACAAGTTCCCGATCGGTGGAAATCAGTATAAGGGAAGGAATGAATTTACTGAGCATGCGATCAGGGTGAAACCTGGAGATACAATCGTGTTCTTCTCCGATGGGTGGACGGATCAGTTCGGTGGTCCCGATGACCAGAAGTTCGGCGCGAAGCGTGTGCGTGAACTTCTTGTCGAGAATGCTCACCTGAGTATGGGTGACCTTCGCAACAAGATCGAGTCAACGTTCGACGAGTGGAAAGGAAACGGGAAACAACTCGACGATGTTCTGGTAATAGGTATAAGGTTCTAGTCTCTTTATCAACGCAATAAAGTATACAGATGCAAGAGGGCAATTTTATGGATTTAGTTTACCGCATGCACCGGGAGATGGTCGACAATCGTATCCTGCTCGTCTATGAAGGCGAAGTTAACCAGGATATTACAAAGGCCTTCACTACGATGACTCAGCGGAATCTTGAAGAAGATGTCGAAACCAGTCTTCCCATCAAGAAAAGAGTTTATCACGTCATGGTCGAATGCCTTCAGAATATCGGAAAGCATTCCGATAACCTTCATTCGGGCGAGCCGGAAGTTCCTGGCTCGGGAATCTTCCTCGTGAGCCGGTCGGATGCCGGTTTTCACGTCGTAACCGGGAATCCAATCGCTAACACCCGGAAGGCAGAAGTCGCTGAGATGCTTGATAAAGTCAACGGCATGAACGAAGAAGAGATCAAGGCTTACTACAAGCAGAAGATTGTTGAGAGCCGCATCTCGGAAAAGGGTGGAGCAGGATTAGGCTTCATTGACATTGTGAAGAAGACAGGCAACAAGATCGAGTATCACTTTGAGCGGATCAACGACGCTACTTCGTTCTTTATTATGAAAACGTTAATAAGCTAAGATATGGAAGTACTGAAGATTGAGGCAACTGATGAAACGCCCGCCGTGTTGCTCGACCCGGTGAACAACGTCTTGGAATTCTCAGGTAAATCGTTGCCCGAAGATGTAACGACCTTCTATTCACCGGTTCTCGAATGGTTAGGTGCATACAGCGCGGAGCCCCGTGCAAAAACGACCGCCCATTTCAAACTGGTCTACTTCAACACGGCTTCGTCAAAGCTGATACTCGACATTCTATTCGAGCTGGAAAAAATTCAGGAGTCCGGGACCGAGATTCTCATCAAGTGGTACTACGAGGAGGAGGATGAAGATATGAAAGAAGCAGGGGAGGAGTACAGTGAATTGATCGAAGTTCCGTTCGAACTCGCAGTATTGGACTAAGAACATGGCAGCACAAGGAAATAATAAGATCGGCACGGCTGTGCCCCAGGGACTCAGAGCCCGGATCAGTATCCTCGTGCAGTTAGCCAATGTGGACGATGAATTCCATCCGAGAGAGTTGTCGTTTATTTATGGTGTCGGCTTGCGAAATAACCTTGACCTGGATACCATCGGTGATATCATCGCCTCACCGGAGCCTGTCATTGGCGTAGAGGACCTTACGCTGGAAGAGAAGATTTCGCTACTCAGTGATAGCATTCAGCTAATTCAACTAGACGGCAAAGTGCTCCCGCGGGAAGTGGCGTTTTGTCTCGATATGGCGTCACGGCTGGGTCTTGGAAACCCCGATGTGCGCCTCTTTATCAAAGAAGCGGGACGGGTTCGGGTCGGAAGCGGAAATGAAATCAAGGCGACGCTGACCCGTTTGATTGGATCAGTTGATCAGGACAAAAGCACTACCCCATGAGTGAGGAAATTCTAAGAGCACTTACTCAACTTTTTGCAATCATCACCAAACAGGACGATGGCGTCTCGGAACGTGAACGTCAGTTTGTGATCCGGTTTTTTGAACAGGAACTCGACCATGCTTCGGTTCCGGAATACATTGCCTTGTACGACCAGTTTTCGGAGTACAAGAAGGACGGCCAGGGAGAGAGCGGACGGGTACGACTGACTTCCGTGAAAGATTCGGTCCGCACTCTGGGCATATGCCGGAAGATCAACAAGACGCTTACCCAAAAGCAAAAGGTTGTTGTTCTGGTAAAACTTTTTGAACTGGTCGGACTCGAACGCAATTACACGAGTCAGCGAATGGAAATCCTGAAGACGGTTTCCGATGTCTTCAATATCGCGGCAGGGGAGTTTACACTTATCGGCGACTTTGTGGCTCAGGAAGATCTTGCTGTCCTCAACTCATCCGATATACTGGTAGCCAACGCCGACAGTGGACCCGCTGCAGAGAGTCAACGCCACAACCACTTGCACATCGCAGGGAGCCTCGTTTTTCTGCGCGTTCGCAGTGTTGATATGTACTTTGTAAAGTACCTGGGTGATGAATCCAACCTTCTCAATGGATTCATCATGCAGCAAGGCCGGGTCTATCTGTTCTCCCACGGTAGCATCATCAAGACGCAGTCGGGAACTGCGTTGTACTACAGCGACCTGGTAGCAAACTTCAACGACAGCATGAAGACCACCCGGCTGGCCTTCATAGCCAATATTGAAGAATTCCGATTCCCCAATGGTGCTATCGGTCTCCGTGATATCGTAGTGGCTGAGGGACCGGGAAAACTCATCGGGATCATGGGTGGGAGCGGAGCCGGAAAGACCACCCTGCTGAATGTTCTCGCAGGTCTGGAGAAGCCAACGAAAGGATCCGTGTCTATCAACGGTATCAATATCCACGAAGATCCGGAAAAGATCCATGGTGTTATCGGCTACGTGCCGCAGGATGACCTTTTGATTGAAGAACTTACCGTTTACGATAACCTTTACTACAATGCCCGATTGTGTTTCTCCGACCTCAGCCGTGAGGAGCTGCACAAACGGGTGATGGACGTTCTCACCAGCCTGGGACTCGACCAGCGCAAAGACCTGCGTGTCGGCAACCCGCTGGAAAAGACGATTAGTGGCGGCCAGCGGAAAAGACTTAACATTGCCCTCGAACTTCTTCGCGAACCCGCGGTACTCTTCCTCGATGAACCGACTTCCGGACTGTCGTCGCGTGACTCGGAGAATGTAATTGACCTCCTGAAGGAACTTTCGCTGCGCGGAAAACTGATCTTCGTGGTTGTCCACCAGCCTTCGTCAGACATCTACAAGATGTTCGACAAGATGATCATCATGGATACCGGAGGATACCCGGTGTACTACGGCGCCCCCGTTGAGGGCGTGACGTACTTCAAGAAGGCTACCTACCAGGTGAACAGCAACCGCGGTCAGTGCGAGGTGTGCGGTAACGTTAACCCCGAGCAGATCTTTAATATCATCGAGGCAAGAGTGGTTGACGAATACGGTCAGCCCACAGCGAGAAGAAAAGTAACGCCGGAACAGTGGAACGAGATGTACAAGAAGTATATTCCTCTTCCCGTCAGCGAGACCGTGAGTGAAGATCCGCCGAAGTCGCTGAATCTTCCCGGACGACTAAGGCAGACGCTGATCTTCGCTACCCGCGACTTTTTTACAAAAGTCAGCAATCGTCAATACCTTCTGATCAACCTCCTGCAAGCGCCATTGCTGGCGGTGCTTCTTGCATTGGTGGTCCGCTATCACGGGGGGCCTGAAGATGGTGAATATATCTTCCGGTTCAATGATAATATTCCCGCCTATTTTCTGATGAGTGTTATCGTGGCCCTGTTTATGGGGCTGACGGTCAGCGCTGAGGAAGTGATCCGCGACCGGAAGATTCTGAAGCGCGAGTCGTTTCTCAACCTAAGCTGGAATAGCTATATCCTCTCGAAGCTGGTTATCCTTTTTTCACTGTCGGCGATACAAACAGGAATGTTTGTCGTTGTAGGCAACCTTATCCTTGGTATTCACGGTATGAACCTGGTCTTCTGGTTCATTTTGTTTACCACGTCGTGCTTCGCCAATATACTGGGGTTGAATATTTCGTCAGCCTTTAACTCTGCGGTGACGGTTTATGTTTTGATTCCACTTCTGCTGATCCCGCAGATGGTATTCAGCGGTACGATCTTCAGCTTTGACAAACTGAACGAATGGATCAGCAACAAGGCCCGTACTCCCATAATTGCCGACATGATGGCTTCCCGCTGGGCTTATGAGGCCATGGCTGTTCATCAGTTTACGCGTAACGACTACCAACGGCAGTTTGTGGAGTATGAGCGGCTCCAGGCGGACGCCGATTTCAAGGCGACGTACCTGCACGATGAATTGGTAGCACGGGTTGAGCGGCTCACCGAGGCGGCGACCCGCAACGACGTGCCAACGTTCACACGAGAACTTGGCGTTGTTCGCCGGGCACTGGCGAGCGAACCTTTCCGCGACGGGATCGAAGACATGGAATTTGAGGGACTGCATAAGCCGGAGTCCTTCCGTCCTGAAACCGCCGGGCAACTCCTCGACTATCTCGGACGGTTTCGCAATCATTACCGTAACGTGTTTAATGAGAATATAAAAATCCAGGAGTTGAAGCTTGCCCATCTCACACGGAATGGCTGGGATGCGGTCGAGTATAAGAACAAGTACTTCAATCAAAGCTTGTCTGATCTGGTGAGGAAAGCGAACACGGTAGACCGGATCGCGGAATACGAAGGTGAGTTGATTCAGGTGGTCGACCCGATTTATCAGTCACCCAAACCGCGCCATATGTTCGATTATCGCGCACCTTTTATGGCACCGGTGAAGGCCTTTATGGGTGTGGAGATGAGTACGCTGGTGTTCAATCTGATGGCGATTTGGTTCATGTCGGTGGTGCTCTACATTACTTTATACACAGAAGCGCTCCGGAAGTTGATTGACAAGCTCGGTGGACTTTCCGGTGGGTTCGGCAAGAAGAGATCTAAATGAGACATATAACAAAACTTAACATGCGATTTATTTGTATTGCCCTGTCGCTGGTTGTGCTTGTCGCCTGCCAGTCGGACAACAAGTTCAAGGAAGATGAGTTTGCGGCGAGTCTTGATTCGCTGCGCCAGTCGGCCCCCGCGATTGACGACGAGACCGTCGCCGGAATTTTGCAACGCATTCCCAGTCCGTTGGAAATTTCCATGCTGCTGAAGGAAGCCGACGCGAAGTACAACAGCAAAATCCTCAACGCGCCCGATAATGTCAGCAAGTATGATACGCAGTTCAAGAAGGCGTTGAATCTGGGCATTTATGGCGCCGACCTGGGCTATGCCAATATTTATGGGCAGAAGATCGAGATACTTCGCTACATGTCATCCATCAAGTCGCTGGCCGATGATTTGCGTATTGGCCAGTTCTTTGATATAAAGACCATCGGACGCCTGGCCGGCAATAGCCAGCATTTCGATTCGTTGCTGCTGCTGACGACGCAGAACTTCAACGCCATTAACGAACACCTCCAGCGCGAAGACAGGGCAGAGGTCAGCTTTATGCTTTTGGTAGGCGGCTGGATCGAGGCGATGGGAATCCTTTGCGATGTAGCGATGCAAAAAGACGGTCAGCAGGAGCTGATAGAGAAAATTGGGGAGCAAAAGATCATTCTTGAGCAATTGGTATTGCTCATGAGCCTTTATAAAGACCAGTTAGCGGCAACGGGCTTGACAGATGATTTTCAGGCATTGAAAGAGTCGTTCGACCGGGTGTCTATCGTCCACACCCACCGCGAGCCGAGAATGGAAGTGGTCAATGGCGTTGTTGTGATAAAGGACGACAGCCAGACGACTATCGAGATTTCGCGTGAGACGGCGCGTGAGATCAGGGACAAGATCAATGCTATCCGAGTGAAAGTAACCGCTTAATGAGATGAAGATGAACAGTATTATAGGTATCGCTTTGTTCGCCTCTGTCTTTTTCGGACAGAGCGCCCATGCTCAGTGTAATCCGGATGAGTCGCTGAAAACATCGGTGACCACGCTGGCAGACGGCTTCAACTTTGTCAAGTCTTATACAATTGCTGCGCCGGCTAATAAGGAGTCAGTTGAATTTTCCTACGTGTTTACCAAGGGAACACAATACATGCTTACGCTGGCCGATGCCGGTTCTGCGAACAGCATCGTGGTAACGCTTTATGACAGTGAGCGACGCAAGGTAGCGTCGAACAAGATCCAGGGTACTATTGCATCGGCGCTGGTATACCCTTGCAATGCGACGGGCATTTATTACATGGAATTTTCATTCGACGCCGGTTCGTCGCGTTGTGGCGCAAGTGCCTTAGGTTTCAAGAAGTAGAAAAACTGGCGTTCCAGTGGAGCTAACGGGAAGAAAACATGATTAATGTCGCGGTAATCGATGATCACGCGCTGTTTCGGATTGGCCTGACGGGAATCTTGCGCAAGGATTCCCGCATCAGAAACATATACGAATATGCGGGGTTTAAGGCGGTAGAGCCGCTGGTAGGATCATGGGATGTGGATATCGCGTTTGTCGATATTTCACTGGGCAAAGAAAGCGGATTGGAGGCGGCGCGCTTTATCAAGGAAACAAATCCACGGACGAAGGTGGTCATTCTGAGCGGTCACAAGGAGGAGTTTTATCTCGTCAATGCTATGGAGGCCGGTGTAGATGGTTACATGCACAAGGATATTGATGAGCATGAGCTGCTGATGGGTATCGGTAAAGTGATCGCGGGCGACAAGTTTTTCTCCACTGAGATTTCGAATCTCATCATCAGCAACATGTACTCAAGACCGCAGAAGGGCGTACCGTTTCTGACAAATAAAGAGAAGCAGGTTGTAAAGTATTTGATGGATGGTTATTCCAGCAAGGAAATCGCCGCTGAATTGAACGTGAGTCCACGTACTGTAGAGACGCACCGTGCCAATGTCCTGAGCAAGTTTGAGCTGAGAAGCACGACGGAGCTTGTGAGGAGGATTATTGAGCAGGGAATCAGGTATTGAGGAACGAAGTGGGAGGTACGAGGAACGAGGAACGAGGGACGAGGG
>CAZHIQ010000037.1:0-27617 GCA_964532595.1 uncultured Roseivirgaceae bacterium
AACGATAAGCGCACCGTACGCGCCTGGTATATGTATGACTGGGCAAACTCGGTTTATTCGCTGGTAATTGTTTCAGCGATTTTTCCTGTCTATTACAAGAACGTCGCTCGTACGGGCGACAGCGATATGGTCACGTTTCTGGGATTCAATATCCTGAACTCGAACCTGTACTCCTATGCCCTCTCGCTGTCGTTTCTCATCGTCGCCGCTCTTTTGCCTCTGCTGTCGGGGATGGCCGACTATGCCGGACGGAAGAAAGACTTCATGAAAGTGTTTGTCTGGATGGGGGCCTTGTCGTGTATGGGCTTATTCTTTTTCACAGACGTGAGCATGCTCTGGCTGGCTATTCTGTTTTCTATTACCGCCAGTGTTGGGTATTCAGGTAGTCTCGTGTTCTACGATGCTTTCCTTCCCGAAATTGCTACGGAAGATCGCTATGATGTCATCAGCGCCCGAGGCTATGCAATGGGTTACTACGGCAGTGTGCTTGCAATGGTGTTGTGCATGGTCCTGATCCTGAATTATTCGTCGTTCGGTTTCACCTCAGGGGGAGAGGCAACGCGTGTCAGCTTTCTTATTGTCGGCGCATGGTGGATTGGTTTTTCCCTGATTCCGTTTCACTATCTGCCGGAAAATCCCTTTAACCGGAAACCGTCGGGGAATATCTGGACAAAGGGCTATTACGAAATCCGGAAAGTATGGCGCAGTTTGCGTACGCAACGCGATCTTAAGCGTTTTCTTGTCGCGTACTTCTTTTACAACATGGGCGTACAAACGGTGATGTATCTCGCCGCACTTTTCGGTACCGATGTTTTGCACCTTGACGACTCAAGTCTGATTTTGACCATCCTCCTGATCCAGCTCGTTGGGTCGGTCGGCGCTTACTTCTTCGCTTTCATGTCATCGCGTAAGGGTAACAAGCTTACACTCATGGTCATGATCGCCATTTGGATCATCGTTTGTCTCGCGGCGTATGCTATCCAGACCGAGATGCAATTCTATGTCCTTGCTGTGGTCGTCGGACTTATCATGGGGGGAATTCAATCGTTGTCGCGGGCAACTTATTCCAAGTTGATTCCTGTGGACACCATCGACCACGCTTCTTATTTCAGCTTCTATGACGTTACGTTCAACTTGTCGATCGTCTTCGGAACGTTTAGCTATGGGTTGATCAATCAGATTATGGGATCCATGCGTTACAGCGCTCTTGGGCTGGCGGCGTACTTTATTATCGGGATGGTTTTACTGTCGACAGTAAGCTCGCGCAAGATCGCCGAACGTCTGCAGTCCTAATCTTCAGTGAAGGGAGGAGCGTCATCGAGTAAAGCCGTAGTCTTTTGCGTCCAATCGACCTTTGCCCAAACGTGGTGGATTCCGTTGGTGACGGCGATGTAGGGAGCTTTGAGCGTGGCGTTATACACGGAAGCCTGATGTACGGTCGCTTGGCTGATGGGTTCATGAGGAGCTTTGCATTCAACTACGAGCCAGGGAAGGCCTTTGACATCGTAAACCACGATATCGGATCGCTTTTGCAGCGCGTTATACCGAAGCCCTCCTTCAATACGCATTAAACTTCGGGGATACTTTTTTTCGTTAATGAGATAGTGGATGAAGTGCTGACGCACCCATTCTTCAGGGGTGAGGACGATGTATTTTTTTCGAATGCCGTCAAAAATCCATATTTTACCTTCTTCTTTCCGGAGTTTGTAGTCGAACGATGGAAGGTTGAGTTTAAGCATGCTCAAAGATAGCTAAATGTCGCACGCAGTCGCACCGGATGATTTGCGCGGGGGAGTGATTGGCAAACTGAATCAAGTGGAATGAAAACGAAAATGGACATTGTGCGAAACTGGCTGCCGCGTTACACGGGGCAGGCGCTGGAGAACTTCGGACGATACATTCTGCTCACTAACTTTGACAACTACGTGCGGTTGTTTGCTGAGTGGCATGACGTGCCGGTAAACGGTCTCGATCGGGCTATGCGCAGTGCTACGGCCGAGGGGATTACCATTATCAACTTTGGTATGGGCAGTCCTAACGCTGCGACTATCATGGATTGTCTGAGTGCCATTGCTCCGAAAGCAGCGTTGTTTCTGGGCAAGTGCGGTGGATTGAAAGCAAAGAACAGCATCGGTGACCTCATCCTTCCGATTGCCGCCATCCGGGGGGAAGGGACATCAAACGACTATTACCCACCCGAAGTGCCCGCATTGCCTTCGTTCGCGCTCCAAAAGGCAATATCGACCACGATACGCGACTTCGGACAGGATTACTGGACAGGCACGGTATACACGACCAACCGACGGGTGTGGGAGTGGGACGATGACTTCAAAGCTTACCTGAGGAAGGTCAGAGCACAGGCGATCGACATGGAAACGGCTACAATCTTTACGACTGCCTTTCACAATAAAATCCCAGCGGGAGCTTTGCTACTGGTATCGGATCAACCCATGGTGCCGGAAGGAGTGAAGACCGAAAAAAGTGACGTTACCGTCACAGCCAATTTTGTCGAGCTTCATCTGAGAATCGGCATCGAATCGTTAAAGCAGTTGATCAACGACGGCGTAACCGTAAAACACCTTCGCTACTAATCAAGCGAGTACCTCGTCGACCGGCCGGTAGGGAAGTGAGAAGGCTTCTGCGACGTTCGGATATACGATCTCTCCGTTGACGATGTTAAGTCCGAGTTTCAGGTCTGTGTTTTGCCGGCAGGCGTCTTTCCACCCCATATTTGCCAGAAGAAGGGCGTAAGGAAGGGTAGCATTTGTCAGGGCCAGCGTCGAAGTATAGGGCACCGCTCCCGGCATGTTGGCAACACAATAGTGAACGATATCGTCGATAACGAAGGTCGGATTCTCGTGCGTGGTTGGTTTACATGTCTCAATGCAACCTCCCTGGTCAACGGCGACGTCGACGAGCACTGTGCCGGGTTTCATATCAGTTAGCATATCACGTGTCACCAGACGTGGCGCTTTGGCGCCGGGAATCAATACCGCGCCAATGATCAGGTCGTGGTCTCTGACGAGCTCACGGATGCTGTACTCGCTCGACATCATGGTTCGCACATTCTTTGGCATCACTTCATCGAGGTAGCGAAGTCGCTGAAGGTTGATGTCGACCATGGTCACATCCGCACCCATACCTGCGGCAATTTTCGCCGCGTTGGTTCCTACTATTCCAGCGCCGAGAATGAGCACCTTCCCCGGTCTGACTCCCGGAACGCCGCCGAGCAACACACCCCGACCCTTCATCGGTTTCTCAAGATATTTTGCGCCCTCCTGAACGGCCATACGTCCCGCTACTTCCGACATGGGAATCAGCAGCGGAAGCGTCCTGTCGCGCTCCACGGTTTCATAGGCAAGACATATAGCTCCACTTTCCATCATCGCCTGGGTAAGGGGTTGGTGCGATGCGAAGTGGAAGTAGGTGAAGACCAACTGACCCTTGCGGATGAGTTTGTATTCCGGTTCGACAGGCTCCTTCACTTTCATTATCATATCGGCGGAGGCGAATACTTCCTCAGCACTGTCGATGATTTTTGCTCCGGCGCCAACGTACTCGTCGTCATTGAAGCCGCTGCCTACCCCGGCCGATCGTTCGATGATGACAGTGTGCCCGCGGCGGACAAACTCTTGTGTACCGGCAGGCGTAATGGCTACTCGGTTCTCATTGTTCTTGATCTCTTTGGGAATACCTATGGTCATGGGATGCTTTTTTTTACAGGTAAATATACTGTGCCGGTTTGCTGCTACCGTCGCGGCATTTCTTTTTTTTAAGCTCTATCGAAACACCACAATAAATTGGAAGTAGCAAGGCATTTACGCGAAATTTATTCGGGTTAATTCTCGATATCGCCTAAAAAATTTGGCGTTTTTTTCTGCTTCTCGAGCGGAAATGTGTGCATCGGAACCCGATGGCCGGCCTGGCCGTTTTTGAAAGGTAAGGGGATATGGCTATTTTTGAACAGACCGGTGTCCGTTCTTGCGAAGGGGTACGTGATTAAGGAGATTTTAAAAGCAACGACATTGAATATCACGAAGGAGAAAACAAAGTATTCGCAGGCAAGCGTCAAGGAGATCCTTTCCGACTACAGACTCGCTGTTGAAAGTCGCGAGGCCAGCCTCATTGGCCGCAAGGAGGTCTTCATGGGCAAGGCGAAGTTTGGAATCTTCGGCGATGGCAAAGAGGTTGCGCAAATCGCGATGGCCAAAGTGTTTCGCGAAGGAGACCACAGGGCTGGCTACTACCGCGATCAAACGTTTATGTTTGCTATTGGTGAGCTTACGTTGCAACAATACTTCGCGCAGCTCTATGCCCACACTGACGTCAATCACGACCCTGCCTCCGCAGGGCGACTGATGAACGGGCACTACGCAACCCGGATGCTCGACGACGAGGGCAAACTGAAGGAGCTCTCTACCCTCAAGAATTGCAGCGGCGACATCTCTCCAACGGCGGGACAGATGCCGCGATTACTGGGACTTGCCTACGCATCCAAATTGTTTCGGGAGAATACACAACTCCATGACTATACGCATCTTTCGCGCAAGGGGAACGAGATTGCCTTTGGTACAATAGGCAACGCGTCAACTTCCGAAGGGATGTTCCTGGAAGCCATAAACGCAGCAGGGGTGCTCCAGGTGCCTATGCTCACTTCCGTGTGGGACGACGGCTATGGCATCTCGGTGCCTCAGGAGTATCATACGACAAAAGCGAGCATTTCGAAAGCACTGGCGGGTTTGCAACGCACGGCCACGGAGAAAGGCTTTGAGATAATGACTGTGAAGGGATGGGATTACCCCGCCCTTATCGAAGCTTATCAGAAAGCTGAGCGTATTTGCCGAGAAGAGCATGTTCCCGTTTTGCTACACGTCGAGGAATTGACACAGCCCCAGGGACATTCCACGTCGGGCTCCCACGAACGATACAAATCGAAGGAACGCCTGGCGTGGGAAGCAGAGTATGACTGCAATCGCAAGATGCGCGAGTGGATTGTCGATGAGGTGATGGTTCTTCCTGAAGAAGTTGATATCATCGAGCAGGAAGCTAAACAGGCTGCCAAGGACGCGCGCGACCGGGCATGGCGGGCTTTTGTCGATGACATTCGCAAAGATCAGGTCTTTATTAGTGAAATTCTTGAGCAGGCCGAAGAGGAATGTCCGGAGAAATCCGCGTTCGAAGAGCTTCGCAACGATATCGCGACTACGATCAATCCCACGCGTCTTGATACTATGCGCGCGGCCCGAAAGGCGCTGCGTATTCTTCGGGGATATCCCGATCTGCCGGTGAGGCAAAAGCTTTTGGCGTGGATAGGGGAGGCGAAGGAAGCGAACCACGGACGCTACAGCTCGCACCTTTACAGCGAATCGGAAGAGTCGGCCCTGAAGGTCGAAAAAAGGGAGCCTGAATATTCCGATGATTCCCCCCTCGTCGATGGACGCGAGGTATTGCAAAAATGCTTTGACGCGGCTCTACAGCGCGATCCCCGTGTGGTTGCCTTCGGCGAAGATGTGGGCCGGATTGGCGATGTCAACCAGGGCTTTGCGGGCCTCCAGCAAAAACATGGGGAGCTGCGTGTGACGGATACTGGGATTCGTGAGATGACGATTATCGGACAGGGCATTGGTCTTGCGATGCGTGGCCTCCGTCCCATTGCCGAAATACAGTATCTCGACTACTTCATCTATGCGCTGGCTACGTTGTCGGACGACCTGGCGACGCTGCACTATCGCACCAAGGGAGGGCAGAAGGCACCGTTGATTATTCGCACGCGCGGCCATCGGCTGGAAGGTGTGTGGCATGCGGGTTCGCCCATTGGAATGATCCTGCACAGCTTGCGAGGGGTCTACGTCCTCGTTCCGCGAAACATGACCCAGGCAGCAGGCTTTTACAATACCATGCTCCAGTCGGACGATCCTGCGGTTATCATTGAGTGTCTGAACGGCTATCGCCTGAAAGAACGGCTGCCGGAAAACGTCGGCGAATTTACCGTACCCCTCGGCGTTCCGGAAGTGTTGCGCGAAGGGGAAGACTTTACAATCGTTACCTATGGGGCGATGTGCCGAATCGTCATGGAGGCCGCCGAGGCCCTCGCCGAAGTGGGCATTTCGTGCGAAGTAATTGACGTGCAAACACTGCTTCCCTTTGACCGCCATCACACAATCGTAGAGTCTATCAAGAAAACCAATCGTGTTGCCTTCGCCGATGAAGATGTTCCCGGCGGCGCTACAGGCTTCATGATGCAGCAGGTCCTTGAAGGGCAGAAGGCGTATCAATTCCTCGACTCGATGCCCATTACGATATCGGCCCGTGAACACCGGCCTGCGTATGCGTCGGACGGCGATTACTTCTCGAAGCCGAATGCCGAAGATGTTTTTGAGGCCGTGTACCAGATCATGCACGAAGCAGATCCGCAGCGGTATCCCTCACTTTTCTGACCCCTCTTATTGGATAAGGGTAAACTCAGGTGTTTCGATAACATTACTCTCATTGAGGGCTCTGTCGCGGATCTTTATCCGCAGTTTCAGAGGTTTGATTGTGAACATTGCGCGCAATGCCACCGAAGTAATAGCATAACGAAGTGTACCGTCTACCGATGTTCCAGGGTCTGAGAGAACGGGGAAACGTTGATCGTACGTTGTTCCGCAGAAATTTGACCAGTCGAACTCGTGGAACTCAGCGCCTTCCTTGACGAGAAAATCGACTTCAATGTTATAGTGATTCGGGTTGGTTGTGTAGTAGAGCGTATCGCGGATTTGGTAGTAAACGGGTTCCCGGGTAGCGGGAGCATAGAAAGTGTCGACCACTTCAATTTCCGGTCCGATCGCGGGCAAGTCAGCGGCTTGGATGAGCAGCCGCGTGCCGTCATTTTCGCCGGTTCCGCCAAGGTACTGATACGACCTGCAGTGGAACGACTGCGGCAGGAACTCGTAGCCTGGCTTGAGACGTGTATTGAAGGTTACAAGATGCCCTTTCGTGGCATCGGGAATAAGCAAGAGATCGTAATGTCGGCCCTCCAGGATTCCTGACGCCGTCGGGATCGGGATGATTGTTCCGTTGTTTTCCTGGTAGTAGTTGTTGACGTGATAAGGGGCGCTGATATGGCGGACGTCATCAGCGGAAAGTCCCAGGTCACCGTCACCATCGCGAAACCGCAGATAGATGAGAAGCGAATCGTCGTCTACCTGAGTCGGAGCCGGTTTGAACTCCAGGCGCTCGAACTCAATTTCGGGAACAACCGGAAACTCCGGCGGGTCAAAACACGATCCGGTCAGCAAGACCAGAAAAGACAACAATCCAAAACCCTTTATCAGCTTCATTTTTGCTTTATTCGTCACGTCAAATTACGTAAACGCTTGGATACTTCTAACAGCTTCTATCCTGATTTATATTCCCTTAACGACGCGCAGTTCGAAGATATTGCGATGCAAGTGTTTCATCTTCAGGTGGAAAACAATCCCGTGTACGGCGACTATGTGCGTCGCCTGGGGGTAGATCCCGATTCGGTTTCAGGTCTCGCTGAAATTCCGTTCATGCCCATTTCTTTCTTCAAGCGTCATTTGATAAAAACGGGTGCCTGGCAACCGGAGACAGTGTTTTCCAGTAGCGGGACTACCGGGGCAGTAACCAGCCGGCATGCGATCCGCGATCTGAAATTCTACCTTTCCCACAGCGTGCGTTGTTTCGAGCATTTTTTCGGGGATATCCGCGATTATCATTTCCTTGCGCTATTGCCTTCCTATCTGGAGCGAGAGGGGTCTTCATTGGTCGCAATGATGGATCACTTTGTCAAGATGAGCGGTTCCCCGTACTCCGGATTTTACCTCCACAATGTAGAACAATTGCTGCATGACGTAGAAACGCTTCGACAAAGCGATAAGAAAACCGTTCTGTGGGGGGTAAGCTTCGCACTTCTTGACCTTGCCGAGCGTTATTCTCCCGATCTGGGCCACTGCATTGTTTTTGAAACAGGCGGAATGAAAGGCAGGCGCCGGGAACTTACCCGCTCGGCTTTGCACGCTGCGCTGACCAATTCCCTAAGGGTGGACCGAATTTTTTCTGAGTACGGTATGACGGAGTTGTTATCGCAGGCCTACACCAGGGGAGGAAATTGGTTTGAGTGTCCGCCCTGGATGCGGGTAATTGCAAGAGACATCACTGATCCGTTCGAAAAGGGGTTACTTAACCAGACGGGCGGTATTAACGTTATCGACCTGGCGAACTTCCATTCGGTTGCCTTTATCGAAACCGAAGACATCGGAAAAGTCCGCGATGACGGAGCTTTTGAGATTCTGGGAAGACTGGATAACAGTGATGTACGGGGTTGCAACCTTCTGGTTGAATAGTACATATTCGCGACGAATGGGGTAAATTACCGTCAGGTTTGTTTTGTAGTGAAAGAGTTTTAATTTTGTTAGAAACCAAAAGCCCCAGGCTAAATGAGAAAGATTATCGCATTTGTCCTTTTGTCTGCCTTCGTAACGGCTTGCAGCCAGTACACCTGCCCCACCTACAGCAAGGTAGAGACTGATAAGGCAGAAACTTCCGAGCGGGCTTAATCGGGCCTCTCCCTAGAGGTACTTCTCCACATCCTGAGCGGTGATCTCTTCGCCACTCATGATTACGAGACGTTCTATCACGTTTCTCAGTTCCCGGATATTTCCGGTCCAGTCGTGATTTTTGAGGCTGTCGATCGCGCCATCGCTGATTGATTTCTTTTTCGCGCCGTGTTCTTCGGCGATGTCTTCCAGAAACCGGTCGGTGAGCAGGGGAATATCATCCTTCCGTTCGTTCAGAGACGGGACTTTGATGACGATCACGCTCAGCCTGTGATACAGGTCTTCCCGGAACCTGTTTTCAGCAATTTCCTGTTTGAGATCCTTATTGGTAGCTGCGATCACGCGAACGTTGACCGGAATTTCCTTGTCGCCTCCAACCCTTGTAATCTTGTTCTCTTGAAGAGCACGGAGAACTTTTGCCTGTGCAGAGAGACTCATGTCTCCTATTTCATCCAGGAATAAGGTTCCGCCCTCTGCCAGTTCGAACTTTCCGATACGTTGTTTGATAGCAGAGGTGAAGGATCCTTTTTCATGACCGAACAACTCGCTTTCGATTAGCTCGGAAGGAATGGCAGCACAGTTTACTTCGACAAGTGATCCGGCCGCGCGCTTACTTTTCTCATGGATGGCTTTGGCCACCAGCTCTTTTCCTGATCCATTTGGACCGGTGATAAGCACCCGGGCGTCGGTTGGCGCGACCTTCTCAATCATATCCTGCATCTCCCGGACAGGAGTCGATTCGCCTACCATTTCGAACTTACGCGATATCTTTTTCCTAAGGGTTTTCGTCTCGCGGATAAGCGTTGTCTTGTCAAGGGCGTTCCGCAGGGTAATCTCCAGACGTCCGAGATCAAATGGTTTCTGCAGAAAATCAAATGCGCCTTTCTTCACCGCCTCCACGGCGATATCGATGTTGCCATGCGCTGAGATGACAACGAAGTTTGTGGTGATGCCCGCCTCTTTGGTTTTGTCGAGGACTTCCAGACCATCCATTTTTGGCATCTTGATGTCACAAATGCACAGGTCGTACTGCCCTTGTTCAAGCTTCCGAAATCCTTCCAGCCCGTCACCAGCCTCATCGACTTCGTGGTTCTTTTCCTGAAGAATTTCTTTCAGTATTGCGCGGATTTTCGAGTCGTCTTCAATCAATAGTATTCTAGCCATATCGGTTTGGTCCTGATAAATCGAAAAATAGAAAAACCTGCCAGTTTTATAAAGTTATAAAGGCTGGCAGGTTTTGGTTTGATGGCGAAGCCATCAAAAAAATAAAGCAGGTCTGTAAGCCGGGTTCTGTCCTTCCCGCCGGGCGGGAAGCCCTTATCATTTATCTGGTCGGGTCCTCACGGACACGATCAAGCGGTCTACCCATCCCGACGACCACCGGAGTGGTCACGAACGGGCCATTCTGATCGGGATCTATTTGACCTTTCAACGCGTAAGGTTTACCATGCGTCTCCCCTCACGGGGCGACCGGTGGGCTCTTACCCCACCTTTTCACCTTTTCCTCCCAAAAGAGAGGTAGTTTGTTTTCTGTGGCACTGTCTGTCCCTACTCCCTTGAAGGAGTAAGGCCTTCCTGTTAGGAAGTACGCTGCCCTGTGTTGCCCGGACTTTCCTCCACCTGCTCAAGGCAGATGGCGATAAGGCGACCTGCTTTGGTTACAAGGTATAACAAATTCTTCAGGATGCGCAGTTCCTCCTGCAAAGCGGGCGGGTTATCAGTGGATATCCTGTCCGGTCAGTTTGTCTTCATAGTGATCGGCGAGTTGAGCGACTTCCTGAATCATCTCGCGAAGCTGGATCTCCGACACCGACGAAGTGAGGCATGAGGCTTCGACTTTGAGGTATCCATCTTCGAGGATGAACTTGCTATAGTCAAAGCTGCCGTTGTGCTCCATCAGCATCTTGAGATCGAGATCGTGGCTATAAGCACAAACTTTCGACGTAAAGACGGCTTGATCACGGCCGGAAACCTGGCTCTTTTGCGTAGTGGCCAGCACGGTTTGGTATCGACTTCTGTCGAGAGGAATAACGATCACCGACTTGATGTCGTCGTAATGGGTAAACTGTCCGCCAATTTGCTCGGCGTACTCCTTCAAAGTATAGTTGATGTCCATTGTGGTGGTTTTAGGTTCGGCCTGGCGAGAGGTCTGTCTTAAAAGGTAGGAAGAAAAACCGACATCAGAAATACAGAGGATGAAATCTTACTCCCTCTTTCGAGACAGAAATGGCCGGGGCAGGCACTCGAACGCTCCCGAGAACATACAATACCGTGCGGACAAACCGCGAACGTGTCTTGACGGCTGATGGATCGAAGTCAATTCCCAGGTAATATTGCCTGTAAGGACGTAGCCCGGCGGCATGATTTTGCCCGTCGCGTGCGTAAATCATCTCCTCAGCACCATAGCCCACGCTCAGGTTTAGCCAACGCGGAAAGGCTATAAATCGGTCTATGTCGACCGAGAGCCAGTACGTTTGGCCGTTGTAGTCTTTGACGATCTGGCTCAGGGTATTGTCACCCAGCAGCTCCGGGCGCATATCTGCGTACTTTGTTCTATGAAAGGAAAACTTGGGGCGCACTCTCACTTCGCTCCACAAGGCTTTCTGTCCGAGGTAGAGCAGTGGCCCTACGGCGTCGGCAACAAGATCCCCGACAGAAGCCCCGTATCCGTCGGAGTATCCGTCAAGGATTTCAATGGGTGCTGTGAGCAGGAAGCCCGAAAGCGCACCGATGAGATCGGCCTTCTTTTCGTCCATTCCGATGTTGCGCAGAACGGTAGCGGGTATTTCGCTCAAATAGAACGAAGCATAGGCATGTCCGGCCTTGTCAAGTTGTTTCCACTCGGCGTTATCATTGAAGAACCGAAACGATTGTCGCTTGGTGTCTTTGTACCAAACGTGGTTGAGTATTGCCAGCCCTGTCCCGTAGGTAACCCCGCCGGCAATAGCGAATGTCCTCAGTTTGCGGGAGTGAACCGACGCGGTGTCAGGCTGTGCGATGGCGCTGATGGCAGCCAGTGAGAGAAGAAGAACAACTGTACAGCGGAGGCTACCCACCACTGTTTTGCTCATCTTCTTTACGTATGGCCTCGTTGTCATCATCATCGGGATCGGGTTCCTGCTCTCTGCGGGCACGTGATGACCGCCAGATGTCAGCAAGACGGTTGAAGCTTTGCGTGTGCGAAAGACTCACGCCCGTTGTTACAGAATTATGCGAAGTCAGTGTGTTGAGAATTGGGTTGATATTGGTGCGGTTGTACATCTTGATCTTCAGCTTGCCATCGGCTGTCAGCAGATAGTCGACCGTCCAGTCACCGGCAATCGACGAAAGGTTCTGACTATTGTTGATACTGCTGTTCTCGTTATTGCCATAGAACGTACCGTCGCGTGTAACGCGAAGTCTACCATTCATGAAAGTGTAGCTGAGGCGCAGCTGAAATGTGTTGTAAGCTTCTTCATCGAGTGCGCTTAGGTCGAGGTCGATCTCGAGGTTTTCATCCACCTGGCTGATCCAGTTGCTGAGTTGGTTGGAGAGTAGCTCGCTCACACTGGTAACGATGTCGGTGCCTCGGGTTGTCAGCGATTCTCCAATGGGGGAGAAGCGTCGCAGTACCACCAGGCTGAACACCTGACGTTTCAACTCCTGCTCGTCGAGACGGTTCTTGAAGGCCTGGAATTCGAACTCCATGGGAATGCTTGTCCCGGCCACGACAATGCTTTGCGGCAGGTCGGTAGCAATGATGTCGAACTCGATTTCAGGTGAAAGCATCGGGCCGTCGAGTTCCAGTAACACTTTTACAGGATATTTTCGCCGAAGCTCGGGATAGGAACTCCACGCCGGATTCGACAGGATAGGCGAAAATGAGGCGAGTTGGTCGTACGATGCGTTGATATCAAGTGTGGCGCCGTAAGGATCTCCGTACCATGTAATGCGACTTCCGCTTTGAATGGTGAAATCTTTGTTGATGATATCGTAGAGAGTGAAGTTGTACAATCCACTGACGAACTCAAACGGGCCGAACATGTTAAAATCTCCATGGGTATCAAGCTGAAGCTGGATCTCCCCGCTTCCGCGGCCGCTGATGATATCGCCCGACTGATAGTCAAATATTATCTCAAAGAGCGCGTCAGGGGTAATATCAAGGTTGAAGTCGAGGGTAATACCTTTCAAATCGACGCGATTGCTTTCGCTGTCGGCGAGTGACTGTTGGTAGGTCGAGTCGGAGAAGCTTACGAAATGAATAAACTCGGCTTTTTCGACGTCGCCCGTAGATCCCATAGGGATATAGATACGCGTGTTCTTATCTGTACGGGCGGTAGAAGTGAACCGCAAATTCCCCAACGGGCCGGAGATGTTCAGGCGGCCTGTTCCGTAGCCTTGGCCATAAAACAAGTCGTTGTCTTTTTGTGTAGTATTAAGCACCTGGAAGTTGCTGAATGACGCATCGAGGTTAACGCGCATACTCTTGAAATTCTGATGCGACAACGTAGCATTGAGCGTTCCGGTATTATTGAAAACGTCTTTCAACTCGAAGTTTCGGAAGTAGATGGAGTTAGGCGACAGTCCGACACTTCCGGTAAACCGATAGGTTGTTTGCAGATAGTTAATGGTAATACGCCCGTTACTGACTTTTCCTTCGCCTTCGAATACTGGTGCAGCCAGGGGTCCGGTGATGCGGTAATCGCCGGTAATCGTTCCTCCAATGCCGGAGAAAATATCATCAAAGAATGGTTCGATGATACGCAGGTTTGCGTTCTCGAGCCGGGCGGTGATATCGAGTGGCATCGCCCGACGGGTGCGGTCATACGTTCCGTCGAGGTTGACGATCCGGTTTCCATGGCGATCGATAAAGAAGTTGACGATGAACTGTCGGTCGTCAGCATCCCATACGTTACGTCCGGTAACATCTCCTACAAGGAATTTGTCAACCGTTAATGCACTTATGTACACTTCGTTCTGAAACTGCGGATTGTGGTGGTAGTCATTCAGCTGGAATACAGCGTTCAGCGTTCCCGAAATATCACGCCCCGTCAACGGGTTCAGGATATTCAGATCAACCTCGTTCACCGTCAGCACAAGTTGTTCTTCAGGGTCGCGCGACAACTTTCCATCGAGAAGAACGAACTGACCGTTGTTCCGCAAAAGAAGTTGATCAATTTTCACGTCATCACGGCGAATGGTGATCATGTTGTTCGGGTCGAATGCCCAGCTTTGTTCAAGGATCCGGATTGCTGACGGAAGGAAATGTAATTGCGTACTGTCGCGGAGGAACTGAAGGTTGCCACGCAGTCTTACGTAATTGGTCTGGTCTTTCTGGTCGGCGTCGAGGCTGAAAAAAACCTCGTTTTCGTTCCATACGGCTTCAGCAAGAAGATCGCGCGTATGAAGTTTGTTTGTTAATTGCTGGGACTTTGAATTAACAAAAGCCACGGCGAGTACGTTTGTGCTGTCGGCGATCTTCGAGGTAGTAACCTCTACTTCTGTTCCGACAAACAGCGTATTGTTAAAGGTTAGGGAATCGATGTTTGTGAATGCGCGCAAGATTGTTGTATAACCGCTGGTGAAGTCGCCCTGAACTACCGTGTTCGGAGATACTGCCAGGTTTGTATGGAACAGCTGGGCCACCGGCTCGAGGTTCTTTACATCAAATTGAAATCTTGTCTGATATGATTTCGGCCGATGTGATTTATGCGCATAGTACTCAGCAATGGCTTTTTCGTCGTTTCGAATGTTGAGCGATATCTCCCGTACCAGTGTCTGTACATCTCGAAGCAGGTCAGTGAGGAGGAAGTCGCCGTAGACATTTCCATCGAGTACCGATGATTCGATGTCGATGTTTCGGGTTGCTCCGTCGACCCGTGATGTCATACGCACGGAGTCGAGCGATAATTCCTGTCCATCGTGGATAACCCGCAGGTTTGCAATATCAGCCCCACCGATAATGCTGTCGAGATGAAGTCCTTTAAGGTTAACCTTTACATCGGTGCGAAGGAAAAGTTCGCGGTCGGTTAAATTGAGCAGGTGGAAGTTGGCGGTGTCAATCGTAGATGTTATCCGGATCTCATTAATGTTGTTCCGTAGATCGATTGATCCTTCGGTCGTGAACTTCAGATTGGGGTCGTCGATCGATAGAAATCCGTTGAAAAACTGGGAGGCAAAGCGCGCATTGGTCTGGATGTTCCGGTATTCATAATCGCGGATATCTATTCGGTCGATCCGACCATTGAGGTCGAACCCTGCAGTTTGAAATGTTAAGCCCGACCCGCGGATATTGCCTTGCATGGTGACGCGACCAAAATTGATTGTGTCTTTCATGTAAGTTCCCAGGTCGAATTCGGACAGTGCCAGTTTACCGCTGTAAGTGGAGCGGTTGATGTCCTGGTCATTGACCTTGAAGTTGATGTCGGTCGACAGCCTTCCCAATGTTCCGGTAAAATTTCCATGAGCGACAAAGTCGGAAAAGTACCCGAGGAACTGGCCCTCCATGTTGACGCGACCCAGGGGTTTCAGGCGTTCCAGCGATTGTGGACCTATGATGCCCGCGAGGTCGGGGAAGTCGACCGTGGAATTGTTAAGTTCCAGGATGGTAAACGTCTCGCTTAGAACGGGAAGTCCGTCCATATCGAGCGAACCGCGCAACACCGTGTTGCCCGTCTGAATCTCCATCCCGGTAAGCTTGAAGTTGCTGACGCGTCCTTTCATGACGCCGTTGAGCACGAACGGTTGCTTCAGCTGGCGCGCAGCCGGGGCAAAAAGCGCAAGATCTTCCGGGTAAATACGGGTGTCGATGAAGCGGGCGTGAATATTGACTTTCTCATTAAAGTCGCTGAGTTCGTGTTTTCCGTTGAAGGTAAATCTCACCGTATCGGAGATGACGCTGCGACCTGCGTGCAGACTTACGTCAAGGAATTCCAGACATTGTTGCGAGATGCGGAAGAAGGTCGACAGCTGGTTTACTTCAAGCGGAGATTCCCGATCCTTTGCCAACAGCGTTTGTACCCTGAATTGAATGGTATCGCCGAGTGCCAGGAAGTTCTGCAGCTGCGCTTCGTTTATGTCGACCGCGAACTGGTGATAGTTAAAACCTGTTTTGATAGAGTCGCGGTCCTGGTCGACATACCGGAATAAGCTATTGTTCAGCAACGCCTCGCCGATATTGATGCGTGGTGAACGGCCGGTTCGCCGATTGCGTGCATAGTGTTCATTGATCTTGTTTATGAACACGTTAATGTTCAGATCACGGGCTGTATCGCTATTGGTAATTCGTGTCACATAGACTTCGGCGGAGTCGATGTAGACTCCGTCGATATGAACATCGCGATTGTCGAATAGTTGATTGAGCTGGAAATCGACTAGCAGTTTCTGCACGGAGATCATGCGGTTGTTCTCGGAATCTTCCACCTGGAGGTTGCCGATTTCGAGGCGGTCGAACCAAAGCAATTGAAAGCTGCTCACGGAAGTCCGGAATCCGGTGACCTCCGACAAGCCGCGGAGGTATCTTTCGACGAGGGCCTGCTGAACCGTGGGGACCTGGAGAATAAGAAAGGCGGTAATTGTCAGGAAGACCAGCGACGTAACCAGATACGTCAGTATTCGGAATATTCTATTTTTAATAACTTGCCGGTTCATTTGTCATCCATGCATCCCGTCATCCTTGCCATTGAGTCTTCCTGCGATGAAACTTCCGCATCTGTTATCAGAAACGGCAAGGTACTCAATAATATTATCGCTTCACAGGAGGTCCACCGAAAATACGGAGGGGTCGTTCCTGAGCTCGCCTCGCGTGCGCATCAGCAGAACATCGTCATGGTTGTCAACGAGGCGGTCGGGCAATCCGGTATCCGGTTGGCCGACCTTGATGCTGTTGCCTTCACCCGCGGGCCGGGCCTGATCGGTTCGCTCATGGTCGGCGTATCCTTCGCCAAGGGTATTGCCCTGGGCCTGGGGATCCCGTTGATTGAGGTAAACCATATGCAGGCACACGTCCTCGCCCATTTCATTGACGAACCCGCTCCCCGTTTTCCTTTCCTCTGCCTTACCGTCAGCGGAGGCCATACGCAAATCGTGTTGGTTCGGGACTACCTCGACATGGAAGTGATTGGCCAGACCCAGGACGACGCCGTGGGTGAGGCCTTCGACAAAGCTGCGAAGATACTCGAAATGCCGTACCCGGGCGGACCACTTATCGACCGTTATGCCCAGTCGGGGAATCCTGAAGCCTTTTCTTTTCCGCAGACTTCGATGCCGGGCCTGGATTTTTCCTTTAGCGGAATCAAGACCGCGTTTCTGTATTTCATCCGCGACGGTAAGAAAAGCAACCCTGAATTTGTACGCGATAACCTTGCCAATATTTGCGCGAGTCTGCAGCATACGCTTGTGGAGATGTTGCTGACGCGGCTGGAACAAGCCAGCGAGCAGACGGGAATCCGGGAAATTGCCATCGCGGGTGGAGTATCGGCCAACAGTGGGCTGCGCCGCGCGCTGGCTGAGCGCGGTGAACGAAAGGGGTGGAATGTCTTTATTCCGGCATTCGAGCATTGTACCGATAACGCCGCGATGATTGCCATGGCTGCGCATTACCGGTACCTCAGGGGGGAATTTGCCCCGATGGATATTACCCCTCTGGCACGCATGCCCGTCTAGTGTTATACCGATGAAAAATGTTTTCGCGTACGGTGATCAAAAGGAATTCCGGAAAACCGTGACGGACTCCGATATCGCGGCGTTCAACGGGGAGGTGGTACATCCAGTGTGCTCAACCTTTGCGCTTGCCCGCGACGTGGAATGGACTACCCGCCAGTTTGCTATCGATATGTGCGAAAGCGGTGAAGAGGGCATTGGGACCTATCTCGAAATACACCATGATGCTCCTGCTCGTGTCGGAGAGGAAATATGTATCCGGGGTGTGGTCGAAAGTCTGAACGGAAACAAACTGATTTGTACCTTTGAGGTTCGGGCCGGCGAACGGCTGGTAGCCCATGGCCGTACGGCTCAGAAAATCCTGAAGAAAGAACTATTACAATCGATCCTTAGTCAATGAGTAAACAGCGGTTCGCGAAAGACATTAACATACGCAATCGGCAGGCGACCTACGAGTTTGAACTGCTCGATAAATACATCGCGGGCATTGTGCTGACCGGGACTGAGATCAAGTCCATACGTGAAGGCAAAGTGAACCTGCAGGACGGCTACGCGTATTTCAAGAACGGGGAGCTGTTCGTGAAAGGTGTAACGATCTCTCCGTACGCCCAGGGTACCCACTACAACCACGAGCCAGCGCGTGAGCGCAAGCTTTTGCTCAAACGGGCTGAGCTGCGTAAACTGGAATCGCGCTCGGAAGAGAAAGGGCTCACGATTGTGCCAACGCGATTGTTCATCAACGACCGCGGCCTGGCCAAAATGGAAGTAGCCCTTGCCAAGGGCAAGAAGGTTCACGACAAACGCGATGCTATCCGAGAACGCGATGTGCGTCGCGAACTAGACCGGATGAAATACTGATTGTATATGCAAGGATATGGGATTTGTCGCCTCAGCATCGTGCCCGTAAGAGCCGAACCAGCCCATAAAGCTGAACAGGTAACGCAATTGCTCTTCGGCGATCACTACGAAGTGACGGATGCCTCGGGTGGAGAATGGCTGCGTATCCGTCAGTATTTTGATGGCTATGAAGGGTGGATCGATAGCCGGCAACATCACGCGGTTACCGCCGACTACTTCCACTATCTCAATCAGGCCGAATTCAAGATCACGACAGACATCACCTCGACACTCCTGTACAACCGGAACCCCGTCGTAATATTGATGGGAAGTATCTTGCCGATATCAAGTGCCGAGTTGTTCCGCATGGAAGAACAATTCGCCTTTAATGGTGAGTCCAAGAACCTCGGACAGCGCCGCGACTACAGCTTTATCGACGCCATGGCGCGCAAGTATCTCCATGCCCCGTATCTGTGGGGTGGCCGCACGCCTTTCGGTATAGATTGCTCCGGGTTTACGCAGGTCGTATTCAAACTCGCTGGCTACAAGCTGTTGCGCGATGCGTCGATGCAGTTCACTCAAGGCAACGAAGTGCCTCCCTCGGAAGCTGCCCGCCCCGGAGACCTCGCTTTCTTTCAGGAAAAAGACAGGATCACCCACGTCGGTATTGTGATGGGGGGTGATCGCATCATTCACGCCTCAGGACGTGTAAGGATTGATACGCTCACCTCTGAAGGAATTGTCAATACCGAAACCCAAACACTGACCCATCAGCTTGCCGGATACCGTCGGATTTTGTCGGAGTAACGGCCGCCGGCGATTTGCCAACTTTTGGTAGTTCGGTGATTCCGAATTATCTTAACCGTCATGAATTCGCGGGTTTTGGTCTTAAACCAGGATTTTAGCCCACTGATGGTTTGTTCAGTGGAGCGCGCATTCGTGCTCGTCTACCTCAAGAAAAGCGAGTTGGTGCGCCCTGCGAATGGGCACAAGTTGAGGTCGGTGACGCAGTCGTTTCCTATGCCGTCCGTTATCCGGCTGAACCGCTACGTCAACGCCCCTTACAAGGGCGTTAATCTTACCCGTCAGAATATTTTCAAGCGCGATGGGAATGAGTGCCAGTACTGTGGTACGCGCAAGGAACTGACGATCGACCACGTGGTGCCGCGTGCCCGCGGCGGAAAAGATACCTGGACGAACCTGGTGACCGCCTGCAAAAAATGTAATACAAAGAAAGGTGACTATACGCCCGAAGAAGCCGGAATGATGTTACGCAAAAAACCCGCTAAGCCCTCCTATGCAATCTTCCTCAGAGATCACGTCAGTGATCAGGGAGAATGGGATCAATTTCTAAATGGTAGCGGCCACTAAATAACCATGCTTGATTTAAACGGAAAAGTCGCGGTGATAACCGGTGCCGGTAGCGGTATTGGTAAAGCAATCGCGGAAATGTTTGTTGCGCGCAACGCGTCAGTCTATCTGCTTGATATTAACAACGACCAGTTGAACGAAACGGCGAAAGGTATGGGCGCCAGGGCCCACACCATGGTTTGTGATGTATCACAACATGACGACGTTCGCAAGACCTTTGATGCCATTGCTTCGACAGCGGGCAAGATCGACATCCTCGTCAACAGCGCGGGAATATCCCACATCGGTCGTCTTGAGACCACAAACCCGGATGATTTCGACCGCATCTTCCGGGTTAACGCGAAGGGGGTGTACAACACTATGTTTGCGGTGATTGGTCAGATGAAGAAGCAGGGTGGGGGCGCAATTCTCAATGTGGCGTCAGTAGCCGCTACGTTGGGGCTTTCCGACCGTTTCGCTTACAGCATGAGCAAAGGAGCGGTGTTGAGTATGACGTTGTCGGTGGCCAAGGACTATCTTGCTGACAATATTCGATGTAATTGCATCTCTCCGGCACGTGTGCACACCGCTTTTGTCGATGGATTTCTCAAGAAGAACTATCCGGGACAGGAGCAGGAAATGTTCGATAAACTTTCAAAAACGCAGCCGATTGGCCGTATGGGCAAGCCGGAAGAAATAGCGTCACTCGCTGTATACCTCTGTTCCGATGAAGCAGCTTTTATCACGGGTTGCGACTATCCTATCGACGGAGGCTTCACCCGCCTCAATACCTGAGGCTACGCGGTGCTATCCTTGAAATGATATTGTAAATTGAACTTATACCTGTTATGAAGTTATTGCGTTTTGGCGATTCGGGGAATGAGAAGCCCGGTGTCCTGGTTAACGACGAAATCCTCGATGTATCCTCGTTCGGAGAAGATTTTGGTGAAACATTTTTTGGAAATGATGGCATTGCCCGGTTGTCGGCCTGGCTGAAAGACCACAAGGATTCACTCCCGCGTGTACCCGTCGGAACGCGACTTGGCCCTCCGTTTACACGCCCGTCCAAGATTATCTGTATCGGGCTTAACTACCGCAAACATGCCGAGGAGGCAAAGATGCAGGTGCCTTCCGAACCCATCATTTTCTTTAAGGCCACCACTTCTTTCTGCGGGCCTAATGATGAGGTCGTTATTCCGAAGAACAGCGAGAAGACCGACTGGGAAGTAGAGTTAGCAGTCGTGATCGGGAAGAAGGCAAGTTATGTCGACGAGGCATCGGCGATGGATTATGTCGCAGGTTTCTGTGTCATGAACGACTACAGTGAGCGTGCTTTCCAGCTTGAGCGAAACGGACAATGGGTGAAAGGCAAGAGTGCCGATACATTTTCGCCGACAGGGCCCTGGCTTGTTACCCGAGACGAAGTCCCCCACTATAACAACCTGCGGCTCTGGTTGAAAGTGAACGACAAAATGCTTCAGGATAGCAACACCAATGATCTTATCTTCGACGTGCCGTACATCATCAGCTACGTCAGTCAGTTCATGACACTTTTGCCCGGAGACGTGATTTCAACGGGTACTCCTGCCGGCGTGGGGATGGGATTAAATCCTCCTACGTATCTGAAGCCGGGTGATGTTGTAGAACTCGGCATCGAAGGGCTCGGCAGCCAGCGACAGGTGGCCCGTGCGTGGAAGCCGTAAGGCTGCGCAGAATGGGAAGTCCGGTGCGCGATTTGGCTGTGCCGACTCGTCGCAATCGATTACTTTCGGTAACGCTGATGCTATGACGATGATAGATGCACATCAACACTTCTGGAAGTATGATCCCCATCGCCATGACTGGATCAACGATGACATGCGTGTTATTCAGAAGGATTTCACACCTCCTGATCTTGCGCCTCTCCTCGCTGAAAACGGGTTTGAGGGCTGTGTACTCGTACAGGTAGATCAGACGGAGGAAGAAACGCGCCAGCTCCTTGCGTGGGCCGATGAGTTTTCGTTTATACGCGGCGTAGTGGGATGGATCGACCTGTGTGATTCGTCTCTTGATCGGCGACTTGAGCATTATGCCGGACGGACGAAGCTCAAGGGTTTTCGTCACATCATCCAGGGCGAACAGCCGGGGTTTATGGACCGCCCTGAACTCGTTAGAGGAGTCAGAAAATTGCACGAGTCAGGCTACACTTTTGATCTGCTCATCTATCACCACCAGTTGGAGGAGGCACTGCGTTTTGTCAGACAGATTCCCGATACTCCTATCGTTGTCGATCATATTGCCAAACCATCAATCGCGACGGGTGAAATACAGGAGTGGGAGAGGCATATTCGCGCAATGGCTGCGTTGCCGAATGTTTGCTGCAAAGTTTCCGGTATGGTGACCGAAGCGAATTGGTCGTCGTGGAGAATAGATGATTTTCTGCCCTATCTTGAATGCGTCGCTGATGCATTTGGGGCCGACCGTCTGATGTATGGATCTGACTGGCCGGTGTGTCTGGTTGCGGCAACCTATGGTGAGCAACTCAATATCGTCAAGCAGTTTTGTCAGCGCTTCTCGCAGGAGGAGAGAAATATGATCTTCGGTGGAACAGCAACGCGGTTTTATAAACTCTAAAGAACAATGGACCTTCAATTAAATAATAAAGTCATTATTGTCACCGGTGGTGCCAAGGGCATCGGCGAAGGCATTGTGGAAGTTTTGGCACGTGAAGGGGCGTTGCCTGCAGTAGTGGGTCGTAACGAGGCCGACAATCGGGCGGTGCTGGAAAAGATAGGAGGGAAGGGGTTTCAGGTTGTTGCCGAACTAACCCAACCTGATGAGTGCAGGAAGGCCGTACAGGCTGTCGTCAGCGAGTATGGAAGGATTGACGGGTTGGTAAACAACGCGGGAGTCAATGATGGGGTGAACCTGGAACATGGTTCGTACGAGGCCTTTATGGCATCGTTGCATAAGAATCTCGTCCATTACTATCTGATGGCCCAGTATGCGCTGCCGGAGTTGAAGAAGTCGCGCGGCGCGATTGTGAACATTGGATCGAAGGTGGCGGAGACCGGTCAGGGAGGAACTTCAGCGTATGCAGCCGCTAACGGAGGACGTAATGCACTTACGCGGGAGTGGGCCGTTGAACTGCTGAAGTACGGCATACGCGTGAATGCAGTAATTGTAGCGGAGTCCTATACGCCGCTTTATGAAAAATGGGTCAGGACGCTGCCAAACCCGGAGGAGACGTTACGGGAAATAAATGCCCGCATTCCTCTCGGAAACAGGATGACAACCCCTGAGGAGATTGCCAATATGGTGGCTTTTCTCCTGTCAGAACGCTCCAGCCATACTACCGGACAATTGATTCATGTCGATGGTGGTTACGTCCATCTCGATCGGTCAATCAGTGCAGTCGCCGGATCAATGAACGAGTAAGTCCCGCTTTGTAGTTTTTCCTTCATCCACAATGACCTATGCTACCATCTGAAACCCTTGTAACCGGGCAAACGCAGCGTCAACAGCGGTATCTGGTTCCATTTGTCCTCGTCACCAGCTTGTTTTTCCTATGGGGTGTCGCCAATGCGATGAATGGCACGTTGATAAAACACTTTCAGACGGCGCTTAATCTGACTCCCGGACAGGCGGGTTTTGTTGACTCTGCTTTCTATATCGGATACTTTCTGATGGCACTGCCAGCTGCTTTCCTGATGAACCGTATTGGCTATAAGAAGGGCATACTGATCGGCTTGTTGTTGTACGCTGTGGGAGCACTTTTGTTTTATCCTGCCGCAGAAGTCAGGGACTATGGATTTTTTCTTTTTGCTCTCTTCACCATCGCTTGTGGTCTGGCGTTTCTGGAAACGGCGGCGAATCCCTATGTGACTGTATTAGGCGATCCTGCAACGAGCGAGACGCGTATTAATTTCGCACAATCGTTTAACGGACTCGGCATTATCATATCACCGGTCGTCGGCAGTCTGTTTATTTTTTCCGATACCGAGTACACCAATACAGAACTTGACTCGCTGGCGCCGGAGGTGGCGGAACGCATTCGTGTCGAAGAAGCCCTGTCCCTTCAGACACCCTACTTGTTCATCGCCGGAGTTGTTCTATTTGTCGCGTTGCTGTTTCTGATTACCAAGATGCCGGCGATCTCCACCGATGACGAGCGGTCGGCCTCAATGAAAGGCATTACCCGGCATAGACATCTGATTTGGGGAGTGATAGCGCAATTCTTTTATGTAGGGGCACAAGCGTCGATCTGGGGATACTTCATTAACCTGAAACTTCACTATGCACCGGCGGAGCATTTGGGTATTGTAGAAACAATCTATCGTTTTGGTGCGGGAATGACACCTACACAGATAGCTGGATTTCATCTTTCCTTTGCTTTTGTATTATTCATGGTAGGCCGGTTTGTCGGCACCTGGTTGCTGACGAAGTTCGCTGCCAACAAACTGCTTTTGGTCTACGCCCTTGCCTGCGTTGCGCTCCTGAGCTACGCTGCTTTGACGACCGGGATTGCCGCCATTGTTGCGATAAGCTTTACCAACTTCTTTATGTCGATTATGTTCCCGACCATTTTTGCCCTGTCGATCAAGAACCTGGGGGCCCAGGTGAAAATCGGTTCTGGTCTGGTCATCATGGCAATTGCCGGTGGAGCTGTCTTGCCCCCAATCATGGGGCGCATCTTTCTCGAGGGTAGTCCCGGCCTTTCGTTGATGGTACCACTTATTGGATTTGCCGTGATTGTGTTTTTTGCATGGAAGGGATACAAAACTAAACCGGTATGAAACGCTATTGTCTCGCTTGTGATCTCAAAGATGACAGCAAACTGATCGCTGAATACGAGGAACACCATCGCAATATATCGCCCGAAATTCTTGAGAGTATTCGTGCGTCGGGAATTCACCGTATGGAACTCTTCCGTGCCGGTAATCGAATGTTCATGATCATTCAGGTTGATGACGGTTTTAGTTTCGAGGAAAAAGCACGACTGGACGCAGCAAATCCGCGTGTTCAGGAATGGGAGCAGCTGATGTGGAAATACCAGCAGGCTATTCCCGTGGCTAAGCCCGGTGAAAAATGGGTTCTCATGGATCAATTCTTTGACACGGGAGGCGTCGTTCAAATTCAGTAGTCGAATAGATTGTATATTCGCGCTCAATCGGGCGAAACTGAATTAGATATGAAAAGACGTGTTGTTGTTACCGGACTCGGAGCTCTTACGCCGCTCGGTAATAATGTCGAGGATTTCTGGAGCAACCTTGTCGCCGGCAAAAGCGGCGCCGCTCCAATTACCCGTTTCGACGCCTCTCGCTTCAGAACGCATTTCGCATGTGAAATTAAAGGATTTGATCCTCTCGCTCACTTTGAAAAGAGTGAAATCCGGAAAATGGATCCGTTCACGCAGTATGCAATGGTGAGTGCTGACGAAGCGCTCCGTGACGCTGCTCTTCCGACCGATACACTTGACAAGACACGGGTCGGAGTTATCTGGGGGTCGGGCAATGGCGGCTTTTACACGTTCCAACAGGAGATGATTGAATACGGCAGAGGGGACGGAACGCCGCGTATTAATCCATACTTTATACCTAAAGTTATTGTCGACATTGCGTCGGGATGGATCGCCATGCGATACGGATTTATGGGGCCGAACTTTACAACTGTATCGGCATGTGCTACTTCGACGACGGCTATCATCGATGCCATGAATTATATACGGTGGGGAAAAGCTGATGTTATTGTCACGGGAGGGTCGGAAGCCGCGATTAACGAGGCGGGTATCGGCGGTTTCGCGGCGATGAAAGCACTTTCTGCGCGTAACGAAGATCCGGCTACGGCATCTCGCCCGTTCGATGTTGATCGCGACGGGTTTGTCATGGGAGAGGGGGCTTGTGCCCTGGTACTGGAGGAGTACGAGCACGCGCGTCGTCGCGGTGCCCATATCTATGCAGAAGTAGCTGGAGGCGGCATGTCGGCCGATGCTTATCACCTTACCGCCACCCATCCGGAAGGGAAGGGAGCTATTCTCGGTATGAAGTGGGCGCTTGAGGATGCAGGCCTGCGACCTTCAGATGTCGATTACCTGAATCCTCATGCAACATCAACACCCCTCGGTGATATCAGTGAGCTTAAGGCGGTAACGACGCTTTTTGAAGGTGCCACTGAACAGCTCTTCATCAGCGCGACGAAATCTTCTACAGGCCACTTGCTTGGCGCCGCGGGCGCAGCGGAGGCCGTTATTTGTATCAAGGCCATTCAGAACAACACGATCCCACCCACGATCAACACGACCCGCCTGGATCCGGGTGTGCCTCCAAATCTGAATTTGGTATTGGGTACGAAGATAGAGCACGAAGTTCGCGTAGCGCTGAGCAATACGTTCGGATTTGGTGGACACAACGCGAGTGCCGTGTTCAGAAAAGTGGAGGATTAATCGGCAACCGACGAACAGTCTAAAACCGCAAAGTGAAGACGGTTCGAACATCGGGTGTCGATGTTACAGTAAGGGAACCGTTGTGCATCTGCATGATCTGCCGTGAAAGGCTGAGACCGATCCCTGATCCGGTGCGTTTGGTGGTGTAGAAGGGCACGAAGATCTGCTCGATCGCTTCGGGGATGATACCGGGACCGTTATCGGCGATTTCAATCCTTACCGACTCCTCATCGTAATGCGCTGATAACTCCAGTTTTGGGTCAGGTGTCTCCGCCAACGCCTCAAGGGCGTTCTTCATCAGGTTGATAATCACTTGCTCGATAAGTTCCGCGTCGGCGTGGATGGTGAGGTTTTCGGAAGTAGGGGTGCAACTGAAAGCGATGGTCGTTTTCCGAAGTTCGGGCTTCATGAGCTGGACAACGTTTTCGAGCAGACTGTTCACCTTCAGTGTTGTCATCTTCGGTTGGGGCAATGAGGTGTACTCGCGGTAGGCGTCTATAAATCGAATGAGTCCCTTGCTCCTGTTCTCTATCGTGGCCAGGCCTTCGCGCAGATCGTCGGCTCCTTCTTCTGCCAGGTAATACCGATCGCCTTCCCGGGTTATATCATGATCGAGTATTTCCCGTAACGTGGAAGTCAGTGATGAAATCGGTGTGATGGAGTTCATGATTTCATGGCGAAGAACACGTGTCAGGTTTTGCCAGGCCTCCAACTCTTGTTTGCGCAACTCGGGCTGGATGTTCTGAAGTGTCACCAGCTTCAGGTCGACCCCGCGGATCCGGAGATGCGTACTCTGAATTGACAGTTGTACTTCGTCGCCCTGGCGGTAGAGTTCACTTTTACCCGGGGTGACGCGGTTGATGGCGTCGTAAAGTGCGGGATTGAGGTCGCGGAGTTCGTGGATGTTCTGGAGGGTAGACGTTCCCAACAACCGTCGTGCAGTCTGGTTGATAAGTTGTACATTCCCCGTACTATCGAACGAGAGTATACCCGTGCGAACCTGTTGTACTACCGAATTAAGGTATTGCCAATGCTCTTCCTTCTCGGACCGGGCATTTCGAAAGGCCTCCAGTACCTCATTGAAAGCGAGATTCAGATCTTTGAAACTCTTCCCGAGTTTGTTGTCGGACGAGAAGCCTGAAATAAAATCGGAGTAGCGGACCGAGTCAAGAAATCGGGTTAGTTTTCGATTTGTCTGGCTGACGAATCGAAAGATGTCATGAAGCTGAAAGGCGACGACGACCAGCATAATCATCGCCGCGAACACCATATTAGGTTTCGTCACCATGAACGACAGGAGAGCCATCGAAATGCCGAGGAGGACGACCCGAAGAATGACTCTGAAGCGGAAATCCCTGAAGTTCAATGTGTCGATGGAATAGTCGCGAATTTTAGCGCTAAATGTTGAAAGTTGCAACGCATTCCCGTTGCTATAACCCTAGAGCCCGTACTTCTCCAGGCGCCTATACAGCGACGACCGCGTCAGTCCCAACTCCGATGCTGCCTGCGTTATGTTGCCGTTGAATTTCTTAAGCACTTTCCTGATGAGGAGTTTCTCGACTTCTTCGAGATTGAACTGATCGAGGTTCACCTGCGCATCATCGCGGGTTGACGCCTGCGCGAAGTTGAAATCCTCGGGTTGTAAGACGTGGCTGTTACTGAGGATCACCGCGCGCTCCATAGTGTGTTGCAATTCCCGGATATTTCCCGGCCAGGGGTGTTTATGCATCCGGCTCATGGCCGCGTCACTAATCTTGCTGATGCTTTTGCCGTACTTGGCAGCATAAAACTGAAGAAAGTGGCTGGCGAGG
>CAZHIQ010000038.1:0-2063 GCA_964532595.1 uncultured Roseivirgaceae bacterium
AACCCGGAAACCAGAAACCGGAAACCAGCACGCGCGCGAGAAAGCGCGACCGGAAGTTCACCCGGAAACCGGAAACCGGAAACCAGGAGAGCCGCGCGAGCAAAAACCCGGAATCCCGATAGCTATCGCGAAGAAACCAGAAACCGGATCTCGTTACCTCTCCCCGATCCACTCAACCCTCAAATAATACGCCCCGCAGATATCCTGGCCGGCACTGTCGCGAAACCAGGTCTGAAGTCGCTGATCTCCTGCAGACAACGTCATCTCTAGTGTAACTTCCGTTGCATCGTCAGTTGTCTTTATTACCGTTGGAGTGCCATCATTTAACGCCACACATCCGAAAGCAATGGGCAACGCCTTTCCCGGATTGATCTTTCGGCCGCCGACCGCCTGAGCCGGACCCGCCGCGGTAAGCGACCGGTCAAGATGGAAAGGCCAGCGACTCAGGTGTAGTCTGTACCGTCCCTCCTTGGCCACATGCACTGCCCAGGGTTCTCCTTTCGGCGCACCACCCCCCGCCGCCACCTTCCATTGTGTATTGACACTCTCACCCATCCAGGTGTCGGAAGAAAGTACAACGGGATTTTCCTCCGAGCCGACTACTACCGGTACGAACTCCTGAAGCCTGGGCGCCACGCCTTTCCACCACGTTTCGTAGAATTCCTTCATCCTCCTGAACACTTCCGCGTGTTCCGCAGCAACATTCTTCTGCTGTCCGGGATCCCGAGTGAGGTCATACAACTCGTCCGCGCCCACAAGCCTCCATGAATTCCAAACAACGGAGCTGAAGTATTTCTCCTGAAGCTTTTCCAACCCAGCGTATTGCACGACAAACATTCTGTTGGACAAACTATTCTTCTTACCTCTCAAGAGCGAGGCAAGACTTACTCCGTCGAAACGGCTTTTCTTCCCGACCTTCAATCCCAGCAAATCAATCAGTGTCGGAAGCATATCCTGAATCTGCGTAGCCGCATGTTCCGTCCGCGCATTGCCAAGGTTACCGTTCGGCCATCGGATAAAGCAGGGTACCCGGTGCCCTCCATCGTAAATACTGCCTTTCTCCCCTCTCATCGACGCATTGTATACGCCTGCGCCTGCCGCACTTCCGTTGTCCGTCATAAATATCAGAATCGTATTGTTCCGAAGGCCATTCTCATCCAGCCACTTGTTCAGTCGCGCCATGTTCCGATCGATGTTGCTTATCATCCCATAAAAAGATGCAACTTTGGCATCGTCAACTTTTCCACGATAGAGGGCCTCATCTTCCGGCAACGCATCAAAAGGACCATGCGGCGCGTTAAGGGCGAGATAGGTAAAGAAGGGCTTACGCTGCGCATTCATCTCGTTCATCCAATCCATCGCCAGGTCGAACCAGAGATCGGTGCAATACTTGTCCGAATACCGGGTTTCAAGACTGTCGAGATAGCGGGTACTGTAATACGAGTTGTCATATTCGCTCTCCGACAAAAGTCCCCAACCTTTAATCCACGCGCACTTCTCAAAGCCGCGGTCCATGGGACGGTCGGGATAGGAGTCACCCAGATGCCACTTCCCAAAAATACCTGTCGCATATCCGTTTCCTTTGAAGACCTCCGGCATAGTGACTACATCCCGACGCATCAAAGCAAGTCCTCTACCCACCGTAGCAGCCCGATTGTGCATAGCATCGAGACCCGTCATCAACTGGCCCCGTGTAGGTGTACACAGAGGACTCACATGGAAGTTACTCAGGCGTATGCTTTCGTTGTGAAGCTGATCTAACGCGGGCGTTTGCAAAATAGAGTTACCATGACAAGACAGATCGCCATACCCCTGATCGTCCGTCAGGACAATGATCACATTGGGACGCGCTTGAGGATCCGGATTATCGCCAGGCATTGCCGGCACCGAACTCAGTCCGAAAAACAATAAGATTACTGTAATCATTCTAACACTTTAACACTTTATCATTCAACCACCTTATTCCCGCGCGAGTCAAATATTTCCAAGAACCACGCCTCCTATTCCCGCCACGGCGGGCAGGCGTCGTCTCCCGATAGGTATCGGGACCTCATTCGTCATTC
>CAZHIQ010000038.1:2163-26964 GCA_964532595.1 uncultured Roseivirgaceae bacterium
ATTCGTCATTCCCACTGCCTCCATCCTTCCTCTTCCCTTCACCTGTTCTACCAACAACACCATTTCCTCCACCTTTTCGGGCATTTGTTCAAAGAGGTTTTTCTCCTCGGCGGGATCTTCTTTCAAATTGTAGAGTTGATACTGCATTCTATCGGGCCCGTTGGGGTAATAGGTTTCAGGCCATCGCCCGGGAGGCGCGGCCTCGATGTATTTCCATCCCTCGCTGATCGCAACAAAAGCGCCGCTGGCCCCTCCTACCAGGACCATCGACTTTCGGGCCGGCGGTGCGGTGTGATCGAGGATGTTGGACATAAAGCTGTAGCTGTCGCGACCCTCATGCTCCTGAAGGTCATCGCCCGTGACATCGGCAAATGTTGCCAGCAAATCAACGAGACAGATCGGTGTTTCATTGGTGACGCCCCGATCTACACGATCGGGCCAGTGTACGATGAAAGGGACGCGGAAGGCACCGTCCCACGAGTCGGACTTAAACCCGCGGTATTGTCCGGCCGACCGGTGTCCGTACGTCAGCCAGCCATTGCTCCAGATCGCATTGCCTTTTGGATCAATGTATTCGGGTGAATAGTCATCAAAATACGGCTGATGAAAATCTTCGTACTCCCCGTTCGCATAGGTGTTTAGCCATATAAGGGGATCGCCTGGTCTCGGGCCGTTATCCGACGTAAAGATTAACAGCGTATTATCAAACGCACCGTGCTTCTTCAGCGCCTGTACGACCTGATCTACCGTCCAGTCAAGTTCTTCTACAATGTCGCCGCGCAGGCCGGCTTTGCTCTTTCCTTTGGTAAACGTAGGCAGGCACGGGCGATGGATAGCGCTTGTCGGGAAGTACAGGAACAGCGGAGCATCGTTATCGCTCTGGAAATGGTTATCGATAACCTCTACAGCCCTCTCCGTAAACACCTGGTTGACAGTTCTGATGTCCCAGTTCGGTGCCTTCGGTACGTTGACGTAGTGGTCATAGGCTTGCTGAGGCTCCGACGGAGCCATCAGTACCCGATCGTTTTCAATATAGACATAGGGTTGCATGTTGTTCGACCCTGCTGTCCCGAAGAAGTAATCGAAGCCGCGCTCAATAGGACCATTTTTTACAGGAGCTGAAAAGTCGATGTACTGGTAGTTGTTTTTGTCCCACGAATCGAAAACGCTGTCAGGGTCAGCCGGCGCCTTATCATTCAGCGTCCAGTCGAGTCCAAGGTGCCATTTGCCCACGCAAGCGGTTTTGTATCCCTGCCCTTTCAAAAGAGAAGCAATCGTCGTCTGGTCGGCATCGATCAGCGGACGTTCGTAGTACTTAACGACCCCGTGTTTCAGTCGGGAACGCCACGAATAGTCGCCTGTCAGAATGCTGTATCGGGAAGGTGAACACAACGACGAGCTCACATAAGCATTTGTGAACCGCATGCCCTCCTTCGCCAACGCGTCGATCGAAGGTGTTGATACTTTCGTCGCTCCGTACGAACTGAGGTCGCCCCATCCGAGGTCATCAGCAACAATAAGTACGATGTTCGGCCGCTTCGACGGAGTCTCCTGGCGACAAGAGAACAGCGAAGCGAGCAAGAATAGTGTAACTGTTTTTTGTAACATAATTATCATCGTCAATCGCGTACCCGCCCAAGGTTCATGAGAATTTTAGCACCTCTCAATTAACTCGTCCCTCGGGTGAGTCGATTATTTCCAAGAACTCCGATTCCCGCCACAGCGGGCAGGCGTACTTCTAATAGATTTTCTTCGGTTCCTTCCACACCTCCCTGTCATTCCACAACTGTTGATTAGTATACTTTGGAACGGGTTGGCGGAATCCGGCTTCTGAGAACTTCCTCTGCAGGTCGCGCAGAGCAGCGAAATTATGTTGCTTGGAAAACACGTTGTTCATGACTTTCCAATAGCCACTCAAGTGCTCACACGCCGCCTTCCATTGACGTGGATACTTCTTTTGATACTCTTTGTGGGCGTCCAGGCAAATTGCCAGGTAGACTGCACGTGCCATGTCTTCTCTGTTGCCCGACAGCAGGCCCTTGACGATGTCGGACTCGAGACTGCTCTTGAGCGCTGCAGAAGTTGATTGAAGTTCTCTGACCGTTGCTGGCTCTTCAATCGGAATTACGTAGCCCGTGACATTGTCTCGTACCGCTACGCGCCCCCCATTCTGATCGTTAATCATTTCAAAAAGATCAACCACTCTATCGGCGAATCCGGTGATGGTTTCATCCATCGGCATGTTGTCACGCGTAACGTTTCGATAGCGGTCAATGATCAGCCACTCCGTGCGATAGGGATCATTGTGATTCATCATCTTACGATAGCCTGTCATGACGCCGACGATCGTTCCCACCGTCGCAGCGTTGCAGTCGGCATCCCATCCGAAGTTAAAAGCGTGCTTGAGCGACTCCGCGAAGTCGCCGTTTCCATAGAGCAGCGCAGCGATGATCGCGCCGGTGTTCAATTCATAGCCATTGACGTCTCTGATGTTGCCTCCTTCCCGTGAATACTTGTCCCTCAAAAGCTTCCGCGTTTCCCGCCATTCAGTCGGATTTGCCTTATGCCATGATCTGATATCATCGATCAGTCCGCGGAGCATGCTCCCTTTGTCAAGCGCCTTTACACCCGCATCCAGCACGGTGTTTACATCGTCTTCAAGGAATGCGGTAGAAATCATGGCGGTGAACAACTGCGTCGTCTGAGCAGGCTCCCCGTCTATAGCCACTGTTGTGTAATTGAGTCCGATTCGGGCCGCCGTCTGCGGCATTCCCGGCGCCATCAGTCCAAACGTTTCACTTAGAAACTGACCGGAAATATTAAAGTTTGCCCACGGGTTGAAGATCGTATTACCCGTATAAGGCGGCTTGATGCCGAGATCCATCAGGGTACGCGCATAGAGGTTGGAACACCAAACGCGGTTGTTGATGCGCTCTTTCCAGAAATTGAATATCTGGTCGTGCGTAAGCATGGGTGTCCGGTTTTTCTGCATCTCAACCACATATACCCACTCAAAGTCGGTATCGTCGTCCGACCATGCTCCTTCGGGAAGTGCCGGCACGTAGTTCGTTACATTACCCGGCTCCTCGTTGTACTTCATCTCATGAGGAAGGCCGTTCAGGTTTCCCAATATTTGTCCGAGTAATCCGCCGCGAATCTTATCAACAACTTCGGCACGCGGCATGAATATCTCAGACTGTTGTTCCTGCCCGCAGACATTTCCTGTCGCGAGTAAAATCGGTAGGGCCAATGCCGCACATCGACCCATTCCCTGATAATATGTTTGAACTGTTTTCATCTTCCTATTTCGCTTCACTTTTTACGCCGGTTATTACGGTCTGGATAAGCGCCCGGAATTCTGAGACCATCGACGGATGTGTCGTCACCAGATTGGTCTTTTCTCCAATGTCTTCACTGAGGTTGTATAGCTGTGCGACATAAGGACTGGCGAGATCGGGATATTCATTTGGCGGTGGCGGATAGTCCAAGTCGCCGGCTTCCGGTTGCGCGGCTTCAATGTACTTCCACTCCCCTTTCCTTACGGCCAGGGCACCCGACCTCCCCGACACCATGACCAGTGATTGACGAGCAACCGGTTGCTCGCTATTTCGCAGCGCGGGTGCAAAGCTGTAGCTGTCTTCTCCTTCGTCGGCAGTCAACGTAGTACCGACGATCTCGGCGAATGTTGCCATGAAATCCACAGTGCTGACGACCTGTGTGTTGACCGTCCCTGCCGGAATCTTGCCAGGCCAGTGGGCGATTAATGGAACGCGAAGTCCGCCCTCCCAGGCATCGGACTTAAATCCAGACAACATCCCAGCGGCATTATGATCATAGGTGAGCCATCCTTCCTTCTGGTTTCCTACACCACGGTGAACAGCCCCGTACTCATCGAAGTACGGCTGATAGAAGTCGTAAACATCCCCCCAGTTTCTTGACTTAAACCGTTGAACCTGTAAGTAGGGATCGCCAGGCTGAGGTCCGTTATCGGATGTAACAATGATAATCGTGTTATCTATAACGCCATTCCGCTCCAACGCGTCGACTATCGCGCCCACCATCTGGTCAAACTCCAGCACCATATCACCGCGCAGACCAGCCCCGCTCATGCCTTTGGCTGTTACAGGCAGACAGGGAAGATGAATCGCACTTGTCGCAAAATACAAGAATAGAGGGTCGGATGATGAGTTTTGAAAGTGTCCGTCAATCAGCGTAACGGCTTTCTCCGTAAGGATCTGGTCGATGGTTCGCAAATCCCACATCGGTGCCTTGAGCGTCTTCGCACCAAAATCATTCGGAACGGACGGGGGCTGTACGACCATGTCATTTTCGATAAAGACATAGGGGATCATGTTATTCGATCCGGGGATACCGAAGAAGTAGTCGAATCCTCTCTCGACAGGGCCGCCTTTCAACGGTTGGGAAAAGTCAATGTATTTCTGAGGTTCAGTTCCCCAGGAATCAAAGACAGACACCACCGCATCCTGCGGCGCATCTTCCCTCAACGCCCAGTCAAAACCGAGATGCCATTTGCCTACACAAGCCGTGAAATACCCTTGTCGTTGGAGCAGCGACGCCACAGTAGTACGACCCGCCTCGATGAGCGGAGGCGAAAAGGACTTCAATACTTCTTTCTTCAACCTGGTCCGCCACGAATACCTCCCCGTGAGGATGCTGTAACGCGAAGGCGAACATAAGGACGAAACAACGTAGGCGTCCGTGAATCGCATGCCGTTCGCGGCGAGGTTATCAACGTTAGGGGTAGTGAATTTAGTCGCGCCATACGAACTCAAATCACCGTACCCGAAGTCATCAGCCACGATCAACACGATATTTGGAGGCCCTGGGGTATATCCAGCCGACTTGTCTGACGCAGCGCACCCTGAAAAAAAGATCACCAGCATGACGCAGGCGAGCTGCGCAACCGTGGATTCCAAAACCTGTGTGGGAGCTGGTGATCTCATGAGGTTCTATTTCAGATATTCAAACGCTCCAATATCAGTCTCTTTCAGAATTTCATAACCGGCAAAGTCCCGATCGTAGTCCAGCTCCAGACCTGCATCTATAGCGGGGCTGCTGGCAGAAAGAGCAAAGTCGAGGGCATCTTCGGCGTTTTCGTAATTTACGAACTGCGGATCTGCAAAAACTGGCGACTCTCCCGGACCTTCCTTTCCGATCAGCAATGAACCGGAAGCTGCGTAATACAGATTGTTCGCGATGATGTTTGCCGGTTGCGCCGTCCCCTTCTTGCCCACATTGAATATAACCACATCATTCTCGGTAACAATGATATTGTTCCGAATCAGGTTCTTCCCTTCATGTTGCGTGATATTGAACACGCCCCAGTCGTTGACATTGACCTTCCTTCGGATAATGGTATTGTTCTCAATCCGGCAGTCCGCCCCACGCCACAGCGCAATGAACTGCTGATAGTCATCACTCACATTGTGGTGAATCCGAAAGTTAACGTAACGCGGATTTTGCAGCACGTCCGTCCACGTCACTTCAATGAATCCCTGACAATCCCTCGAGTAGTTGTGATGGATAGAAATGTCCTCCTTCGGGTATCGGGCATCATCAATTTCAATCGCCCCGCCGTCGGCACCACCGCCATAACTATCGGGTCCCCAGGTGATGCGCGGATCTATCGCCTTGTAATTGAATATCCTGTTATAACGTACTTCCTGGTGGTCACCGCCCAACCAGATCGCAATGGGACCCCAACCCCACTTCTTCAACACCCGATTGCAATCGTGCAGGTAGTTTCCTTCAATGGTGGAATATTCGCCGTAGCTCTTAATCCCAACACCGCAGTCCAGAAACTCATTGTTTCGAACAATACAATGAGAAGCCTTCTTGTCGATGTAGACCGCGCCCAATTCCCACATCGTGGTAAAGCCACCCGCATCTTCCGGTAAGTCGGCCACGGTATCATGAAAATACAAATTTTCGACAACTACATAACTGCCCTTTAAGCGGATGCAATTGCCAAAATTCCCCAACGAAGGATCGAAAACTGCATTTGTGAAGGCGGGAGCCGGCTCGCTTACGTCGCCATAATCGGTCAGCACGATGGGGTTCCCGCTCTTCCCTGAGTCACGTACAAAGAAAGGACCGGTAAACGTTGATCCTCGTTTGAACCTGATGGTGTCACCCGGATACAGGCGAACGTCTTGCATCTTCGATAGCGTCTGCCAGGGCGAATCGTAACGTATCCCTGTATTGTCATCGGCACCATTAACAGCGTCGACATAGTAAGTTACCGGACGCCTTTCCGTCTGCGGAGCCGACGGATCAACCGCACATCCGAGTGCCATCACCAACAGCATCAGCCACACGCCGAGCCCGTATCCCGATACTGTCGTTTTGTTTGTAGACATGACAATACTACTTAAATACCGGTGGTTCTAGATTATCGACAACCATCTCGGTCGTTTCAATCCAGTTCTCCTCCGTAAGGTGCACGCCATTGAAAACAACGTTATCGAACACAAAACCGCTGAAAGGCTCATCAGGATCATTGCCGATAATTGCGTTTTCATAGTTCGTTCCCATAGTCATATCCACCTTCCAGTTTTTCAGCGTGAGGTTGCGGATATGATTGGGGGTAAAGGGATCCGGTGTCACATTGAATACGATCGGAATCGGGGTCTCCGTTACAACGTCCTCGATCAGCCAATCATTTTGCTGTCCGTACTTTCCCGCTTCCTGATAGCGATTCCCGACACAGCTTAGCAAGGCCCGGTTAAAACCCGGCTTATTCCATTCGGCGCGTAAAACGTCGATTCGCTGCAACGTGACATTTGTCGCGTTCGATCCGCCCCATGCCATCTGGATAACCCCTCCGTTGTTGAGTTGCCAGACGACAATGTCAGACCACGAAATATTGTCTCGGTAAACCTTGATCGCATCATCGTTGGCCCAGATAAAGGAATTCGTAACCGTCGACCCCTCGAAAGCTGAAATACCATCACAGTTGTAGACCCATCCGCCGATCACTTTGGTCCATTTTACGATGTTGTTCTTTCCAATGAGGCGCACAGCAAAGTACTTGGGATCCGCTACGACCAACCCTTCAATCTGAATGTTATCACTCTGGTTAATAGCCTCGACACAATGTGACTCGCGGTAATTCAACCTCCCCGACGACAAAACGCCACGTCCGAATATCCGAACCCCCGGATTGCCGTCCATAATCAGCGCTCCATAAACCCACGCTCCCTGTTCGAAATAGATGTTCTTGATATGCGTCGGCACCTTGTAGACGCCGATATCGTGAACTCCTTTCTTGAAATACAACCCTGAACGCGAAGGCGGAACACTATTGACTGAGGAACGCGTCGCCTTCTCGAGCACGAGGTAATCTGGCGACTTCGAATCCGGGACATCCGTCTCTGCCGGATCGGCAAAGATGATCAGCCCATTCTTATAGCCGGTCTTGCCGATCTCAACCGAATATTGTCCCGGCGTAGTCAGTGTAAACCTGACTACATTCCCTTCCACCGTAGGAACAATGTTATGCCGCGAAGGAAGTATGCGTACTTCGCCTCCCGTAGGCACTTTCGATGGATTGGTCACCTTTACCTCGACCGTTATGCTTCCCTCGAACGAAAAGTGCGTCCAGTTAATGCTCCTTCCGGCAAAGATGTCGAGGGGAAATTTATCATTATCCACCATGTTCATCCATCCGGGGGTATAGGGTGGGCAGGCATTCTGGAAGACTACCTGCGATTCCTCTTCACCGCCGCGAATGATCTTTACCTCATAGATTTCGGATTGAGGTACGCCCGGGTAAGGCCCCTCATCCGGCGCGGGCTCCTCGGGGTCAGGTTGCGGGAGAACTTCCTCCTTACACCCAACCAGAAACGCCACGAAGAGCACCGCGACTAGAAAGGTCACATACTTCATAACTGACGAGTTTTGAAAAAGAAGAAAACCCGGATATTAATAGTCCGGATTTTCAACAAACTTGTTCCTGGCCACGCGATTCAACCCCAGAGGCAGGTAATAGTTTCGCTTCTGAAACGTTCTGGCTACACCTTCCGAGTTGACCAGTTCAATTTTATACTTCTTCGTATCGTAGTTATAGGTAAACCGAAGTCCTTTCAGGCGCACGCCATCGAGTAACTCCTCAGCTATACGCCAGCGACGGATATCCCAGTAGCTGTGATTTTCCCAGGTAAGTTCGACGAGACGTTCATTCCGAATGATTTCCTCGGTAATCGCCCCTTTCGCCGGCATGTCGGCGCGTTGACGTAGCCTGTTCAATGCCGTCAGCGCTTCATCGGGCTTGTTGAGATAGTAAGCCGCCTCCGCAAAGTTGAGATAGATCTCTCCTAAACGGAAGATGATGTAGTCAGTTTCATCAGCGTGCACAGCCTCAGGCTTCATGTTCTCATTGCACCGTTTCCTTACCATCAGACCTGTCCGGATAACGTTCCGGTTATGGGCCACGTAAGGCCATCCATCTTCAGCGGTACCGGCAGTGTATGTCTGCCCCCCGCGGATAGTCGCCGCGTGGAACAGCGTCTTGCCTCCTTGCCAGGGGCTTTCGGGATAGAATACGGATGCCTTGAAGCGCGGATCGCGATTACCGAAGATTTCCTCCGGTGCCCACTCCTGTGAGGTCAGTTGCGCCCGCGAGATGGAAGTACCGGGACTACCGTCAGCAAATTCGAAGCGCTCAATGAAATCGTAGTGATAGTTCATCGATGCCCATGTTCCGTTGAAGTCGTGGGGCGTCGCGCGCAACGTATAAGCGTGGGCCCTGTTCTTGCTGTAGTCATAGACTTCAGCCATGATTACCTCCCGGTTGTTAGCCGACTCGTCGAGGAACAGGTTCTGGAAATTCATCATCGGGTCATCGAGCACTTCATACAAGGCGTGAATTCCGTTGTTGATGATGGCATCTGACGCGTCATAGCTGATCTGAGCATAGTGCGTTACATCGCCCGCAGGGAATCCCAGCAAACCATCGAGTTGCACCTCACCGTATTTGGCGATACTGGCCGCATACAAGGCTGCCCGACTCTGCAACGCAAGGGCCGCCCACTTCGTCGGTCTGCCTTTATCTGCCGCACCGTATTCCGAAGGCAATATACCCGCCAGTTCTTCCATCTCGTTGATGATGAAATCATAGACTTCTTTCTCGGAGTTGCGCGGAACGAAAATTTCATCCCGAGGCGCATCTACCGGCTGAGGCTCGGTGATAATGGGCACACCTCCAAACCGGATGACCATCTGGAAGTACATATAGGCACGCAGGAACCTCGCCTCGGCCGTCCGTTGCACAATCACATCCTCATCCAGCGGTGATTTCTGAAGTTGCTGAATAAAGTAGTTACAGTCTCGGATGTTGTTGTACTTCCAGTAATCCAGCTCCCCTTCGACGCCGGACGCCGTAATCACATTCGTCGACGCGATATACGACGGGTGGTGCGCGCCGAACGAACGCCCCTCGCCTCCCATCGACGCGATCATCGCAAAAGAAGTTTGCTCGGCCAGGTTACCTCGCAATTCGATAAAGTCGACGCGGTAATACAGATCGGCCAGATAGGCGTCGATCAAATTAGGATCCTCCCATACCACCGCATCGGAAATGATATCCAGCGGTTCCAGATCCAGAACATCATTGCATCCCTGCGAACCCAGAAGCAGGAACGGCAAGACGAATTTTATCTTATTCAATTTCATGGCTAATTGATTTACAGTGTAAGATTCAGACCCACAGCAAGTGTCTTCACGGGCGGATAGAATTTCTCGTACCCGGTCATCTCCGGATCAACTGATGATTTATAGATACCCAGTTTGCTCCAGGTAAGCAGGTTACTTCCCGCCACATACACACTTGCATTCTGCAGTCCTATACGCTTAACAAGCGTCGCGGGAATGCTATACGTCAGGTTGACGTTCTTCAGACGCAGATAAGTAGCATCCTGCAACCAGAAGTCGGAACCTTTGTTGTTGTGCGTAGCCGTTCCCGTACCATCACCCAGGATAGCAGGGAGCCGTGCCTCGGGATTGATATTCACGCCCGGATTGTCGGGATCGGGCTGCCAGCGATACTTGTAATGGAATTCAAACGGATTTCCAAGGTTTTGAAGCGGACCTCTCAGTACATCCGAGATCATCGAATTGAACATCGAAGCGCCCTGGAATAAAGCCGTCAACCGGAAGCCCTTATACTCAATACCGAGATTCATTCCATAACTCAGGTCGGGGAAATCGCCATACCCAATCTCATCCTGATCACGCCAGTCGATAACCTTATCATCATTGCGGTCGATGTACTTAATATCACCCGGGCGAAGAGTAGAGTTACCTGCCTGATCCTGATCAACGGGGTGATTGTCGATCTCTTCCTGCGACATGAAGATTCCGTCGGTTTTGTATCCGATCCAGCGATTGGTATACTTTCCTGTAAGCTTGTTAATTCTGATATCATCAGGATCATCGTATTCGCTTTCCGACCAGTACCGATACTTCTCACGGGCAAGACTTCCCATGAGGGCAATATCATAGCGCACTTCGCTGCCGATACTGTTCTTATGGCGGAGCGTCAACTCAAAACCCTTGTCTTCTGTTGAGTTGATATTCAACTGGGGAAGGATCGCACCGAAGGTTGTCGGAAAGTTCTCCACGGGCTGTCCAAACTTTCCATCCACAATACGATGGAAAACATCTAACTCAATTCCGACCAGTCCACGAGCGAAGGATGCCTCCAAACCAATATTATACGTCGTCATGTTCAGCCAGGTGATGTCCGGGTTGGCAAGTCCTGTCGTGCGGATGAGTCGATAGACATCGCTGCCAAACATATAGCTCTGACCTACCCCCTCCAGAATCTCATAGCCGGTGAGGTACTTGAATTCTGCCACGTTATCAAGACCCGACTCGCTGTAGGACGCCCGAAGCTTCAGGTCATCGATCCAGCCGACATTATCTTTAATAAAGGACTCCTCGTCTATACGCCATCCGGCCGACACACTGGGAAAGAATCCCCATCTCGAGTCTTTCGGAAATTTGTGACTGGCATCATAACGGAAGGTCGCCTCGAGGAGATAACGCTCCTTGTAGGCGTAGTTCAAACGACCGGCATAGCTCATCCTACCCGTTCTACTGGCGCGGCCGTCGTTCTTCATATTCTCTGTAGAACCCGCAAACAGATAAGGAACATCGACGGACAACAGGTCAAGTCGCGATGCCTCCAGGTAATCGTAGTGGGTTGTGATCCACTCGTTAAGTACCAGCGCTTTCACATTGTGATCCCCAACTTCCTTCTCGTAGTTCAGCGAAAACATCGGGTACAGTTGTGTGTATCGCGACATGCTTTCACTCAGAGAATTCGTTCCGTTAACTCCCCACAACGTGTATTCATCTACAGCATGGTTATAGGTAAGGACGTCAAACGGACGGTCCTGCACCTTAGTGAAGATGTTGTTTACAGCATAGTTGAGTACAGCATTCGCTTGTAAACCCTTAACCCCGGGGACATCGTATTTCAGGTTAAATCTTCCGTTGAAATAGCGTTGGAAGTCATCGCGGAAACCGGTCTTGTCGCGGTAGGTCTGAGCCATCGGACTCCGCTCGAGAAATCCGGAGTAAGCGCCACCCCGGGACGGATCGGGCAGATGTGGATTGCGCAAAGGCAATGCTGTCTTGAGGTTAATCCAGATGTCGCGCAGAGCAGTCTGCGGAGCCAGGCGGTCTTCGTTGCGGAACGAAAGATCAAGGGAAGCGGAAAGGCGCTTGGTGATCTCAACGTCGACATTAGACCGAACGTTATAGCGCTTGAAACTGAGGTCGCCCGACTTGTAGATACTCTGCTGATCGAGATAACCGGCAGACATAAAGTACTTCGTTTTATCACCCCCACCTCTCACCGACAAGTTGTGCGACTGCATCGGCGCCCAACGCCTGAAAGTCGCATCATACCAGCTATAATTCCCGTAATCGGGATCCGTTCCATCATAGAACTTCTGAACTTCCTCTTCGGTGTAAGTAAACGGAAGGCTGGAATTCAATTCCCCTTCACGCAACAGTTCCGCATACTTGCCTGAAGAAACAAACTCAGGAACAGTTGTCGGTTGTTGAATGGTGTAACTTCCGGAATAGGAGATCGAGGGTCTATCATTCCCACCGCGTTTAGTCGTGATCAGGATCACTCCGTTCCCCGCGCGGGCACCGTAGATGGCAGCAGATGCATCCTTCAAAACACTGATCGATTCAATTTCATTGGGATCAATGCGCGTCCATGACGTTTCAATACCGTCTACCAGTACAAGCGGCTCCCCAAAACCGCGAATATTGAGATTCGCATAATCGGCTCCGGGCACACCCGAGCTCTGCATCGAAAACAGACCCGGGACTTTCCCAATCATGATCTCCGATACGTTAGCCGATGGCACCTTTATGATATCACGCGCCTGTACAGTAGCCACCGAACCGGTCACGTTCATCTTCTCCTGAGTACCATAACCGACCACTACCACCTCGCTCAGCGTTTGCATATCGGGCTCTAATGTGACGCGGATATTCGATTGACTACCGACAGTCACTTCCTGATTGACAAACCCGACGAAGCTGAATACCAGTACAGACTCGCGGGAAGGTACCTCAAGGGCAAATCCTCCGTCAACATCGGTAACCGTTCCGAGGCTCGTCCCCTTGATGGTGACGTTTACCCCGGGGAGGCCTTGCTGATCCTCTCCGGAGATGACTGTACCCGAAACAGTCACTCCCTGTGGCGGTAAGAGTGCGCTATTCGTCGTAGTGTTTGCATCAAGTGCAAGAATACCGGGCAACCCGGAATGATCGGAAGCAAAAGCATTTCCGCTCACCACGCACAACAGGCTCAAGCCGTAGTACGTGAGCGCACGGATGCGTAAACTCGGGGGTAGAAGTTTGATTTTCATGGCTCTACGTTTTTGTTCAGTTTGTCTTGGGCTTATATATCCGCTTATCCAATTGGGATAAGCTTGCAATTCTTGTAATGCACAAACGTTTGTTCCTTAAGGCAAAAACGACCCCACCTGTTACATCAGAAATTACCCTTCTGAATAATCGTTTGTACTATCGCTCCTCCCGCGCCAGCCTCGCTATTCCTTTTGCCTCCAAAGACCTTAGACAGCGCGTGAGAAACGAACCGATAACTACGCGCCGGCCATGATGATCAAGAAGATTCCACCGAGGAATAAAATGAACATCACACCCAGCAAACCACCCACGCCCTTCGGCGCGTTCTTAAATTCTTTCCAGATAAATACTCCCCACAGCGCTGCAACCAGCGTCGCGCCTTGTCCCAACCCGTACGAGATAGCTGCGCCCGCTTTACCCGCTGCAATCAGGTTCAACGAGTTGCCTATACCCCAGATCAAACCACCGAGAACACCCACCATATGGGTCGAAAAACTTCCTTTGAAGTATTCACCATAACTTGTAGGGGCTCCGCTAATGGGGCGCTTGAAGAGGATGGTATTGAAAATGAAATTACTCAGGAAGATTCCCAGTGAAAAAATGACCACTGCAGTATACGGTGTCATCTTTCCAGCGGCGGGATTCACAAAATCATCCAGGTCCATCGACGCTGCAACAAACCGGTAGAAGAAAGACATCAGCACCCCGGCAAGAACGGAGACGACGAGTCCCTTCGTTGAAATCTTCTGACTGCCGGACGACGCGCGCTTGTAGGCTACGGCGTTCATGATAATAGCCAGCATAATCACACCTACTCCAAGGAACAAGAGTACCGGATCACCTTTCTGCGAACCTGCATAGTTCACGATGACACCGAGAACGAGAGCGATACCAATGCCGACCGGGAAAGCGACCGACATACCGGCGATGGCGATTGCCGAAGACAACAGTATGTTTGCAGCATTGAAGACAACGCCACCGATAAACGCACTGAGAATATTCCCGCCCTCGGCCTGTGCCAGGTCGACGAGGAAACTACGACCGTTTTCGCCAATGCTACCGAGGGTAAAGGCGAAGATGAGCGACAGCAACAGAATACCCGTCACATAATCCCAATAAAACAATTCGTAACGCCAGGTCTTGCCAGCAAGTTTTTGGGTGTTGGCCCACGATCCCCAGCATAGCATGGTGATCACACAGAATACGATAGCCAGGGAGTAATCTTGTACTATAAACATAGTGGGATGATTTGAATGCGGTTTCTTCGTTTATCAATTATTTGGTTGCCAATGGCGCGTAAGCGGGATTCGGCTCCATCATCTGCGCCGAGACTTCCTTCCTCCATTCGTGCAACATCGCGCGCAACTCATTCACCTTTTCAGGGTTCTCATTCGAGATATCGTTCAACTCTCCCAGGTCATTCTCCAGATCGAACAACTGGACCGTATTGTTTTCAAAGTACTCGATGAGCTTGTACTTTCCTGAGCGTACTGCCCCACCCGGACTTTGCATGCCGTGGTTGCTGTAGTGCGGGAAATGCCAGAAAATCGCATCGCGCTTCAGCGACTTCTCTTCTGCCAGTACCGGCACAATGCTTTCTCCATCCACGTGCTGCTCAGGCCTCAGCGGCAACCCCAGCATATCCAGGATGGTCGGATACAAATCAGGCGTAGTCACCGGAACATTGCTGACGGAACCCGGGCGTTTAATGCCCGACCACTTTACAATCAACGGCACGCGTATACCTCCTTCATACATCCATCCTTTCGCCCCGCGCAGCGGAAGGTTGGCGGTAGAAAACGCCTTGTCGAGTCGCGCGGGATTGATCTTGCGCTCGGGGTTCCCAAAATTCGCCGCGGCCATTCCACCGTTGTCGGAATAGAAGATCACGATGGTATTCTCGTCCAACCCAAGCGCTTCCAGCTTTCGCAAGACGCGTCCCATACTCTCATCCATGCTTTCGACCATTGCCGCAAAATGCGTGTTGTCCTGCCTCTGTTTGATCTTAACCGTCTTGTTCGGCAATTGGCTGAATCCCTGATAAGCTTCGTGCTCCACCAAAGTTGCGCGTTCTTCTATCGAAGGATACCCCTCTTCATCCGGGTTGCCTTCCAGAATATAAGCCGGTCCATCAGGCTGAGGCATACCGGCCAACTTCTTCTCGTATTTCTCCACCAGGTCGCTCCTGCCCTCAATCGGGTCATGTACGGCGTAATGCGGAAGGAAGAGAAAGAAGGGATTGTCCTGGTTTTGTTCAATGAACTGCAACGCATCTTCAGTGAGCCGGTCCGTCAGATACTCACCTTCATTACCTTCGTATCCACTCAACTTGAAGGGAGCGTAATAAGACAAAGGCCATCCCTTGTTCCACTTTTCAGGTGTGTGAAGATCGAAGCCGTGTTCCAGCGGACCCGACGGCTCTTCACCGAGATGCCACTTTCCAAAAATCGCCGTCTTATATCCGTGCTCCTTCAACGCCTCCGCCAGTGTGGTTTCCTCAAAAGGAAGGTGTTGATTGATCTCAGCATTCTTCAACTTCTGAAACGCATAGTCCTTCCGACCAGGTAGCCAATCCGTTAAATTCAACCGTGCCGGATACTTTCCCGTCAACAGACTCGCGCGGGTCGGCGAACAGACGTGACAGGCGGAATAGGCGTCCGTAAACCGAACTCCGTTTTCAGCAAGGTTGTCGATGTTTGGCGTCTCGTAAAACTTACTGCCATAACAGCCGATATCGGCCCAACCCAGATCATCGACAAGGAAGAATACTACGTTCGGGGGTCTTTTCTCATCAGTCTGACACTGCATCGTCGCAAGGGCAACGAGCAACAGAAGCGTCAGGCCAGGCCATCTCTTAGTGATCTTCATTACTAGTGGAATTGAATTGGTTTATCACTCGATACTGCGGATCTCCAGTTTCGTCAGCCACGGGCTGCCTGCGCGTTACTTCCAATTGTGAAATCGGTGTGACGATGTAGTGGAGGTCCTGATTGTCGACCTGGGTAGAAAATAACATGGGAGCAAATTGTTTAAGCGCAATTGATAAGGTATTGTGTTCCATTGCCAGATGATCACTAGCAACAACAGTAGGGACGCATAAACAATCTGAGCCTGGGCATAGCTTGGCCTTTCTATCGGTCAGTAAGCTAACTGACCTTCTATTACTGTAAGACAGGGCAAACATAACGGCTATTCTCTACTTAGTCAATAGACTTAATCTATTTTTATTGATTTTTTTTTACCTCTTTCTACACGCCTAGAAATTTATCTCGTACGGTTTGTCATCGTACACCACCACATAGCTGGTCTCGATCTTAGCGTAATCCACGGGATTCAGGATCTTGATCACAACCTCGTGTTTCCCTTTCGGCAATTGGTACCGGAAGAAAGGTGTGAACCTCCTTTTGTTTGTTTCCGTGGGCAGCTTTGCATTCTCGACCAACTCGCCGTCGATATACATTTCGGTCTCAAACACGTGATTGCGTTCGCCGTAATCCTTGATGTTCGACGGTCCGGCAACGGCAAAGCCTATCCCCTCAAACGTGAAAGAGATTTCGTCCTTCGTCGTCTTAGGTGTTACCTGTGCTACGGGATAGTGCCCTTCAAAAGCGACTTCAAGCGGAACGGTTTTAGGCTCCTGCACTTTAATGACTACTTCATTCTCGCGTACCTCACCACCGTTGCGTTTGATCATTTCCATTGCGTGGGCGAACGACATGTCGTAAGCTTTCAGCAGGGAGATGTTCGTGCCCATAAAAGGTTTGTCCTCCACTTTGTCCAGACCTTGAGTCCAGTACGCCGGAATCTTCTTAAACCCAACGATAGCGGCGAGCACGCCGCCCGCTGTCGCGGGATTGCAGTCAGCGTCGTCGCCAGCCCTCGTTGCAATCTCAAAGGTCCGAGTAAAGTCACCGTTACCGTACAGAAGGCCCAGCAGAACCCAGGCCGCGTTGATTTTCGCGTCGATGTTGAATGGCTTAAACACCCCCAACGGCGAACCGATGTCGTTGCTCCATTTGCGATTGACCTTATACCAAGTTGCTTTCCAGTCGTTGGGATCCTCTTCATGCCACTTGATCACATCACTGATACACTGCGCGAACTTGCTCTCTGCCGGAATGACGGTCAGCGCCTTCTTTGCAATGGCAGGAATATCCTCGACCTTGTGGGACACAAGGGCCAGCGAGTAAAGACTTGCCACGTAGACGCCCCCATAGTAGCCGTCGCCATAATTCATGATGTGCCCTACCCGATCACATATCTCGACAGCTGCGTTAACCAATCCCGGCGACATCAACCCGGCGAAGTCGGCCTCAATCTGAAAATCAATGTCGTCCGCACACGGATTGTTCAACCAGTGGCCGGATGCCGGGGGCTTCAATCCGTGGAGGATGTTATAACGGGCCGTCTGATTTGCAAACCACAATTTGTAATCGCCCTCTGCCAGGGCCTGAGCAAATACTTCGGCCGGGGCATCCAGGCCGTGGTCTTCAATAACCTGCATGAACGTCAGGTCGATATATATATCATCGTACGTTCCGGGAAAATGTTTGAACTCGTTTATCAACGACGAATCATTCCATTCCAGACGCTGATAGTCAGGAATCATCGTGGAGTTATACTTGAACTCGGCGGGTCGACCAAACGTCACTCCGATGGTTTGCGCCGCCCAGGCGCCTTTGATCTTGTCCTGAAGTACCTCCTTCGACAGCGTCACACTGCCCCCGGTATTCACAGCTTCGGGGCCTTTGGCGCCCGTACATGCCGCCATCACCAGCGCGACAAATGCGAGGGTCACTTTCCAGATTGAACTATTGTTGTGTAGCATCATATAGGTTATTGCTTGATAAATTTGAATCTGTGTCTGTCATCGAGTACGATCAAATACACTCCGGATGATAGGTGGCCGATATCCGCATTAGGTCCGACGCCCGATGCCTCGATCTTCCCGGTAGGGTGGTAGATGCGGTACTGCGTTTGTTCCGTAAATCCCTGGAAGAATAAAGTGTTCGTTACCGGATTTGGATAAACACTTCGTGGCTCTTCAGCTACTTCATCAAGGGAAGTGACGAGCGCCCTACGCGCTGTAGAGGTATTGGGCAGAAACACGGGAGTGTTGAGGTATTGAACCTGCGGGTCGATAAGCGTCCTCCAGTCCGGCGGACCGATCTGTACTTTATCGATAAAAATCCAGGCGGTTTCATATCCGCGGAATTTAACCTGGTAATAGTCGGAGCTGGGAAGCGTCATCGTGGTAGTGAATGAGTACCGTTTGTAATTGGTGGTCAGATTCACGTCGCCCAGGTTCATCCAGTTTTGATTCTGCGTTTCCTGAATCCAGGGGACCAAACGTTTTCCATCGGCGGTAGCACGCGCCCAAAAGCTGATGGTGATTTTTTCGTTGTTTGACAGGTGAAAGTTCTCCGAGCCTCTGATGATGTAATGATCTCCACCACCCATATTCGTCACTACTGACCGTAATCCTTCACCGCCGCCAGTACCGAATCCATTAGCCAGCGTAACAACCTGATCGGTGGTCTTGGGTACGGCCGACCATCCACCGGCGTCCATCTCCCCCGTTGTAATATAGTTGATATTGGTGAGTAAATCACCCTTGAAATACACATGGTCGAAAACGAACCCACTGAAGAAATCATTGGGATCGTTGCCTATGATTCTGTTCCGGAAACCCAGACTCATGTTCATCTTCACGTTCCAATTCTTCATGTGCAGACCGTGAACGTGAACATGGGTATAGGGATCGGGGGTAACATTCCAAATGAGCGGAATCTGCGTTTCAGTGACAACATCTTCGATAAGCCAGTCTTCGAGAAGATTATAGCGCCCCGGCTCCTGATAGCGATTCCCGACGCAGTTCAGCAATCCTACATTAAAGCGATCGACATTCCACTCAGCACGCAATACATCTACCCGGCTAATACGAACATGCTTAGCCGTAGACCCTCCTACTGCTCCGCCCCAACTCATCTGAATCACACCACCATTATTCAATTGCCAGACAACGATGTCGGACCACGTCAAGGAATCTCTATACACTTTAATCGCATCATCGTTCGCCCATATAAACGACTTAGAAACCGTAGACCCCGCAAAAGCGGATATACCGTCGCAGTTGTATACCCATCCTCCGATTACTTTTGTATAGCTCACATTGTTATCTCTTCCAATCAAACGGACTGCAAAGTATTTGGGATCGGCAACCACAAGTCCTTCAATAGTGATCCGGTCACTCCCGTTAATAGCCTCCACACAATGCGTCTGGCGGTAATTCATCTTGTAAGAGGAGAGCACTCCACGCCCGTAAATTCTTACATCAGGATTGTTATCCATCTTCAACGCGCCGTAGACCCACGAACCATCTTCGAAATACACGTTCTTAATGTGACTGGGAATGGTCCATACGCCAATGTTGTGAACACCGCGACGGAAGTATACTCCGGAGTAGCTCGTCGGAATCGACGAAACAGATCCGGAGGTCGCCCCGTACAACACATGGTAATCGGAATCGGATTTCGAAGGAATGTCGGTTTCCAACGGATCAGCAAAGATCACCAAGCCGTTCTTGTATCCTTCTGATCCGATCTCGACAGAATACTGCCCCGGAACGGAAATCGTAAAGGTCACAATGTTACCGCTAACGGATGACGTCACTCCATGCCTCGACGGAAAGATCTTTACCGTTTGACCTGCTACAGGAACTTTGGTGGTGTTGAGCACTTTCACCCTCACAGTGATCGGATTCTCAAATGAAAATTTGGTCCAGTTGATCGTGCGTCCCGCAAAGAGATTTAACGGCCCCTGATCCTTAGCGTCCATGTTTTGATACCCGAGTTGAAAGGTCGGGCAGGTATTACGAAACACGTTCAGCGGCCAGGTCATTCCGTTCTGACTCAACGACACTTCATAAATTCCCGACTGCTGGACATCTTCATAGTCGACAGGGCCAATCTGAACGTTATCGATATATATCGTCCCTGCGTCGTAGCCTCTGAACTTGAGCTTGTAGTTATTTGATGTCTGCGTCGTCAACACCGCCGTGAAACGGTACTGTTTCCAGTTAGTCGTAAGATAGGCGTCTCCGAAATTCATCCACTGATTGCCATCGGCTTCCTGCACCCACGGCTGCAACCGCATGTCTGTGGCAGAACCCTTTGCCCAGAAGCTGATAGTTACCTTGTCCGATTGGTTCATGTGGAAGAACTCATCACATCGCAGGATGTAATAGCTGTCACCCCCCATCGACGTGACCACCGTCTTCAGCGACGTCGTGCCGTTGATGCCTGATCCCGAATCAAAAGAGCGACTCAGATTGGTGTTACCCGGAACAGCCGCCCAGTTTCCACTCTCCATGTCGCCCGCGCTGATAAAATTGTAAGTCTGCGCTTGAACAGAGAGACCCGGTCCGAGTATCGAAGCTACCATCAGCAGCACTTTGAGGATGTGATTACGCGATTTCATATGCTGGATTTTGGGAGGAAAGTCCAGAATGTCTTCTATAGTATCGTATTCCCTGCCCCGTTATTTACCAACGCCACATCTTTGCTAAGGAATACCGCTATTTCTTTTTCGGTCGGAATCGAAGGCTGCGCCCCCATCTTGGTTACGCATATTGCCGACGCAGCCGTCGCAAACTTTACCGCCTCTACCAGATCAACGCCTTTGCTGATTTGCGCTACCAGCGCTCCACAAAAGGTATCACCCGCGGCCGTCGTATCAACAGCTTCAACCTGAAACGCGGGGATGTGCTTATTTACTTCGCTGTTCTTGACAATGCTTCCACTCCGGCCCAGCGTAAGAATCACAGTGCCAGGACCTCGTTTGAGCAATTCATCAATGACCCCTTCTTCGCCAAGCGAACCGATCAGATGACCGGATATGCGTTCGATCTCCGTTTCATTGACCACAAGAATATCGACAAGCCCCAGCAACTCGGAATCAATCTCGCGGGCAGGAGCTGCATTCAGCAGAACAGATGTCTTGTGAAGCGCGGCAATCTGACAGACCTTCTTCACCGTTTCATACGGAATCTCCAACTGAAGAACAACTAAGGAAGCATCAGCGATCTCCTGCTCGATTTTAAGGATGTAATCAGGCGACAACTCATGGTTTGCGCCGGGAGTGATCACGATAACATTTTCACCATCGCGGTCTACCAGAATCATGGCCGTGCCTGTTGAAACACCACCGACAATCAGCGAAGCCGAAACGTCGAGTCCCTCTTCTTCATAATAGCGAAGTGTATTCTGACCGTTGGCATCATCCCCGAGGCAGGTTACAAACTTGACATCGCCTCCAAGGCGGTGTGCAGCCAGGGCCTGATTGGCTCCCTTCCCTCCCATCGCCTGCAGAAAGAAACTCCCTTGGATGGTTTCTCCCGCCGACGGCAGTCTGTCCACCTTGGCAATCAAGTCTGTGTTTGAACTTCCGATAACCAGTATTTTACTCATATCTCCAGCTTTAATACTATTCAGCAATTCCACTTTGAACCCATGTGAGCCGCCAGGTATTCGCTTCGCGTCCGCCTGCCTCATAGTACGGCAGGAAGAGGACCCGATCACCTTTGCCATACGTAAGCTCATAGGCGGGACCGTCAAATCCCTCCGGTGGTTCGACAGGCGTAAAAATCTTTTCCGGATCTTCATCCGAAAGCGGCACCACCTGCTCCCGATTGTTGTTGATCAGTCCGTGCGCAGCAAACACTAGCGGACCTCGTGTGAGAGCAAACCAATTCACGCGATATAAATCAGGCCCCCCTTGCGGTGAATCGGTGCGCTCAGCTTTCCGGTGCAATCGCAGCGCCATTGGAAACACGATATCTACGCGATCCCCTTTACGCCAGGTTCTATTCAGGGTAAAGTAGGCACCTGCGCGGAACCCCGTCGTATCAATAGCCTGACCGTTAACTCTGATGTCGGCGTGATCGGCCCAGGCAGGAATGCGGATATGTAGTGGAAACGCCTCTTTCTTCTGCGGCGATACTGTCAGGCTGATGTCTCCCTCAAACGGATAACCGGTTTCCTGTTGGATGGAAACCCTGTTCCCATTGTTCAGTGTAACGGTTGCGGCACCGGCTGTAAAAAGATTGCAGACAATACCCTTTCCTTTGACAGCGTAAAGCAGTGTCGGCAACTCCTGAAGAGCAAGGACGCCACTCGAAGGACAGCAGTCGTCGAAGTGCGCAATGTGACGCCGGCCATTGCTGAAGGAATGGTATGCCCAGTCTACACCATTCGGATATTGTGCACCCAGAAGTGCGTTGTAGGCAGCGCGTTCTATCTCTTCGGCGTATTTCGCATCGCCCGTCAGCCTGAGCATCACCTTGTTCAACTGAATCCACGACATGGTGCTACAGGTTTCAATGAAACCATAAGGATTCCAGAAGTATCGCCTGTTGAAGCATTCGAGATGTTTACCCACGCCACCCCAGGGACCGCCCGCCAGGGTGAGGTGATGTTGCGTAACGTTCTTCCAACCTTGCGTCACAGCCTTGAGGTATTCCGGATTACCCGTAACCTCATAGAGCTTTGCAATGGCGGTCAGGTTCCAGAGGAGTTGATAGGCTTTTCCATCGCCGACTCGCTCCAGATCATTGCCACTTGCCGCAACCGAAACAATGTTCGCACCCGGTCGGGCTTCCATTCTTTCCATCACCGTTTCAGCCAGCTCGAGGTAGCGGTTGTCGCGGGTGACTTTAAACAATTCCACTACCGGATCAAGGATGATGGTAGCCGAAATGCCGTAGCGCGTTCCGTATTCAGTGATATCGCGTTGTCCTTTACCAAAGGTGGCGATGAACAGTTCACCGATTTTCTTAGCGGCGTCCAGGTACTTGGGTTCCTTCAGGAGGTGATGTACCTCGATCAGGCCGAGCGCCATACAACTCAGGTTCCACGCGTCCCACGACCGGCCATGAGAGGCCTCGGCATTAGTGAGTCGCACACGTGACGAATACGTACCGAGATATCCGTCTTTCTCCTGCTGCGCTATAAGGAAGTCGGCTGTTTTGATGAGCAGCGCTTTCAGTTCAGGATCATCACCCTGGCGCGCAGCCATCGATGCTGCATACAGCCATTTGCCACCGTGTTCACCGCGCCAATCCGTTCTGTGATGGTTGTTTTTCACTTCCTCGCCGAACATGGTGATGAGTTCGCCGTTGTTCCAGGAAGGGAGTTGGGTAAGTCGACCGGATTTGCTTATAGCGATGGCGTGGCCGAGCATACCTTTAACCGATACGCTTGCCGGATCCTGATATTCGAGTTGTGCCTGCACGGCTGATTGTTGCGCGCGGGACGGTTGGGCGATAAAGAGGGAGACTCCTGAGAAGAGGAGTACTGTAATAACGGAGGTCATGGTTGTGCGACCATGAACGGGAGTCTTCACAGTGGTTTGGGCGTTGGTCATGGTAATACAATAGTAGCAAAAGTTTCATTTAGAACAAACGTTTGTGCCAATAAAGCCCTAAAAATCGGGCGAATCACGCCTATTTATTTCGTTTTCAACGCTATAGTCAGTATAAAAGTGGTCCTACTGCGGCGTGGAATTGCGCAACTTCAGACCAAACGTTTGTCTTATGCCATCCGTGTCGACCTCTCACACACAGAAAATTGGTGTTAATCCCATATATTTGGGCTTGGTCAGACGCCTTGGGACCAGGTTCGATAATCATTCAAATGGCAAATCAGAAGATCAACATTGTCGATATAGCAAAGAAGGCCGGTTTCTCCATTAGTACCGTATCTCGTGTCCTCAACGGAAAGGCCGAGCAGTATCGCATCAGCAAGAAGTCGCAGATAAAAATCCGCGAAACGGCGAAGCGCCTCAACTACGTACCGAACCAGTTTGCCGCCAGTCTCAAGTCAGGAAAGAGCAACACCATCGCCCTGATCATTCCCTCGCTGAGCAACCCCTTCTTTGCCAGCATAGCCAGTGAGATCAACGCTGAAATACGCAACCGCGGCTACATCACTATCATAGGCGACAGCGATGAGAACAGCGAAATCGAGAACGAAGAATTGCTGCAAATGCAATCGCGCAACATCGAAGGACTCGTCATCGCACCCTCAAGTCAGGACTATAAAAACATAAAGAGACTCCACGACCAGGGATTACCGGTGGTGTGCATTGACCGCTACTTCGAAGGCCTTGACATTCCCTACGTCTCGACCGACAACTATCGCGGTGCCTACATGGCCACGCAACATCTTTTGGAACACGGACACACCCGGATTGCCTGTATTCAGGGTGTCGAAGAATCAACCCCCAATCGACTTCGTATTCAAGGCTACAAAGACGCCATGGTCAACGCCCGGGTAAAGGACTACAGCATCTCGGGGAATGACTTCAGCGTACAGAACGGTTACAAAGAAACCAAACTGCTCCTTCAGCAAAAGCATCGGCCCACCGCAATCTTTGCATTGAGTAACACCATTGCCATGGGAAGCATGAAGGCGTTGAAAGAAGAAGGCCTCTCCATTCCTGACGACATGTCGATCATCACCTTCGACGATCACCCGTACCTTGACTACCTCGCCACTCCCCTCACCTGCATCGCACAACCCACGCGCGAAATCTGCCGCATCGCCGTCAAGCATCTCTTCTTCATGCTCGACAATAAAGAAGTGCGTTCAAGACAAGTACTCCTCACACCCGAACTAATCTATAGGAAGTCGGTGAAGAAAGCGTGAGCCGGGAGCTGGTTTCTGGTTTCTTGGTTCCGGGTAGGTGGCCGGTCGCGCATATTCCACCCGCGCGGACGCAGCGGCGAGCTAACCAGAACCTGCGGATTGGTTGAATCGTAATCTCCCCTATGAAACCGAATCCATCCTGCCCCAACAATTGGGCAATTTGTTTCTAAAACGGTCGTCT
>CAZHIQ010000039.1:0-26715 GCA_964532595.1 uncultured Roseivirgaceae bacterium
GGAACCGACGACGGAACCACTGATGGTGGAACCGACGACGGAACCACTGATGGTGGCACAGACGACGGAACGACTGATGACGGAACCACCGATGGTGGCACAGACGACGGAACGACTGACAGCGGAACTGATGACGGAACCACCGATGGTGGCACAGACGACGGAACGACCGGAGGCGAATAAAAATTCAGGCTGGTATCCCGGAACAAAGGTTCCGGGATATTTTTTGCGTTAGTTTATGTCCTGGGCCCGCTTTGTCTGTTCTCGCCCGAGCCAAAACGAGCCGACGTATTGATGTCGCTGAAATTGTCGTAATTTTACGGGCGATGAACGAGGAACTTTACCAATCCTATTCCTTTTTGCTCGACCGAACCGCACGGCGCGTAAAACAATACGCTCAACGAAAGTTCAACGAGTATGAATTCAACATCACCGTAGATCAGTGGCTGGTTCTCAAGCACCTTCACGAAGAAGGTCCTTTGCAGCAACGAGTGCTAGCTGAGTTGCTTTTCAAGGACCACCCTACCCTTACACGCATTATCGACCTGCTGTGCGAGAAGGGGTTCGTAAAACGCAATCCTCATCCCGACGACCGCCGCAGTTACCAGGTGGCACTCACCCTACAGGGTAAGAAGCACGTTGAGCGCCTGCTGCCGAAAATTCAGGAAATTCGTCTCAAGGCATGGGAAGGTTTGACGCAAAAGGACTTCGGACATTTCAAGCGGATACTCAATACGATCTACTCGAACCTGGAGTAATTAGTAATCACTCATCCGATTCGCGTATCCGGAGCACAACTCCCTCTAACGATTCATCTATGCGTATCTGGCAAGCGAGTCGACTTTGCTCACTGCTATACGGGAGCGTATCCAGCATGTCGAGCTCGGCATCGGTAGGACTTCCCAATTGATCCAGACCTTCAACCACCTCTACATAACAAGTCGCGCACAGCGCCATACCGCCGCAGGTAGCAGCGATAGCATAATCCGAGGCGCGTAACACCTCCATCAAACTGAGGTTAATATCGGTGGGGACTTCGATCGATCGACGCTCTCCCTGAGGGTTTTCAACTTGAAACTTGATCATGTCAGAATGCATGGATGCCATTAACCGTTGTGTACTTGAAACTGAGTTTCTGGTCGGGATAGACGTATTTGAAAGCGCTCTGCGCCATCAGCGCCGCCTCATGAAATCCCGACAATATGAGCTTCAACTTACCGGGATAGGTGTTAATATCGCCGATGGCATAAACCCCCGGGACGTTGGTTGAATAATCAAATGTATCGACAGCAATGGCATTCTTGTCGATCGATAGCCCCCACTCGGCAATAGGTCCTAGCTTGGGACTCAACCCATACAAGGGAATAAGATAGTCCGTTTCGATCATACGTTCATTGCGGTCACCGTCAACACACAAGACCGATGTAAGCCGACCGTTCCCGGCGACACCCTTGAGTTGCGCTTTGAGTAGCAAGTCGATCTTACCCTCTCGTGCGAGCTCGAAAACTTTCTGTGCTGAGTCGGGAGCACCGCGGAACGTTTCATTTCGATGAACCAACGTCACCCGCTCCGCCAGGGAAGCGAGATGAATCGTCCAATCCAACGCTGAGTCACCACCGCCGCCAATGATCAGACGCTTGTTCCGAAATCTTTCCGGATCTTTCACGAAATACAACACGCCGTTTCCTTCAAAATGGTCGAGATTGTCGATCTCGGGCTTTCGAGGCTCGAAACAACCCAACCCACCGGCAATAACCACCGCACGCGATGCAATAGTAGTTCCGTCAGAAGTACGCACGGTAAAGATGCCATCCTCCGATCGGCTTAGCTCCGTTACTTTTTCGCCAAGAGTAAACCCGGGTTTGAAAGGAGCTATTTGCTTCATCAGGTTATCGACCAGATCGCCGGCAAGGATTTCCGGAAACCCGGGGATATCATAAATAGGCTTCTTCGGGTAAATCTCGGAAAGCTGTCCCCCGACCTGCGGAAGAACATCTACCAGGTGACACCGCATTCGCAAGAGCCCTGCTTCAAACACCGCAAACAAGCCCACCGGGCCTGCCCCGATTATACAGATGTCAGTCTTAACCATAGGTTAGTGCAATAAAGTCGCTTAAAGTTAGTAGGATAATTATTCGTACAACAACTATTTTGAAAAAATAAATTCTACTTTTTCTTCAGATTGGGATTATTGAAAGGAATAATGGTGATATCTCCTCCCTTTTCAAGAATGGCGTACTTGATTTGCGACATCCGCTCGAGGCCGAAAGAAGCCCGGGCCGCCTCGAGGATATCATCGTCCGATACTTTCGACTTCTTCATCCTTTTTTCCAGAGGCTTGCCTTCATCGACAATAATCAGAGGAAGTCCTTCGGTAACATGAGCGAACGTGACAAAATTTTCCTTCAGAAGTGAAAAAACCAGGTCGGTTCCCATCAGGGTGGTAATCGAAATAAAAGCGCCTGTGAGAGAGTAGTCGCGACCAATCAATGCTTGTTCCGTCACTTCGCTCAGAATAAGAAGCAGGATAAAATCGAAAGTCGTCGCCTCTGACAGGCTACGTTTCCCCATGATCCTCAGCAAAAGCAGCAGGAACACGTACATAATTACCCCTCGCACAACAGGATTCATGGTATTCAGGGGTAGATGAACGCAGAGAGTTCAAAACGGACATCGTTCACGATCACTCCGCTGACGTTGCTTCCCACAGTTGCAGGCTCGACCACGAATACAATATCAGCAGATCCCGTCGCTGGAAACCCGAAGGCGAGTGATCCATTTTCCAGACGTCGATCGTTCGGCTCCGGAATCGTACGAACGATCCTGTAATTTTCAGTGAAGGCGGGCGACAGTTTCACTTCAATCAGGTTTGCCTCGGCAGTAGCATGCACACGAATCTCGGTCTCCGCTTGAATCCGGAAGAATCGTTCATAATGGACAACAACGCCTTCCCGGATAATCTGTTGGCGACTAAGGAAACCATCGCCAAACAAACCAAGACTTCCCAGCACAATGAAGACGAGCATCGCTCCCCAACCAATTCGCTGAACCACCCACCCGGTGATGTGTAGGTTCAGATGTTCTTCAATTTCAAGAGAGTGCCTGATTCGTTCGATGTCCTTTGGCATGCCACAGCTATTCGCTGAAGCACGTCATAAATTGCATGCCACTCAATTTCAGAACACAGGCTCCGGAAGAGATTGACGGATCGCATTCACCAGCTGTTGCATGGCAAACGGTTTCTCGATAAAGACAGCCGCCCCTGACTCCATGGCTTTCTCTTTCATTTTAGGACTCGCCGAGATCATAATTACGGGAATCGCCTCGTAATTCGGCTTTGACTTCAGGTACTCGCAAATCTCAAGTCCATCGACATCGGGAAGTCGTTTATCAAGAATTACGATATCGGGAACGGTGAAGCGGTTCTCGAGAATACATTTCCCATTGAGGAGGACGTCGACGTCAAATCCAACCGATCCAAGTGCGATGTTGAGGGCATTGAGGATATCCGGGTCATCTTCCACAACCAGGATTTTCAGCGGTCGCTTTGTTGTAGCCATACGGAAGAGGAATACATACCGACAGTGAAATGAAAAACCGGCTATGTCCGGCGGCAAGTCCCGGCGGGGGGGACGACGTGTGGCTTTAGGAAGTTAGCAAAAACCTTTAACCAGCACAACAAACGCCGCTAAATTATTTGAGATCACCGTTTTAGGGATTGGATTTGAATAATCGTCGATGAATTGGTTTATTGAACCATCAAACGTTTGCCATGCCTTTACCCGTACACTTATCGCGAATTGCCCTTCTCTGCCTGTTTTTGCTCTTTGTAGGCTGTCAGACAAAACCTACTGATCAGCATGAACCTGAATCCCCGCCGCTGGAAAAAGTGGAGGGGATGGTCTGGATTCCGGGCGGGACGTTCATCATGGGTACCGATGATGCAGAGGCGTATGATCACGAGCGACCGGCACACCAGGTTCGGGTAAGTGGATTCTGGATGGACGAGACCGAAGTCACGAACGAACAATTCGCAGCGTTCGTAGGCGCTACCGGCTATATAACGGTAGCCGAGCGAAAGCCCTCCTGGGAGGATTTAAAAAAGCAGTCACCCCCCAACACGCCTCCTCCCCCGGATAGTCTGCTGGTGCCGGGATCGCTGGTTTTCATTCCCCCCTCAGAACCGGTCACCCTCAACGATTATACGCAGTGGTGGCATTGGGTCGCCGGGGCATCCTGGAAGCACCCGGAGGGACCCGGTAGCGATCTTGAAGGCCGGATGCAACACCCTGTAGTACACATTGCCTATGAAGATGCTGCCGCTTATTGTGAATGGGCCGACAAGCGTTTGCCTACAGAAGCTGAATGGGAATTTGCCTCCCGAGGTGGCGTTGAACAGCAACGTTATGCCTGGGGAAATACGGTCAAAGTCAATGGACGATACATGGCCAACACTTTTCAGGGTAGTTTTCCCAACCGCAACCTCGAAGAAGATGGCTTTGAGAGACTCTCTCCGGTGAGAAGTTTTCCTGCGAATGCATACGGTCTCTACGACATGATTGGGAACGTATGGGAGTGGACCAGTGATTGGTACCACGTCGATTACTTCAAGCAACTCGCACGCGCGCCCCTTACTGTTGATCCGAAGGGTCCGGAGAAGTCCTGGGATCCCTTCGAGCCCTATGCGATCAAGCGGGTATCGAAAGGCGGTTCGTTTCTTTGCTCCGACGAATATTGCGTGAACTATCGCCCCAGTGCCCGGCAAGGTACTGCCTTTGACTCGGGGATGTCGAATCTCGGTTTCCGTTGTGTGAGAGACCGGTAGCTAAACCTAGGCGAGCTTACGCAGCATGTAGTGAAGAATACCTCCGTTGCGGTAGTAGTCTATCTCGATCTTACTGTCAAGTCTGCAAATTACCTCAAACGTTTTTTCCGATCCGTCACTTTTCCGTGCCGACACCGTTAGTCGTTGTCCCGGTTGAACGTCGTCGGTCAGCGACGGGATGGCGAATACTTCGGTACCATCGAGTCCAAGCGATTCCGTATTCTCTCCGTTGACAAACTGCAGAGGCAACACCCCCATGCCGACAAGATTGCTGCGGTGAATCCGTTCAAAACTCTCCGCGATTACCGCGCGGATGCCAAGCAACCAGGTTCCTTTCGCCGCCCAGTCACGAGACGAGCCACTACCGTACTCCCTTCCGGCGAGTACGACAAGCGGCGTCTGATCCTGCTTATAACGAATAGAAGCTTCATAAACCGTCATCTCCTCGCCCGTAGGCAGATACTTCGTAAAACCTCCTTCACGATTGGCCAGCCGGTTCTTAATCCGGACGTTGGCGAATGTGCCGCGCACCATCACTTCATCATTTCCGCGGCGCGAACCGTATGAATTAAATTCACTGGGAGCAACGCCGCGCTCGAGCAGGTACTGCCCGGCGGGAGTATTCTGACTAAACGCTCCGGCAGGCGAAATGTGGTCGGTCGTAATCGAATCACCCAACACCAGCAACGCACGGGCGTCCAGAATGGGGCGAATAGGTTCAGGCTTCTCCGGAAGGTTCACAAAGAACGGTGCCTCTTTCACGTACGTCGACTGCGGATCCCACTGATACGCTTCATCCTGCGGGACCTCAAGATTCTGCCATTGCTCATCCCCATCGAAGATGGTACTGTAATTTCGCTGGAAGTACTCTTTCCGCACCACTTCGCCGCTGATCTTCTGAACCTCCTCTTCCGTCGGCCAGATATCCCGGAGGAATACCGGATTCCCTGCGCTATCTACACCGAGCGGCTCGGATCGCATATCAATATCCATGCGACCAGCGATGGCATAGGCAACCACCAGAAGGGGCGACATAAGGAAGTTCATTTTCACCTGCGGGTGTATACGCGCCTCGAAATTTCGATTGCTCGACAGACATGCCGCTACCACCAGATCGTTATGGGTTATTGCTTCCGCGATCGGATCAGCCAGCGGACCGGAGTTCCCAATACATGAAGTACACCCGTATCCCACAACGTGAAACTTCATCTTCTCCAGTTTCTCCAGCAAGCCAGACTCCGCAAGGTAATCCGTCACAACCCTTGATCCCGGAGCCAGGCTGGTCTTCACCCAAGGTTTCACCTTAAGTCCTTTTTCTAATGCCTTCGCGGCAACCAGACCCGCTCCAATCATCACTTCGGGATTCGAAGTGTTCGTACAACTCGTAATAGCCGCGATTACCAGATCACCATCACTCAGATGAAAGGTTTCGCCCTCATGGGTCACCTCCACTGAACGCATATCGTCGGGCTCCAACGTTGTGACTTGTGATGGTGCAACATTGCCTCCTTCACCTGCCCAACGACTTAGCGGCCGGTCGCTGAACTGAATGTATTTCCGAAAATATTTCTTCTCGATCAACTCGCTGATAACACGCTTCGCATCCCTGAGGAGGATTTTGTCCTGTGGACGACTCGGACCTGAAATGGTAGGTTCCACGGAGCCGAGATCCAATTCAACGACCTCAGTATACGTGACCTCGTCCGCGCGCTCACGCCACAGCAAGTTCTCCTTCGAGTAACGTTCAGTACGGCTAATAACTTTTGTATCCCGGTTCGTTTTATCGAGATACTCCAGCGTCTTGTCATCTACGGGGAAAAACGTAACGGTACACCCGAATTCCGGCGACATATTTCCAATCGTCGCGCGATCAGGCACAGACAGCGCATCAAGTCCATCACCAAATACTTCGACAAATTTTCCTACAACATGCGTTCTTCGAAGAAGCTCGGTAATAGTGAGCACCAGATCGGTCGCCGTACTGCCCACCGGAAGCTTTCCGGTCAGCTTCAGTCCAACTACCTCCGGCATAGTAAAGAACTGTGGCTGACCAAGCATAGCGGCTTCTGCCTCGATACCTCCTACCCCATAAGCCAGAATACCCAATCCGTTCACCATCGGGGTATGCGAATCGGTTCCTACAAGTGTATCGGGGAACAGCACGCCGTCGCGCTCAACAACACACTGCGAAAGATATTCGAGGTTCACCTGATGACATATTCCCATACCGGGAGGAACAACGGCAAAATTGTCAAATGCCCCCTGTGCCCACTTCAGGAAACGATATCGTTCACCATTTCGCTCGTACTCACGCTCGACGTTTCTACGGAACGCATTTACATGGCCATAGTAATCCACCTGCACGGAGTGATCGATGACAAGATCAACAGGAATTAACGGATTAATCCGCGAAGGATCCTTCCCTTTCCGAGACATCTCCGCACGCAGGGATGCGATATCGACAATAGCGGGAACACCGGTAAAGTCCTGCATCAGCACGCGCGCAGGAACGAAGGGAATATCCTTGTCAGTCGGTTGCGGCTTCCAGTTTAACAGCGTCTCAACATGCTCTCTGGTTACCACGTAACCATCGTAATTTCGCAGTGCATTCTCCAGGAGAATGCGAATAGTGAAGGGCAAATGCCTTACAGCGTATCCCTTTTCTTCCAGAGCCTTCAAACTGTAGTAACTCAGTTCGCGACCGTCGAGCGAAAGTGTTCGCTTTATTCCGAGATAATCCTGTTCCATAAGCGTAAAATGTCGAAAATCAAGATACTGATATTTTATCAACAATAACAGTCCGACAATCACTCAGGGCTTTTACGAGACCTGCGTACCCACTTTTCGATCTCTACTGCCCAGAAAACAACCGAAGCGACCACCACGGTGAGACCGAGCTCCTGCCACGTCAGCGGCTGTGTACGAAAGACTTCGTTGAAAAACGGGATATAGACAACCATCAGCTGCAAGGCAACCGTGATCGCGAGTGCAACAACCATCGGTATATTGGAAAACAAACCGAGCGAAAACAACGACTCGGTATTTGATCGTATCGCCAACACATGAAACAGCTGGGCAAAGCACAAGACCGAAAAAGCCATCGTTTGCCAGTGGCTTCCCGAATGCTCGATGGCATACCATTGCATGCCGAGCGTAAGCAAACCAATAAGCAATCCGAAAAACAGGATATGCCATCCCATTCCGCCGGAAAAGACGTTCTCTCCCGGACTTCTGGGTGGCCGTTCCATAATATTGGGCTCCGCTCGCTCAGACGCAAGGGCCAGTCCGGGTAAGCCATCGGTAATAAGATTCACCCAAAGGATATGAATCGCCAGAAGGGGTATGGGCAACCCCAGGAATGGCGCAAGGAACAACGCCCATATTTCCCCCGAATTCCCGGTCATGATATACTTGATGAACTTGAGAATGTTATCAAAGATGCGACGCCCATGCCGCACAGCTTTCACAATAGTGGTGAAGTTGTCATCTAGCAGGATCATATGAGCCGCCTCTTTTGAAACTTCTGTTCCATTGATCCCCATCGCGATACCGATGTCAGCGTTTTTCAGGGCCGGCGCGTCATTGACGCCATCACCGGTCATCGCGACAAAGTGATCCTTGTTTTGCAGAGCATGAATAATACGGAGCTTCTGCTCAGGACTCACCCGTGCATAGACTCGGATTCGCTCTACCTTATCGGCAAAGGTCGCGTCGTCCATCTTTTGCAACTCAGGGCCTGTCACTACCAGCGCATCTTTTGTGAGAATCCCAAGTTCCTTCGCGATCGACCGCGCAGTAAGCTTGTGATCGCCGGTAATCATTACCGGTCGGATACCAGCTTGCTTGCATTCCGCTACAGCATCCTTTGCCTCTTCGCGCGGCGGATCTATAAGTCCCGCGATACCAATCAGCGTCAGCGATGATTCCACCTCCGACTCCTTCTCCCATTTTGGCATTTCGGAAAAGAAACGAACAGCATAACCAAGCGTGCGATACCCACGATCAGCCATATTATCAGCCTCACGTTCATACGCATCGGCCGACTGTCGCTGAGCATCACTGAGTTTGTGCAGTAGTACATCCACCGCCCCTTTCACAACAGCAACAACTCCGTCATCCGTACGATGAAGCGTTGTCATGCACTTCCGCTTTGAATCGAAAGGAATTTCCGCGATTCGTGGGAACGAGTCCTCCTGTTCTTTTCGTTCGTAGCCGTGCTCGGCGGCGAATCTTGCCAGGGCAACTTCGGTTGACTCCCCTATCCAGTTTCCGTCACCATTCTTACCGACATCGTTATTCAGAGCAATCGCCCGTAGCAAACCTTCTCTTCCAGAAAAGGCTGTCATCGGCACGTCTCCTTCCGGCGGCGCATATACTTCCTGCACCGTCATCCTGTTCATCGTAAGTGTCCCAGTCTTATCGGAGCAGATATAAGTGACGGAGCCCAGTGTCTCTACTGCCGGCAGCTTACGAATCAGTGCATTGTTCGCCACCAGCTTTTTAGCCCCCAACGCCAGGGCAACGGTAACCAATGCGGGCAGCGCTTCAGGGATTGCTGCTACGGCAAGAGAGATCGAGGTCAGCAACATCGTACTCCACTCCTCACCCCTCGCCCACCCGGCAAAGAAGAAGGCGGCACACAAAATCAATACTACAACCGTCAGTAACTTTCCAAAGGCGCCAAGTCGCTTTTGCAAGGGTGTTTTTACTTCAGCCGTTTGAATCATCCCCGCAATTCGGCCAAACTCGGTTTCCATACCGGTTTTAATGACATAACCGCGGCCACGACCGTGGGTGACGAAGGTACCGCGGTATGCCAGGTTAAGACGATCGCCCAGAGTGTACTCGCCCGGCGGGAGCGCTCGGGTCGTCTTGTCAACGTCAACCGATTCGCCGGTCAAAGCCGATTCATTTATTTTGAGAGTGTGCGACTCAAACAGGCGAAGATCGGCCGGGACTATGTTTCCGGGCTCAAGGATTACAACATCGCCTGGCACCACCTCGGCTGCCGGTATTTCGACCGTGTGGTTGTCCCGGATTACACGCGCGTTATTGGCTGCCATTTTCTGCAAGGCCTCAATAGCTTTCTCCGCGCGATACTCCTGCACGACCCCTACAATTGCATTTAATAGTACGATCGCCAGGATAACATAGGTATCCGTCAGTTCACCCACAAACCCGGACACTACGGCGGCAGCGAGGAGAATAATAATCATGAAATCGGTCATTTGCTCGAAGAACATCCGAGCGACTGATTTTCGCTTGCCCGCCTGCAGTGTATTCGGGCCATACTGCTCCATCCTCTTCTCCACTTCGCCCGCGGTAAGGCCGCGCTTGTTCGTATTGAATTCTTCGGCAACCCGCTCGTGAGACTCGAGGTGAAATTCCATAGGTTTACTTAAAGGAGTGGCGACAGCAAACGGGCCATCTTTTCCGGTATCTGTTTGAATATGGTGCGCTCCCTCCATGTCACCGGGTCGATTCGCTCAGCATCCTTCAGGTCTTCCATGAAGATTTCCCGAAGCGTTCTGGCGACCCCTTCGCTATATACCACCGCGTTGACTTCGAAATTCAATTCAAAGCTGCGGTAATCCATGTTAGCGGTGCCCACTACGGAGAGATTGTCGTCCACTACCATACTCTTGGCATGAATGAATCCTTTCCGATAGAGATAAATTTCCACGCCAGCGCTTAGGAGGTCGTCGTAGTATGACCAGGCAGCGGCATTTACTAATCGCGAATCGGATAAGCCGGGAGCAAGGATCTTTACCGAAACGCCGGACAGCGCCGCCACGCGTATCGCATTGAGAATTGTCTCGCCGGGGATAAAATAGGGTGTAGAAATAAGGATCTCCCTACGCGCCAGGTTAATGGCCTTCGCCATCGACAACATGATCGTCGACGCTGGCGAATCAGGACCGCTGGCCGCTATCTGAACACTCTCTTCACCACCGGGAAATCGCTTCAGGGGAAAATAGTCGGCGTCGGGTGCCAGATCCTGTTTTGCGCAAAAATTCCAGTCGCAAAAAAACAAATACTGAAGATGCATTACCCCGGGACCATCTATACGCACATGAGTATCGCGCCAAAACACCTCCGGCCGACGTCCGAGGCGGGGTGTATAGTTCGCGTAACGATCACTGATATTTAATCCTCCTACAAATCCGGTTGCTCCGTCGACAACAATAATCTTCCGGTGATTGCGGTAGTTGAGTCGATTGGCCAGAGGGGCGAAGTGAATTCGGTTGAAAGGGAATACTTCCACTCCGGCCGACCTTAGGTCACGAATGAACCGGCGACGCAAGCCCCGGCTCCCAAAGGCATCGTAGATAACACGTACTTTAACGCCTTCTCTCGCCTTTGCCATCAACACTTCGGCGATTTCATTGCCAATTTCGCCCTCCTCATATATGTAATACTCCAGATGGATGTGATGTCGGGCCGATCGCAAGCTTTCAAGAACTTCAGGAAACTTCTCCTCGCCGTTGACCAGTACCCTGACTCGATTTCCGATCGTCAGCGGACTAATACTCGAGTTTAGAAGCAGTCGTGCCAGTCCCGTCGCATTTCCGATCCGTTCCCTGTAAGCGCGCAGGTTGGCTTCCGAACGTGTGATAATCTGGCGGATTACCCGCCTGCGGAGTTGATCATCCTTGATAAGCTTTTTGGAATAGACCTTGCGTTTGCGATAGTTTACACCGAAGGAGAAATAGAACAGAACGCCGAAAATGGGGACAAAAAAAACGAGCAGGAGATAAGCCAGCGTCTTGTGTGTAGCTGTTGTATCCCAGATGATACGAATCGCTGTGACGACGAGGATCGCGACGTAAGTCACATCGACTATAATGAGCCAATTCAAAGACTGATCTGACATACGGTTGATTGTCCGATGAAAGATAGCAAGAAATGACGTTACGCACCGTGAGCAATGCCACGGATAAAACCAAAGAAGGTGTCCGACCAACACCTTCTTCTAATAACCTTGTCTTATACCCGCGTTATCGCCAGCCTCCTCCGAGTGCGCGATAAAGGTCGACGATGGCATCCAGCCTGTCGTATTGCGCCCCGATAAGGTTTAGTCGTGAGTTAAGCGCGTTTTGACGCGCTGTCAACACCTCGAGATAATTGGCGAGGCCGCTGTTCAAGAGTTCTTCGGAATAAGCAGTAGCGACATCATAAGCTGCGAACTCGTCGGAACGCACCTGGATAATCTGACTTGCGGCGTTGTAGGTGTAAAGCGCATCCGACACTTCCCTGCTGGCATTCAGAATCGACTGACGGAAACGCAGGTATGCCTGCTCCTGCTGCGATTGCGAGACCTCGTACTGCGTACGAATGCGTCGTTGATTGAAAATAGGTTGAGTCAATCCCGCCACAACGTTCGCGAACAAAGAATTTACGCTAAACAACCGATCGAGCTCCAGACTTTGAAGTCCGCCCGTAGCCGAAACCGTTAGCGAAGGATAGAAGTTGCTTTTCGCCACATTTGTCAGCGCAAACGCATTGATCAATCCGAATTCCGCGGCCATTACATCGGGCCGGTTCCTGAGAAGCTGAATGGGATATCCTGCCGGGATCTGATCGATTGGCTGTTGGTCGCTCAACGCCGTTCGCTCAATGGCGTGGGGTTCATCGCCAAGCAACATTGAAAAAGTATTCTCAAGCAATCTGATATTCCGTCTCAGTTCAATGAGCAACGCCCTTGCTGTATGGAGTTGCGCCTCGGTCTGCTTGACCGCAACCTCAGACACCGTTCCTGCCGACTTGAGTGCCTCAGTAGTTTCCAAAGCAACCTCTCGTGTACGAATGGTTTCTTCGGTGATGCGTTCCTGTTCGTCGAGGGCAAGCAACTGATAGTAGAGCGAGGCGATGCTCGCCACAAGCTCAGTCTTCACGGCTTGGTGGGCTGCTACTGATTGGAGATAAGAAGCCTCCAGTGCCCTCTTGTTGCTGCGTATCTTCCCCCAGATGTCGGCCTCCCACGACAGTGAAGCAGTGACTTCATACTGTGTGAGCCCACCGTCAAAGAAAGTTCCAAACTGACTGTTGCGCGCGAGTTGTTGGTGCGTCGCCTGGGCCGATCCATTCACAAGAGGAAGGTTTCCGGCCTTGCCTTGTTTGTAATAGGCGTGCGCCGCGGCAATTTGCTGAAGGGCAATACGGATATCGATATTATGCTCGAGCGCCCTTTCAATGTGTCCGACAAGCAAAGAATCGGTAAACAACTCCCGCCAGGAAAACTCGGCGAGAGTGGTACTGTCCTGTGCCAGCGAGTCAGTACGAAAGTACTTGCTTTCGACTACTTCGGGACGCGTGTATACTTTCCCAACAAAACAGGACTGCAGCGTAACCATTACCAGGAACAATGCTGCAATGCTGACGAAAAAATTCTTTCTCATGATTCGTTTAATAGCCATCAGTTAGTACTCGTGTCGGGAATCTCTTTCTTTCTGGATACCTTGTCCTGTAACCATTGGAACAGGATGTAAAGGATTGGAATAACGAATACCCCGAGGATCGTACCGACGAGCATGCCGCCGACCGCACCGGTTCCGATGGAGCGGTTCCCGGCAGCACCAACGCCTCCGGCAAAGACCAGGGGCAACAAGCCGATGATGAACGCAAAAGACGTCATAAGGATAGGACGCAGCCTGACCCGCGCACCTTCAATCGCCGCGTCTACAATCGAATATCCTGCGCGTCTCCGCTGGATAGCAAACTCAACAATCAAAATCGCGTTCTTCGCCAGAAGTCCCAGAAGCATAATCAATGCAATCTGGAAGTAGATATTTATCTCAAGACCGGCAAACTTCGTCGTCAGATACGCTCCCATCATCCCCACCGGCAAAGAGAGCAGAACGGCCAGAGGAATTAAGTAGCTCTCGTATTGCCCCGCTAAAATGAAATACACAAACAATACGCTGAGCACAACAATAAAGAAGGCCTGGTTACCCGCGGAGATTTCCTCACGCGTCAATCCGGTCCAGTCTATAATGAAGTTGGGAGGCAGGTTACGACTCTCTTCCAGAGCTGCGTTAATAGCATCACCCGTTGAATATCCGGGTGCTGCGGCGCCATTTACCTCTGCAGCGTTAAACAGGTTAAAGCGGGTAACCGCCTGCGGTCCGTAGATACGCTTCAGTTCTACGAACTCAGTAATGGGAGCCATTTGTCCCTGGTCGTTACGTACGAACAAAGAGTTCAGGTCTTCAACCCGCGACCGGTCTTCCGGCATCGACTGCACATAAACACGGTATTGTTTCCCAAAACGCGAGAAGTTGGCGGCATAAATCCCACCGATATACCCTTGCAGCGTGGAGAAGATACTGCTCACAGACACGCCGGCCTCTTTGGCCTTGGGAACGTTCAACTGAATCTCATACTGCGGATAGTGGGTATTGAACGACGAGGCCGCATATTGAATCTCCGGCCGTTGCGACAGCTGACGAACGAAGTCTTGCGTCACCTCATCAAGTTCGGAGAAACTTCCACCGAAGCGATCGAGCACCGACAGCTCGAATCCTGAAGATATCCCGAAACCCGGAATGCTCGGCGGTGCAAAGAAAATAATCGTTGCCTCCGGAATAGTCGCCGCGGCAGCATACATCTGCCCCATAATCGACTCAACCGACATCGACTCATCCTTTCGTTCGCTCCAGGGTTTCAGTTTGAGAAATCCAAGACCGAAGTTACTTCCGGCGCCGGAAATAAGACTGAAACCATTGACCAACGAACCCGTTTCAAACCCGGGAATTTCCTTGATCTTATCGTATAGCTCCTGAGTTACTGCGGTAGTACGGTCAAGAGTAGCTCCGGGAGGTAGCTCAATGTTCGTAAAAATCATCCCGCGGTCTTCCACCGGAACAAATCCGGTCGAGGTAGTAGAATTCGCCCACCAGATGCCTGCGATGGAAAGGATTAGTATCGCAGCGGTGATCCACTTGTGTCGGTAAAGAAAACCCAGTGAACGGGTATAGCGTCTCGTCGTGGCTTCAAACGCCGTATTGAAAGATGTAAAGAAGCGATTGAGAAAACCACGTCGTTCATGGTGTGTGTCATGCGGTTTCAGTAGCAGGGCACAGAGAGCGGGACTTAACGTCAAGGCGTTTACGGCCGAGATAGCAATTGCCACCATCAGTGTCACCCCAAATTGTTCGTAGAACACACCTGTCGGACCACTGATAAAAGTAACAGGAATAAACACCGCAGCCATAACGAGCGTGATTGAGATAATCGCGCCTGTAATTTCCTCCATGGCCGAGTGAGCCGCGTTAAGTGCCGACTTCGCCCCTGACTCGAGTTTGGCGTGAATCGCCTCCACAACCACAATAGCATCGTCGACGACAATACCAATCGCAAGTACAAGCGCGAACAAGGTGAGAAGGTTAATAGAGTACCCGAAAAGATTCAGAAAGAAAAACGTTCCGATAATAGAGACGGGTACAGCAATAGCCGGAATTAGTGTTGACCGAAAATCCTGAAGGAATATGAAAACGACGATAAAGACCAGCACAAACGCCTCGAGTAACGTTGTAACCACCTTGGCGATGGAGGCGTTGAGGAACTCGTTGGTGTCGAAGTTCACAACGACGTTAAGGCCCCTCGGGAAATCCTTCTTAAGCTCGTTGACGGTTGCGTGAACATTTTCAATAATTTCCTGAGCATTGGAGCCCGGCGTTTGATAAACGCCCATACTCACGCCGGGAAGGTTGTTGGTATAAGAGATTGCGCTGTATCCTTCGGCGTCCAATTCCACCTCGGCGACATCCGACAATCGGAGGAACTGGCCATTGTCAAGCGCCTTGATCACAATATCCCGATACTGTTCTTCCGTCTTAAACCGACCACCGTAGCGGATAACGTATTCAAAAGCTTCTGCGTTATTCTGTCCCAGCGATCCCGCAGCCGCTTCAAGACTCTGTTCGTTCAGAGCAGCGACAACATCGGCCGGAATAAGATTGTAAGCCGCCAGCTTCTCGGGCTTAAGCCAGATACGCATGGCATAGTTCTTCGCACCGAACACCGAAACGTCGCCCACGCCGTAGATTCGCTTGAGCGCGGGAAGAACGTTTATGTTGAGATAGTTCTGTATAAATGTCGCGTCGTAGGCCTCGTTTTCCGAATAGACCGTGAGGAACATCAATGCACTCGTCTGTTGCTTTTGAGTGATCACACCCGATTGGATCACTTCAGAAGGCAATACAGCATTGGCGCGCGCCACGCGGTTCTGAACGTTTACAGAAGCAATGTCGGGGTCAATTCCCTGACGGAAATAAACACGGATTTGCGCCATCCCGTTGTTGCTGGCTGTCGACTGGATATAGTCCATACCCTCAACCCCGTTAATTTGCTCTTCAATGGGAATGATAACGCTTTCCAATACTGTCTGAGCGTTGGCACCCGGGAAGGTCGCTGTCACCTGAACGGTAGGAGGCGCAATATCAGGATACTGCGTAACAGGCAGGGTAATAATACCCAATACACCAAGAACGAGAATGATGATGGATATGACCGTCGATAATACCGGTCTGTCTATAAATCTCTTGAGCATCGCGTAATTTCTTATTTAAATACGACTTCCAACGCGTTGGCTACACTATCGAACGGCAAGAGTTGCGGCTGAATCGGCATGTTATCCCGAAGCCGGCCAAAGCCCGACGTTACAACCTTATCGCCCGGCTGCACTCCGTCATTTACCACTATAACACTTCCCACTCGTTCGGTCACTCCGATAGGAGTTGTAACCGCAACGCTGTCACCTACTACTTTATAGACATAGACAATACCTTGTTGTTCGAAGGTCGCTGTCTGCGGAACTACGGGAACATTCTCGAAAACACGCGGAACACGTATGCGTCCACTGTTACCGTTTGTCAGCAGGCGATTAGGATTCGGAAATGTCGCTCTGAATGTAACTGTACCAGTCGAGCGGTTTACTTGTCCTGTAACCGTCTCGATCCGTCCCTTCTCTTCGTAAATCTGGCCGTTCACCAACTGTAACTCCACCTTAGGGAAATTGGCGATCTTCTCGGAAAGGGTGTTACCCTCGGTATCCAGAAGGAAGTTCAGGTAGTCGCGTTCGTTCAACGCAAAGTAGGCGTACACCTGGTCGATCTGAGCTACCGTCGTGAGCGGCGTGGGATCACCGGGGCTTACAAGCGCGCCTTGACGAAAGTTGATAGCACCGACGTAACCATCAATAGGACTCTTTATCGTAGCATAACCAATATTGGCCGTAATAGCATTATAATTCGCACGAGCCTGCGCCAAACGAGCCTCAGCGGTTTCCAACTGCACCTGACTGATGATTCCTTTTTCAACAAGTGGTTTCAACTTATTGACTTCCACCTCGGCTGCCTGAACATTTGCTTTCGCCGCACCAGCGTCCTGTGTAAGCGCCTGTGTCTCCAGCGTAAAAAGGGTCTGTCCCTTCTTCACGCGCTGTCCCTCATCAACAAGTACCCCAGTAATGTATCCGGCAACCTTCGCGCGAACCGCGCTGTTAACCGTTCCTTCAATACTGGCGGGATAAGATGAATAACCCGTAACAGTCCGTTGAGGAACCTCCACAGCAGGAAATGGCGCCGGTCGATTGGCTACCGGTGCTTGCTGGTTCTCATTGCCACAAGACGACAACATCAAAACCGTCAGGACTATCAATACCGGATACTTTAAGCGTTTCATTTGGTTCGTAGTGTTTGTTTACTTGTTTCTTTGCTATGACTCGAATCGATCGTAATTCCTCTCCACAACATACCCGCTACTTTGTCGAGCTGTTGTCTGCCAATATGGAGCGAGCCAAACGTACTGAGTTTGGCAGTGGCGTTGATACTTCCAAAAACCAGTACCATCAGGATCTCGGCGTTCGTTGATTGGAATACACCTTCCCGGATACCTCGTTGAAAAAACTGGTATAACGGGCCGCTCTTGTTGTCGAGATAGCGACCGCTGTTATAGGGCGAATTAATAAACTGCTCGAAGAAAATCAGAACGTTAGGATGCTTTACGTAGAACCGATAGAGTTCGTTCCACAGTCGATAAAATCGCTCCTCATATGAGCCGTCGGTATTCAGTACGCCTTCAATGACGCGGCTGATACGAGCACGGTTGTATTGGTACAATTCGCAGATAAGCTGCTCCTTGCTTTCAAAATAATGGTATATGGTTCCGGCGGCCACACCGGCATTTCGCGCCAACTGACTCATAGGGGCGCCGTGAAAACCGTGGTCCTTGATTAGATCAAGGAGACTCTCAAAAATGGCCTGTTTTTTCTCGGTTAAATCTTCCACGGTCGGCTAACAACACAACTCGACTGAACGTTCATTCGGGTCGCAATGTTACGTTGAAATACCAGAAATCGAAAAATATTTTTTTCATTAGCTCTCTTGTCGCGCGTCGGCCCATGCCTTCTCGAGCGTCTGAAGGAATACCTCGGGCGGTTGAGCGCCGGAAACAGCAAAGCGGTTATTGAAAAGGAAAAAAGGGACACCGCGAATGCCTATGTGTCGGGCCATGATCTCATCTTCCTGAACTTTGTCTGCAAACCGTTGCGAGGATAGCGTCTCACTGACCTCCGCTTCCTCGAGGCCGATCGCAAGACCAATCTTCTTAAGGGTCGGTATATCATCGATGTTTTTCCCTTCGGTAAAATGAGCGCGGAAAAGATGCTCTTCAGCTGCATCAGCGCGATTATGCAACCTGGCAAGCTGCAACAGCCTGTGCGCGTGGAAAGAATTAGCAACCACTGCGCGATCGAAGTCGAACGTCAGACCGACCTCTTCCGCCGATTGCTTGACATGATCGTGCATTTGTACCACCTGATCGCGACTCATCCCCTTAATCTGGGCAAGATAGTCGTACGTGTGGAGGCCGGGCTGCGTTTTCAAGCCGGGATCAAGCTGAAAGCTGTGCCACACAATCTCTATGGAATCCTTATTGGAAAAAGATTCCAGGGCTTTTTCGAACTTTCTCTTGCCGATGTAACAAAACGGGCAACGGATATCGGACCAGATGTCTACTCTCATGCTCATAATATAATGGCATGAAAACACTGATACCCCGAGGAATGTTCAGGGCTTACAAAAAAAAATAACCGGTGACTATTTATCGAGTTCCGCCATCAGATCGCGGAGGTTGAGGGGCTCGGTAACCATAACGATCGATCCGTCGTCGCGGTATTGCCACTGGTCACGGGGCCGATCCCAGTAGAGCTCTACACCATTATTGTCGGGATCGTTGAGGTAAAGCGCTTCAGACACGCCATGATCGCTTGCCCCGGTCAACGCGTAATTCGCCTTGCGTAACCGATCGAGAATCACCGCCAGGTCGCGGCGTTCCGGATAACAAATAGCGGTATGGTAGAGTCCAACACTTCGCGGGGAGGCCGGCGGTGCTCCCAGCGACTGCCAGGTATTCAGACCAATGTGATGATGATATCCCCCCGCGGAAAGAAAAGCAGCCTGGTCTCCGTACATGGTCGTCAGTTCAAAGCCAAGCAAATCGCGATAAAACCAAAGGGCTTTCTCGAGATTGGAAACCTTCAGATGAACGTGACCAATTCTGGCCCCGCCAGGCACAATGTATTTTTCCATAGATATGAATAATCAGGTTCTCCGGGGTGATTGCGGACGGATGACAAGGCGTAAAGTCGGGTCATTGGTCATAAATGACCAAAGCCAGCTGAAGGCCAGCTTGACTTTGTTTCGAAAGCTCGTAATAGGTATCAGGTGAATAAACAACCAGATTACCCACGCGAGGAAACCTTTTACGAAACCATTAGGCAGGTCGACCACGGCCTTGTACTTCGAGATGATGGCCATACTACCCTTGTCGCGATACTTGAACGGTTCCGGTTCCTTGCCCTCGGCCATACGGCGAAGGTTGGCGGCGAGTAGCTTACCCTGCTGAATCGCCACTTGTGCCAGCATCGGGTGACCATTGGGATATCGGTTATCGGTGGTCAACAACGCAAGGTCGCCGATGGCAAATATGTTATCCATTCCTACTACGCGATTGTAGTCATCAACTTTAATCCGCCGGGCCCGACCAATGGCCTCGGCAGGGATTCCGGGGATCTCCCGTCCTATTACCCCCGACGTCCAGATCAGCGAGCAGGTCTTGATTCGGTCACCATTTGATAATATCACTTCGCCATCGACATAATCTTTCACGGCGACATTGAGTTTGACCTGTACTCCAAGTTTCCGCAATACACGCGTAGCTTCTTCCTGCGACCTCTTACTCATAGGGCCGAGTAAGACGGGGGCAGCCTCCACGAGATAAATCGGCGCAGCAATCCGGGGGAGCTCCGGATACTCCTTCGGGGCGATATGCCTGGCCATTTCAGCCAGCATACCCGCCACTTCCACGCCTGTTGGGCCTCCTCCTGCGATAACGATATTCAGAAGACAGCGCCGCTCTTCCGGATCGGTGGTTCTTGTCGCAGCCTCCATATTGAGAAGAAGGTGATTCCTGAGATTCGTCGCATCACTGATCGACTTAAGGGGCCACGAATGGAGTCGAACGTTCTCCATTCCAAAGTAGTTGCTCTCCGTGCCCACAGCAAGTACCAGGTAATCGTAGTTGAGCGCTCCGGTGTCTGTCTCAATCCGTTTTTCTTCAGGCACAACCCGTTCCAATCGCCCCAGATGAAATCTGAGATTTTCCTTCTCCTGAAACAATCTTCGGAAAGGGTAGCTTATGTTGGAAGGCTCAATAAAAGCCATGGCTACCTGATAAAAGAGGGGATTGAAGGAGTGATAGTTATCCTGATCAACCAACGTAACCCAAAATCGCGAGTCATTGGCGAGGCGTTTTACCAGGTTAATACCCGCAAACCCTCCGCCGACAACCACGATTTTTATTGCACCTGCCTTCATATTGTAATTTAACGTAAAAGCTACTGGGCGAGATAACCTCCATCAACTGGATAATAAGCTCCTGTAGCAAACGACGCCTTGCCGGAGGCAAGCCACACGATGAGCTCTGCGACTTCATCCGCTTCTCCTAATCGACCAACCGGATGAAGCGCAATAAGCGCATTAAGGGTGGCGTCATCCAAAGAGCTCAACAGGGGCGTGTTGATGTACCCCGGCCCGATAGCGTTAACACGGATTTTCTTGTCGGCATACTCAAGCGCCGCCGCCTTCGTCAAACCTACTACTCCGTGTTTCGCCGCAACGTAGGCCGGCGATCCCTTTGTCCCTGTGTTTCCAAGAATGGAAGCGACGTTAATAATGGATCCTCCATTCGACAACATCGCGGGAATCTGATATCGCATACCATAAAAAACGCCCGACAAGTTTATCTCAATCACCTTTTGCCAGCCGTCGATCGGATACTCTCCTGTAGGAGCCAACGGACCTCCGATCCCTGCGTTGTTCACAGCTATATCGAGTCTCTTGAAATGCTTCAGCGTTTCCTTTACCAGTGCTTCATTGTCTTCGGATTTCGACGAATCAGCGAGAACGAAAATCGCTTCGCCTCCTGCCGCGTTTATCTGCTCCGCAGCCTTCTCCCCGTTCTCACGAGATATGTCAGATACGACAACCTTTGCGCCTTCCTTCGACATCAGAGATGCCGCCGCCAACCCGATTCCGGAGCCCGCCCCGGTGATGATCGCTACTTTATTTTCCAGCAGTTTCATAACTGAGTATTCTATTCTAATGACTTGAGTAAATTAGCGTTCCAACACAAAAAAAGCCATCGCTCTCGCTGATGGCTTTCGATCTTCCCATGATGTCATACATCAGCGATTCATGCAACCGACAGCCGCTTTTGAAGATAGTAATCTGCTGATATTTTTCCACTTCCGGTAAAGAACAGGAGTATGTAAACCAGGATATAATGCAATCCCATCTCCTGCTTCACAAACGGATCGCCGGCGTGAAAGTAAAACACTGCCACCAGCATCGTCACCAGGAGCGGCAAAACTGCTACACGTGTACCCAGGCCCACAAGAATCAATACGGAGCAGAGCACCTCAGCAAACACAGCCAGCGCGAGCGATGTCTCGGGTGACATTCCGAGGAACGAAATAAACTGAATCGGTTCACCGCTCAGAAATAAAAGCAGTTTCGGCCAACCATGCCCCACGATCATAAACAGGGCGGTCCCCACACGTAACATCAGCAGCAGCCAATCCAGATTCCCGCGCTGCTTGATCGAAAAAATACTGTTCAACATCCTAATATTTCAATGGTTAAGCTCTAACAAAAAAAGACGTGAACCCCAGCTAACGCCGGAATCCACGTCCAGCACCATCACTATATCTTCCCAAACTCTCCGTGTGCTTCAATCTTCACTACGTCGCTGATCATCGGCGCAGGGAACCCGGCGCCGAGATTGAAATCAGAACGCTTGATTTCGCCCGTAACTTTAAGACCCGCAACCGGTGCTCCATTCGCGTTGGGGTTTTCTGTTGTACCTCTGTATTCGAGCGTCACGGTGACAGGCTTGGTCACACCATGCAAAGTAAGATCGCCCGTTAAGGTGTATTTGTTCTTGCCTGCCTTCTTGATCCCCTTGCTTCTGAAAGTCATGGTGGGATACTTTTCTACATCGAAAAAGTCTGCACTCTTCAGGTGGTCATCGCGCATTTCAACACGCGTGTTAATTGACGCAGTTTTCACTTCGAGCTCTACCACAGCATCGCTGAAGTCCTCACGGGAAGTGGTGACTTTCACTGTGTAGTCTGAGAAGTGGCCAGGAACTTCGGCGATTCCCAGGTGATCAACGCTGAAGCGCAGCACCGAGTGATAGGGATCATTTTGCCAGGTGGTTTGCGCGAATGCGCCGACCGAAATAACCAGCATGGCTACAAATAGACTGATTCTCTTCATGTTCATACTCTATAATTCGTTGGATGGTTAAATTTTAATATTCATTCTTATTTAATATTCATTCTTACGCGCCACGTACCAGTTGTACTTCGCCACTCAGTCGAACTTCATCACTTACCAGCACTCCGCCTGTTTCAAGGGCCGCGTTCCAGTTGAGACCAAATTCACTTCTAACGATCTTTCCAGAGACCGTAAAACCCGCTTTTGTGTTGCCCCACGGGTCTTTTCCAATGCCTCCGAATTCGACATTCAACGACACAGGCTTCGTTACATCGCGAATGGTCAGATCACCTTTTACGATGAAATTCTCATCGTCTTTCTTTTCTATACCGGTCGATTTGAATACGAGCTTGGGGTGCTTTTCAACATCAAAAAAGTCGGCGCCCTTCAAATGAGCATCGCGATCAGCGTTACGGGTGTTGATAGTTGCCATGTCGGCTGTGAACTCAACAACAGCGGTTGAAAAATCGTCGCCCTCGGTTGTAGCCACGAGGTCAAATTTTTCAATTTCGCCAGAAACGTTGGTCATCATCATGTGACGGACCTTAAAACCGATTTCGCTGTGGGTAGGGTCAAGATTCCATTTTGTTTGTGCCATAGTTTTTCGTGTTTTTTTTCTTTTTGTTGAAACAAAGTTACCGCCAAAGATGGGGGGAAATCCTTGAACTAGATTAAGAAAGCCACCCCGGCCTCCACAACAACGTTTTATGCTGTACAGTTGCCGGAATTAACTTATTTTTATCTGAGTAAGGGAGATAATTCAACCGTATGCATAAGAAAGACTTGCGAACCGCGGGCGTTGAGCTTTCCGCCGCACAAAAAGTGGTGGTCATGCTTCACGGCCGTGGTGCCCCTGCTGACGATATTCTGGGCCTCGGTGCTCATCTCGATGTTGAAGGTTTTGCCCTCATCGCCCCGCAGGCGACGCGGTTTACGTGGTATCCCCTGTCATTTCTCGCTCCCACTGCACAGAACGAACCCTGGCTTTCGTCCGCCATTGAGGTGCTGGCATCCGTGATTGACGATATAAACAAGGCGGGGATCCCCGATGAGCAAATTTATTTCACCGGGTTTTCTCAGGGCGCATGCCTGACACTCGAATTTACTACCCGTTACGCCCGAAAGTGGGGGGGAATAGCCGCATTTACCGGAGGGCTGATTGGCGAACGCGTGGAGCCGGAGCGTTATAAAGGCGACTTCGCAGGTACGCGGGTTTACATCGGATCATCCGACCCCGACGCCCATGTACCCACCGATCGGGTAAATGAAACCGCTAACCTCCTGACCACGCTCGGCGCGGACGTAAAAGTCTCCATCTTTCCCGATATGGGGCACACCATCACGGGAGAAGAAATTGCGGAAGCCAATGCCTGGGTATTCCGTCAATAATCCAGCCGGAACCTCCGTTATTCGCTAACTTTCGGCGATGACAAGTGTACAATATCCCTTCGAACTACTCGGAACCTTCTTCTTTGCTATTTCCGGCGCGCTGGCCATCCGCGATCGGCATCACGATCTGTTTGGTGCAGGCTTCACCGGATTTGTAACGGCCATCGGTGGCGGTACGCTTCGCGACATCATGCTGGGAAGCTATCCTCTGGTATGGATAGGAGACATCAACTTCCTCTATGCGATTATCGCCGGAGTAGGTGTCGCGTACTTTTTCCACAAAGGGCTTCAGCGATTACGCCGGACGTTTCACCTTTTTGATGCGCTGGGAATATCGTTCTTTACCGTACTTGGCGTTGAAAAGGCGCTTAGTCTCGGCGTTAAACCCGAGATCGCCGCGATCATGGGAATGTTCAGCGCCGTGATGGGGGGTGTCATACGCGACGTGCTTATCAATGAAACACCCGTCCTCTTCCGGAAAGAAATTTATGCCACAGCATGCCTGTTCGGCGCCGTATTCTACCTGATACTCTATCATTCGGGAGTCGACCGCGAAGTGAACCTGGCACTATCCGTTACGTTGATTTTCGTCATACGGATTCTGGCTGTTCGATTCAGCCTGACACTTCCTCAATTGGTCAAAGGTGATTAACTGCCTTTACCTTCTCCGCGCGCCAGTCGGGCCCGGATTTTACTTAGAAACTCCGGCGTGATGCCGAGATAAGAAGCGATGTTGTGCTGCGGCACACATGCAGGAACGGAAGGATACTTCTCAAGAAAACGCAAATACCGCTCTTCAGCCGTCGAACTGAGGTTGTCAATAAGCCTCTGCTGATTCGCTACAAGCGCTTTCTCAATCAGGATGCGAAAGAAGCGCTCAAATTGCGGTACCTTCTCGAACAACAATTGCTGATTATCGCGCGACAGCATGAGCACTTCGGCATCGGCAATGGCTTCTATATAAAGTATTGCCGGCTTTTGAGAAATAAGACTGTAAAGGTCCGATATCCACCAGTCCTGCATAGCGAAGCTCAAAATGTGCTCCTTGCCATCCGGATCCACCGTATAACTTTTCAGCGCTCCGTCAACGACAAACGCGGAATGACGACAGACCTCCCCAGGTTGAAGAAACAGAGTTTTCTTCTTCAGCACACGCCGCTCAAGGAGGGAAAGAAAAAACTTTTGCTCATCCTCGTTGAGTGAAATATGTTTTTCTACATTCCGAAGTATAAGTTCGTTATTCATATTCGCGGAAGTGGGTCTCAGGCGCTTCTGGCAAATATATAAATAAACCACCTCGCCGGATGAGGAAACCAACCTTTAGCATAGGGTGTTATGAAGACTGCACGCTTTGCCGGCGCGAAAAACTTTAATATATGGAATTTGGACTAGCAACATTCGCCGATATGACCCCGGACCACGGCTCGGGAAAAGCACATCATACCCATCGCCGCCTGAAAGAACTGATGGAAGAAGTCAGACTGGCCGATGAACTGGGCTTTGATGTGTTTGCCATAGGCGAACATCACCGACCCGACTACGCGGTGTCTACACCGGCCACCGTATTGGCAGCTGCCGCTATGATTACCCGTCGCATCAAACTATCGAGTGCGGTGACCGTGCTGAGTTCCGACGATCCGGTAAGAGTATTTCAAAGCTTTGCCACTGTCGACCAGCTTTCAGACGGTCGCGCCGAGATCATGGCAGGAAGAGGGTCTTTCATCGAGTCCTTTCCCTTGTTTGGCTACAACCTGCGCGACTACGACAAACTTTTCGAAGAGAAGCTCGACTTGCTGCTGAAGATCAATACAAATGAGAAAGTCTCCTGGGCGGGGGAACTCCGCCCGGCCCTCGACAATCTCGGCGTTTATCCGCGACCGTATCAACAGGCGCTGCCGGTATGGCTGGCCGTTGGGGGCACTCCTGCATCGGCCGTCCGCGCAGCGCGTCTCCATCTTCCTATGATGGTGGCAATCATCGGCGGAATGCCCGAGCGTTTCGCCCCGTTTGTCGATCTCTATCGGCAGGCTGCTGCCGAAGCGGGATTCAATAATCCCATAGCCGGTATTAATTCCCATACCTTCGTCGCTGAAACTTCACAGCAGGCTGCAAGCGAGTTCTTTCCGCCGTATTCCGAGATGATGAATCGCATTGGAAGGGAACGCGGCTGGTCGCCCATGGCAAGAGCCGACTTCGATGCGCTGTGCTCGCCGCGTGGCGCCCTCATGGTGGGAAGTCCACAACAGGTGATTGACAAGATTCTGTTTGAACACAGCCTCTTTAAGCATCAACGCTACATAGCTCAGATGAGCGTCGGTACCATGCCCCACCTTCAGGTACTTCGATCGATGGAACTCTTTGCCTCAAAGGTTATTCCGGAGGTAAGAAAGGCGTTGAAGAGCAAGACGACTGAGACCGCGACTACATCCGCAACCCCGAGCCGATGAAGGGGAAAGAATCTGCGGCACACGCGGCCGTCGCCAGGATAATCGACGGAATGACCGTAGGACTCGGCTCGGGCAGTACCGCCGAGTTTGCCATCCGGAGAATCGGCGAGCGCATTGCCGGGGGTCTGAGAATCCAGACCGTGGCATCATCAAGGAAGTCGGAAGCGCTCGCGCGCTCATTAGGAATTCCCGTTTCCGATCCGGAAGAAGTTGA
>CAZHIQ010000040.1:0-1082 GCA_964532595.1 uncultured Roseivirgaceae bacterium
AACGCCTCCCTCTACCAACAAAAGTACATCACCCTCAAAGATTCCATTTATTCCGGCGAGCTGATTGACCGGATAGCCAAGATTACCACCAACTTTCAGGAACGCGATAACCTGAAGACGATTGCAGCGAAGGAGGAAACAATCGCCCGACAGCGGTCACTCAACGTTGCCATCGGGATCATAGCCATCCTGGCCTGTGCCCTCATCTTCGTCCTCTACCGCTCAATAAAAATAAACCGCCGCGTCAATGCCGCGCTATCGGATGCCAAGGCTACGATCGAAGACCAAAACCGCCAGCTCCGCTCCTCAAACGTTATGCTGAACGAGGAACTGCGCCAGCGAAACCTCGACCTCCAGAAAGCCAACGACTCGCTTCAACGGGTCAACGAAGAACTCGACAACTTTATCTATAAAACGTCCCACGATATCCGTGGACCCCTCGCCAGCCTCAAAGGTATGTGCAACGTCGCCCTCATGGATGTCAAAGACCCGGTCGCCCTAAACTACCTGGAAAAACTCGATATCACCGCCGAAAAACTCAATACCATCCTTACCCGCCTCCTGATCGTCAACCAGATCAATAACTCGTCGCTGTCGCACGACCGCATCGACTTCGAGGCGATCGTCGACGATATCCTGACCCTCGAACGTAAAAAGGGAATCCCTAACCGCGTCCGGATTACCCGCGAAATATGCCCCCAAACGGTCTTCCAGGCCGATACGCAACTCGTGCGCATCATCCTCGAAAACCTTATCGATAACGCGATCAAATTCTATAACGACTCCGACCGGGTCGAACCTTTCGTCCATATCCGCATCGGCGGCAACAACCAAAATGTCTCAATCCACGTCATCGACAACGGTATTGGCATCTCGGAAGTCCACCCCGATAAAATCTTCCAGATGTTCTCCCGAGCCTCCGAACGCTCGGAAACCGGTGGCATCGGACTCTATATCACCAAAACCGCCGCGGAAAAACTCGGCGGCAACGTCAACCTCAAAACGACCCCGGAAGGATATACGGAGTTTTTTGTAACTCTACCCCAAGGGAGTTGAGGAAGGACGAGGTACGAGGTACGAGG
>CAZHIQ010000040.1:1182-26351 GCA_964532595.1 uncultured Roseivirgaceae bacterium
TTTTTGTAACTCTACCCCAAGGGAGTTGAGGAAGGACGAGGTACGAGGTACGAGGGACGAGGTACGAGGTACGAAGTACGAGGGGGTGATTCCTGATTGAGAGTATAAACCCAAGGGAGTTGGGGGAAGTACGGGACGAGGGACGCTTGCCCGCCGGGGCGGGAGGACGAGCCGGCCGGGACCGAAGGAAGACCTGCGGACCCCACTCCAACACTTTAACACGCTAACACTTCAACACTCTAATAATTTCCCCATTTTTGCAGGGATGAAGAAATACAAACGCTACACGATTACCTCAGCTCTGCCGTATGCCAACGGTCCGTTGCATATCGGCCATATTGCCGGCGCATACCTGCCGGCCGATACCTATGTCCGCTACCTCCGCCTGCGCGGGGAAGATGTCGTCTATGTCGGAGGGTCGGATGAACACGGGGTGGCTATTACCATCGGGGCCAAAAAGGAAGGACTGTCGCCTAAAGCGTTCGTCGATAAGTACCACAACCTGATGAAGAAGGCCTTCCAGGATTTCGGTATTTCGTTCGATATCTATTCAAGGACTTCAAATGAGGGGCACTATAAAACGGCACAGGATTTCTTCACCAAAGTCAACGACCAGAATATCCTCATTGAAGAAACGTCCGACCAGTACTACGACGAGCAGGAAAAGATGTTCCTCGCCGACCGCTATATCGTCGGTACCTGCCCCAGCTGTGGCAACCCCAATGCGTATGGCGATCAGTGCGAAAAATGCGGGACCAGCCTCAGCCCCAGGCAGCTCATTAATCCCCGGTCTACGGTTTCAGGAGCAACCCCGGTCCTGAAGCCCACCAAACACTGGTATTTTCCCCTCGACAAGTACGAAAGCTGGCTGCGAGAGTGGGTCATCGAAGGTCATAAGGACTGGAAAACGAACGTCTACGGCCAGTGCAAGTCGTGGATCGACCAGGGACTCCAACCGCGGTCAATTACCCGCGACCTCGACTGGGGAATACCGGTGCCGCTACCGGATGCCGACGGAAAGGTGCTCTACGTCTGGTTCGATGCCCCCATTGGCTATATCTCGGCAACCAAAGAGCTTAAGCCGACCGAGTGGGAGAAATATTGGAAAGATCCGGACACCCGACTCATCCATTTCATAGGGAAAGACAATATCGTCTTCCACTGTATCATCTTCCCGGCCATGCTCAAGGCCCACGGTGAGTTCATCCTGCCTGATAATGTGCCGGCTAATGAATTCCTTAACCTGGAGGGCGACAAGCTGTCTACTTCCCGAAATCACGCGGTGTGGTTGCATGAATACCTTGAAGATTTCCCGGGCCGACGCGACGAGCTACGGTATGTGCTAACGTCAATTTCACCGGAAACCAAAGACTCGGACTTCACCTGGAAAGACTACCAGCAGAAGGTAAACAGTGAGCTGGTTGCCATCCTGGGCAACTTTGTTAACCGTGTCATGGTGCTCACCTGGAAATACTTCGAGGGCGTTGTACCGTCGGAGCACGAACTGCCCGCGACGACCGACAAACGCAAGAGGGTACTCGATCTTTATAATGCGGCTCACAGTGAACTTAACGCCTCGGTCAAGCAGATGGTCGACGCCCTGCAGAATTTCCGCTTCCGGGAGGCACAGTTCCACATGATGAACCTCGCCCGCACAGGCAACAAGTTCCTCGCCGATACCGAACCGTGGAAACTCGCCAAGGAAGACATGGAGGCAGTTGGCTGTATCCTTAACTATGCGCTCACCGTGGTCGGAAACATCGGTATCGCCATCGAGCCGTTTCTGCCCGATGCCGCCGCTAACATCCTCAGGCAAATGAATGCCACGGCACTCCACAACGACTGGAAGATCTTTTGGCGCAAGGAAGAGCTTGTCCATACCGTTAAACCCGGACACCAACTCAATCAACCGGAGCTTCTCTACCGCAACGTGGAAGACGAAGAAATTGAACGCCAGCTCGCCAAGCTGGGCCTGGCCCGCGAGAAAAACGCGGCAGCAGCGCGTACCAACGAGCCTCCTGCAGAGGTCACCGCTTCCGATGTTGCCCCGCTCAAGCCGGAGATCGTATTCGACGATTTCGCCAAGCTCGACATTCGTGTAGGAAAGATTGTCACCGCGGAAAAAATGCCGAAATCGAACAAGCTGCTCAAGTTTACCGTCGATGATGGTTTGGGTACCCGCACCATTCTAAGTGGCATCGCGCAGCATTATACGCCGGAAGAAATGATCGGTCGGCAGGTGACGTTTATTGCAAACCTGGCCCCCCGTAAAATGATGGGCGTCGAGTCTCAGGGAATGATCCTGATGGCCGAAGACGCTGATGGCAAACTGCGCCTCATCCTTCCTGAGAAGGACGTCAGACCGGGATCGCAGGTAAGTTAATAGCAGGCTTCCCGCGCAATCCCCGTGCGAACGGTATCTTCTGGATTCGTCTATTGGTTGAACTGGGTCATGGTCTTCTCCGGACCAATGGTGCAGAAGGAGAGGATCATTTCTTTTGCCCGGTCGATCAGCGGGGGAAGTTCATCAAATTGTTCCTGGGAGAAGTTTCCCAGGACATAATCGACCTGTTGTCCACGGTTAAATTCCGCACCGATACCGAACCGCAGGCGGGAGTAGTTTTGATCACCGAGGATCTGTTCGATGTTTTTGAGTCCGTTGTGTCCACCAGCGCTTCCTTTGGTACGCATACGCAGGGTGCCAAAGGGCAGGGCGATTTCGTCGACGATTACCAGCAGATTTTCGCGTGGAATATTGAGAGCCTGCAGCCAGTAGGCTACGGCTTTGCCGCTGAGGTTCATGTAGGTGGTGGGCTTGATTACGTGGATAGCACGGCCCTTGTATTTGAACTCACACTTATCGGCCAGGCGGGCAGGAGCGAAGTCGACCTTAAACTGGTCGGCCAGCTGGTCGGCTACCAAAAAGCCGATGTTGTGCCGGGTCAGTTCGTACTCGGCGCCGATATTTCCTAGTCCAGCGATAAGATACTTCATGGGAATCGGGGGTACGTGGCGGGGAAAAGGAAAAGTCCCATCCTTGGAGGGACGGGACTTTCAGTATCAGGTGAATAATTACTTCTTCTCGCCTGCGTCCGCTGCCGGGGCAGCCTCCTCCAGAATCTTGGCGGAGCGGGGTACTTCTACAACAGCGATCGGGGCGGCTTTAGGATCGAGGAACTCGATGCCTTCTACTTTGAGGTCGCCTACCTTTACGGCGTGGTGGAAGTCGAGACCGCTGACGTCAACGTCGATATGCTCGGGCATATCTTTCGGGAAGCCATACACCTTCAGGGCTGCACGCTTGCGTACCAGAGTACCTCCGCGTACAACGCCGGGGGCTTCGCCAACCAGACGTACAGGGATGCTCATCTTGATTTTTCTGTCTTCCGCAATGCGGAGGAAATCGGCGTGAAGCAGAACTTCACTTACCGGGTGGAATTGTACTTCCTGAAGAATTGCCTGGAACTCTTCGCCTTCGATGTTCAGGTGTACAAAGTGCGCATCAGCGGTGTAAACCAGGTCGCGGAAAAGGATCATCGGCGAGTAGAAATGAATCTGCTCGTCTCCTCCGTAGAGGACGCAGGGAACCATGCCCTCGTCTCTCAGTTTCTGCGATGCTGACTTGCCGAGATTTGCTCTTCGATACCCTATAATCTCAACAGTTTTCATTTGTTATATTGGTTTAATTAGTGTTCTATTCAATTCGTCACTCACAACTTAATGAACAGCGAGCTGATCGATTCGTTGTCGTGAATTTTCCGGATCGCCTTGGCAAACATATCCGACACTGACAAGACCTTGATCTTGTTCGCCGGTTTGCGCAAGGGAATCGTATCGCTCACGACCATCTGCTCGAGGGCCGATTGTTCGATGCGCTCGTAGGCCTCGCCCGACAATACGGGGTGAGTACAGATCGCCCGAACAGATTTGGCACCATTGTCTTTGAGCAGGTCTGCTGCCTTGCAGATGGTCCCGGCTGTATCGACGAGGTCATCGACGAGAATCACATCCTTGCCTTCCACCTCGCCAATGAGGCGCATCGATTCGATCTTGTTGGCTTCTTTGCGGTATTTATCGCACACCGCGAGTTCGGCGTTGAAGAATTTCGCAAAGTTGCGCGCGCGCTTGATGCCTCCGACATCCGGGCTGGCAAACATGATGTTGTCTTCCAGTCCCAGCGATTTCAGGTAGGGAACGAAGATGTATGATCCGTCAAGGTGATCGAAGGGGATGTCGAAGAACCCCTGAATCTGATCCGCGTGGAGATCGCATGACATGATACGGTCGGCGCCTGCGGCAGACAAGAGATTGGCGATCAGTTTGGCGGCAATTGATACACGTGGCTTGTCTTTCCGGTCCTGACGCGCATAGCCGAAATACGGAATAATCACGTTGACGTGGTGAGCACTCGCACGCTTGGCCGCATCGACCATCAGCAGCAGTTCCATCAGGTGATCGGCCGGGGCGAAGGTAGACTGGATGATGAATACCTCGTGACCGCGCACGGATTCTGCCAGGAAAGGCGACATCTCACCGTCGCTGAACTGCTGGTACTTTACTTCCCCAAGTGGTTCGCCGTAAGCATCGGCAATTTTTTCAGCCAAATACCTTGTGGCCCTGCCACTGAAGAGTTTTACCGCCATTGCTAAGAGTTTTCTTGATCTGACGGCCGATTTTTACCGTCGGCCAAAATTAAAAAATCCCGTCCACGACTGAACGGGATTTTGGTTGTCCGACCAGGGCTCGAACCTGGACTTTCCTGAATCAAAATCAGGCGTGTTGCCAGTTACACCATCGGACAATCCCTGCAAAGATTTTCATCTTCACAAAACCCCTGCCAGAGCTGTATTCGCAGGGCGAAATACGGTTTCAGGCCTGAATTTGGGTCTGCAAAGGTAGAACTATTTTTTAAAAATGGTAAGGAAGCGCCTACAAAATGGCTCAAAAATTTACTTTTTGACGGCCATCAGAGATCGGGTTCTTCCTGAGCCAAACCGCCGCCTTCCAGGAAGCCTTCAGCCCAGAAGCGGTATTTGTCAAGAATCGAGATAACGGCATTGCGCAGATGTCGCGAGTTGCTAAAATCGATCGACCCGTACATGGTTGTAGCATATCCCTGCCAGATGGATCGGTTTTGCCGACGGTCATAAAACTGGATCAGTAGTGTGCCGGTCTTGAGATTGAATTTCTGCGGGTCGTAGTCGAGATCCTGTTTTTGCGTGCGCACCCATTCCTCAATATCAGGTTGGTTGTAACCATTGAACTTCAGGCTGTCGGAAAACATCTTAAACCCAATGATCAGGTGGGGTTTGTTGGAAACCTGGCGATATCCCAGGAATTTCATTCGGGCGATGATCGACTTTTCAATGAGTTCGTTCACCATAGTGGTGTCGTTGAGCCCCGCGGGCTTCATGATGTCGAACGTCCTGTATTTCTTGAAATTTCCTTTGTAGCTGTAGTCGTATTCAACGGGAAGCTCTTTGTAACCCAGACACGAGGCAAGCACACAGGCCAGGAGCAGGAGGGGTAGGAATGATATCTTCATAGGCCACCGGACTTTATTCCATGAGTTGAATATAACCTAAAAATTCAATACCAACGACGCTTTACGCGGAACCTTTTGAAAAGGCCGCGCAATAGGCGTCACGTCGGTAGTCAGGCGTAATTCAGGCCGGTGGCTTTGTGCTCCGGCGAACTATCGGATGTTTGAGGCTACCCAGTTCCGGGCGTTCACAAACGCTTCCATCCACGGCGATACTTCGTCGCCTGCGCGTTCGGCCGGATAGTAAGGCCAGTTCCAGGCGAAGAGCGAGCGCTCGATGTGAGGCATGATGGCCAGATGCCGGCCGTCCCTGGAGGTAAGGGCGGCGATGGAATGGGTAGACCCCGAGGGGGTACCCGGATATTCCTGATGACTGTACGTCGCGGCAATGCGATACGAGCGGGTGTCTTCAGGCAAACTAAACCGCCCTTCTCCGTGTGCGATCCACACACCCAGACGCGTTCCCGCCAGACTCGAGAGCATGACGGAATCGTTTTGGGGAATGGATACGTTGAGGAACGACGATTCGAACTTTCCTGAGGCGTTGTGATGCATTTTCGGATGATCCGCCCACTCCGGATATACCAGCCCGAGTTCCATCATAAGCTGGCAACCGTTACATACCCCCAGGCTAAGGGTGTCGGGACGCTTGTAAAAGTTGTCGAGCGCGGCTTTGGCGCGCGGGTTGTACAGGAAGGCTCCCGCCCATCCCTTGGCGGATCCAAGTACGTCGGAGTTCGAGAAACCACCGACAAATACGACGAAGTGGATATCGGAAAGATCTTCGCGGCCCGATACGAGATCGGTCATGTGAACGTCCTTTACATCGAAACCGGCGAGGTATAGCGCATAGGCCATTTCGCGATCACCGTTAACGCCCTTTTCCCGGATGATGGCGGCACGCAGACCGGAAGGCTTTTCCCGGTTAGCACTCAGGCCGAAAGCCGAGAGCTTGCCGGTAAACGTCGACGGAAATGTGTACTCCAGGGGTTGGCGCTTGTAGTTCGCATAGCGGGCCTCGGCGATAGCCTTGGGGCGCTGTTTGCTATCGAGGAGGAATGAAGTCTTAAACCAGACGTCGCGAAGCGCGTCGATGTCAAAGCGTGTTTCGCCTTCGGCGGTTGTCAGCTTCAAGACGCGTTCTCCGGTTACTTTGCCGAGACTTACAAAGCGAATATTCGCCGCCTTGAGCACCTCGGTAACGGTGTTACTATCGGCAACCTGAACGAGCACGCCGGGGTTTTCGCTGAACAGGGTGGTGATGGTGTCGGTTCCAAAAGCGGTAACATCGACATGGAGTCCGGCATCAGGTGTGGGAAATGCCATTTCGAGCAAGGCGGTAATCAATCCCCCGGAAGAGATATCATGACCAGCGAGGATGTGACCGTCTTTGATCAAGGTTTGAATAGCATTGAAGGCGGAGGCGAAGTAAGTCGCATCCTTGACGGCGGGAGCTTCTGTGCCAAGCAGGTTAAGAACCTGCGCGAAACTGCTTCCGCCGAGTTTGAATGTATCGCCGGAGAAGTCAATGTAAAGTATATGCGATTCGGGGCGCGGCTGCAACGCGGGCGTTACTGTTTTGCGGATGTCTTCGACTTCCGCAGCCGCCGAAATGATGACGGTGCCGGGAGCGATAACCACACTTCCGTCGGGATATTTCTGCGTCATCGACAGCGAGTCTTTCCCTGTAGGAATGTTGATGCCCAATCCGATCGCGAACTGGCTCACAGCCTCAACGGCTTCATAGAGACGCGCGTCTTCACCTTTATTGCGGGAAGGCCACATCCAGTTGGCGCTGAGGGATACACCCTTCAGCTTATGCGTTAACGGTGCCCAGACGATGTTGGTCAGTGCTTCGGCGATTGCGATGGTACTGCCTGCAACGGGATCGACCAGCGCGACGCCGGGTGCGTGGCCGATGGCCGTGGCTACACCCTTGTGACTGACAAAGTCGAGCGCCATTACGCCGACGTTGTTCAGCGGAAGTTGTATTGAGCCGCATGTTTGCTGGGTGGCGACCCGACCGGTGACGGAACGGTCAACTTTGTTTGTCAGCCAGTCTTTACAAGCAACGGCTTCGAGTTGAAGTACCTGCTCGAGATATTCTTTGAGTTTCGATGCGTCGTAGCGAAGCGCTGCATAGCTATTCTTTACAGACGCATCGCGCATGATGGTTTTCGGAGAAGATCCGAAGAGGTGCGCGACGTCGAAGGCGATAGGGTGTTGCTGCTGACCTTCGCGACGGAACACCAGGCGATGGTCTCCGGTAGCTTCGCCGACAACATACATAGGAGCGCGCTCGCGTTCGGCGACGCGTTGCAGTTTTTCGATGTCCTGTTGACGAATGCCAACCCCCATGCGCTCCTGCGATTCGTTGCTGATGATTTCCTTGTCCGACAGCGTCGGGTCGCCTACCGGAAGTTTGTCAACTTCTATGGTTCCGCCGGTCTCTTCGAGCAACTCCGACAAACAGTTCAGGTGGCCGCCGGCCCCGTGATCGTGTATAGTGATAATCGGATTTTCGCCGGCTTCAACCATCGCCCTGATCGCATTCATTACACGCTTCTGCATTTCAGGATTAGAGCGCTGAATAGCGTTGAGCTCAATGGCATTGCCGAATTCACCGGTGGCAACCGATGAAACCGCTCCACCGCCCATACCGATGCGGTAGTTGTCGCCGCCGAGGACGACAATCTTGTCGCCCGACTGCAGGTGTCCTTTCTGACTATCTTTTTCTTTTCCGAAGCCAATGCCTCCCGCGAGCATAATTACTTTGTCGAAGCCGTACTGTTTGTCGCCTTCAAAATGCTCGAACGTCAGAACGCTTCCGCTGATGAGGGGTTGCCCGAATTTGTTACCGAAGTCGGATGCTCCGTCGGAAGCCTTTAAGAGGATTTCTTCGGGTGATTGATAGAGCCATTTCCTTGCGGGAAACTTTTTCTCCCATGCTCTTCCGCCTTCCAGCCGGGGATAGGAGGTAATATAGACAGCCGTGCCAGCAAGTGGGAGGGATCCTTTCCCGCCGGCGAGCCGGTCGCGGATTTCCCCTCCTGAACCAGTAGCCGCGCCGTTGAAAGGTTCAACGGTGGTTGGAAAGTTATGCGTTTCGGCCTTCAGCGAAATCACGGAATCGAATTCCTCTACACGGAAGAAGTCGGGCACGTCTTGCCGCGCGGGAGCAAACTGCTGCAGGCGCGGACCTTTTACAAAGGCAACGTTGTCTTTGTACGCCGATACCAGGAAGTTGGGGTGTTGCTTCGATGTTTCACGAATCAGCTGGAAAAGCGTTTTAGGCTTCTCTTGCCCGTCAATGACGAATGTCCCGTTGAAGATTTTATGGCGACAGTGTTCGGAGTTGACTTGTGAGAACCCGAAAACTTCGCTGTCGGTGAGTTTCCGTCCGAGTTGTTTGGCTACATCGTTGAGGTAGTCAATTTCCTCGGCACTGAGAGCCAGACCTTCTTTTTCGTTGTAAGCGGCGATGTCGTCAATCTCGACGACGGGTTCGGGGGTGTGGTGGATGGTGAACAGGTCCTGGTCCAGTCCCTGGTAGAGCATCTCCAGCATGCGATCATAGGCAGCATGGCCGTCAACACTGCGGAATTCTTCTATGCGGCTTATTCCGCTAATGCCCATGGTCTGGGTAATCTCTACGGCGTTCGTGCTCCAGGGAGTGATCATCTCCTTCCGCGGTCCGACAAACCAGCCCGTCAGTGCCGTGTCCCGGAGGGGTTCGGCATTGCCGAAGAGCCACTTGAGCTTTTCAACGTCATCGGCGGATAAAGGCTGTTCAGTGCCAACGCTGTAGATCGTGGCGGTGCTTTTGCGGAAGAATAAGATCATCTCAGGATTACAGTGGATTGCGCCGCAAAAATACGAGCATTTTGCAGTATTCGGCGATGAAAACGCGGAAATAGTCGAAGGTTTTCGCTTTGTTTCCAGCCGTCTTTAGAGGTCTTTCGGTTCTGGATTCCGAAGGCTTGCGAATGGCGCGGTTTGATTACAGTCGGGCCGTCGGACTGTCTCTTCACTTAGGCTCAGCGCGGAAATGCTTTTCGGTTGGCGGCCGCGGCGGCCACCGTCTCCGCGATACGCCGGGCACGGGTCTCCGGTCGCCGGGCGCCGGCGATCCATTCCAGGAGCAGTCGTCGGGCGGATGGTGAAAACTGCTCAAAATGGGCAAAGGCCTTCTTATTTCTGCGCAGCGCCTTCAACAAGTCGTCAGGGATGACCGCATCGTCGATGTCGTTCAAGGCATCCCAGCTACCGTTACGCCTGGCTTCTTCAATTACTTTCAGCCCCGCCGGTGTCATGAGACCCTGGGCGATCATGCGGTCAACGCGCTCTTTATTACTTCGTGCCCATCGACTGCGCGGTCGACGGGGAGAGAAATACTGATAGCGACTGTGCGCGTCGCGTTTCTTGGTGGTAGCGTCAATCCATCCAAAGCACAACGCCTCCTCTACGGCCTCGGTATAGGCTACCGACGGCGTGTCGCTGTCTTTGTTAAAAAGAATGAGATAGACTCCCTTACTGGTTTCATGGTGTCGACTAAGCCATTGACGCCACGCCGTGCGTGTTCGCGCCTGAAAAATGGGGATTCCTTCTTTGAGTTCCATAGGCAGCTGTGAAAATAGTTGTCGTCGGACGGTTATGCGCGCGGAGTCACCATCCTCAACGCTTCCCTCACCAATCCGCTATGCCCCGCGTCGAGAATTTCGAATTCATATTTTTTTACATGTCGGAGCAGCGCGTTCATGCTCTCGGGACGGATGACGTGATCGTGCCGTCCCGTTATAACCGTCAGGCGGATGCTATGTTGATTGATGAGTTTTCCGATTGTTTTCAGGTTGAAAGTAAGGTGTCTGAAAACTACCCACGAATAGTACACACGTTTGCGCTTCTCTTCCGTGCCCATTTGATAGTCGGCGAATCTTATAACGCTCTTGTCGATAATGTCGAGGCGATCGATTTTTCCGGCGATCTTCTGGAAGCGGTTCTGATTGGAAATCATCCCGCGAAAAAAACGGCGGAAGAGCTGCGAGGAGGTCGCGAGTGAATACCAAATGTTTTTATGAATGCCGTCGGGAGCGACAAGAAACATCTCTTTTACCTGGTTGGGGAAGCCTTCGAGGGTTGCCAGAGCGAATTTCCCACCAAGGCTATAGGCAAGAATGGAAAACGACGATATTCCTTCATCCTGAAATATCGTTTGCAGAATATTGTTCCAGGTTTCTTTGGAGAGAGGGCGTTCCCCATCTCCCCAGGTGCTTTTGCCGTGAAAGAAGAGATCGACGATATATAAAGTGTAGTCCCCCGAAAGTTGTTTCAGCAAGGGAATATAGAGTGTGTGATCTTGTCCAAAGCCGTGGAAAACCAGAAGCGGCTTTTTTCCGTTACCTGCTTTGACGTAGTGCAGTAGATGCTGGCGATAGTGTACGAAGCTTTCCCGGATCATGTGTCAGCGAGCTGGCCGGTGAAGTCAACAATACATAAAATTTCAAATTTTCTAAAATATAGTTCGTTCTCAAGCGTCACTAAAGGAAAAGCAAGGGCGATGGATCTGGCCATGCAGATAAAGGAAGAAACATTTCTCCGGGAAAAAGATCGGTTACTGCACTTTATCCGCAGCCGGGTCTCGACTATAGAGGAGGCGGAAGATATTATGCAGGACGTCTTCTTTCAGTTTGTCGCGGGCTATGAAACGATTGATTCTCTGGATCGAGTTACGTCATGGCTATTTTCCGTCGCACGGAACAAGATTATCGACCGGTATCGCCGCGATGCGGTGAGACCCCAACGCACGGACCTCGGTGCTGCGGTCACCACGGAAGATGAGATGCCGCTCTCGCTTGACGACATCCTTCCCGACCTCGGCAATACGCCGGAAGATAGCCTGCTGCGCGATGTGATATGGGACGCGATCATCGACGCCCTTGACGAGCTGCCGGCCGACCAACGGGAAATCTTTGTTCTCAACGAACTCGAGGATCGCAGCTTCCGTGAAGTAGCTGCTGAGACCGGGGTGTCAATCAATACTTTACTATCGCGCAAGCGTTATGCAATTCTCGCTTTGCGCAAGAAACTACAACAAGTGTACGATGAGCTATGATTTCCATTTATCTCAAAGCTGAGTCATGTCAAAGACCAGGTGGATATTGAAAGGTGCGGCAGCGGTGCTGTTCTTCCTGCTCGTTGCAGGTACGGCAACGCTGCTGTTGTGGAACTGGCTGATGCCCGACCTGTTCGGCGTTCCGCAGATCGATTTCTGGCAGGCGCTCGGCCTGTTGGTGTTGTCGAAGATCCTGTTCGGCTGGAAAGGCGGACCCGGGAAACCCTCCTGGAAAGAACACTGGCGGAGCCGGCTGGCAGCAATGACCCCTGAAGAACGCGAGCGCTGCAAGGCGCGTATGCGCCAGCGCTTTTGCAGTCATACCTCGGGAAATTCCTGAAAATATTTCCGTAGAAAGACAACCTGAGTGCGGCCGCAGCCGTTAAAGGAAACGTTGGAAACTTTTTAGATGCAAAAAGTTTCCGTAGTTTTGCCGCCATGGAAGAGATTCGCGAGAAAATAAGAAAGGGAGCCGAAGAGCTTTTTAAGCGCTACGGTGTCCGAAGCATTTCCATGGATGACATTGCGCGGCATCTTGCTGTGTCGAAGAAGACACTGTATCAGCATTTTGTCGATAAGGAGGAGATTGTTCGCTCGGCTTGCGCCGGCTACCTCCAGCGGCTAAGCGCTGAAATCGCGGCGAGCAAAAAGGAAGCGCGTAACGCGATCGAGGAGTTGGTATTGCTGTCGGGATGCCTGAAGCGGAACGTCCAGGATATGAATCCGTCGCTGTTGTTTGATCTGCAAAAATATCATCCAACGGCTTGGCAGGAGTGGTTGAATCACCGCGACAAAACTGTTCGACAGACGGTCGAACGGAACCTGCGGCAAGGAATTGCCGAAGGTTTTTTCCGGCCGGAGATAAACACGGAGATCATTGCGAGTATGCGTCTGGAGCTGGTGCAGCTCGCCTTCAACGAAGAAGTGTTTCCGCGTGAGCGATTTCGCCTGGCCGATGTACAAATGCAGATTTTCGAGCACTTTGTGTTCGGGCTGCTCACCGAGAAGGGAAGGAAGACCTACTTGAAGTGCCGACAAGGAAACAAATTGGAAACCCTCAAAACCCCAGTATAAAGATGAGATTGTTAGTACCCTTGCTGTTGTTCGGACTGGCTGTTCCGGCGATAGCGCAGCATCAGACAGCCGAGCCGACCCGGTTTACTCTGGACGAATGTATACAATACGCGCTTGAGAACGCGGTTTCGATAAAAAACGCTTCGATCGACGAAGAAATTGCTGATGCCCGCGTGAAGGAAACGCGGGGTATTGGTCTCCCGCAGATCGATGGTGCGGTATCGCTACAGCACAACCACCAGCTGTCGCCTTTCTTCGCTCGCGCGGAGGTTGCTGAACAACTTGGTGGCGTTGCGCTCAACGGATTGGATCCTTCGGATGTGATCGCCGCGCCGAACTTCTTCCAGTTGCCCTCAAGTGGCAATGCGTCGATCTCGGTGAATCAACTGCTTTTCAACGGCTCGTACCTGGTCGGTCTGAAAGCTGCCAACGCATATCGGGAACTTTCAAGGCGAAGCAGTCGACAAACCCGCGAAGAGGTGATTCAGCAAGTGTCGAAAGCATATTATACTGTCTTGATTAACAACGACAGGCTAACACTACTGGATAATAACATCTCGCGTGTCGACTCCCTTCTCAAGACTACGGAGGCGATGTATCGCAATGGATTTGCTGAAAGCATCGACGTCGATCGCGTACGGGTTGCCTTCAATAATTTGACTACCGAGCGTGATAAATTTCACAACCTGCAGGAACTCTCGCTTCAGTTGCTGAAGTTCCAGATGAACTATCCGATGAATGCGCCGCTGGAAGTCGAAGGAGATATCGCGTCTCTTGAAGTAGATGAGCGTGTTTTGCAGGAATACGCCGTGAGCTGGGATTATACTCAACGGAGTGACTATCAGCTCCTGGAGGCGAACCGGAATCTGCAGCAACTTGATGTTCGCAACAAGATCGCGGCCGGAATGCCCAGTCTTTCCGCTTTTGCGACCGCGGGTTACCTGACGCAATCCCCCAATATCGGCGGGCTCTTCGTGACGAATACAAACCTCGAGGAAACAGACATGATCGGCCCCGACAAGTGGTACGACTATTCGTTGTTTGGCGTAAGCCTGAATGTCCCGATTTTCAGCGGATTGCAGCGCTCCTATCGCCTGCAGCAGTCCAAACTCAACCTGATGAAGATTGAGAACAGTTTTACCACACTACGCCAGGCAATTGATCTGGAGGTAAAGCAGGCGGCTACTAATTACCTCAATGCAATCAAGACCCTTGAATCGCAAAGGGAAAACACGGCTCTTGCCGAACGTGTTGCCCGCGTGACCAAGATAAAATTTGAACAAGGTGTTGGATCGAACCTCGAGGTAATTGACGCAGAGTCGGCACTCAAGGAAGCACAAACGAACTATTACAGCGCACTTTACGATGCCCTTGTCGCGCGCGTAGACCTCGATAAGGCGTATGGAAAGCTAGTACCCGCAGAAACAGAATAGAACTATGACCCAAGCTATAACACCCCATCTGACTATGAATTCAAGATTGTTTACCCGCATAGGCCTGACAGTGCTGTCGGCAGCTTTGCTGTTTGCCTGCAGCGCGACATCCTCTGACGACAAGGCTGAGCGGTTGGCCAAGTTGAAGGAGCAACGTGAAGCATTAACTGCCGAGATCGAAAAACTCGAGAAGGAAGTCGCCGGAGCGACACCGCAAGAAGAGAACGTTCGCGTTAAAGCCGTTACCGTACAACAAGTCACCACCGAGAAATTCGATCATTATGTTCAGACGCAGGGATACATCGAGTCTGAAAACAGTGTGGTCGTTAGTGCCGAAGCGATGGGTTCCGTAACCCGTGTGCTTGTCACAGAAGGTGCAACGGTATCTAAAGGACAGGTGCTCGCGCAAATCGACAATTCAGTGATCCAACGGAACATCGAGTCGATGCAGGCTCAGTTGGAGCTGGCTACTTCGGTGTATGAGCGTCAGAAGAATCTTTGGGATCAGAACATCGGTACCGAAGTTCAATTCCTTCAGGCAAAGACTAACAAGGAAGCGCTTGAGAAGCAACTGGCCTCTCTGAAGGAGCAAAGCGATAAGACAAGAATCAAGTCGCCGATTTCAGGAACGGTTGACCAGGTGATTATCAAGGCCGGCGAGAATATCGCCCCCGGTATGCCCGCGGTGCGTATCGTGAACACCGATGATCTCAAAATTCAGGCCCAGGTCTCGGAAGCTTACGTTACGCGTGTCAAGAAAGGCAATAAGGCTATCGTGACAATCGCGGAACTTAAGAAAGACGTCGAGGCTAAAGTAACCTTTGTGGGAAAGACCATCGATCGTCTTTCGCGTACGTTCACGGTAGAGATCGACCTCCCCCGCGATCCCGACCTGCGTCCGAATATGACGGCAACGGTGAAGGTGATCTTTGAGACCAACCCTGAGGCCCTGGTCGTACCCGTTAACCTGATTCAGCAGATCAACGACGAGAAGATAGTTTACACCGCTGAGAAGAAAGGAGACCGATACGTTGCCCGTCGCAACGTTGTCTCGGTGAAAGGTGTGTATGGATATCGCGCCGAAGTTGAAGGACTCAAATCCGGTGATTCGATAATTACCGTAGGATTCCAGGGACTCAACGACGGCGATTTGCTCGAAATCTGAAACTAAGGTTAAAACTCCGGCGTCCTTACCCGGACGCCGGTCAAACCCCTAACTATGCAAGACGTAGAAAAAGAATTTAAACCGACGAGTTGGGCGATTGATAACAAGGTGAGCATCTATGTAGCTACCTTGATCATTTGCGTCGCCGGTATAATAACCTACTTCCAGCTTCCAAAGGAAAACTTCCCGGAAGTAGTGTTCCCGCAAATTATCGTTGCGACGGTTCATGAAGGAGCGGCGCCTTCCGATGTTGAAAACCTCATCACCAAGCACATAGAGAAAGAGGTTAAGGCTATCAACGGTGTTAAAAAGGTTACGAGTAACTCTATTCAGAACTTCTCGAATGTTATCGTTGAATTTAATACGGATGTTGATGTAACGGAGGCAAAGCGCGATGTTGCGGATGCCGTGGACCGTGCGAAACAGGAGCTGCCGCCGTTGCGTGATGATCCGATGGTCATGGAGATCGACATCTCTGAAGTACCGATCATGTCTGTAAACCTCTCAGGGGATTACGATCTCGAGACCTTGAAGCACTACGCCGAGATGATGCAGGACAGGTTCGAGGCCCTTTCAGAAATCCGTCGTGTCGATATCATCGGTGCTCTTGATCGCGAGATCCAGATCAATGTTGACATCTACAAGGCAGCGCTTGCCGGTGTTGACCTGTTGGATATTGCTCAGGCGGTCAGCGGTGAAAACGTACTCATGCCGGGTGGTCAGTTGTCGGCCGATGGCATGAAGCGATCACTCACGGTAAATGGAGAGTACGCCGATGCAACCGAGCTGGCCAATACGGTGGTGGGCTCCATTCAGGGGGGCAAAGTTTATTTGAAGGATGTGGCCGAAGTTGTAGACAGTTATGAGGAACAGGAGAGTTTTGCCCGCCTTGACAAAAAGAACGTGATTACGCTGAACGTCATTAAGCGTTCAGGCGAAAACCTCATCAATGCTGCTGACAAGATCAACGCCATTATAGACGAGTACGAGGAGAGCATTCTTCCTCCCGGATTAAAAGTTACCGTGACCGGCGATCAATCGGACTATACCCGTACGACGCTTCACGATCTTATCAACACGATCATTATCGGGTTTATCCTGGTAACGCTCATCCTCATGTTCTTCATGGGAGTAACAAATGCGATGTTTGTCGGACTTTCCGTTCCGATTTCAACGTTCGTGGCGTTTCTGGTGTTTCCTTCGATCGACTTCCGGTTGAATATGATGACCTTGTTCTCATTTCTGCTGGCGCTCGGTATCGTCGTTGACGATGCGATCGTGGTGATCGAAAACACGCACAGGATTTTTGCAAACGGTAAGGTGCCGATTCGCAAGGCGGCCAAGATTGCTGCCGGCGAAGTGTTTCTTCCGGTTCTTTCCGGAACGCTCGTGGTGCTGGCTCCGTTTATTCCACTCGCTTTCTGGCCGGGTGTGGTGGGGGAATTCATGTTCTACCTGCCGGTCACTCTTATTATTGCGCTGCTGGCGTCGTTGATGGTCGCTTATATTATTAACCCCGTGTTCGCGGCGGATTTCATGAAACCGCATAAAGAGGTGGATCCTAACCAATCGGCTTTTTCGAAGGGGTTTAAAGTGACTACCGTAATATTTGCAGCCATCGCGTTGGTGTTTTACATGATCAATGTGGGGCTCGGTAACTTCACGGTATTTATCTACCTGCTTTATGTCATTCACCACTTCTGGCTGCGTCGCACGATTGAAGTCTTCCAGAAACGTACGTGGCCCTGGGTGCAGGATGGATACAAGCGCGTTCTCACCGCGTGTCTTCGCGGCTACCGCCCGGTGGGTATCGCCGTGGGAGCTTTCGTTCTGCTGATTTTCTCGTTTGTGTTCTTTGGCATACGCCAACCTCCGGTGGTGTTCTTTCCAACGTCGGATCCCAACTTTATCTATGCCTTCATTCGGATGCCGATAGGCACGGATCAAAAGGTGACTGATTCGATTACGGCAGTTGTGGAAGATCGTATTTTGGCAACGTTGGGTGAGGACAATCCGGTTGTTGAGTCGGTTATCTCCAACGTGGCTATTGGTGCCAGCGAAGATCCGTTTGACTTCAGCGGTCAGGCATCGCCTCACCTTGGTAAGGTAACTGTTGCTTTTGTCAAGTTCCAGGAGCGCGGAGGACAGTCGACGCTGGCTTATTTGGACGACGTGCGCAAAGCGGTCCAGGGTATTCGCGGAGCGGAAATATCGGTAGCTGCGGAGCAGAACGGACCTCCTACGGGTAAGCCGATTAACATCGAAGTGGCTGGTGATGATTTTGGAGTTCTCGTCAAGGCCGCTAATGACTTACACCAATTCCTGGTAAACCAACAGATTCCGGGCGTAGAGGAACTCAAGTCCGACTTCCAGAGCGATAAACCTGAGATCGTTATCAATATCGATCGGGAAAAGGCGAATCGGGAAGGTATTTCTACCCGTCAGATAGGACAGGCGTTGGGGATGGCTGTTTACGGCGCTGAGGTTTCGCGTTTCCGTGACGAGAACGATGACTATCCGATTCAGATGCGCTTGAAGAAAGATCAGCGTAACGATGTGAATACATTGCTTAACATGCCCATTACCTATCGCGATATGGGAATGGGGGGCGTTGTTCGCCAGATTCCGCTTTCGGCCGTGGCATCCGTCGAGTATTCAAACTCATATGCCGGTATTCGCCGTATCGATCAGAAGCGTGTGATCTCGTTGTCATCAAATGTGTTGGCAAGCCATAACGAGAACGAAGTGGTGGCCGATATCCGTCAACGTCTCGCGGATTACCCCGTGCCTGATGGTGTTACGGTTGCGATGACGGGCGCCCAGGAAGAACAGGCGGAAACAGCTTCGTTCCTTTCCATCGCTTTCGGGTTGGCTTTTGCACTGATGTTCATGATTCTCGTGCTTCAGTTTAACTCGATCAGCAAGCCGTTGATCATTCTCTCCGAGATACTGTTAAGCCTTATTGGTGTCCTTCTTGGATTCTCAATTTTCAAAATGGAAATGTCAATTGTAATGACAGGGGTGGGGCTGCTGGCGTTAACCGGGCTTGTTGTTCGTAACGGTATCCTCCTGGTGGAATTTACCGACCTGCTGCGTGAGCAGGGCAACGGACTTTACGAGTCGATTATCGAGGCAGCGCGTACGCGGATGACACCCGTTATGCTGACCACATTGGCGGCGTGTTTGGGACTTGTCCCGCTCGCGATTGGTGTGAACCTCGACTTCGTTTCTTTGTTCACCGACCTGAACCCGCATCTCTGGATTGGTGGCGATAATGCCGCTTTCTGGGGACCGCTGTCGTGGACAATGATTTTCGGTCTGATCTTCGGAACCATTCTGACCCTCGTTGTTGTACCGGTACTTTACCTGCTTGTGGCAAAAGTGGAGGAGAAAGTAGCCGCCTGGCGTCGCAGGTCGGAGCCCGGAACAGAAGGAGCCGTGGCATTGAATTGATCTGTATTAATTTTTGTTCAGATGTGCAGGGCGGGTAAACCGCTCCTGCACATTTTGTTTATGCGTGCCCGATATATGACCTTTTTGTTTTTTGTTGTCTTTTTCCTGCTGGTTGACGTATATCTTTTTCAGGCTGTATTGTCGGTAAGTCGGGACTGGCAGTCGCCCTGGCAGAAAGTAGCAAGAATAGGATACTGGATACCGACGGTCGTTTGTATCACAATACTGGTTTGGTGGACTGTAGCGGATCCCGGAAGAGTTTCCGCACAGGCGCGTAACTGGATGGCTACGGCGCTTTTTGCTACCTACTTCTCCAAGCTGTTCGGGATTGTCTTTGTTGTGGCCGACGATCTCCAGCGGGGCGTGCGCTGGGTCGCTGATTATTTCGGACGTGGCAGTTCGGAACCTCTTCCGGGAAAAGCGATAAGCCGTTCCGAGTTCCTGACGCGCGCGGCACTTGTCGCAACCACGATTCCGTTCGGGACGATGGCGTTTGGAATTATCTCAGGTGCGCACGACTACCGAGTCAGGCGGGTGAAGGTCAATCTTCCGCATTTGCCCCGTGCTTTTGATGGAGTAAGGATCGCGCAGGTTTCGGACATTCACGCAGGAAGCTTTTTTAACAAAACAGCCGTAAAAGGCGGGGTGGAAATGGTTTTGAAGCAACGCCCTGATATCATATTCTTCACCGGTGACCTCGTAAACAATCAGGCATCGGAGATGAAGGAGTATGCGGACGTATTCAACAAGCTGCACGCCCCCCTGGGGGTTTATTCGGTAATGGGAAACCACGATTACGGCGACTATCACTCATGGCGCTCGGCGGACGAGAAGCGACGTAATTTTAAAGATCTGATGGAAGTGCACCGCTATATGGGATACCGCTTGCTGATGAACGAACATGTGATGCTGGAGGAGGGAGGAGATCGTATCGCCGTCATCGGAAACGAGAACTGGGGTATGCGGGGCTTTACCAAGTACGGAAAGCTTCATGATGCTTATAAAGGAACGGAGGAAGCAGCGGTAAAGCTGTTGTTGTCTCACGATCCAAGTCATTGGGATGCACAAGTCACACCCGAGTTCCCCTCGATCGATATTACCTTCTCGGGGCATACCCACGGCTTTCAGTTTGGTGTAGAGCTTGGCGACATAAAGTGGAGCCCTTCCCAGTATGCCTACAAACAGTGGTCGGGGTTATATCAGGAGGGGAAACAGTATTTGTACGTTAATCGCGGGTTCGGATATTTGGGTTATCCGGGTCGTATAGGCATGCCTCCGGAAATTACGATCATGGAGCTTAAACGGGCGTAGTTTCAACGCCGGGAATTGTCTATGCTGCGAGAGAACGTATTACTTCAACTTTTGCTTCTGCTAATTATCGACGTGTATATCTACACTTCGATTTACAGAACCACGCGAAGCTTCAGGCCCTGGCTCCGAAAAACGGTACGCAGCGGCATCTGGATTACCACTGCGCTTGCCGTAGCTGCGGTGATTTGGTATCATATTTCCGAGCCGTGGTATCGTTCCATTAATATGCAGCAGTGGGCTGTTACCATCGTCACGATCATCTATGGCTCCAAGTTGCTTACCCTTCTCGTTATTCTTGTTGATGATATTCAGATCAACACGCGGAGGTTAGTCCGGTATCTTCGTCAGCGGAAACGGCCCCAACTGCCCGGAAAGCCGATAACGCGTTCGGCGTTCTTCGACAAGCTGGCGATTGTTGCCGGCGCCGTGCCCCTCGCATCGATGGCAACGGGGATCCTGTCGGGGGCCACCGATTATCGTGTCATCCGAAAAACGATCTACCTCCCCAACTTGCCCAAATCGTTTGACGGAATCCGCATTGGACATTTTTCCGATACCCACGCGGGGACATTTTTTCATCGGATTGGAGTGCGGGGTGGCGTCGAGATGTTACTTGCCGAGAAGCCCGACGTCATATTCTTTACAGGGGACCTGGTGAATTATCAGACAGATGAAGTCGATGAATACATTCCCATCTTCAGTCGTGTTCGTGCCCCTCTTGGCGTTTTTTCGACAACGGGAAATCACGACTATGGCAACTACAGAAAGTGGTCGACACCAGAGGCGAAGGAAAAGAATTTTCGGGATATGCTGCAGGCGCACAAACTTCTGGGATACGATCTATTGATGAATGAGCACCGCTTTCTGGAACAAGGCGGCGACCGTTTGGCTATCATCGGCGTTGAGAATTGGGGGGTAGGACCAGCGCATCGTTTCCCGAAGTACGGCAAATTGGCTGAGGCGTATAAAGGTGCCGATGAAGCCGCCGTCCGGTTGTTGTTATCGCATGACCCGAGTCATTGGGATGCGCAGATTCGCCCGGAGTTTCCTGATATCGATGTTACCTTCTCGGGCCATACCCATGGTTTCCAGATGGGCATTGAAGTGGGTGATTTCCGCTGGAGCCCATCGCAGTATATTTACAAGCAATGGGCGGGGTTGTATCAGGAGGGCAGTCAGTATCTGTACGTAAACCGCGGATACGGTTGTATCGGTTATCCGGGCAGGGTGGGAATGCCTCCCGAGTTGACGATCATTGAATTGAAGCGTGCCTGATCTCGTGTTATTTCTTCGTCTTTTCGACGGCATGTCCTCCGAACTCATTGCGAAGCGCAGCGACAATTTTTCCGGAGAACGTATCCTCTTCGAGTGATCGGTATCGCATAAGTACCGAAAGAGCTATGACGGGTGTGGCGATCTGTTTTTCCAACGCCGTTTCGAGTGTCCACTTTCCTTCCCCGGATGAATGCATGACGCCCCGAATGCTTTCCAGCTTCGGATCTTTAGCAAGGGCGTTTTCTGTGAGCTCCATCAACCAGCTGCGTACAACTGAGCCGTGATTCCAGACGCCGGCAACCGCTTTCAGGTCGAGGTTGAATTCACTTTTGTTCATTACCTCAAACCCTTCGGCAATGGCCTGCATCATTCCGTACTCAATTCCGTTGTGAATCATTTTGACGAAGTGCCCGGCACCCGAAGGGCCGCAGTGCAGGTAGCCTCCCGGGACAGCGATGTCTTTGAAGAGCGGCTCACAAAAGGCAAAAGCTTCTGAAGTTCCACCGATCATGGCGCACACACCCCGGCGGGCGCCGTCAACTCCACCACTGGTACCGCAGTCCAGGAATTCAATCCCTTTTACAGCGAGGGTCTGTGCCCGACGCACGGAATCTTTGTAGTTCGAGTTGCCACCGTCAATGATAATGTCTCCTGATTTTAGAAAAGGGACCAGACTTTCAATTGTCATGTCTACGGCACTCCCCGCGGGAATCATAAGCCACAATACTTTTCGTGCCCCCGACTTTGCTACCAAATCAGACAGATCTGTAGCGACTCCGATTCCTTTGTCGTGAGCTTCTTTCATGCTGGTGGCGTTCAGATCAAACGCGGTAACGGCATGGCCGTGATCAAGCATATTGAGGCAGAGGTTGAACCCCATCTTTCCCAGTCCGATTACTCCAATTTCCATGGTTGTCGTTTTAGTATTGTTATATCACACCATCAGGTGACGCGTCGCCTTGTAAATATCTCTGTAGCGCAAGAACAATTCGCGGTACGCTGACATATATGTGGGGTCGGGGGAGAACGATCGTTCTTCGCCGGGATGCAGTTCGTCAAAATCGGCGATGGCCCCTGTCTTTCTTAAAGCCAGCATACCCGCGCCATAGGCCGACGCGTCGGAGGTGCCTACCAGCGATATTCTTTTTCCAAAGAGATCCGCCAGCAGTTGCAGCCATTCGGCTGAGTGAATAAAGCCACCACTTACATTCACTTTTGTGATCTCCAGCCCCGCTTCCATCATATGACTGGCAATATCATAAAGCGCAGTCGATATTCCTTCTACAACGGCGCGGGTGAAGTCGGCGGGACGATGATGCGCACGCATTCCGAAGAATACGCCGCATGCCTCGCTGTTCCAAACCGGTGCGCGTTCGCCCAATACATAGGGAAGAAAGACGAGACCGTTGGAAGCCGGAGTGCTTTGGTTGATCTCATTTAACAGCGATTGATAGTCAGCCATACTTTCCAACTTCATTCCGCGAAGGGTTTCAGCATACCATTTCAATGCATGCCCGCCGTTGTTGGAAGGACCACCGCATACATAGGTCTTTTCGTCGAGCAGGTAGTTGAAGATCATGGCGCTGAAGTTGAGAACCGGTCTGGGGCGTATCACACGAATGGCGCTGCTTGTGCCGATGGTTAGCGCCACCGATCCGGGTTCGTTGACAAAGCTTCCAATGGATGCGAGACATCCATCGCTGCTGCCGATCATAAACAGTGTTGAGGTACTTACACCCAGTTGCACACGGAGGTCGTCGTTTGAAATTGTGCGACTGTGTGTCGGGGCTTTCAGAGTAGAAAGTTGTTGGGATCGGATATGAGCGAGCTCCAGCGCTTTATTATGCCATTGGATCTTTTGGATATCCATGAGCCCCGAAGCCGATGCGATTGAGTAGTCAACTTCATAAGTTTGGAACAGTTGAAACCACAGGTATTCTTTAATCGATACGAATTTCGCAGCGCGTTCGAATATGTCGCGTTTGTTTTCATGCAGCCATTGTAGTTTGCACAGCGGCGACATCGGGTGGAGCGGAGTGCCCGTTTGTTCATATAACGACTGTCCTATGGGAGAGTCGTGTAGTTCCCGGGCGATGACGGCGCTTCGATTGTCAGCCCAAATGATGGCGTGCGAAAGAGGCGTATGATTGGCGTCGAGAGGTATGAGACTGTGCATGGCACTGCTCAAGGCAATTGCTTCAGGGGGATAACCCAGGCGTTGCGTTAAGGTGGAGATGCAGTAAATGAAAGCGTTCTCAATGTCTCTGACATCCTGCTCCTGGTGGCCGGGCGCGGGTTGAAGGGTAGGATAACTTTGTTGCGCTGAATCGACAACACTTCCCTCTGTCGAAATAGCAAGAGCCTTTGCGCTTCCTGTCCCCAGGTCGATACCGATTACATAGGGCTTCATAGAGACCCCAATATAAAAAAGAAAGGGCACCCGCAGAGTCTGCCGGTGCCCGGGGGTTTGGTAAAAGAAGTCTTAATGGGCAGTTTGTATGTCTTTTCGTCTTCGTGCATCAAGGGAATACCGTCCTGCACCGAAGACGACACAGACGATGAGTCCGAGAAGTACTATGACTGACAGCCATAACTCCATATAGTTTCCCAGCGATAGATGTCCGGCGGGTGCGTTAACGAGGAACACCGCACCGATAAGAATTGGGATTTGGATAAGACTTGCAAAGCGTGTGAACAATCCGGCGACGATGAGGGGTCCGCCAAGAATGTGCGCGAAAACAATGTAATGTGCCAATACGGCACCTGCGAACCACGTCGTAATACCTGCGGTAGTGTTCTGCAATTCGTCCATGTTCGTGACAAATTGCAGGCCCTTATAGGTGATGAAGATACCCAACGCAATTCTGAAGAAGTCGAGGAATCCGGGCCGATGATGGTTGCCCCATGACTCTACATTCGTGATCAGACTCATGGCCGTTGCGTTTTGTTGACATACAAAGATTACGAAAATAGAAGGGGAAGGACAATTCATTTCGTCTTTATTATAAAGCGGGCATTCCTGCCTGCAAGCCACGTTAGGGTGGGGCGGTGAGGGAGAAGTGAGACCGGCGGTGGTTGAAGTCTTGATTGCGGGTAAAGCGATTGCCTGCTTTGCATGTACCTCGACGGCTTTTGTACACCCGGGACGGGCGACCGGCGTATTGAGTGCACGCACACACGGGGAGAACGAGGGGTTTAGTTATTGCCGGGCAGGGGATAAAATAAAGGTCGGATTGGGCTTGGCTTGGATTCAGTTTATTTTTATTACCTTTAGCTTGTATGAGTGACAAGGCGGCCGCACTATCATTGGAAAGTAAAGTAACCGGTCATTCAGCGCTAACTTATCTTCTCATTTATTCATCAACACAATGAACATCTATGTTGCCAACATCCCTTTTAAGGCATCCGAACAGGAATTGAAGGGATTATTCGAAGAGTACGGCGAAGTTTCGTCCGCGAAGATTATCATGGACAAGGTTACGCAGCGCAGCCGTGGTTTTGGTTTTGTCGAAATGGCGGATGAATCAGCCGGTCGGCAAGCGATCTCAAGCCTCAATGGCTTTAATTTCCTTGGAAAGACTCTTGTCGTTAACGAAGCCCGTCCCAGAACGGACGCTCCACGTGGTGGAGGTGGCGGTTTCCGTAGCGGCGGTTACAACCGAAGCAACCGCGAAGATTAATTCGCAAAACGGATAATGATGAAAAAAGGAACTGCTGATCAGCAGTTCCTTTTTTGTGAATCGTCCCTCCCGCCACCGCGGGCAAGCGTCCCTCGTCCTTCGTCCCTCGTCCTTCGTCCCTCGT
>CAZHIQ010000041.1:0-26038 GCA_964532595.1 uncultured Roseivirgaceae bacterium
GACCACATCAGGACAGGTGTAGTCCCCTCTCCGATCGTCAGATGATGAATACTTCGTCCGCGCACGGATTCGCCCACAATTTCGTTATGAAACAGACCGCGCTCCTCATGCTTACCGATTAAGGCGCGCATCTCATCGTGTTTGAGAAACCGATGGTGAATCGCGGGTTCACGGTAATGGTCATAATGATTCCAAACCGCCGCTGAAAGATTGATCCGCTGCTCCTGTCCGGCAGGCGGATGGCACGCGGTGAGAAGGAAAAGAACGGCAAGGGGAAAGCGCATCGAGAAGGGGTATGTAAAGGGCTAAAGTGATAAGGTGGAGTTCACCCAAGCAATTTAACAACATTCCCAATACATTGATTATCAAGGTTGCCGTGCTGGCAGCGAAAACTGGCCCGGGCTTTGCATTACTCCTCCCAAGATGCGTTCCCGAGCGCATTGACACTAACCTTACTGTTATGAAAACGTACCGAATGCTGATGGGCGCTGTAATGGGAATCGCCATGGCGATGACCGGGCACGCGCAAAATGTTGACGCCGAAGTTCCCGGAGACCACTTCAGCCTCGAGGGTGCGCTTGAGCTTTTCAAGAAATCTTCCTCACCGGAAGAATTCGAGAGGATGCTTAACTCCCCCGATGAAAAGGTAAATAACCTAGACCTGAACGGCGATGGTTTCACCGACTATATCCGCGTCATTAACCGCCAGGATCGCAACGTCCACACGTTCACCCTTCAGGCGGTCATCTCGGATAACGAATTCCAGGATGTGGCGGTAATCGAACTGGAAAAGAAGGGCGACGGTGAAGCGGTTTTACAAATCGTCGGCGACCCCGACGTCTATGGGATCGAAACAATTATCGAACCTACCAGCGAGGTACGCACCTATGCAGGAACGCGCACCAGTCGTACTGTGGTCAACGTCTGGACCTGGCCGGTTGTCCACTATGTATACCGCCCCGCCTATACTGTCTGGGTCTCCCCGTGGGGCTGGACAACGCGTCCGGTATGGTATCGGCCATGGCGCCCCGTGACCTACGTCACATACTACGACGTCTGGCGTCCCTATCGCCCGCACTATGCGGTGTGCCATACCCGTCGCATTGTTTATGCGCATCAGATCTATCGCCCTCACCGCGTAACCTCCGTAGTGGTTCGCGAACGCTATCGCCCGCAGATTGAGCGTTACCGTACAGTTTACCGCGATAATCCGCGCGACAGTCGGGCAAGACGTGATCGTCCCTATGTTGAAGGACGACGACCTACACGCGAAGCGACCGTTAACAGCCGCACAAATCAGAGAACATCGCGCGAGCCTAACAGCGCTGTACGTCGCGAAACAACAAGACCCGCCGAGAGCGAATCGCGCACAAAGGAAAATCGCCGGACTCAGCAACAGCTGAATGAGCGCTCTTCTCCCGAACCAAGACGCGAGTCCGCTCCGGCAAATCCGGGTCGCGCCGAGGAATTGCGAAAATCACCGTCGACAACTTCGCCAGCACGCGAGCGTGTAGCGACTCCGGAGCGCAACCGATCAACGCTCAATACGGAACGCCCGCCGGTGAACCGCAGAAGCACTCCTGACGTGCAACGCTCCTCGCCTCCCTCGAACAGTAACGGAGGCACACTGGAACGCTCACGGTCTTCGTCAGAACGTTCCGTGAAGCCGAGCACCCCGTCACGACGAGCACCGGCTTCCGGTGATGTCAGACGAACCAGCAACGGTTCGTCGGATCGGGGCCGCCAGATGAGAGTACAATAACATGGTTGAAAAAAAGATTCCGCTTCCGATTTCTCGCAATATCAGCGTTGTCGGGAGCGGATCTATCACTAGCGTAGGCAGGCTCGCTATCGAATCACTTCGTCGGAAAAGCGTATGTACGTAAAACATTCCGGGACATGTGAATCCCACACACCATGGGAACTCCAGGCCCATCCTCCTGAATCACCCTCCGATGTTTTGTAGGTATTAAACCTTGAAAAGTCCATTCGCCAGATATCTCCGGATTCAGGCGGCACGCTGCGCCCATCCCCTCGCGCCAGTATTTCAAGCCCCTCCCATGGAAGCGCCAATTCAACCGTCCATCCTTTGTCAGTATCGCTGTCGTCATTCAGCGTTCCCTGTATGTGAACCGCGGACCTGAGTCCAGGATAATCCCAGTTCCAGAACCCAATGCGTGGACCTCGCGGGTGATTTCGCAATCCGACACCATTGAATGGACGAGAAAGAGCGTGCGACCGGTCGAACTCAGCCATCCGGGCATATCCCTTCTTTTCGAAAACGTCCTCCCAAAAAAATAAGACTTCGTATATCGTGCCGTAAGCATTGATCTCGAACTCGTAATAACCATCCGCACCTGCAATAAACAACTCCGCATCGTTATCCTGATAAATCGGTGCGTCACGTTCCGTTAGCGTTGCGGTCACACGAGGCTCCTCCAACCAGAATCCAATGTAGAGATATCCATCATCCCATAGAACGGCAGCGCGTGTGTCGTATAGCGTCGGAGTACCCGCGATGAGATCGACAAAACGCGACGACCGCGATACCTTATGCCAGACCGGTTCATCGAGTTTTCCGTCAATAACAGGCGCGGTATCTGCGCGCAAGGCAACGTATCGGGGGATATCGGCCTCGCGACAGGGGAAAGCGTCGGACGGAATATACACGTCCCCTGCGCTGAAAAGGAAGGGAACGACCAAAAGGTAGGCGATCAGGCGAAGCATTTCCCGTCGATTGTAGCTGAATGTCATATAAGATAGCGTTGTCATGACTTAAATACAAGCGCGTCGACAATGGGTTGCCCGCGTTCCAACACTATTATCCGTCTATTTGTCTTTTTTGGCGGATTTAATCAGAAATAAGGGTTTCCTTTGCGGCGAATCAGGTATTAACCATCTAACTAACCTATTTACTGATTACCATGAAGATCGCAAGACTTTTCCTACTCGCCTTCGCAATGATGGGCGTCATCTCCTGTTCGAACGACGATGATCCTTCACCCAACATTGAGCAGGCAAAATTGAGTTTCGCTGAGCAGAACGCTATTGTCGAACTCCCTGCTGCCCTCCAGACGAGTGAAGATCCTATCGCGCAATCCGTCAACGTATGGCTCACCATGGTCAACAACATGGCGACCAATTTCATCTACTTCGATCCGCCGGAAGGTGCGCAAAAAACAAGCAACCTTATCACCGTATCCTCCGGCCGCACCGCTGCGCGCAAGGGTGTAGTATGGATCTGGACGCAGGGTGATATGAGCGTCGCTTACCAGGTAGGTGAAGACGACGACAAATACACCTTTGAGATATTCATGAAAGTTGAAGAGAATGCTGATTGGGCATACCTCGTTTATGCTGAGGAACGCAAAGATCGCAGTGCCGGATTCTTCGCCCTGTACGACTTCTTCGGAGGTAGTGGAGAGGAAATGCGCTGGGCATGGACGCGGAAAGGTGACGAAGTAACATTCAAAATCACTTCGCAAGGGGAACTTATGGTCGAGGTTAGCGCCAACAACAAAACAAAATCCGGGGTGCTCACCACCTACATGGATGGTTCGAAATATCAGGAGATCACCTGGACAGGCTCCGGTTCAGGAACATGGAAAATTTATAACGAGGAAGGTATCGTCGTCGAAGAAGATACCTGGGAAGCATAACGTAGAATCGCGTGCATTAATTCGAAGCCCGGCCTATGGTCGGGCTTCGTCTTTTAACGCCGACAACAAACGCCTTGCGCAACCCTCCCCACTATCGAGGGCGGCCTCCACTGTGCCAATAGCGCTGCCGTGATATAGACCTTCTCCCGCGAAGTACAGCGTTTCTTCCAACGGTTCTTGTAGAACTTTCAGCGCCGCCGCGGTTTTTGTCGTCGGATACGCATACGCACCACAAGCAAAAGGATCGGCGGCCCAGTTAATCAGGTCCCAATGCCGCAACTCACTCGCTATTTGCTCTTCGGTACAATCCATAACATACGCCAGCGAGGTCAGTGCGCGACTGCGCAGAACATCGCGATCAAGATGCGCGTTTACGCGTGGCCCCGCCAGCCAACCTGTGAGTCGCGCCGAAGATCGATCCGATGTCCACCAGGTAGGGATTGGCGCATCTGAAAAAAGAAATGCCATATCGGACACACGCCTGCCTTGCGACTCCCAGAACGGAGTTCTGAATGTCGCAAACATCTTGACGACACCCCCGAAACCTATGTTGCGGTAGGCATCGCTATACTCTGGGATGGCGGGTGAAAAAGTAATAGCACCTTTTTGCATGACCCCTACCGGGACCGTAATTACCACGCGGCTACCCGTCACCACATTAGGGCCAAAATGTACTTCTACCCTGCCCCGCGACCACGCAATGTGCTGTACCGGCGACGACAGCTTTACCTCACCGCCACTTGCCCTGACGCTCCTTTCAAGGAAATCAATCAATCGCGAGTATCCCCCCTCAATGCGATACTGATGATCCTCATCATTCCGGCTCCACTCTTCACGCAACGCGAGCGCGCTGACCTGATTCAACGTTGCGCCGTCATACCCTTCGGCAAAGGCCTGTACCTTGCGATGCAAATCGGCATGACGATCACGCGGAAAATTCTGCTGAAGGAACTGCGCCATGTCGATGTCTTCTTTCAGACTTTTCAGAGCCTCGAGAAGGTCACTCCAGCCGTTTCCGAAGAGATCGCTCTCACCAAACTTTCCATCCCACACCTGGTAACGCCTTCCGGTGAGCAAAACTTTTCCCGTTCCCGACTCCTCAAGCAGCCGGTTCGTTATCGGCTGTTCACCGTGCATGAACTCCGCTCCTTCTTCAATTAAGCTTCCGTTCCTTGTGCATATGCGCCCCCCGGTGCGGTTGCGCGCTTCCAAAACCGAAACAACAAGACCTTCATCAAGAAGCAAACGCGCTGCAGTCAACCCCGCTATCCCAGCGCCAATAATCAGAACATGTTCCGACATATATTGAACTGTTTATTTCCCAACCTACAATTGGAATGCCCGTTATAATCGCCGGCCAATTCGGTCATTAACGCTCGCGAACACAACAAGCGGCAATTCCAAAGGCACAGTTTTATTGCAAGTGACAGCTCAAAATATATCTACATGGGAGTTCGAGGAAACAAACACAACCGACCGGCTGACAGGCAAGGCTATAAGGAAAACAGTAACTACTATCGACCCAACCGAACGTTGGGCGATAGTCGTGACGAAAGACCGGACCTTGACGACGAAGACTTGTACGATGAGTTTCGTAGTGGAAAGCAGGAGAACTTCAAAGGCGACGGATACTACGGGAGTGATTATGGAAGTGGTGCAGAACACAACCGGGGAAGGAACTATGAAACCGACGCCGGATACCGCGAACAATATCGAAACCTTTCAGGTTATCGCTGGAATGAAATCGAGGAGCCTGCCCAGCGAAGGGGGTTCGATCTACACTGGCGCGAACTCGAAAAGCGAGGCGTACATCGCGGCAAAGGGCCACGCGACTACCAACGCTCAGATCTTCGTATCAGGGAAGACGTCAATGACCTATTACTCGAAGATCCCTACGTTGATGCAAGCGAGATTGAAGTCAATGTAGAACGCGGCGAAGTCGTCCTGACCGGTGAAGTTGAAAACCGGAACATAAAACGCCGCATAGAAGACGTCATTGAAAATCACGTGTCGGGTATACGCAATCTTGAGAACAGGTTACGCGTCCGACATCAACGTCATATCACCAGCGCCATAAATTCCCGGCGAACCATTGAATGAAGCAACCAATAAAGGAAAGAATACAGAAACGAAAACCGGTGCGACATGGACGTAAGTGACTTCATCATCAAACGCCTGGGGCAGTGGGGAATCACACGCCTATACGGGTATCCCGGCGACGGAATAAACGGTATCCTCGGCGCCCTGGGACGTGCTGGCGAGAGCATTCATTTTACGCAGGTCAGGCACGAAGAAATGGCCGCCTTCATGGCGTGTGCGCATGCCAAGTTCACAGGAGAAGTTGGTGTATGCCTGGCTACCTCGGGGCCTGGAGCAATCCATCTGCTTAACGGACTTTACGATGCAAAACTGGACAGACAACCAGTAGTAGCCCTGGTAGGCCAAACTTCGCGCATGGCAATGGGAGGATCTTATCAGCAGGAAGTCGATCTTCTTTCGCTCTTCAAAGACGTCGCCGGTGATTATGTTCATATGGCGACACATCCCGCGCAGGTCCGGCATCTGATCGACCGGGCCGTTCGTATCGCAAAAGCCGAGCGCACGGTTACGTGCGTTATCCTGCCGAATGATCTCCAAACGCAGGAAGCAGTGACTACCCCGCCACACGAGCACTACGCAGTATTCACAGGCGTCGGCCACGCTGAATCCATTATCATTCCGTCTGACTCCGCCCTACAGCAGGCGGCCGACCTCCTCAACCGGGGAGACCGGGTAGCTATCCTCACCGGAGCCGGCGTCGCCGGAGCAGCCGACGAGGTTGTAAATCTGGCCGGAAAACTGGAAGCAGGAATAGCAAAGGCACTTCTCGGAAAAAGCGCGATTCCGGACGACTATCCTTTGATCACCGGAACTATCGGGTTTTTCGGTACCCAGGCCACCGCGTGGATGATGGAGAATTGCGACACCCTCCTGATCATAGGATCTTCCTTTCCCTACGCGGAGTTTCTACCTCGCGAAGGACAGGCCCGTTGCGTGCAAATCGACATCGATCAGCAGAGACTCAGCCTTCGATACCCCGCCGATGTGGTCCTCCACGGCGACAGCCGGGAAACGCTCCGTCGTCTTATTCCCCTGATCCATCAGAAACGTACCGGCGACTGGCGTGCGTCGCTTGAAGAAAGAATACGGCAGTGGAACGTCGAAGAAGAACAACGGGCTTTGCAGGCGACCGAGCCGCTAAATCCACAGTTTCTCTTTCGCGCACTTTCCCCCTTGCTCCCGGATAAATGTATTTTGACAGCCGATTCCGGATCCGCGGCGAGTTGGTTTGCCCGCGAACTTCGGATTCGCGAGGGTATGATGGCATCGTTGTCAGGGAACTTGGCCAGCATGGGATGCGCCCTCCCCTATGCAATCGCCGCCAAGTTCGCACACCCGGAGCGCACGGTCATCGCTTTCGCCGGAGATGGAGCTATGCAAATGAACGGTAACGAAGAGCTGCTGACCGTAGCCCGCTACTGGCGCTCATGGAAGAGTCCTGATTTTATCATCTGTGTCCTGAACAACGGCGACCTGAATATGGTGACGTGGGAGCAGCGAATGATGGAAGGTGACCCGAAGCTTGAAACCACACAGGTTATTCCGGACTTCAACTACGCGGAATACGCTAAATCGTTGGGGTTCACGGGTATTCGAGTGCAGTCACCCGGCGAAGTGGTTGAAGCCTGGCACAACGCTCTTCGCGCTGAGACGCCGGTAGTCATAGAGGCTATCACCGATCCGGATGTATCTCCTTTCCCCGACCATGTAATGATACGGAGTGCCGAGTCGCTGGCACAATCGCTACGAAAAGGAGACGATGCGGTGATGCAACGGACTGGACACGTGCTTCAGACAAAAATACAAGAGAAGCAACATACCTAGCGCATTGCTGCCTTACTTTACAGTGAAGTAGAATACTGTCCCCTCGCCTACTGTAGATTCCGCCCACACCGCGCCGCCGTGGCGACTGATAACCCGATGCACGATTGCCAGTCCTACTCCCGTACCCGGAAACTCTTCATCTGAATGAAGGCGGTGGAATACTCCGAAAAGCTTATCGTAGTATTTCATATCAAAACCGGCACCGTTGTCCCGGACATAGTAAATCGTCTTCTTTCCCTCCCACCGGGCTCCCACTTCGATCACCGCCGTCTCCCGATGACTGCTATACTTGCACGCATTTGATATCAGGTTAACCCAAACTTGCCGGATTGTTGCCGCATCGACGACCGCAGGTGGCAACTCATCGAGTACTAGCTCCAGATTCCGACGTCCCTTTTCCGTGAGCGTTTGCTCTTCCCAGACTTCGCGAACCATGTCGGTCATCGAGACCATCGTCTTGTGAAGTTCTTTACGACCTAACTGGGAGAACATAAGAAGATCGTCAATTAGCTGACCCATTTTCCGGCCGTTCTTCATAATGATCTTCATGAGCCGCTTTCCTTCATCATCGACCTTGCCACCGTACTCTTCGGCAAAAATATTCATGTAACCATGTATCGAGCGCAGCGGTGCACGCAGATCGTGCGACACGGAATACGAAAATGCTTCAAGCTCGCGGTTGGCTGCTTCCAACTCACGTGTGCGTTCAATCACGCGTTCTTCAAGGCGTTCATTCAGCGCCGTTATCTCCCGGGTCTGTGCATCAATCGTAGCCAGCATATGGTTGAAGGCATCGGTAAGCGCCCCAATCTCATCATCACTCGTTTTCCGCGCCCGCACGGTGTAATCGTGTCTGTCGGAAATGGCGCGGGCTGTTTTCGCCAGGCGAAGGATGGGCAACGAAATCTGTATTTGCAGCCGATTAGACAAGATGTAACTTATCGCCAGCGTTGTAGCAATAACCAATGCCGCAATGGCCATGTAGAGCAGCAGACGATTGTAGACCCTGTTGATGCCGGAACAGATATACAGGGTACCCAGTTGTCGATTATCCTGAACTACTGGCTCAAAACCATGGAGATGCGCACTGGCAAAGGTGTAGCCCTGGTCGATCCACAACGAATCGAAGGGCCGGGGTGTCGCGCCCCGGGGGTAAATTACGAAGATCTGGCCCGATGCATCGTATAACGAAGCTTCCACGATGTCTTCGTCGACTTCAAGTGCGGAGAGGATTTCATATGCTGCCTCCCGATCGTCGAATGCCAGCGCAGCGGTACTATTGCGTGCAATCAATGCGCCGAGCATCGACAGGTTCCTGACCATGGTGTTGCGGAAGGTGAACACCTCGTAGAGAAAGTAACCGAAAAAGGTGATGGCAAGCACGGAAGACGTGGTCAGTAAAAAGACCCGCATCAACTTGCGTCTTATAGGAAGGTCTTTTAACGCCATGTCAAAACTCGTCGTTTTTCGGTGTATGGCCGTCGCTACCCCTGTGGGCGTTGCCGCTCGCTCGCGTCAATAAAGCATAATTTCCGGCGCGATACAAACGCTCACGGGCGGGGCGTGTCATTGTCTTGTTAAAGCAAACCTCTTGATGTCAGCCAGTTGCGCAACCGTTCCATCCAGAGATCGGACGTAGTCGGATTATTCATCCCAAATCCATGGCCTCCCCGCTCATAGATATGGAGCTCCGCGGGCACATTGTGTTTGATGAGATTAATATAAAAAATGAGGCTGTTTCCGACAGGCACCCCCTTATCATCGCCGGCATGAACAAGAAAGGTGGGTGGCGTATCAGCGTTCACCCATCGTTCGTTGGAGAACTCCAGTACTTTCTCTTCCGATGCCGACTTTCCCAGAAGATTATCACGCGACCCCACGTGACCAATGCTGTCGCGGAAGCTTACGACCGGATAGCCGAGAACTACGAAATCGGGCCGCAAACTTACCCCTTCTGACTCAATCACGGGATTTGAAAACCGAACCGCCGCGGTCGACGCAAGGTGTCCGCCGGCGGAAAAGCCCATAATTCCTATCCGATCGGGATTGACATTCCAACGGGAAGCACCTTCCCTGACGACCTTGAGTGCCTGCTGGGCATCCTGTAGAGGCCCAATTTCTTTCCTGATCATGGTAGCATCGTCGGGAATACGATATTTTACGACAAACGCTGTGACTCCCCAACGATTGAGCTCGCGTGCAATGTCGTAACCCTCATGCTGTATTGCATTAATACGGTATCCACCTCCCGGAAAAATAATAACTGCGGTGCCGTTCGGCTTTTCCGGCAAAAACGCGGCGATCGTGGGCACGCTGATATCACTAATTACCGTGATGCCGTTTGGCCTGACCGTCTCGCGCTCGCGGTCAGGAGCAGGTTTGCTGTTCGGAATTGCATCCGGATACAAAGGAAAAGTTTGCTGACCAAGGCTCATCGACGAGCAAAATAGCATGAACAGAAAAACAGTAACAACAAATCGCATCTTATTGGTTTATTGGAGGAAGAGGTTCAAGATAACACTTTCACCCGCATAAGCACCATCGGGCAGGTCAATTCTGATCACACTCATCTTTTGCTTTTCATCCCATTGCGCCTCCCAGCGATCTCCTGTATTCTGTACAAACGCGTTGGTTCGCAGCTGTATGGAATCGAGACTCCTCGACGGATCAGCCACCGCGAGGCTTAACAGCGACTTCCGGGTAGCATGCGCCAGCAATACACAGGGTTGGGCAGTCTCAACGGTCAATCCCTCACTGACCGCCACTTTCCCGGCTTTGTAGAAAGTGGCTCCGGTTCGCCCCAGCGCCCGGTGATGGACCGCCTGGAGATCGGCCGAATTTTCCACAACAGCGATCGGACCTCCGCGTGCATAGTGTTCGAGATCCGACGGGCCAACATCCGGAACGACTATGTACTGGTAGTCCGCCCCCGCGGGCCCGACACCGTGATCAAACCAAAGGGCAAAAACTTCGCCCGACACCGAATCCCGTGAAGAAGACGCCTGGTGATTTATTGCTTTCCAGGTACCCGACACGCGGGTGTTACTCATGTGCACGCTTTCAGGCTTAAGAAAGACATAACCAATGCTGTCATGAAGTATCCAGCCTACGTTGAAGAGCACATGCTTTCCCTGCGGTAAAGTGCGGGTTTCCCGCTTAAGTCGCGCAGTCACCGGGCCCCGCAGCAAGGTCTGATTCACGGTGGTAAAGACGGGAAACTCTGCCGACGAAGCGATATTGCTACCGAGACAGACAAACTCATCGTCGAAAAAGAACCATGATTTGCGCGACTGCAACCGATCATGAGCACTGCTAAAATCAAATGCAATCGCTCCGTAATGACCATCTGTGACACCCCCTACAAAATCGGTAAGACCCCGCCTGGCAATATCTCGTGCAGGAGGCAATTCCGGCTTTTGAACAACCGTTGCTCCGGGAATTTTCTGCCAGTCCCAGAATGGAAAAATGTTATAGTACTCGTCACCCCTGCGGGAAACGTAGTTGGCGCCGTCGCCGAGGTGGTGGTTCTTCAGCCCTTCGCCATTGTGCGGGGACTCGACTGTATGATTGCGGGACGAATGCATCCGGACCGAAGCGAACCACCCGGGGCGCTGGTGTGTAAAGTACTCGGAATGCCAGAAAAAGCGACTTCCCGATAGCTCCGGCTGACGCACGCCCCGTTGAATATCGGCCACCTGTTCCATTTCCACGCGGCGGTAGTCCGTGACTCGCAGAAGTTGTTCGGCAATGCCCGGCCCCATGGCGCGCAGACTCCCGCGGCGACTGAGTTCACGATTACTGGCACCCGGATCGGGATACCGGGCGTGAACCATCGACTTGCACATTCCGTCGAGAAAATAGTCAACCACCAGCTCTACCGCGCGGTCGGAAAAAGCGTAACGTGTCCCGGCAACCTTTTCAGCCCAGTAAGCAAAGGAACTCGCGTACCCGCGCCCATAAGACAAAGTGGAGATAACGTTGTCAACACGATGGTGAAAGCTCATGTCGGGCTTAATCCCCCGCCCCGTGGTCACTTTCACCTCTTCAGCCATCACCTTCGTCACCTGCGCCAGTACTGTCTCGTCGCGTCTGAAAAGCGCCTGCTTTCCCAGCATATCGGCGATTTGAATAAGATCGCCCCCCGGACGCGCGCCCGATGCTTCAAGGTGAGCCCGGCCGGCGATGCGAAGCCCCTGGTTGATCTGACGCTCGTTCAGTTCACCATCCAGGACGAGAAGGGTATTAATCATCCGCCCCGGCGTTCCCATTTCATTCCACCACCAGTTTTCACAGAGAAAGTCGTGCTCAAGCCAATAGTCGAGCGCCGACAGCGCTGCGCTCTTGACGGAAGGATGCTGATACCAGCTATTGCCCGGCTGTTTGAAGGCCCGGCTCAGCTCAAACATATAGGCCAGATGCCTTTGATGATCAAAGCCAGTCCGCGAAACATTTTCATAGTCGATTTCCGGCCAGCTACCATCAGCCGCCTGCGTCTGAACCAGTCTCGCCACACGTTCTGCATTAACCGGTATCATAACAAGATCATGGATCACGCTGGCGCGGATGCGTTCAAGATCAGGATTCGTTCCCCGTACCGCTGATCGGAAAGAATGCAGGGGAAGTAAAAAAACGACGGCTAAAACGGAAAACCATCTTGCAATGCGCATAGGCCGCTTCGAAATTGACGATTGGAGCACGGCGGAAGATGACGAATTTTAATCGTTATGCCGAGCAGTTTCGCCGTTTTTTATACGAATGGCAGCGGCAAGAAAGATCAACGTCCTTCCCGCCGTAGGGAGGCAAATTTGGTGAAAAATGAAAGGTGGTGATCAGTCCGATTCGCGTTCCTGACTGGCGGCGTAATTGATGCCGTGCTCGGCAATCCAGGTAAGCATTTCGTCCGCTTGTTTCTCTTCAAGCAGCGTTCTTTCCAGTAGTTCAGCCACCTGGGTATAGCCAAGGGTTCGCGCGAGAGTTGCGAGGCCGCCATACGTAGCAATCTCGTAGTGCTCGGCCTTTTGGGCAGCAAAAATGAGCCCGACGTCTCGTTGAGCGCTTCCCTTGTCAGTATCGTCGATAATATCTTCAGCCTCTGCAACAATGCCAGCCATCGCCTTGCATTTGCTGTCATCGGCAGTCTCGTTGACCAGCGCGAAAACATCGTGAAGACGCTCGACATGCTGCCGCGTTTCCTTGAGGTGATCGTTAAACGACTCCTTCAGTCGAACCGTGGTAGCCGCATCCTTCATCTTTTCAAGCGACTTGATCATTTTGTTTTCGGCCCACAACATGTCCCGCAATTGCTCGACAAAGAAGGCCTTGAGTTTGGAGTGCATTGCTGTATTTGAAGCGACAGTGAGAATCTCGGTTGCCATAATGCGCATAGTTTGAGGAAGGGTATCCATAAAAATTATACCCTGTTAAGAAGGGTTGAAGTGTTATAGTGTAAAGCGTTAAAGTGGTGATTCCTGTTTGACGGGAGGAATCAGGAAAAAGTAGGGATCAGGGTGAAGTACGCTTCAGGGTTAACGACTTACGACATTGTAAAACAATACATTACATGGTGATAGATAAAGTGCGGGATTTTGTCGAATTTCGGCGGATCCTGTACCATGAAGTTCGTCACATTGCTCCTTGCTGTCCTGATGGCAAGCGGAGCCTTCGCACAATCCGTCAGAAAGGAAGCCGTCGTCATGATTGGCGGTATTCAGCAGTACCTTGTGATTGAGGGGGACGACGCCGCGTTCCCGTTGCTGCTCTTTCTTCACGGCGGCCCCGGGGGCTCCATGATGCCGTACGCTCCCCGCATCAGCGACGAACTGAAGCAACATTTTCTCGTAGTTCATTGGGATCAACGTCTGACGGGCAAAACACGCGAGTTGAACACGCCGGAGTCCACGCCGGAATTGGCCCGGTTCCAGGAGGACACGCGCGAAGTTGTCGACTGGCTTCTTACCGAATACAAACGCGAGAAACTGTATCTGGTAGCCCACTCCTGGGGAACAGCGCTGGGATTTCACATCGCTGCAACGTACCCGGAGCGTATCTATGCCTACGTGGCCATTGGGGCAATGATTCACCAACACGAAAGCGAGCGACTTGCTTTGACTGCTATGCTGAATCGCGCTCATTACACAGGCGATGAGAAGGCAGCCAGCACGCTTGCTTCCGTCCGGATTCCCTTTGAAAACGGGCAGGACCTCTACAAACACCGGAAATATCTGGCCGAATACAGCGGGCGCTCACGAGCGCGATCCCCGGAATACGTCGAGCAATGGGCCGACCAGTGGCTCGCGGTATTTAATGAGGCCTCCGCTACCAACCTGTTTGAGACACTGCCGCGACTGCAATGTCCGGTCTATTTTATGGCGGGCCGCAACGATTTGCAGACGAATGCTTCGTTGATGGAAGCCTATTTCAATTTCGTCGAGGCTCCCAGGAAGAAGTTCTATTGGTTCGAAGGTGTCGGCCACAGCCTGCCCACGTCAGCACCCGCGAGGATGCAGTCCATCATTATTCGAGAGATCTTGCCCGAAACGGCTGGGGAAGGTTTCTCCGTCACCCGCAATTGATGATCGATGAATCCGTTATCAGGACGATTCGTGGCAGCCGCTCAAAAAATTTTACCGGAGCCTGTCAGACAAGTGCTGAAATTCCAATACGTTTGCGAAGTTTAGCGAAAAAAGGCTGCTGACGGCTGTTTCGTCGAACAGGCAGCCCTCTCGTTGAAAATTGGCATAGTAATCACTGTTAATCCGATAATATTACGAAAACTGTTTAAAGATGAATGTAATTCGAAAAACTCCGCGAGTGATCATGTGGCTGTTCGTACTCATGATCTGCTTCACCGGTTGTAAGAGTAAGAAGAAGGCTGCTGAGGCAGCGCGGGCAGCCGAGGAACGCGCCCGTATGGAACAAGAGGCCGCAAACGCCCGGGCGGAAGAAGAAAGGCAACGCAAGGAAGCCGAAGAAGCCGCGCGACGCGAGGCCGAAGCCCGTCAGCGTGAAGCGCTGGCCAACGCTCCCAAGGCACGCCTCAACCAGTACTTCGAGTCTATTGCCCGGTCTGGCAATGCTGCAGCCGCCAACGCCAGCATCAATGAGGCACTCACACTTTTCGCCTCCCCCGACACGCCGGTGCTTATCGTGATCAGTGAAGAAAATGGACAAAAGGACTATGACCGGCCAACAACCATCAGACAATACCTGAATTATCTGAAAGACACGCGGAACAATGCGAATAATATATCCGACGTGCAATTGGATGCTTCAGGAAAAATCACCGAAGTCGAACTCAGAAAAAAATATTGACGCATTGAAAACTTCAAAAACAATTTTTATGGTTAAAGCCAGTTATATCATAACGCTGCTCGTAACACTAGGCTTGGCGGGCACAGTCTCGGCACAAACTGCTGAGATCAGTGCGGAAAGAAAAAGAGCGATTGACTCGCTGGCTCTTGAGAAAGTCCGTGACCTGAGCAAATACATAAGCATTATCGGAAGCAAGAATACAGCGTTCTCCGAAGCAACACGGGTCATGGACCGCGCTGAAGAACTTTTCGCACCCGACAGTGAGATGGGCGTATCGTCGCTGAACCGCAAAGAGATTCAGTACTACAAGGTCCGCAAGTATTTCGAACGCCTCATGGCACTGAACTACGACCAGGTAACCATCTCGTGGTACAATATCCATTACATCAGCGACCTGGAAAGGCAACCCGACGGACGTTATGTGGGGGTTGTAACCATCTATCAACGCTTCGAAGGAACCACCAACGACGGACGGATGGAATACAAAGACACAACCAAGAAAGACATTACGATCTACGTTGAAAGAAAACGCACGCAGATCGCCGGCCGAACTGTCGAGTTCTGGGATGTGTTGTTAGGTGATATTCGTGTTACCGAAACCAGTTCATGATTGTAAAAACCAACGCGCACCGCTTCTTCCGTAAGATCAACTTCGAAGATCAGGAAGTGCGAAGCATTTCAAAGCAAAAAGCCGGTCTTTCGAGGTCGTTCCCGTTTGTGATCGGCTTTTTGCTTTTCCTATTATTTGGTGTTCCCTCAGCCGAGGGTCAGTTGGTCAACAACAGCCATCTCGATGAAAGTCGCCTGTATGCTGAATCAAAGCAGGTGAATCAGTTCTTCAGACGTTTTAACGGCGAGGAAGACGAAAAAGGAAATCGTTTTTATCCCGGCGACAAACAGTATCGCAGTGAAAAGCTTCGTCGCCAATATTTGAGGGTGTTATTCGACGAAAGCAACACCTCGATCGATGCTGCCCTCAAAGCCGACTTTATCCGGGATGTTCTCGACCGCTCCGAAAAATCTATACTGAATCTGCACGGTGGCAAGTGGTTTGCCGAAGTGAAGACGTCATTCACGTTCAACGGTAAACCCGAGTCGGTAGTCCTCTTTATGGAGCTCGAAAAACACAAGCTCGGCACCCGCTGGGTTATTCAACGCGTCTACGCCGACGCCTTCGCCCCGTATTTCCGTACGGATACGACCCGGACGGGACAGTTCCTTCATCCGATGAGTCATGAACTCGATTTCATGAACTTGCGAAAGGCCTTCGAAAACAAAGACAGTGTCGGTCAGTACATTGTCAAACGCTTCGTTCCCGACCACCTAAGCCTCTTTCTCTACGAAGTTAAGCGGGGTGCGATGAAGTTCCGCACCGTAGAAGAGGTCAAATTTCATTTCTTTCAAATCGATGGCTGGTATTTCGGGCTTTCGGATTTCAACCGACCGGGCTATAACACCGGATGGCTGATATCAAACCTGATGAAGTTGAACAGTCCCGCTGATGAGAACCTGCTGCGAAAGTACCTCTACTATGAAACACAATAGGCGATGGATACTCACTCTTGCTTTCATTTTTGCGCTGGCTTCCGGTCTCAGTACTGCGAAACCAACGGAACGCATGCTGTATGCTACACCGGAGGTAAACAACGAGGACAAAGTGCGGGATCTCGTCGCCTTCCTCGAACTGCTCCTTAACACGCTTGGAAGCAGTACAAGTACTCCGCGCGACAAGGATGTAATTATCACGGAAAGCTACAAGAAGGTTTTCCGCGATAGCAAAGTACAGGTCGAAGACGACCTTGCGCCCGGACGCTCAACTATCACCAACAAGGATGTCGTTGCCTATCTGAAGGATGTTGACTTCTTCTTTGAACATGTCTCGTTTAAGTTCGACATCGAGAAAATTGAAAAAGGGACCAACGCAAACGGACAAACCTTCTTCAAAGTATCAGCGCGTCGCACGCTCGAAGGAACCACAATCTCAGGCACCAAGATTCAAAACACCATTCCGCGCTTTATCGAACTGAACTACGATCCGGTCCAGGACGATCTCAAGGTGGTCAGCGTGTATACCAATGAGTTTGATGAAAGAGAAGCGCTGACGCAGTGGTGGGCTACGTTGTCACTGGAATGGAAAAAGATCTTTCGCGAGCGACTGAATCTGCCCGACAGCGCCAGCCTCGGTGACATCCGCGATATCTGGTCTCTTCACGAACTCGACCTGAGTGGAAATCCCCTTATCGTATCCCTTGAGCCTCTCGGACAACTAACAAGTCTGCGCCGACTGAATCTCTCCCATACAGCTATCGGTGACCTTACGCCGATACGGAACCTTACCGACCTTGTCGAGTTGGACCTCTCCTACTCCCCCGTATTCGACCTGTCACCGCTGCGCTATGCGCGGAAACTCCGGCAGCTGAACATAAGCCACACCGATGTGCGGTCGATCGCCGTCCTGGAGAATATGGAATCCTTAAAAAGCCTCCAGATGCAGGGACTTCAAGTACTCGACTTCAGCCCGCTGGCACAACTGGATTCTGCGGTTTCCTTAAACCTGAAACAGACATTCGTTCACGATCTTTCGGTAATTGCCTCACTCCCGCGTCTGGCCGAACTGGATGTATCGCGAACAACTGTTCAGGATCTGACGCCATTGCAAAACCTTACGTCACTCAAGCACCTGAACATCGACTCCACAGGAGTGCGAAGCATAGCCCCGCTGAAAACATCCCGGTCGCTGGAAGTGCTGTCGGCCAACTATTCCTTTATCAGCGATCTCACGCCACTCCTGAGCCTCACGCGTCTTCGCCGTATTTACTGCGACCAGACGCCTATCGGGAAAGCGGCGGCCGATGCCTTTATGTCCCAGCGTCGCGATGTCCTGGTAATTTATGACTCACGCGACTTGCAGGCCTGGTGGCAAACGCTACCCGACGAATGGCAAACGGTTCTCAGCCAGGCGGCCAGTATTCCGATGACACCTGGCAAGGAAGACCTGGCAAGAACGACTAATCTTGACTCAATCAACATCGGGAATAACCGCGCTATAACGACCCTGGAGCCACTTGCACGACTCGAAAAGCTTCGGATTGTGGTCGCACATAACACCGGGATCAACGACCTGTCTCCGCTGAATAACCATCGGGCTATCCGCTTTCTTGACATCAGCGATACGGAGGTTACCGATCTGAGTCCCCTCTCAAAGTTCCCGGCACTCGAAGTGCTGCGGGCCGACCGCTCAGCCATCGCCTCAATCGAGCCTCTCCACGGATTGAAGAATCTCCGGGAGCTGTACGTCGACCGCACAAGTATTCATGACGTCACGGCAAAAGAGTTCCTCGACCGCAACCCGCAGAGCCTCATCGTATACAAGACCATGCATCTCGATCGATGGTGGCAACGCCTGTCCCCGGAATGGAAAAACGCCTTCCTGACCCTACTCAATGGAGACACGACGCGCGAACAAATGCACCGTATGGTCGAACAACCCGTCCTCCGTATCGAAGATATCCCGGTCAGAGACCTCGAGCCTCTCGGAGAGTTCGTCCGGCTGAGGGAATTACACCTGACCGGTACACGCATAAGCGAGATTCCCGACCTTCCCGCCCTGCATTCGCTACGTGTCCTTCGCGTTGCCAACAGCCCCCTTCGGCAAATCGGCGCCATAGCCGGATTTCGATCGCTGGAGGCTCTGGATATTTCAAACACGCCCGTCAGTGACCTGCGCGGTGTGGAAAACCTGCAAGAGCTTCGCTCACTTAACTGCGCAGGGACGCAAGTCCGAAAGCTCGATCCCCTGAAAAGCGTATATCCCCTGGAAGTCCTCGACTGCTCAAACACGGTGGTTCGCCAGCTTGACCCGGTGATGTACCTTTCTCTTCGCGACCTGAAGGCCTACAACACCAAGGTGTCGTCACGCGAAATCGATCAATTCCGGGAACAGAATCCCGACTGCGAGATTGTGTATTATCGCTGATCTCCTTCTGCGTCCGTCGATCGCAAGACCCGGCCGCCACCGGTGTGGCTTTCGTCTTTTTTTTCGACCTTGCAGTCTGTGGTAACGCTTATACGCTCCCGGATTCTTACCCTCGCGCTGTTTGTCGCATCAGCGTACCTGATCATTTCCTGCGAGAAACAACCCATTGGCGATGGTTGTTGCGATCTTCTCCCTCTGTCAGCGGATGCCGATAGCCATGGTGTCCTACATGTGGCAGGTAGCACTTCGGCGACGTATACGGCTATCAGCGCAGAAGGTGTCGAATATGGCCCGACCTTCCTGAACGAACCTTTGATCCTCCCAGAAGGACACTACACCGTACACACCGGTGCCTCCAGTCATAGCGTTAACATTGTAGCCGGAATGGAAACACGTTGCGCCACCGGTACGCTGGTGATCTCGGGCAACGCGCCTGACACCTACTCCGTGGCCGACACGGTCGGAAGAACGGTATCACAGCGTATAAACAGGGCGTTATCTCTGTTTCCCGGAACCTATCGCGTCGTAGTCAACCGCACGACAACCTGGGCAAACGTAAGTCCCGGCCAATGGACGAAGGTCCGCACAGGAACCCTGCTCGTCAAAGGGGGCACCCGGGAAAACTACTATGTTCTTGACAATGACAACCACCAACTGGTCGACAACACCCTCGGTCGCCCCGCCGCGCTGATGCCTGGGAAGTATACAGTGAAGGTCAACAACACCTCTCTCGGAGTGGAAGTCGTTGCCGGTCAGATCCATGAATACGCAACAGGAAGCGTCCTCGTTCGTGGACTCACCGATGAGTTTTACTACGTCACCGACACCCTAAGCCGGAAACTCAATTATCGCCCCCTTAACCAGCCCCTGGCCCTCTTCCCGGGAAGTTACGTTGCGACGATCAACAACAGCGCGCAACGTATCGAAGTGGTCCCCGACAGCACACTGACGTTTGAAACCGGTACACTGGTACTTACAGGAGCCGGGCAGGAGTATTTTTCTGTCATCGACCCCGCGGGACGGGAACTTCACTCGAGTACATTTAATCGACCGGTGTCGCTTTTTCCGGCCGACTATACGGTAAAACTGGGAAATACCCTGCGCAATACCACCGTCAATCCGCGTACAAACACTTCACTGGAAGCCTTTCACTAGCAGGCATGGTTCTTTCCAGCCGATAGCGTATGAAATACACGCTCAACAGCGATAGCATCCTTTTTGCCATCAATCGGGCCGAAATTGTCGACATCCATGCACGGGACGTTATTTCTGTCGATGGATTTCCCGGGGCCGACTACATCTGGACCGAACACGATGGTGAGTTCTTCGAAAACAACCCTGACGATGACGTCTTTCTTGAAATTCGTCGCAAAGGTGAAAACCAGTTTGAGGCGGTGCGCATCATTCTCCGGGAACCTCATCCGCAATCGCGTTGACCTTGGCTGACCTTCTGATCGGAAAAAGGCCGTTCGGTTTTTTGCTATCTTGCACAAAACCAACTGAATGCCATGAAGTTACTTTTCCCCATCCTTCTCCTCTCTCTCGCCCTGGCTTGTCAGCAACCTGCGGGGGAGTCTAATCCGTCGCCGTTTTCTGCCGACGTCATTGTCTACGGGGGAACCTCCGCCGCAGTAACCGCAGCGGTGCAAGTGAAACGGATGGGAAAATCCGTGATCATTGTCTCTCCGGATGTCCACCTCGGAGGTCTGTCTTCCGGGGGGCTAGGATTCACCGACACCGGAAACAAGACGGTTATCGGGGGCATTTCCAAAGAGTTTTACCAGCGTCTCTATGACCATTACCAGCAAGACTCCGCGTGGAAATGGCAGCTGCGGTCAGAGTACGGAAACCGCGGACAGGCGACCGTCGCCCTTGACGGGGAGACCAACAGCATGTGGATATTCGAACCACACGTTGCGGAGCGGATCTTTGAAGACTTCATTCGGGAAAACGAAATACCGGTTCATCGTGATGTTTGGCTCGACCGATCTTCCTCCGGCGTCGTTCGGGAAAATGGCAAGATTGCGGCATTTCGCACGCTCGACGGCAAACTCTATCGGGGGGCGATGTTCATCGATGCGACTTACGAAGGCGACCTCATGGCCGCCGCCGGCATCAGCTACCATATAGGACGAGAACCCAACAGTCAGTACGGAGAGCAGTGGAATGGCGTTCAAAAAGGAGTATTTCATCACCAACACCACTTCACTCACAAGATCGATCCGTATGTCGTTCCCGGTGATCCTTCGAGCGGTTTACTGCCCGAAGTCTCGGCCGACTTCCCGGGGCAAAACGGAGAAGGCGATCATCGTGTGCAGGCGTACTGTTTTCGCGTCTGCATGAGCAATCACCCCGAGAACCGGGTCCCGTTTCCCAAACCCGAGGGATACAACCCTGAACGCTATGCGCTCCTTCAACGCCTGTTCGACGCCGGTTGGCGCGATGTCTTCTCGAAGTATGACCCGATTCCCAACCGCAAGACAGACACGAACAATCACGGTCCTTTTAGTTCGGACTACATTGGAAAAAATTACGACTACCCGGAAGCGTCTTACGAACGACGTCGCGAAATCATCGAGGATCACAAACAGTATCAGCAGGGTTTGCTTTACTACTTGCAAAACGATCCAAGAGTTCCGGCCGAGATTCAAAACAAAATGAAGGAATGGGGGCTGGCCAAAGATGAGTTTCAGGACAATGGGAACTGGCCTCACCAACTCTATATACGGGAGGCCCGTCGGATGATCGGTGACTTTGTCATGACCGAGAAAGACGCATTAGGCAAGACCGAAATTGCGCGCCCCATTGGAATGGGCTCCTACACGCTCGATTCCCACAACGTGCAACGCTACGTCACAGAGGAAGGATATGTTCAGAACGAAGGCGACATAGGCGTGAGACCCGACCGTCCCTACTCCATTGACTACGGCGCAATGCTACCCAGGGAATCGGAATGCAGCAATCTGCTTGTGCCTGTCTGCATTTCAAGTTCACACATCGCCTTCGGTTCCATCCGGATGGAACCGGTATTCATGATTCTTGGACAGTCGGCTGCAACGGCCGCGGTCCTGGCAATGGACAAGGGTATATCACCGCAACAGCTACCTTACGAAGAACTTCGCCGGCAACTCCTTAAAGACCGACAGATTCTCGAGGGCCCTGCGTCAACGCTGTAAAAGCTATGGGTTATCCGCGGAAGCAAGCAAAACCTTCGTTGTCACGAGAAGCTGCCCTATATGACGCTGAACATGTTCAGCTGCATGGAAGAGCAACCCGATAACGGTTGTAGGAATCTGTTTTCGTCCAAGAGCGCGCGGCTCAGGTAACGATGACTCTGGCGTGTGACGCAACTGTTCTAACGCAGTGGCTACTTGTTCCCGAAGTCTTTCAACCAATGCCTGCGGCGTTGTCGGCTCGATCGGCACCGTAGTCTCGGCGGTAAGCGCCACGCGTTGCGCGTTGGTCAGGGCTTCGCCACGGGCGTAGGTGAAGAGTCGATCTACCACGCCTGCGGCATGCAAGAGATGAAATCCGGGCGATGCCAAACCTGCCGGACGTTCCCACAACAATGCTGAAGGGAAACACAGAGTCAACCGCTCCGCGTCTTCGACGGCCTGTAACAAAGCGTGGGCTATCGGTTGGAGTAAGGGAGGAATGCCTTCTATAGGGCCCCGCTGCCATACCTCTCTTGTTTCGTCAGTACTCATACCACTACATTTATGGGTTCACCGTCCAATTTTTCTACCTGAATATCAACATACGAAATTGGCGAAAGTTCTTAACTTTAGGCGCCCCAAAAACCGGGCATAAACCCATCCTGTCATGACCGAAAAGAAAAGGTTTGTGCGCCTTGATTCCCTCGTCGCTTACATGCAAACGGAAAGCGATGGTGATGAGATCTTCATCCGCTACCAGGGTAAGAAGGTCGCTCCCAAGAAGTCACGCTTTTTCAAGATCGACCGAGACCCTGTACCCCTTGACGTGGAAATCCCTATCGATGCCCGGGGTCAATGGGTGGAAATCGAACTCTGGGATTACGATCACTTTAGTCCCAATGACCTACTGGGCACGTTTCGCTTTCTCGCTGATGAGGTTGCCGAAAACTTCACAGCCGAACTTCTTCCGGATAAAGACTCTGCCATGGCGAGATACGTCCTGGGCTGGTCCGTCGTTGAACGGTAAAACGTTTTTCACACGAACCAAAGCTTTTTCTTCTCCAGCGTGAGATAGCACACCTGCCCTTCACGAAGTCGCTGGCTACTCCGAAGAGCAAATGGCTTGTCGCCCACTCGCACCACAGCATCCCAATGACTTCCGTGAAACGCTGCTTTCTCGATTCGACCGCGCAGAGAACGCTCATCACGGGGGGTGATACGCCAATGTTCGGGGCGAAAGAACAATTGCTTGTTTCCAGCCTTTGCGCGTAAGGTCCGTTCTGACATTGCAGGCGCCAATATTCCGAAATCTTCGGGGTGAATCAGATTGTAGCGTCCGAACAATCCTGCAGTATACTCGTCGACGGGATTGAAATAAATCTCCTCGGGAGGAGCTTGCTGCACGATTTTTCCTGCACGCATGACAAGAATCCGATCGGCCCACGGCAGCAAGTCGCCGGCATCATGGGATACCATAATCAACGTTATACCCAAACGCCGACCGATATCGTCGACCACAGCTTTCAACGTTTCTTTGTGCTCGCGATCAAGGTGGGAAAACGGTTCGTCAAGCAGGAGGAGACGAGGCGCAGAGATCAATAGCCTCGCGATCGCTACACGCTGTCTTTCTCCCCCCGACAATTGATCGGTACCCCGGTCAAGGAGGTGATCGATCTGGCAAATCTCGAACAGGGTGTCGGCCTGGCCCTGATCAAACGTATTGGCGTAGTCGAGCACCTGACCTACGCGGAGAAATTTCTGGAGTTCGAACTGTTGCGACAGATACGCGATGCCCGGATGACCGGGGACCAGTTTTTCGGCAGGACCAGCAACCGGTTTCCTTTCAAATACAAGTTCTCCCTCTTCGGGTTGGACAAGTCCGGCGATAGCCTTCAGCAAAGTGCTCTTCCCTGCCCCGGTTTCCCCTGCAATCGCAAGCTTTTCCTGCTTGCGCTGAGAAAATGTCACGGACTTCAACGCCAGATCGACTGTACCTCTTACCGTGAGCTTCTTGACGCGCAATAATGTCATGCCGTCAAATAACGCGCTTAAGCCCACTTAAGTCAAATCGATTTTAGACCGGCCCCGAAGTTGTGCGGAGATGTCCTTCGGTAACCACACGCTTTAACCGATAAACTTTTCCATCCTGCTTGCTAAAGAGATAAAACTCGCCTTTGTTGTCGACCCCGACACGGAGATCCACGCGGCTGTGCCCGCATAGCTCCTGCGTGGTAACAAGCTTCCCTTCATAGCTGATGCGCCACTCGTAAATCGTCGCCATGTTGCCCGGTTCAATATCTGCCGTGTTGATGAAGAACAACCGTCCAAAGTTCATATCCGCAAACAGATACTTTCCCTTCAATTCCGGTATAGCCGAACCGGTGTATTCGAACCCTCCGATGACCGCTCTGCCCTCATCGTGGTCATATTGTGCCAGCGGGTAGGTATACCCGAACTCGGCGTCGTTCTCGGGCAGCGGATAGATTTTGTTGATATCTTTATGTGGATCGACGAGAAATGTCCCTTCGCGCCACGGCCAGCCATAGCACTTCCCTGGTTGAACGAGCTTGATGGATTCAATGTTTACCTGGCCAATGTCACTCGCCAGCAAGTAGCCCTTCTGTGTCCAGCTCAATCGATGGGGATTGCGAAAACCATAGGCGTATATTTCTTTGACCACTCCAGGATCCTTCTCCCCCGCAAACGGATTGGAAGGCGGGATGCCATACCTACCGTTCGCGCTGTTATTGCCCAGCGGATCTATGCGGAAGATCGAACCGAGCGCGCTGTATTTCGTTCCGGCGATCTCGGGATAGCCTCGTAAGGTACTTGTCCCATCCCCAATACCAATGTACAGCAATCCATAATCCTCATCTCCCGGCTTCGCATAGGGGTTGAAGGCAAACTCCTGCACGCCGTGCGTCTGAGCCACCACGTTGACGCGAAACAGTTCCCGATTCGATCCCTTGAAGGGAGAGGCGTGCGGATCGTCCGCTTTCCATTCACTGATCACCCACTGCATCATGACCGGGATTGTATCGGCATAAGTGAAATCCGCTTCCGCTACGACTTTCTCCGTATGTCCCGTGTACAGCAACCCATTTTTCAGGAACTCCGGATGGAAGGCAAAGCTGCCAAAGCCGGTCGCAAGGCCCGGGTTATCGATAAAATTCTCCTTCAACTCGGCCATATTCATGTAGAGCTTTGGCTTGCCATCAATCAGCTCGTACAATAGTCCGCGGATATCAACAATGAAATGTCGATCCGATCCGGGAATAAAGCCCAGTTTCGTCAAACGCGTCTTCAGGCCGGTGGGGGCTGACGCCGGGATATCCGTAACATGCTCGAGTTCCACAACCAAATCGGACATCGGAATTCCTGCAGGAATAGGGTCCTCAATAGCCTGTCCGTTAGAATCCCCCGCTACGACAACGGGAGCCTCCTGCGTATGCATAAAAGCGACAAGATCGTTCAGTTCGTCGTCTGTGAGATGTGAGAAAGAAGGCATCAACGTCTTAAAACGGGCAAAGAGCATTTTCGTGCGATCGTCTCCGGCATCAAGCATCGATTTCGGGTCGCGAACGAAATTGTGAATCCAGTCTACGGAAACACGTTGCGTGATTCCACCAAGGTGGGGACCGATTCCATCGTAGTCGAAGTCGTGGCAAGCGCTGCAATGCTGCGCAAAAATTGCACTGCCCCTCGCAATGCTTAACGAATCAGTGGCAATAGCGGAAGATGAGTTCTTCTGTCGGCAAGAAATGACGGACAGTAATATCTGAGCTGCGAACGCACTGAGGAGTAAGTAATGTATAAGTCGGGTCATGGGAGCGTCAAAATACCAAATGTAGTTGAAATCTCGTTTTCCGCTTCAACATTTTTTCTGCGCGGTGCGACGTAAAATGACACACCTTCTTCACGAAGGTAGTTCTGATTGTGACAGGTATTTCACAAATTTGAGCATGGTTGCCAATACTGAACGATTCGAGAAAGCGATACGAGCCTTTGACGAT
>CAZHIQ010000042.1:0-2258 GCA_964532595.1 uncultured Roseivirgaceae bacterium
ACTGAAGACCCTTTTTTGTTTGATGTTTACTCCGTGCGCAAGCAGTCGACGGGATTCACGCGTGCTGCGCGGATGGCTTGTGTTGCTACGGTTACCCACGCGATCAACAGGGCTGCGCCACCTGTCGCGGCGAAGTACCAGTACTCGAGTGTTATCCGGAAGGCAAACCGTTGAAGCCATTGATCCAGTAGCCAGTAGCTGACGGGTATACCCAGCAGTATCGCAACGATAACCATCTTGGTAAAATCCGCGGAGAGGAGCATGACAATGCCTCCCGAGGTTGAGCCCAGCGATTTGCGGATACCTATTTCCTTGCGTCGCCGTTCAGCAGTAAACGCCGCCAGTCCAAAGATCCCCAGACAGGATATGAGGATCGCAATTCCGGCAAACCACGACGACAGAATCGCCACCCGTTGTTCCGCTTCGTATTGCCGGGCGTAATCCTGATCCTGAAAACGATACTCGAAGATAAATCCGGGATTGAAGGAGCGATAGAGGCTTTCGATTTTTTCCAGGGCTTCTTTCTCGCGGCCGCCCTCAAGGCGCGCGACAACGGTCCAGGTACTTTCGGGCGCAAGACGGAAGTACAGAGGGGCGACGCCGTCGTGAAGTGATTCAAAATGGAAATCGCGAATAACGCCAATAATCTCGCGATCCTGTCCCCATATTTTTACCCTCTGACCTACCGGGTCCTGCAGGTTCATCGCGCGGATAGCCGACTCGTTGAAGATGACCCGCGCGGTATCCGTTCCGAAGTCGCGTGAGAAGAATCTTCCCGCGGCAAGCTCGACGCCGATGGTTTCAAGGAGGTTGTAGTCAACCGGCACGTTTTCAAACAGGATTCTATCGTCCGGGTTCTTACCTTCCCATTCTACTCCAGTAGTGCTGCTGTTTCGTCCAGCGAAGCTGTGCCCCGCACTGGAAGCATTGACCACACCGGGGAGGCGGCGCAGTTCGTTGAGAAACGTCTCCAGGTTACTCCGCACTTTTCCGGCGATCGGAAACTTGATAAGGTGTTCGCGGTTGTAGCCAAGATTCTTGGATTGTATAAAGTCGATCTGGCGGTAGACGACAAGTACGGAGGCAATTAAGATGACGGATAGAAAAAACTGGAATATAACCAACCCTTTACGGGCCCAGAGCTCACCGACCGAGCCTTTGATCTGACCTTTTAGTACCGCAGTCGGTTTGAACCCTGACAAATACAACGCAGGATAGCTGCCGGCCATCAATCCGGTCAGGAGTGTAAGGCCCGACAGCATGAGCATAAGGTTGCCGTCGGTGAATTCGAAGGCTATACGTTTACCGGTAATTTCGTTGAACGTGGGAAGAAAAAGGAGTACGAATACGACGGCGATTAAAGTTGAGAGAGCCGAAAGTATTAGCGATTCAATGAGGTACTGCGCCGCCAGGGAACGTCGTTGCGCGCCAATCGATTTTCTGATTCCTACCTCGCGGGCTTTCTCCGACGCCCTCGCCGTAGCGAGGTTCATGAAGTTGATACAGGCGATGACAATGATAAACACCGCGATGATGGTGAAAAGACGCACGTATTCAATGCGCCCTCCGGATTGCACGCCATCCTCGTAGTTTCCGTAAAGATACTGATCGACGTACGGTGTGGCGAATAGCTGAACGTTTGAAGTACTGTCTTTGGTCTTCAGGTATCCGCCGAGTTTTTCCGAAAATGCTTTTCCATCGGCTCCCGAGCGTAGCATGACATACGTGGGTGGACCGTTGTTACCCCATTCACGAACCCAAGGATTTTCGTCCACAAAGACCTCGAACGAAATAGTAAAGTCGAATTGAAGGGAGGAATTTGCCGGAGTTCCCTCAAATATGCCTGTCACCTGATATACTTTGTCGCGCTGAAGGGTTACGGTTTTTCCAAGGGGATCTTCATCGGGGCCGAAGAGTTTAAGTGCAAGGTCTTGGGAAATCACCATCGACGATTTATCCTTCATCACCTGGTCGGGCTGGCCAGCAATGAGATGAAACGGGAATATTTGAAAGAACGCTTCGCCAACATGGAAGCCATTAGCCTTGACGTTGTGATCGCCAACAGAAAGCGTATAGCTATCGACCCAGGACGTGGCTGCTCCTAGTTCGACTTCTGGGAATTCCTGGGCGAGTGTCTCGGCCAGGGGACCGGGCGTCGAAGTGGTTGTCATGATGTCATCGACGTAGTGCTGGTGTTCGAGAACCTGGTAACGACGGTCGTCAAGAACACGAAAGCGGTTCACCTTGTATTCGTCGCG
>CAZHIQ010000042.1:2358-4106 GCA_964532595.1 uncultured Roseivirgaceae bacterium
ATTAGTTGGTTCGCTTTGCGAGGATGGTGTAACCGGTGCTCTTCCCGTTCTTGTTGAACGACTCGCTTTTGACCGTTCCGACCTTGGGGGCAATCCACTCGTTAGTGACCATCTGTGTCGTGATCTTCATACCCATCTGGTTCTCCATGGTCATTTTGCTTGTGATCTTGAAGCATTCGAATGTCCCGGCCGGGGTTGTGATCGTTTCTTTTCCCTCGACTTTGCGGTCGGAAATAGTGACGGTAAGTTTCATAGGGAATGGTGTGCCCTTGGCGGTTATGGTCAGACTGCCGTCACCGAGTTTATCGCCTACCGACAGGGATGAGGGAATTTCCAGGTTTGATGCCTCAACGTTCATTTCATAGCTGCTAAACGCCTGCATCTGCTCCTGGGAAATAAGGTTGCGCATGTCCATGAGCAGCGTTCCATTTTCGCACTTGAACTCCAGGTTCCCCTTCATCAGTTCCTTCCCTTTCTCGTCAGTTACTGTTGAGTTTACCTTTGCCACATATCCACTCCCTGTTTTAGAGAATTCGACTACCTGTTGCTGGTTCTTGCCGGTGAGTTTTCCCTTAGGGTTGTGCGTATGGTATTCCCATTCGCTGCCTTCCTGTAGTACAAAGTACTGGTTACACTGGGCGCTCGCCGTGATGGCGGCGAATGCAAAGAGCGCGGAGTAAAGAATCTTTTTCATAAAGTTAGTAGTTGGTATCGCAATCTAGGAAGATTGCGTGAATCGTCAATCGTCAATCGTGAATTCACGCCTCTGCCCCATGCAATAATCGCCGCTTCAGGACGTTCTAGCCACATCAACCCTCCCAATCATGATCAAACACGTTGTTCTTTTGACGATGCTCGCGGCATGCTCGTCGGCGTTGTCCGCACAATCATTTTACTTCAAAGTAGGTGGCGGATATGCTTTTCCTTTTGCCGCCGATGTCATGGGTGTCCGTGAGCACAACGAAACCCATCTTGCTACCAATCCTGAAACCGGGTTTTATGACCTGGCTTCGTACGACAGCAAAGAGACGGTCGTTCGGGGTACATTGGGCACAGGCGGTATCGCGTCATTGACGTTGGGCTATGAATTCAATGACCGCCTGGCTGCGGAGGTCGCCTTCGGATATGGAATGGGCAGTCATTACGACTTTGTCAACACCGATCGAGAAATTATTGACCAGGAAACGGTTCGCTATACGGCGCGGCGGGCAGCGTCGCTGCATGCGCGAAACGTGTTTGCAGCACCTGCAATCAAGTTCTTTCCGGGGGGAAAGAACTTGCGTCCTTACGTCTCACTGGGTCCTGTGCTTGCGACCAGTAAAGTTGACACCGAATATGAGAGCTACTCCGACTGGTATCAGAACATCACCTCATCCGAGACGGCCGAGATCTATTCCGGACGTGTAGCTATCGGAGCGCGTGGCGGGGCGGGGGTTGAATTCAAGGTGGGCAGAGCCTTCTATCTGTTCTCGGAGTTCCTTTTCACCAGCATGAGTTATTATCCCGGGAAGAAAGAAACGACCAAGTACATTTTGGACGGCGAAGATCAGCTGTATTCGCTATCGAGGAGCGAAAGGTTCCGTCATTTCGTCAAAGAACGGAAGCGAAGTTCCGAGAACGTCCAGTCTTCCGGCAGGGAAGACCTGCAGGTTCAGTTCAACATGAGCAGTGTTTCAGCTTTGGCAGGGATCAAGGTGACGCTGTGAAAACGTGAATCGCCTGATTCCCGCCTCACGATTGACGATTCA
>CAZHIQ010000042.1:4206-22645 GCA_964532595.1 uncultured Roseivirgaceae bacterium
AGGGCCCGGTACAGATCGACGACGGAGATCAACAACCGCATCCGTACTTCGGCGAGGCTGAGTTCGACGTTGAGAGCGTTTTCCTGGGCGTTGATAACTTCAAGATAGTTGGCGTGACCCGTTTTGAAGAGGAGTCCAGCCTGGCGGACAGCTACTTTGGAGTTTACCAGTCGATCTTCGGCAATACGGTATTCTTCGCGCAGTTTTTCGATGGCGATAATTCTGTCGGAGACTTCTTTAACTGCGTTGATCACTTGCTTGCGGAATTCAAGCTCGGCCATATCGCGCTCGGCGAGAGCTATTCGGTAGTTGCTCTTCAGTCGGCGCCCCTGAAAAACGGGTTGTGTAAGAGATCCCGTGAACAGACTGAACAGGGAGTTCGGACTTGCTATAAGGGAAGGGTTGAGCGCTCCTAATCCGGCGCTTGCGCCGATGCGGAGCGAAGGGTAACGCATAGCCTGTGCGACGCCAACACGCGCATTAGCTTCCATGAGTGAAAACTCTGCTTCTTCAACATCGGGTCGGTTTCTGATAAGTTCTACCGGCATACCGGATGAGGTGTGAACCAGAAAGCTGACATCGTCAAGATTTTGTCCGAGTATGATGGGATCGCCGGGATAGCGCCCCAGCAGCGCACTGAGATGGTTTTGTTCCTGCGCAATGTCGCGTTGGATTTGGGGAATGAGGGCTTCCGCGATGAGCCTTTGTGATTCGGTTTGCGATATGGCGAGCGAAGTTACTTGTCCGGCGCGATATTGAAGTTTCACGATTCGCGTGGTCGAGTCGTTAAGGTGTACGTTTGATGTAGCTACCTTCAGTTTTTCATGGAACATGAGAAGTCGGTAGTACGACGCGGCGATTTCGGCGACGAGGGCTGTTTGCGTTGCTTTCCTGAAAGCTTCGCTTTGCAACATGCGGGCAATGGCGGCTTCCTTTCCACGACGAAATTTCCCCCAGAGATCCAGCTCCCAACTCGCTGCTACGGTATTTTCAAATTCTTCGCTGGTGACGTACCAGCGACTGGGAGCTTCTCTGTCGCGGTAATAGGCAGAGTTCGGTCCGGAGTCCCAATTTTTTGAATAGCGTTCCCGCTCGCGGTAAATGTTCACGACTACCTCAGGCAGCTGTTGCAGCCTTGCGCGTTTTACTCCTTCGCGGCTGATGTCGACGGCTACCTCGCTCTGGCGGAGATCCAAGTTATGCTGGAGTCCCAGGTCGATCAGTGATACCAGGACGGAGTCGCGAAAGAAGGTTTGCCAGCTAACGGTTCCAATATTGTCGACGGTATCGGCCACCCCACCCGGATAGGCAAAAGCCGGAGGAAGATTCAATTCCGGACGTCGGTACTGTTCGCCCATTTTGCAGCCGGTCGTTATTAATGCCAGGGCAACAATCCAGGAAAGATGGGCTAAAGAGACTTTATTTCTTTTGTTGTTCGCCATTGCGATCAAAGTTTATTCATCTGCGACAAGCGCGTTAACGCGGTCGTGAAGTTTCTGGAATAAGTAATAGAGAACGGGAATGATGAAGATGCCAAGCGCGACACCTGAAAGCATTCCCGCGGCGGCGCCGACACTCAGTGATTTATTGCCCTGAGCCGATGCGCCTACGGTGGTCATCAGCGGAATGAGTCCTGCGATAAAAGCGAACGAAGTCATGACTATCGGACGAATCCGAAGGCGCGCAGCCTCGACCGCGGCGGCGAAGATCGTCGCTCCCGAGCGTCTTTGCTGAACAGCAAACTCTACGATAAGGATGGCATTCTTGGCCAGCAAGCCGATGAGCATTACAATCCCAATCTGTACGTAGATGTTATTGGCGATACCTGCCAGATTGATGGCGGCGAACACTCCCAACAGACCACAAGGCACAGATAGCAAGATTGCCATCGGAAGGAAGTAGCTCTCATACTGGGCGGCCAGCAGGAAGTATACCACGATGATGCTTAACACAAAGATCATGGTCGTTTCGTTTCCGGCCTCTTTTTCTTCGAGACTCATACCCGTCCACTCGAAGTCGTAATTTACCGGCAGAACTTCCCGGGCGATGTCTTCAACAACTTCCATCACGGTGCCGCTACTATAACCTTCCGAAGGAGTGATGTTAATGGATATCGCGTTGAAGAGGTTATGTCTTCGGACGATTTCGGGGCCGCGTACCTCCCTGAGTGTGACCAGCGTGTTTACCGGGACCATTTCGCCTTTGTCGTTCTTGACAAATACGGCGGCGAGAGATTGTGCGTCCTGTCGATACGGCATGTCGGCCTGCATATAAACGCGATATTGTCGACCGAACCGATTGAAGTCGCCCGATTGTACGCGACCGAAGTACGACTGTATAGAGCGCATCATACCCCTGACACTGACCCCCATGTTCTTCGCCTTCTTGTGGTCGACGATCAATTCATACTGCGGGAAATTCGCATTGAAAGAAGTGAAAGCTCTTTCCACTTCATGGCGCTCGTTCAGCGCACGTGTGAAGTTATCAGCGACGTTGCCAAACTCTTTCAGGTCGCCGCCAAGACGATCCTGAAGCACCAGGGTAAGACCATTTACTTCTCCGAAACCCTGAACGGTAGGACGGCCGAAGACATGCAAATCACCTTCGGGGATGATGGATAGCTTTTCAAGCAGGTCTCTTCGTACGGCTTCAATATCACGGATCTCGCCGCGCTCTTCGATCGGCTTAAGGTTGATGTAGCCCATGCCAAACGAGGGGCTGCTCACGTTATCCATGACGTTGAAACCCGAGATGCTGTTCACGACCGCAACAGCGGGGTGTGCGTGAATGATTGAGTCGGCAAGAGTCAGTGATTGGGTCGTGCGATAGAGCGATGAACCCGGCGGCATCGACAGGGAGTAGGTGAGGAAGCTGTCGTCTTCTTCCGGAATAAATCCTCCGGGTGTTTTCTGGAACAATAGTGCTACCGTGGCCAAGACAGCGGCGAGGGCGCCAAGAGCCATCCACTTCCGGTTGAGAAGCCAGGAGACGGACCTTGCGTAACGGTCGGTCATTGCGTCGAAGCTAGTTTCAAACGCCGTAAGGAAACGCTTTTGGAAACCTGCCCATCGCGACGAGCTTGTCTTTGTTTCATCGTCGCGCTTCAGGAGGAACGCACACAATACCGGACTCAATGTAAGAGCGTTAACCGCCGATATGAGGATAGCGAATACGAGGGTATAGGAAAACTCGCGATAAAACATGCCGACTGGTCCGTCGACAAATCCCACCGGAATAAATACGGCAACCATTACCATCGTAATAGACATGATTGCCGGCGTGATATCACGCATTACCGCCCGCGTTGCTTCCTTCGGTCGCATGGATCCGTGTTTCAACCGGTGGTGGACTGCTTCAACCACTACGATTGCGTCATCTACTACGATACCGATCGACAGCACCAGTGCAAACATCGTCAGAATGTTGATCGAGAATCCGAAGATGAGCATGAACAGGAACGTCCCGATGAGTGAGACTGGAATGGCAATAGCGGGAATAAGGGTGGCGCGGAAATTCTGAAGGAAGAGAGAAACGACCAGGAATACCAACAAGCAAGCTTCGATGATTGTCCACGTTACCTGATTGATCGACTGATCAATTTGATCTCTTACCGAGTAAGGAATTGAATAGCTGATGCCGGGAGGGAAGAGTTGCGCGTTCTTCTCCAGAACAGCACGGATTCGCTCGTCAATTTCTTTTGCGTTTGAGTTGACAGTCTGCGTGATATTGATGGTCACACCGGGTTTCCCGTCAATTTTGTTGTCACTGCCGAGGTTTGACGACCCGAACTCAATGCGAGCGATATCGCGGAGATAGAGGATGGATCCGTCGCGGTTAGCTTTGATAACGATATCTCCATATTCTTCCGGATCGCTGAAGCGCCCCTGGTGCTTGATGACGGCTTCGAACATTTCTTCCGAGGTTTCACCAAATTTTCCCGGCGCGGCTTCGAAATTTTGATCCTGTATTTGGGCGATGACATCCTGAGGTACCAGGCCGTAGAGCGCGAGTTTTTCCGGATTTAGCCACACGCGCATTGAGTAGTCGCGACCGCCTACGAGGGCCGCCTGTGCGACTCCTTCGACACGCAACAGTTCACGGATGATGTTGATGCGCGCATAAGCCTGGAGAAACGTTTCGTCATACGGCGATTCGGGGTCGTCGCTGTAGACGTTGATCGTCATGATGTTTCCGCTGAGACGCTTCACAACGGAAATACCGGACTCGTTGACTTCAACCGGAATCTGATTGACCGCCCTCGTGAGTCTGTTCTGCACATTGACTGCGGCAACATCGGCATCCGTGCCCGGCTTGAAGAAGACGTTGATAGTACCGGAACCGTTGTTGCCTGCCTTCGAAGCGATGTACGTCATGTCATCGACACCGTTGATCGCTTCTTCAAGAGGAAGCAAGACCGATTTGGCCACTGTCTCGGCGTTCCCGCCGGGGTAGGAGACACTAACGCTGACACTAGGCGGCGCGATGTCGGGGAAGCGGTTGACGGGTAGCTTCTGGAGGCTGATCAAGCCTCCTATGACTAAGAGAATAGAAATGACCGATGCCAGGACCGGCCTGTCAATTATTTTGCTAAACATTCCGTTCGGAAGAATTAATGCGAATCGTTATTTGCCTCGTGCGATACCATCTCGAAGAATGAGTTCGGGTTTTGCTGAGGTACGGGTGACAGTCGTGTGCCATCCGTAATCTTGTTCAATCCCGATAGCACGATCGTCTCTCCTGCGCGTAACCCACTTTCATCGACGATGTAGTTCTTGCCCGACTTCCCTTCGATGCGGACTTCCCTTCGCTCGACAACGCTGTCGGGTCGCATAACGAAGACGAACGTTTTGTCCTGGATAACCGAGGTGGCTTGTTGAGGAACAAGAATGACGTCGGGGTGAATTTGTTCGAGAATGATCTTTCCTGTATTGCCCGAACGCAGGAGGTTGTCAGGATTCGGGAATTTTGCGCGAAGGGTGATGGCACCTGTGCTTCGGTTGATCTGACCTGCATCGGCATCGATAATTCCGATGTGATCGTAAAGCTTTCCGTCGGCAAGCACGAGCTTCACATAGGGACTCAGTCGGCGTACTGTAGAGTCGCCGCTCATCTTTTTATAGAACAAGTAGTTGGACTCACTCATGGCGAAATACACGTACACCTCGTGGATATCGGAGAGGACCGTCACCGGTTCGCTGTCGTTCTTGGCGACGAGGTTTCCGATACGTTTCGGTATACGCCCGATATAGCCATTGACAGGAGCCCGGATGAGCGTGAAGTCAACATTGATCTGTGCCGTCCCTTGCAAGGCGAGGGCTTGGTCAAGACTAGCCTGCGCCACTTCAAGATTTGATTCCGCAAGCTGGAGCTGTACGTCGGAAATCACTTCGTTCTCGTACAGGAGTTTCATCGTTTCGAAGTTTGTCCTGGCATTCTTAAGCTTGGCTCGCGCGACCTCAACGGCAGCCTTGGTGTTCTTGAGCTGCTCCAAATAGGGCTGTGCGTTGATCTTGAAGAGCGGTTGATTGGCTTTGACAAACTGACCTTCGTCGACGTAAATACTGTCGAGCAGGCCCTCGACCTGCGGGCGGATTTCGACATTTACTTTGCCCTCGATAACGCCGAGGTATTCAAAGGTGGTCACCGTAGAGTCTTTTTTAACCGTAAATACCGGTAGCGGGATGCCGGGGTCACGGGCGTCACGGTCTGCGTCGCCGCATGAGGTAAAGACAACCAGGGTGAGGACAATCAGAAAATAAGGCAATGAAGCCCGACAGGAATCTATAAGGGTCATATAACATTAAGTATTAGCCTTTCGTCGAAAAAAATGCCGCGTCGACTGCGCGGCCCGACCGAACGAGGATTGCGGTGCAATTTTCGCGCAAAGTACGGTTTTAGCCTTCGCGATTTCGCCCTGCTGTAGTGATGAAAGTTGAATGAACACGTCACACTATGCATGTATTCGCATCAATCGATTGCGGCAATCGCTGAAAATTGTTTCCCATCCATTATTTCCGCCAGTGCCCGGAGGCATGGGCTGTAGAATCACCGGCCATTGTGTGGAAAATATCCTCACGTTCAGACACTGAATGACAGGGGCGATCCTTGTGGTTTTGCCCCTTGTCGTCCGTCCAACCAGGAAAAGGCAGAAAAAATTTCGTTGTGCCTCGAAAAATTTTCGCGGTCAGGTGAGTAAAAACGCCCCGCATTTCTGCGAATGCGGATAATTGATAGCCATCGATTCCGAAGTTCAACTTCGGGTATCTCCCTTTTTCAAGTGGTCAGGAACGCCCCACGGCGTCACCCGGTCGGGGTGTGTCAGGGCACTTTGGACTGCTGGATTTGATCTGGAGTTTCCATTATGTTGCGAGTTAAACCCATTCAAAATCATGAGTAACACAGGAGCCGCAGACATCTCCGCGTCAAACCAAACCCGTATTGAAAAGGACTTCCTGGGCAAAAAGGAAGTGTCGAACAGTGTGTATTATGGAATACAGACGCTTCGTGCGTTGGAGAACTTTGATATCAGCGGTATCCCTATTCGCGTGTTTCCCGAGCTCGTTCAAGGGCTTGCTTTTGTGAAGATGGCTGCGGTGCGAGCGAATGCCGACCTCGGTCTGATCGACCAAACAAAGGCCAAGGCCATTGCAGATGCGTGTCAGGAAATCATCGACGGAAAGTTGCACGAACACTTTGTCGTTGATATGATTCAGGGCGGTGCCGGGACGTCGACAAATATGAATGCGAACGAGGTCATCGCAAACCGCGCCCTCGAGTTGCTAGGCCATCAGAAGGGCGAATATTCGAAACTGCATCCCAACAACGATGTAAACCTCTCGCAGTCGACAAACGACGCATATCCTACCGCTGTCAAGATTGCATTCTTCCTCGGTAACAAGAAGCTCGTGAATGTATTGCGCGAATTGATCTGGGCATTTCACGATCGGGCATCGGCTTTTGCTAACGTGATAAAGATGGGACGTACCCAGCTTCAGGACGCGGTACCCATGACACTAGGTCAGTCGTTCGAGGCCTATGCGGTCACACTTGAAGAAGAAGTTAACCGTCTGGAAGACACCGCCCGTCTATTCCTTCTGGTTAACATGGGAGCCACAGCTATTGGTACGGGTATTAATGCGCACCCTGATTACAGCGAGAAAGTCATCGATCATCTCGGGAAGGTTACGGGGCTCCCGATTGCACTCGCGCCGAACCTCGTGGAAGCGACCCAGGATACGGGCGTCTTCATCACGTACTCAGCCGCGGTAAAACGTCTGGCAGCGAAGCTGTCAAAAATCAGCAGCGATCTTCGTCTTCTGTCATCGGGCCCCCGAGCAGGATTGAATGAGATTAACCTTCCGCCTATGCAACCGGGATCGTCGATTATGCCGGGCAAAGTCAACCCTGTCATTCCCGAAGCGATGAACCAGATTGCTTTCAAAGTGATCGGAAACGACTTAACGGTGACGATGGCGTCGGAAGCAGGTCAACTGGAGCTGAATGTTATGGAGCCCGTGATTGTTCACAGCATCTTCGAATCGATGGAGATGTTGAAACGCGGAATGACAACGTTCACCCACAAGTGTGTCACGGGCATTACCGCCAACGAAGAGATCTGTCGCAAGTATGTCGAGAACAGTATTGGAATTGTTACCGCGTTGAACCCTGCTCTCGGTTATGAGACTTGCTCCGCCCTGGCGACTGAAGCACTGGCCACAGGCCGCAGCGTGTATGATCTTGTGCTGGAGAAGAAGTTGCTCTCTCCGGAAACCCTCGCCGATATTCTTCGGCCTGAGAATATGATTCGTCCCCGGGCGATATAGGTATCCCCACTCAATCATCGGGCGAGGCAGACTCGCCTGATGTTATCGCGTTGCCGTAAGGATTCTTTGAGACCGCAGCGTTGATTCCCTGACGATAAGCTCACAGGGCAAGACCAGTTCGCGCGGAGGGAATCCGCGTTTGCGGATGTGTCTCATCAATAGCTCACAACTTTGTGTGCCCGCGTCAAAAGGTTCGGCCTCTGCCATTGTACTTAGCGAGGGTGATACCAGCGTTCCCGCGGGGTCGTTGGTGAAGCCGATGATTCCCACGTCGTCGCCTATCCGGATTTGTCGCCGTTTCAGCGCGACCATCGCGCCGAGCGCGAGGCTATCATTAACAGCGAATATGGCGTCCGGTGTTTTGCTCAACGACATAATATGGTCGGTCGCTCGTTCGCCGTCCTGCTGCGAGAATCCTCCGTGGATGATCCAATCTTCTTCCACCTCGAGCCCGTGTTTGGCGAGCGCATCGCGGTATCCGAGCTCGCGTTTATCGGTGACAGGAAATCCCTTCGGGCCCGAGATATGTGCGATGTTGGAGTATCCCGAAGCGATAAGGTGCTCGACCGCCGCAAAGGCTCCATTGTAGTCGTCTTGCACAACCCGCGAAGCGGGAACATCATCCGCGATTCTGTCGATAAAGACAATAGGCGTGCCGCTGTTGATTATCTGTCGGAAGTAGTCCGACGAGTTAGCGGGTGAGGACAAACAAACGATTAGTCCGTCGAGACTACTATACGACAGGTTTTGAAGAATAGCGAGTTCTCTTTCGGCTGAATCGTTGGTAACGTAAAGCAATACGTTGTAGTTGTTGCTCCACGCGATCTTTTGAATTCCTGTGATGAGCGTAGAGAAATAGTAGTTTGTCACATACGGCAGGATAACGCCGATATTGTGTGTGTGGTTGTTGACCAGTCCGATCGCATTCAGATTGGGCTTATAATTCAACTCGCGGGCCACACGCAGAACTTTCTCTTTTGTTTCGGGACTTACATCATAGGCGTCCCGCAAGGCGCGTGACACAGTGGAAACTGATATGTTCAGTTCCTTTGCGATATCCTTAATGGTAACGAATCGGTTCGGTTTGGAGCGCATGGTTTTCGGGTTCGCAGGTCTACGAGTACATAATATAATACTTTTTCCGATAACGTTGCCGCGGATTTTTTGGAGCGGTGCCGGCTTTTTACTTCTAATAATCACTAGCATTGTTCGGACGGACACGTTTTTGCCGTCGCCAGATGGCCCGGTGCTATCCTTTTTTTTATTGAGTTAATTCAATTGAGATGAAGTTGCGATTCTGTGTTTGGATCCTTTTTTCCCTGCTGATTTCGTCGTGTAATCGCGGATCTGACAACGCCGCGGTAGCGGAACGTTCTGCGATTCGCGGGTGGTCTGTATTGACTAATCGCGCGGAGGAGATCATGAAGGCGGTATCCAAAATACCAGCATACGAGATCAATCACCTTCAACTTTCACACGATATTATTATGAACCTCCACGAGGTGCGCAATCCTGTTGTCAGATCAGGTGTAAATGCCCTTATCGATTCAGCACACACGGCAGGAGTTGCGGAGGTGGTATTGTGGGACCATGCTCTATATGGTCTCGATTACTATCCCGATCGGTTCAAGACCGGTCCTCGGGGAACGCTCGATCTCGATGACCCTGTTTTCTGGGAGTGGTTCAAGGACGACTACCGCGAAATGATGGCCCTGGTGCCGCAAGCCGATGGTCTCGTCCTGACGTTTATTGAAACAGGCGCACGGGCGGAACACCAATATTCAGCGACCATGACTGCGGCGCAAAAGCTGGCTCGTGTCATTGATAACGTTGCTGAAGTGGTGATCCATGAGCTGGGTAAGAAGTTGTATGTAAGAACGTTTGCTTACAGTGATCGGGAATACAATGTGACGGTCGGCAGTATCAATCACGTGAAGTCGCAGGATATCGTTCTCATGATGAAAGAAACGCCTCATGACTTCTTTCTGACTCACCCTAACAATCGTCTAATCGGGAGTATTGACAGGCCAACCATTGTTGAGTTCGATTTCGGAAATGAATTCAATGGACAAGGCGTTATCGCGAACACCTGGGTCGACCACGTTGTTAAGCGTTGGAGTGAGCTCAAGACGAGGCCGAATGTGGTGGGTTACGTTGCCCGAACGGACCGGTATGGCACGACAACTTCCATAGGCCGTCCGTCGGAAATTTTACTTCATACATTAAAGAGTCTTGATGAAGATCCCCGCATCGAGGTCGATGGAATTTATGGTTCATTCATCGAGCGTGAATACGGTGCGGAGGCGATTCCTTTCCTTAAGCCGGCTTTTCGCAGCTCGTTCGACATCGTTACCTCGACATTGTATACGCTGGGGACAAATGTCGCGGACCACTCGCGTCTTGATTTTGATCCGTACCCGTCGAGCTATGCCCGTCACGTAAGTGGTAAGTGGGTGAACCCTCCGGTTGTTCATGTCAAACATGACGTTGATCGCGAGTTTCATTACTGGAAAGATGTGGTTCAACGCCTTGCACCGGCGAGGCTGAAGCGTGGAGGACAATTGGAAGAGGAGGCGCCGTATGTTCTCGACAGCGGATGGGTCTCTGCCGACGAACGTATGGACGAAGAGTTTCTGGGTTATGTGTTAGCGGAGAAGGCTTACGGCGTTCGGCTTGCCAGCGAGGCGTTGCGAAAGGTAGAGGAGGCGCGGGGAGTTTTGGATCCGGAAAGATTTCACGATATATATCACACATTCTACCGAACTTTCTTAACGGCACGCCTATACGAAGCAACAGCCGCGGCGTATTGGGGGTATCGCGTATATGCCCGCGGTGAAGAGTATCGAACGCCATCACTCGAGGAGACGATCGCGAAAGGTCTGTCGGGGATTATCGAGGTGGCGCAAGAGATGGAAGCCTATGGATCCGACTATCCGGTTGGCCAGTGGAATTGGGGCAAGGATCGGGAAAAAGCCCTCGGATATTATAGGAAGATAACACAAGGATGGCCGGAATACGGAGGGCTATCGTTCGCACACGAAACTAAACGGCAGTAAGCCATTATGAATAAGAAAATATATCGCGCCACGGTGTGCTCCGCTTTTCTGGTGGCTTCACTTTTCGGCACCCAGTTGACACACGGTCAAAATGCTACGGGACATAACCGCCTTCCTTTGGAGACGGGTGATTGGTACCGGGATGTTTTCGTCGCTGATGGCGCGCGATTGATCACCGAGCCGCGGCATCTGGGGATTGCTAACGGCAAGGCATCGGTAGGCGTATGGCACGAATATGTCGGTGTTATCGATGGCTTCTGGGCACCTCCGTTGGTGGCGTCCGACTTCTTTGTGGAGCCGCGAATTTTTGGTGAGCGTATAAAGACCGACCACTATACCTGGCTTCCCTATCAGGTGAATCAGATCGGTGGTGTGAAAGGTGTTCGTGTGACTTCTTCGACGACACTCCTTTATGGAATGCGCGCGGGTATCGTGTCTCTTACGTTCCGTAACACAACAGACGAGACCCTGGACGTGCCGTTGCAAATTGTTCTGAATGATCCGGACACGTATCGCACAACTCTTGATTATCGCGACAAGAAAAATGATTGGGGTTTCGGCGTCACGCGAAGCAAGACACCCGTGGTTACTTCGACCGATCATAAAGGCATTGTACGGGCACAGGGAGATCACGGTATCGCGATAGGAAACACCTTGTCTGCCATGGTGTGGGAGGAGGCAACGAGACGCTTTCTCGGTAGCGTGAAACTGGGCGCGGGCGAAGAGAAAACTGTGCATCATATCTTTTGCATGGATGTGACCGACCAGGCCGTTGCGAACCGCGATGCTGTACTGGCCAACCCCGACGCGTTCCTGGAGCGCGCGGCATCAACGTATGCCGCCTCCGTTAAGGACATCTTCGACAAACTTCCGGAGTTGCATTCGCAGAACAAGGCGCTGGAACGGTTGTATTATCGTTCCCTGAGTATTTTGATCCTCAACAAGTTTGAGATCCCGGAGTTTGCGCTGAGCCCTTATTATGCTACGGGCTCGATTAAAGGCGGATGTTATAAGAATTACCTCTGGAACTACGCCGCAGTATCCGAGCTTCTTCCCTTGTTTGACCCCGAGGCCAACAAAGCCCACATCCTTCAGTTTCTAAGATCTGGGGGACTTTACAACGGCCACTCTTTCGATCCGGTTACCGGAGAGGGTACCGGAAGCTGGTACCCGGTAAATCAGAACCTCATTATAAAAATGGTTTACGACCATATCAAGAACACGGGAGATACTGATTTTCTGAAGGAAGATGTGGACGGGAAGTCGTTGCTTGACCATCTGATTCGCAATGCGCTTCACCTGAGTAATGCTAAAGGAGGCGAGCGATTGGTAGACTATGGTCCACGCAACGATCATCTCGAGTTGAGACGCGAGTTCACCTATAACCATGTGATGCCCGACCTGAATGGTCTGCGCTACGATAACTATCACCGTGTGGCTGAACTCTGCATGGTAGTGGGAAGGCGAGCACCCGATCTGCTAAAGCGTGCTGAAACAATTAAGAAGTTGCTGAAAGACGAGCTATGGGATGCTGACAAGGAGTGGTTTGCTTTCCGCGATCCGCGAGGCCGCAAAGACTTCCGCTATACCATACAAATGTTCTATCTCCTGAATAGCGGTGTTATTGATGAGGACATTGAGCGCGGTTTGTTGCGACGATTGAACGAAAAGGAATTTCTGTCGCCGTACGGTGTTCATAGTTTATCGAAGCTTGACATAGGCTACGATCAGGTTGATATCGATAACGGAGGAGGGGGTACCTGTACGCTCTTCCCTCCGCAAATCGCCGAGTTACTTTATCGCGACGGACGTTCTTCGATGGCGGATGATATCATGAAGCGGATTCTCTGGTGGGGCGAGCGCCTGCCATACTTTGGCGATTCGCAGGTTGCCAACGCTATTGATTACCGGAAGGACACGCCGTTGCAGGCCGACATCGGTACTATCAGCGTGGCTACTTCCATACTTTTTGGAATGGCGGGCATCCAGCCGGGATTGGATGGAACTGTTTCCATCAACCCGTCGTCGGATCTTCCCGGCGATTATGAGATTAAGAATTTCAGAATTTTTGGCGCAACGATAGGTATACGGGTAGAGGGAGACCTGTTTTTTGTGTCGACGCCCGATGGTACACATTCGTCACGCCGGGGTAATCCGGTTGTATTGAAGTTACGTTAAAGCGAGTTCAGAAAAGGTGCTGGGCTATGTCATAACGGACTTGCCGGGCAATTTTTCGGCCGATTTTCGGTAACGTTATCGCTACTTTATTTACCCATCTGCTTTTACTCTCACCCTGTTTGTGGTTAGCTTACTTGAAATCAGCGGCGAGTGGCACAACGGAACTCGCTGTTAACTGAAGAGATCAGGCCCCAACCATTGATAAAACAGCTAACATGAAAACTCAAATGACATCCTTCCCGCTGCGTCCGCCGCGACACTGGCTCATCGGCCTTAGTGTTCTGGCCGCGCTAATGTTTTTCTCAACGACCAGCGTTCTGGCATCGCCCTTACAGGATCGATCTGTAACGGTGTCGGGTACTGTGTATGATCCCAATGGCGAAACTTTGCCGGGTGTGAGTATTGTCGTAGAAGGTACCACAACTGGAACCGTCACCGATGCTGGAGGTAAATACAGTATCGTTGCACCAGCAGAGGGTACGTTGGTTTTTACCTCGATAGGATTTGCCGAACAACGCGTTGCGGTTACCGGACGAACACGCATCGATGTCTCGATGACGGAAGATGTCCGGAGTCTTGACGAGGTTGTCGTTGTTGGTTATGGTACGGAGAGCACGAAGAAACTGACAACAGCGGTTGAGAAGGTTACCGACAAGCAACTGTCGGAAATGCCTATCAACAACATCGCCGATGCGTTCACCGGAAATGTATCGGGTGTGATGGTGGAGAACGCATCGGGTGCGCCTGGAGCGAATCCTATCATCCGTATCCGCGGATTTGGATCAATCAATGCAGGGAGTGAACCTCTCTATGTGATCGATGGAATGATGGTAAGCAGTGATGAGTTCGCCATGCTGAACCCGAAGTCGGTGGCGAGCATCAGTATCCTCAAGGATGCAGCCGCCGGTGCGATTTATGGTTCACGTGCAGGTAACGGTGTTATCATCGTCACAACCAAAGGAGGCGAAGGTAAGACCCGCTTCAATGTTAACTCTACATTCGGATTTCAGCAGGTGGCCAAGAAGATCGATGTGTTGAGCGGTCCCGAGTTCGTAGAGTACTCAAAGAAAGCGTATGAAATGTCGGGCGAAGCCCCCCCTGTGTTCAGCGACCAGATTGCCAATACGAATTGGCAGGACGAGATATTCCGGACAGGCTCCTTCCAGAATCATCAGATCTCGGCCGCAGGAGGAAATGAGCACATCAAGTTCAATGTTTCGCTGAACTATCTCAGCAACAAGGGTGTCGTTCTCACGACGTTTGAGGATAACTACTCGTCTAATGGAAAGTTTGATATCAAGCTCAGTGATAAACTGAGCCTCGGTCTAAGCTACGTGGCTTCCTATAGAAACGGAAGGGTGAACGATAAAATGTCGGGCGCCGGCCACGGAGGCGGAGGTATTCTTGAAGACGCAGTAGTGCAGTATCCTGTCATCCCGGTGTATATGCCTAATGGTGATTACGGCCAGGTGAATTCACTCAACTGGGGAACACCGGTGGTCTATGGCGGCTACGGTAATCCGGTTGCTGCCCTGTTGGAAGTACACGATCGCAGGACGAGCTTCAACACGCTGGGAAGAACGTATCTTAATTACGAGGTGATTCCCGGGCTGAACCTGAACGGTAGCATTGGTGGCTTCGTTGACTCACGGTATCGCCAGCTCCACGAGAGTCCTTACATGGCGGCGAATGGTCATCACCGCGAAGCAAACTTTTCAAACCCCCGGTTTGAAGACATTCAGGCAAGTCAGACCAACGGCATACGTTCTTCTTATACACTCGAAGGTTTCGTAGATTATCAGAAGACGTTCGGAGGAATTCACAGCATTAACGTAATCGCTGGAGGTAGCAAGCAGTTCACGTCCCTTCGCGAAACAGAAGCTTGGGCGTCGGTCAACGATCGCGGGGCGAACGCCGAAGATCCGCTTCCAGCCTTCGACAATTATCATCGCCCCAGCATCTTCGGCGCCAATGATATCAGCGGAGATGGAGCGTTCATGGAAGAAGCCTTTACCTCAGTGTTTGCGCGCGTAAACTATGACCTCAACGATCGATACCTGTTTATGGCATCCGTTCGTCGCGATGGTTCCTCCAAGTTCGCACCGGGAAATCGCTATGGTGTGTTTCCCGCAGTGTCCGCAGCGTGGCGTATTTCGGAGGAATCATTCATGCGTTCGTCTTCTCTGTTCAGCGACTTGAAACTTCGCTTGAGCTACGGCGTTTCCGGTAATGATCAGATCGGTAACTATGCATGGCAGGCGAACTACTCCTATGGTTCCCCCTACATCTTTGGTCCGACAACCGGATCAGCGGGTTCGGTGGTTTCCGTTTATCCTTCTTCAATTGAAAACCCGAACCTCAAGTGGGAAACCAACGAGCAAATCAATATTGGCATTGACTTCGGCTTGTGGTCGGATCGGGTTACCCTTTCGTCGAATTACTACGTGCGGAACACGAAGGATCTCCTGCTTGCAAGACCTCTGCCGGCTGAGAACGGAATCTCCACCAGTGTAATGGACAATATCGGATCGATGACCAACAAAGGAATTGAACTTGTGTTGACAACGACAAACGTTTCCAAAGGCGACCTGACCTGGACAACCAACTGGATTTTCAATACACTCTCGAACAAGGTTACCAAGCTTCACACGGAGAGCGGCATTCTCCGGTTGGGTAGTGGCGATTACAACATGGTTTGGATTATCGAAGGAGAAGAAATGTTCCAGATCTATGGATACAAAGCCATTGGAGTTTTCGAGACGGCCGACCAACTCGATCAATATCCGAAGCCGAGGAACTCCAAGATTGGCGATCCGATGTATGAAGATGTTGATGGAAACGGCGTGCAGAACAGCGATGACTATCAGCGCCTGGGCAAAGCGTTGCCCGACTTTACCTTCGGGTGGACGCATAACGTTCGCTTCCGCAACTGGGATCTCAATGTGATGATCGACGGAAGTCAGGGAGCGTCTAAGTATGTCCCCGCATTGCGCAATCAAAGCTGGGTATCGCCCATCGAAGGGAACATCTCCAAGTACATCTACGAACGCGCCGGAACAGTGTATGGCCAAGCCAACCTGGATTATACCGGAAACCGCCTCGAAGCATCTTCCTATCACGTCTTTGACGCGTCTTACGTGCGGATCAAGAATCTGTCACTTGGCTACAACTTCCCCGACAGGATTTGCGAAGCGCTATCCGTTAACGGTCTGCGTGTAGCCCTCAGCGCACAGGATCTTCATACGTTCACCAAGTATCCCTGGTTTAACCCGCAGGCGAACTTCTTCGGCGGTAGTGCCGGAAGCGCGTTCGGGGTGGATTACGGTGGATATCCCCTCGCGAAAACTTATACCCTCGGAGTCAACCTAACGTTCTGACCGGATCCAAAAACTTCGCAATCATGAAAGCTTCATTTAATAAAATACTTCTTCTGGTGGTCGCTGTAGCGAGCGCCAGTTGTAACGAATCCTTCCTCGACCGAAATCACCCCGGCGACCTGACCGGCGACAAGCTGTACAAGACGGTCGAGGACTTCGAAGGTGCGCTCGCTGGATGTTATGGATCGATTCTCGGTCCGGCAACCACGAATATCTATCTCGGTGAGATCCCAAGCGACAACGTATACATAAGCCGCTTCCAGCCCTCGGGCAACTGGGTGGATATGGATCGCCTGGCCATCACGGCGCAAAACGGATCACTCAATGGCTATTGGACCGATAACTTCGCAACCGTTCAACGTGTGAACATCTTCCTTGATGAATTGGAGCGTTCGGGCATGACCGAAACAGACAAAAATGTCATGGCCGCAGAAGCGAGATTCCTCCGTGCCTATGCCTACTTCAACCTGGTCCGCGTCTTTGGCGCAGTACCGGTATACGACAAGCGCATGCCACTGCAGGAGATGTATGATGTGCCCCGCGGCTCACTCGATGCAATTTATCAGCTGATTATTGATGACCTGACTGAGGCTGCAAATCTCGACGATTACAGAACACCGGATGCGCAGGCAATGGCGGGAGGAAAAGCTTCTACGACCGCCGCCCTCGCTATGTTGGGTAAAGTATATCTCTGGAAGAAGGATTTCCCCAAAGCCGAGCAGACGTTGCGCACAGTAGTGGAAGAAAGTGGTAAAGGTTTGGTTGACCTCGCCGACCTCTACGATGCAGACGAGCCGTTTAACCAGGAGATCATCTTCAGCATCAACTATGCTCGTACCAGTGGGTTTAACCATCCGTTGACGGCGGCTTCCGTTCCTTATAATGTGGATCCGACGGATATCTATCCAAACATCAGCGGGTCGTTCGGGTCAGGGATGTTTATGATTGAACCCTACGTGGCCGCGAAGTTTGAGCCGAACGATAAGCGACTGACTGACTGGACGCGGACCGTTACGTTCGAAGTACTTGGTACGGAGGATACAAACATTTTCTCACTGAAGTACGTCGACCCGCTCACAACGTTCAACGGACTCTCCGGCGCGAACACGATCATCCTTCGCTATGCCGATGTGTTGCTTATGTATGCGGAAGCGCTGAACGAAAACGGAAAAACCGGCGACGCCTATCCCCATATCGATGCAGTGCGCCTTCGCGCGGGTATTAACGAACTGCCTGACGGCTACTCAAAACAACAGATGTTTGAAGCGCTTGCCGATGAAAGACAGCGGGAATTCCTTCTCGAGGGCGATCGTTGGTTTGACCTTCGCTTCAGAGGGATGGATTTCCTCGAAGATGAAATGGAGGTCTTTAAGCCCAATGCATACCTCGAGCAAAACCGGGAAGTCGTCGTGGAGGATCACTTGATACTGTTCCCGCTTCCTGAAGAACAAGTATTGATTAAACCAATTCTCGGACAAAATGATGGCTATGGATCGTAATGCGCTCCAACGTATACGATACATTATCATCACTCATAAAGCATAAATCATGAAGCAAAGGAACAGCAGTTGGGTTGGTCGTTTTGCCCTTGCCGTGGCGGTATTGCTGGTCACCGGCGCAGAGGTGATCGGACAGGGAGCGAAGTTGTCGGTGAAGTCCGGCAACGAGTACCTCGACATTTTCGCTGCCGATGGATCAAACCTTATTACCCGCCCGGAGCACCTGGGAATTGTGAGCGACATGGCATCGGTCGGGATAAGCCATGATGTTGTCGGCAAGTTGGATGGCTTGTGGGCAATTCCGTACGTAAGCTCCGACTTCCATCTTGTTCCCCTGGTGTGGGGGGAACGCATCAGGACGGAGCACTATGTGTGGCGCCCATTTCAGGCGAGCCGAATCGGGCGCGTCCGCGATGTGGAGGTGACCTCGACAACGACGCTGATTTACGGGAAACGCGCCGGCGTTCTTCAACTCAAGTTCCGGAATCTCGGCTCGTCACCGACTA
>CAZHIQ010000043.1:0-22008 GCA_964532595.1 uncultured Roseivirgaceae bacterium
ATGCGTGAGAACGCAGCCGACGGTCAACGGCTGTCTGTTAACTGTCGCAACTTTAACCCTTCCCTACACTTGGTCTCTGGAGGCAAGCTCTCACTCCAATACCTTCAAAAGCACTACTGAACTCTAATCCCTTTAGCAACCAACCTTATCTCTTCCTTCGATTCCGTAATTGCTTCTATTTCTTCCTTGCTTTTTTTCGCGTCTTCGGCGTAGTGTCGGAGTTCATCGACGGAGGTGGTGATGCGTTGTGCAGTACCGTCGATGACGACGGTCTTGCCTTTGAGTTCGACGGGAACGAAGAAGGCGTAGTCTTTCATTTTGACGAATACTTTCTCATCGCCCGGAAGGGCGAGTGAAATCCAGCAACCTTTCTTGGGACATACTTCGGTGACAACACCGGTGACTTTAACCACTGTTTCTTTATCCGATACAAGCTGAGGCAACTGCGCAATGGGAACTGCGTTGCCGGTCGTGGTTATTTCACCAAACGTTGTTCCCGGCGTCACCGGACCCTTAGGGGGCTGCGCCATCACGGCAACCGACAGAATACTAGCCAGAAATAAAAATGCGATTGTTTTCATACGAGGGTATTTGATACCAAAGTTCGCACTTCAACACTTCCCTTCCTAACTCACCAGTCCGAGGTCCATCGCATATACTACGAACTCCGTCGGTGACTTGATATTAAGTTTTCGAATGATACTCTTCCGGTGAGTTTGGACGGTATGCGGACTGAGGTGCAGGCTGTCGGCAATCTGTCGCGTCGACCGCCCCTTGGCGATGAGTTTGAGAATTTCAGTTTCGCGCTCGGTCAAGATAGCAGGGTCGCAATTCCCGTTTGTCGACGGAAGATGCTTCTCCATAATAATATCGAGTATCTTGTGGCAAAAGAACTTCTCGCCCCGCGCCGTGCTCTGGACGGCCAACCATACTTCTTCTTTGCTGCATGCCTTTGTCAAATATCCCTTTACGCCCAACTGAAGGACTTTCAGAATGGATTCCTTATTGTCATCAGACGAAACAACCAGAATGTTCAGGGCCGGGAACTCCTTTGCGGCCTTTTCAAGGTGATCAATGGTAACAAAACCCGGAATGTTATAATCCACCATCAATAAATCGGGCTTTACCTCGGAAATGGTGTCCAGAAGCCTGCCCTCATCGGTGACGTGACCTCTTAACTGAAAATCCGGCCGTTCGGCCAGGAACGATTCAATTCCTGCTATGGTAAGCGGCTGATGATCAGCTAATAAAATGTCGATGACAGGTTTTTCCACTGATTTTTAGTAGCTGTGCAATGTTATCCCTTATTTAGAATTAATCCAAATTAGAACAAAAATGGTTCCAATTGGCGCTGCTACCCCCGAGCGGGGAGTCTCTACCCTGTAGAGGGGAGACGGAAATTGACCCCAAGAGGCGATTGACGGCGGTAGCCCTTCCGTCCTACTTTTGTTTAGAATTATTCTAAACAATGACGCAGCGATTTATCTTCCTCATCCTCATTGTCCCCACCGTTCTCGGCTACGGGCAGTCCAATCGACGTATCATCACGGCAGGCAGCGCCATCACAGAAATTGTGTGCGCCCTCGGCGACTGCGACAAGATCGTCGCGTCCGACCGCACCAGTCTTTATCCTGCCCATATCCAGCAGCTTCCTTCCATTGGATATCGCGCAGGCATCAGCGCGGAAGGTATCCTCAGCCTGAAGCCGACGATGGTCATCGCTGAGAAAGACTATGTCGACGATGCTGTACTGCGGCAACTTTCGTCAGCGGGAATCAAACTCGTTGTGGTCGACGAGCGCTTCAGCTTTGAAGACACTAAAAAAGCGATTGCGCAAATCGCGTCGGTGCTCGGCAGAGAGAAAGAGGGGCGCGAACTGATCGCTGCCAACGAAGAGAAGCTCGCTGAAGCAGAGGCGCTAATAAGTCAAGTATCGCATCAGCCGCAGGTGCTCTGCATCTTCAATCGCGGCACAGCCACGATGAGTGTGGCAGGGAAGAAAACTTTCGCAGGCATTCTCGATTACGTCGGCGCTAATAACGCTCTCGCGACGGTAGAAGGCTACAAGCCGCTTAATACAGAGGCACTGATCGCCGCCAATCCCGAATACATCGTGATGGCTTCTTCGGGACTTCAGAGTATCGGTGGGATAGAGGGAGCGTTGAAGATTCCCGGAATTGCTCAGACCATAGCGGGAAAGAAGAGACAGATCATCGGCGTCGAGAGTTTGAAGCTGACCAACTTCGGTCCGCGTTTCGGCGAGACGGTGACGGAGCTCTTATTGCAGTTACATCCTGAAATTAAATCGCGCTGAGAAGATGGCGGTGACGGCTCTGACTTCGCGTACGCTTGAAACTCCGCTGATTATTGCGGGACTAGGGATATCGCTTTTGGTTACGACACTCTTTTCGCTGACCATTGGGGCCGTGCCGATTCCGGTCTCCGATGTGGCCATTATTCTTTTGAAGAAGGTCGGCTTGTTTTCATCCATGCCAACGGACGAAGTACACGAGGTCGTGCTCAGCTCCATCCGTATTCCGCGCATCGTCATGACGATATTGATTGGTGCTATGCTCGGCGTCAGTGGCGCAGCTCTTCAGGGGTTGTTTCGAAATCCTCTTGTTGAGCCCGGCCTTATTGGCGTATCGGGCGGCGCTGCTGCCGCCGTTGTGATCGTTGTTGTTTTCGCCGGGCCTCTCGCGGCAACAGGAGGATGGCTGTATGAGTTTCTCATTCCCATCGCAGCATTCGGTGGCGGACTCCTTGCGACGGTATTGGTCTTGAAGATGAGCTGTCAGTCGGGAAGGACGAACATTGCCGTACTTATTTTAATCGGGGTCGCCGTGAACGCGCTTACCGGTGCCATTATCGGGCTGGCTATCTTCTATGCCGACGAGAATCAGCTACGGACGTTCACTTTCTGGACGCTGGGTGACCTGGGTGGGGCGTCCTGGGACAAGCTCACGATAGCCGCGCCGTTGATCCTTATGTCGATGGCAGCGCTCTTATATTTCCGCCGCACGCTTAACGCTTTGGCTATGGGTGAATCGGAAGCGTTTCACATGGGCGTGAACGTTGAGCGCACTAAGCAACTTCTCGTTTTCTTCAGCGCTCTCGGCGTAGGAGTAAGTGTATCGCTGGCGGGGATGATCGGTTTTGTCGGATTGGTCATTCCCCATCTTGTGCGCGTTGTCTTTCAGCCCGACCATCAGTTGGTGTTGCCCGCATCTATCTTGGGCGGAGCATTGTTGCTGGTACTCGCCGACATTGTGGCACGTACGATTGCCAGTCCATCGGAGCTTCCCATTGGTGTTGTCACCGCCCTTATCGGAGCGCCGTTCTTCATCATGTTGTTATTAAACGCCAAGTCAAAGCATGAGATCTGATGTATAGTGCGTCGAACATATCATTGCGAGTGCGGGAGAACCTTATTCTTCACGATGTAAGTATCACACTTCGTCCGGGAGTGTTCACAGCCGTGGTTGGACCCAACGGGGCGGGTAAGAGTTCCTTGTTGAAGATCATGGCCGGCGAACAACTTCCCACCACCGGAGAGGTCCATGTCAACGGACGCGATCTTAACGCCTATCGCGCGGACGAACTTTCGATGCTGCGTTCGGTCATGCCGCAGCACGCAAATGTTCAGTTCGCTTTCTCGGTGGAGCAAATCGTTTCACTCGGACGCCATGCGCATAAGTCGTCGCAGACGACGGATGAAGAGGTGATTCGTGAGATCATGGCGCTTACGGATAGCGAGAAATTCCGCGGACGAAACTTTATGACCCTCTCGGGCGGCGAGAAGCAACGCGTTCAGCTCGCCCGGGTGTTGGCTCAGGTATGGGAAGAGACAGTACACCCACGCTATATCTTAATGGACGAACCGACGTCCAGTCTCGATATCGCCCAACAGCAACACATCTTCCACCTCGCGAAACAAGTCTGCACAAGAAACATCGGCGTAATGGCGATTGTACATGACCTTAACCAGGCGGTTCAGTTCGCCGATGAGTTGTATTTCCTCAGAGACGGACGACTTGTTGCGTCCGGCGATGCCCATGAAGTATTCACCAAAGACACCATCGAGGAGACGTTCTGCTGCCGTGTTAATATCTATTACGATCCGTGTAATAATTGTCCGTTTATCGTCCCCGAAAGACCTGCCTATGACGCTCGTGTCCTCAAGACTCCGGGCGCCGGCATTAAATAATCGTCGTACTGCAAACCAAACTATGCAATGAGTATCACAACAATTGAGTCAAAGAAAACTGCCCTTACAGAACAATGGAAAGAGTTACTGCAAAGTCGACCGAATCTCCGTATTCGCGATGCTGCCGCGGCCATCGGCGTTAGCGAGGCCGAGTTGCTCGCGACAAAGACCGGGGGCGATGTGATCCGGCTACAAGGACCATGGCCCGACCTGCTGGTAGGTTTTAAGAACCTCAAACACGTGATGGTGCTCACGCGCAACGAAGCTTGCGTGCTGGAACATAAGGGTCCTTTCCAGAAGATTGATATCGTTGGATCGGGAGCTCACTCGATGGCTACAGTTATTGGTCCGATAGAGTCGCGTGTTTTCTTCCAATCCTGGCACATAGCCTTTGCCGTTCGCGAGGAGAAGAGTGATCGCGTTTTGCAAAGCATCCAGATATTTGACAAGGCGGGTGAGGCGATTATGAAAGTTTATGTCCAGGACAAGAGTAACGAAGCGGCGTATAAGGAAATCGTTGAGACTTTCCGGGCTCCTGAACAATCTGCCGATCTCGGTCTTACACCGTGGAAGGAGGAAACGTACAACGAAAACCCTGACACCGAAGCTTTTCTTAACGAGTGGGCTGAGTTGAAAGACACGCACGATTTCTTCGGTATGCTTCGCCGTCATAAGGTACACCGTTACCGAGCTATCGAACTGGCGAACGGAAGGTTCACCTATCCTGTCGACGCACAGCAGTCACCGCAGAAGATTCTCGACGAAGCCGCAGCGACGAAATTGCCGATCATGATTTTCGCCGGAAACCGGGGGCATATTCAAATTCATCAGGGAAAAGTGCGCACTATTCGTGTGTTCGAAAGAGGCGAGAACGAATGTCAGCGTTGGCTGAACGTATTGGATCCGGAGTTCAACATGCACTTGCGGATGGATCTCGTTGACAAAGCCTGGGTAGTAAAGAAGCCGACGTCTGAAGGAGACGTGACGTCGGTCGAATTGTTTGACAAGGAACGAAATCTTGTTGCCCAGTTCTTCGGTTTGCGGAAGCCGGGGATTCCGGAGCGCGAGGCGTGGCGTGCCCTTGTTGATAGTCTCGGCACTGTTAACTCCTGAACCTGGTTATGAATCGACTTGGGTTTTTCTTCCCGCTGTTATTGGCTTTGCAGGTGTCGGCACAGGATTCTACCTGGACCATCGCTTTAGATGAACTTGTGGTGACTGGTCAGTTCGAACCCCGGAGTTTGAGCCAGTCGGTGTATCAGGTTCGGACCATCGACAGCGAGATGATTCAATCCCGTAATGCGACCAGCATTCAAAGTGTGCTCAACACCGAGTTGGGCGTGAGGTTCTCGAACGACCTCGTTGTAGGCACCAGCGATATTTCGCTGATGGGTATGAGCGGTCAGAACGTCAAGATTCTGGTTGATGGTGTTCCGTTGGTCGATCGTGGTGCCGTTCGCGAAAGTCTGGGCCAGATCGATATGAATACAGTTGAACGCATCGAGATCGTCGAAGGACCGCTGTCCGTTGTTTATGGATCCGACGCGTTGGCTGGTGTAGTGAACATCATTACCCGGAAGGGAATGAAAAACCAGAAGACGCTCGGGGTGCGTGGTCGCATAGTCGAAGAGTCGGCCGCCGGAGAATACAGACCGTTCACTGGCAAGGGAACGCATAATGAAAGCGTTACTGTGAATTGGCAAGGGCGACAGTGGTATGGGGATGCCGCCGTGACGCGGAATGTTTTTGGCGGCGTACAGGGAAGCAAGGAAGGACGCCAGCGCGAATGGCTTCCGAAAGACCAACTGCTGGGTATGACCACGGTGGGACTGGCTAAGGGAAATGTCAATGTATGGTACAGGCTTAACTACTTGTCGGAGAAGTTGATGTCACCTGGCCTCCAGAATCTCAACACCGATATCGCGATTGATAAAGAGTACAAGACGACACGCTTCACCCATCAGCTACACGCTGACTGGGACATTAATGGCGCGTGGTCTTTTAATGCCGTCGCGTCGTTTCAGGACTATGCCCGCAGAACGGTCACGACAACGTACAACGTTGCTACGGGCGACAGGTTCTTGTCGCCGGAGCCGGGTACGCAAGACCGGTCGGAATTTACCAGTACCACATTTCGGGGAACGTTCCTGTATCGTGCTTCCGATAGAGTCTCTCTGCAACCAGGGGTAGACATCAACTACGTCGAAGGTATGGGAGATCGTATCGATCAGCGGCGATCGATCGGTGACTATGCCGCGTTTGTCTCGGCTGAGATCAGACCGTTGTCGAAGCTGAACATCCGTCCCGGAGTTCGCTTTATTCACAACTCGGTATACGAGGCGCCGCCGGCTGTACCTTCGCTTAATGTGAAGTGGTCATTGTCGCCGAAGCTCGATTTACGCGCAGCCTATGCGCGAGGCTTCCGCGCGCCGGCGTTGCGTGAGCTGTACTTTTACTTCTTCGACTCGAGTCACTCCATCATCGGTAATCCCGATTTGAAGGCTGAACACTCTGACAGTTTTACCGCATCCCTGGCGGTTCATCGCCCGTTGTCGAACGGGCTGCTGATGAATACCACGGTCGGAGCTTTCTACAACCGGTTCGACAATATGATTACCCTTGGTGTGAGTCCGGAGAATCCATCTTTTAACAGCTATATCAACGTCGCCGATTTCAAGACTGCGGGAGGAACCGTAACGCATTCCGTGAATTACAAATCGCTTCGCGGATCCATCGGCTTTGCGCTGATCGGGGTGTATAACGAATTTGCTGGCCTTGACCACGACCTCAAAGAGATGATGTGGACGCCGGAAGTCAATACGACGGTGTCGTACGATGTAAAGAAGACCGGGACGTCTCTTTCAGCTTTCTACAAATTCACGGGAAAGAGGTCGATCTATGAGGTGGTCGGCGACGAGTACTTTATGGCTACCCGCGGCTCGTTTCATTGGATTGATCTGATGGCGAGCCAGTGTCTGACACCCCATGTGGACCTTTCGTTCGGGGTACGCAATCTGTTGAATGTAACCCAACTTCAAAATACTTCAGTAGTTCAGGGCGCCGCGCACAATGCCGGAGGACCCGTCCCCATGAGTTTTGGGCGGTCGTTTGTGGCCGGACTGAAATTCAGGTTCAATCGCTAATCAAATCTATCTACTCTTAATCCTTTGTTGCTATATGAATCGTTTCTTTTTAAGATTGTCAGTGCTTTGTGCCAGCGCGTTCTTACTGACCTTCGTCGCCGCGTGCGATGATGAGCCAGGTTTGCCCGATAATGTACTTAACTTTGCGGTTGCCTCTACCGGTATGGGAGATGCAACCGATGAGGCGACTGTGATTCTCAACTTATCGCGGGCCACTACGAGTGACGTGACCGTTACGATTTCTTTCACTACCGAAGGCGTTACCTACGGAGAGCACTTCACGACTGACCCTGCGGCCTCCGGCAATACCCTCACCGTTACCATTCCCGCCGGAGCTTCAGCCGGATCGTTTGTTGTGATGCGGAAGGCCGACGCGTTCCTGGAAGGGCATGAGTTCATTACCTTCACGGTTGAGACAACGCAGGGTCCGGTAGTACTCGGTACGACGGCTCAGTTTTCGTTGGCGTTTTCCGCCATTGTATCAGAGGGTGCGGAGCTGACGCTCAATGGCATTATTGCTAACGAAGCGGGAACCAGTGCCGGTAACGCCGTCTTTGTCGATCTGAGTGCCAATATTCAAACTGCCGTCGCCCGCAATACCTGGGATCTCGGTTTCTACAACGGCGACGATTTTCGTGTCATTATCAACAACATGACCGCAGCGTCAGTCGTGATGGTCGATGCTACAGATTTGGCATCGGTAACGTCCGAAGACGTGAATGTCGATGACCTGGCGCTGGGATTAGGGATGGGAACACTGGATATCATCGACGATCCGGAAGGCAACATTGAGAATACAGCGATTGCCGCGATCTCATCGAACGATGCTGACAACAAAGTTTATGTGATTAGTCGCACAGGGGGTGCTGGCGCGGTTTCCGATGTAGAAGCGTTGGTGAAAGTGCGTATCCTGCGTAAAGAGGATGGATACATCCTGCAATATGCCCTGATTAACGAAACCGAGGTCAATACGATCGACATCCCGAGATCGGATAGCCACAACTTTGAGTACTTCAGCTTTGACAACGGCAAAGTCTCCGTTGAGCCGACGAAAGATGCATGGGATATCTATTGGTCGTGGAGTGTTTTCCAAACCGGAGCTCCGGGCAACTACATCCCCTATGCCTTCTCGGACCTCGTCTTCATCAATCATCTCGGCGGGACAAAGGCTGCTGAAGTGTTGACCAACTCCGAACTGACCTACGATGGGTTCTCGGAAAGTGATCTCGATGGAATCGAATGGAAGTCGGATCGGAATGTCATCGGTTCAAACTGGCGGGCCACGACGCCGGCGGATCAGGCGGGTGTGAGGACCGATCGCTTCTATCTGATTCGAGATGTCGCGGGTAATATTTACAAACTCAAGTTCGTGAGTTTCCATCCAAACGATGGCGGCGTTCGTGGAAAGCCGGTTATACAATATGCTTTGGTGAAAAAAGCGGACGCTTAGGCTTATTTCATGAACAGCGTCGTCTGTCTTGACGGCGCTGTTTTTTTAACCTTTGATCTATGTATTCACGTGTTCTGCAATACACATACAGCCTGGCTTTTGTTTTGATGATGTCGGCGGGCTGATTACATCGTTTGCATTCCCGATGACATGATTTCCTCCGATTGACGTCGTCAATCGCGAAGGAACGAAGGCGGACCTTGTCGGCCGATACTTCCTCGTCACTTCCACTGTGTTCGCAGGTCCGGTTCCTCCATGTTCTTGTCGAAGGGAAACATCGGACGTTTGATCCGTTTGAAGGGGAGTCGTTCGAGGTCCTGGTCGACGCCGCCGGGTGTAAGGGCCATAACCCAGTCGGCGCGCATATCATACAGTTCCGGGACGAGGTAGCCGATTTTTACGACGACGATATCCGTGTTACGTGGATTGAGATTGAGGCGCGTGAAATCTCTTTCGTAGTGATAGGGCTTTCTTTTCTTGGTGACGATGATACTGACCGATCCGACTTGAACAACGACTTCCGTCTCGGCATGGACGTCGCCGTGGGCAATAGCCGTGACGGTACCTTCTAAGCGAATAGGCGGCGCGTAGCGGTCGTCGACGATGGCGCCGGCAAAGCCATCGACCTTATTACCGACTCCGGCATGAATGGCTTTCTCGACGAGTTCGGGGCCAGGAAGTGACGCATAGATGAGGGAAGGACCCGACGGAGATTTGAACTCCGGGCGTTCGAGGATACGGTGCAAAGTCCAGGTCACATCGCCGGCGCCACCTGCCGTAGGGTTATCGCCCATGTCGCTAATGATGAACGGCGTTGTGTCGCTGGCGATGGCTTTGTTGAGCGCTTCCTCCAGCGTAGCCACGGGAGCGATAAATTCGAAGTCGTGACGCGCATCCCAGAAAGCCTGGGCGAGTTCTTCCGCCGTTTGGGCGACGCGTTCCTTGTCGTCGCCGGTGACCATCACGACGCCGTGGTTGCGCGGTTCGTCGGCCCAGGCGTAGCCGATCCAGATGGCGGCGTCGATGATGCCGGGTTGGTTGGCAGCGGGCGCGACTTTCGCGTAAAGGCTTTTACCCGGATCGACGCGGGTGCTGGTCTTTTCGCCGGGGAGAAGAATCGGCACGGGGATATAGGCCTTATAGCGCGGTTTCCCTTGGCCCGACTCCAGCCGTGTGAGGAGGTTTTGTACGGCACGTTTATCCGACTCCACGGCATCTTCGTGCGGAGCCATGCGGTAGCAAGTGATGAGGTCGGTGTCTTTCGCTAGTCGCGACGAGACATTTCCGTGGAGGTCCATCGACGTAGAGATAAGCGTTTCTTCACCGACGATTTCTCGTATACGTTGAATCATATTGCCTTCCGGGTCATCGATTCCGACGACGCTCATTGCGCCGTGGATATCGAAGAAGAGTCCGTCGTAGGGAAGGTTTATTCTCAGTTCATCGAGCATTTTTTGCATGAGCGATTCGTACGCCTCGCGGGTGACGATGCCACCCGGCAGCGCGTGTCCTATTAGAGCCGGGAACCATTCCGCGCGTTGGCGCATAGACGAATCGTTATGGAGGAAAGGATAGGAATCGAATACCGCATCACCCATTCTGGCGTGAAACGCCTCCTCGTGAGTAAAGGCCGGTGAGAACGTACTGGATTCAATGGCGAGTCCGGCGATAGCGATACGCGGTTTTTGGTTATCCTTAGGCGAGCACGCAACCAAAGCGGCGGCAACCGCCCAACAGAGAAGGTTTTTCATATAACAAAGATAAGGGTAGGGAGGGATTTCTCTCCGCTTACCTAAACGCCGGCAACCGCCATTTGAAACGCATGGCCAGAAGACGCAAGGCAAAGGTGACGACAAATCCGGTGAGGAACACCGGATCATGAGGCCATCCGAAATAATGACCAATCACAACAATCCCGGCGCCGACGAGCGCCGCAGAGGCATAAATCTCTTTCTCGAACACAACGGGAATGCGATTCAATAACACGTCGCGTAATACACCCCCGCCGACGGCCGTCAAAACACCAAGCAACAACGCAACCTGATAATTGAAACCCAGGAAGAGTGACTTCTCCGCACCTGTCACCGCAAACAGCGCCAATCCCAATGCATCAAAGATCAATACCGGACGATTCAACCGTTGCACCAAGGGCTCTACCCCCATGGTAATAACTGCCGCCGTAATTGCAGTGGTCAAATAACGCCAGTCGGACAACCCCACCGGCGGAATAGCTCCAATACATAAATCACGGACAATCCCCCCACCACACGCCACCGAAAACGCCGCTACCAGTATCCCAAATACATCCAACCCCCGCTGCCGTGCAGCCACAGCACCACTTATGGCAAAAGCAAAAGTGCCAGCGAGATCAATGAAGGTATAGAGGGATTGTAAGGGCAAGGGTTCGTGAATCGTGAGTCGTGAATCGTCAATCGTGAATCGTGAGGCGTGAATCGTCAATATAAGTTAAGCGGGAGCGTCAGTCGTGAATTCGTCATTCGTAACTGGCCTCGTTTTCCACCTTTTATGCAGCCACACCCATTGCTCGGGGTGTTTGCGGATTTCGTTTTCAATAATGGTCGTAAGGATCTGGGTATTGACAACAAGGTCTTCTTCTTCGTTGCCGGTGCGTTCGAGTCTGACTTCGGGATAGTAGTTGATTTCCAAAAATCCGTCGCTGTTCAAATGTGAGAAGACGGGGATAACCGCCGCGCCAGTCTTGAGGGCGATCAACGTTGCGCCTACTGGCGTGGCGCACGATTTGCCGAAGAAGTCGACGAAAACGCTCTTGACAACGGTATCCTGATCAATGAGGATAGCCATCGACCCTCCCGAACGCAGGTGTTTCATCGTACGGTACGTTTCCTTTCCACGTTCAATAGAAACGGCGCCGAACTTTTCGCGGCTAGCGGTGAGCATATCGTTCAAAACGGGATCTTTCAGGCGCGTTCCCACGATAAAAGGCTGATATCCCCGGAGGGCGAACTCATGCGCAAGACACTCGAAGGGACCAAGATGCGCGGTGAGGAAGATAACGCCGCGACCACTCTTAAAGGCTTCGTCGGCATAGTGTTCGCCATGACGGATCGATTCCTTTTCAAACCGCTCACGTGAACTGCGCGCGTTGCGCAAAACCCACCCCGCATTTCTTCCCAAACCCCTGAACACTTGTCTCGCCAGCTTGCGGATTTCCCCTGCAGATTTTTCGCTCCCGTACGCCAGGGTGAGGTGCTCTTCCGTCAGGGCACGCTGACTGCCAAATAACGCCCACGCGACCTGCCCGAGAGACCCACATAGAGCTAACCACACCTTTCGCGGTGTCCACGAGGCGGTGTGCAACAAGACCACCACGAAATTCTTCAGGAGTTTGTATTTGATCCTTTTCCGCGCTGCTTTGTCCATTGACCGAAGGAAATCGTTTAGGGCGCCGGCAAGTTGGCAAATTTTGGCGAGGTTGTTGAACAAGAAGAGGCCAAAAACTTGCCCCGTCGCGGATTTGGACGTGCAACAATTGCGCAAGGGCGCGGGCCTGGCCTCAGGCGTGTGCCGTCTACGTAATTTGACGGCTGATATGCGGATTCCGGGTGGTGACCTAACGGCTTTTCCCCTACCTTTAGCGAAAGGACCCCTTATGAATTATTGTTGGACAGTAACCCAAACTCGATGACCAAATCAACAATTTCCCGGCGGGGCTTTGTTAAACAGTCCGCTTTGACGTCTGCCGCTCTCACTGTCGGTGCCATGGGCTTCTCGGCAACCAGCTACGCACGTATTATCGGATCGAACGACCGCGTCAACGTCGGTATTGTCGGATTCTCGTCTCGCTGCAAAGGCGCGCTTATCCCCGCTATGCTGCAGCACGCGAAAGAACTCAACTTCGAATTCACCGCTGTGTCGGATATCTGGAACCGCAGAAGAGACGAAGCGGTGGCCTTCCTCAAGGAAAAAACGGGGAAAACCATCAAGACCGCTCGTAACAACGAAGAGCTGTATGACCGCCGCGATGTGGACGCCGTGATTATCAGTACGGCCGACTTCCAGCATGCTCTCCATACCAAGGAGGCTGTTGAGGCAGGACGTGATGTCTATGTAGAAAAACCCTTTGCCGAAACGATGGAAGACAACCGCGCTGCACGCGAGGCTGTGGAGCGTACGGGTAAAATCGTACAAGTGGGCTCGCAACGCCGCAGCGGTGCGAATTATCACGCGGCCAACGAATTTATCCGCTCAGGTAAGTTCGGTGATATCGTAGCCGTTGAGATGACGTGGAATGTTAACCAGCCCGGCCGTTGGAGGCTGCCTCAGCTGACAAAAGAGATCAGAAAGGAAGATACCGATTGGGATCGCTTCCTCATGAACCGCCCCAAAGTGGCCTGGGATCCGCGCAAGTATCTCGAGTATCGCCTGTTCTGGCCCTACTCTTCGGGAATCCCCGGACAGTGGATGGCTCACCAGATCGATACGGTGCATTGGTTCACAGGATTAAGTCACCCGAGAAGTGTGGCCGCCAACGGAGGTATCTATCTGTGGAAAGATGGACGCGAAAACTTCGACACGATGACCGCAGTATTTGATTACGGTCCGGCGGACGACAAAACCAAAGGCTTCCAGGTAATCTACTCGTCGCGTTTCACCAACTCAGCAGGCGGTGTGAAGGAAATCTACTACTCGAATGCCGGAGAGTTGAATCTCGATACCAACATGATCACTCCTAATGGTGGATTGACGGAGCGTCATGCATCGGCAATGGGTATGAAGGCGAATCTTCTGCCTGAACTGTCTCTGTCTCAGGTCAAAGCGGAGACAAGTGCTGATACCGGCGCGGACAACCTTACGTCGGCGCACATGCGCAACTGGATGGAATGTGTCAGAAGCCGTAAGAAGCCTAATGCCGATGTTATGGCGGGATATAACCACTCAATTGCTAATATCATGACGACCGCTGCCCTGAGAACAGGACAGTTCGTTACCTTCGACGAAAAGAACCAGGAAGTTCTCGCCGGAGGAAAGGTGTTTAAGTACTGAGGTAGCGCTACTGCAACCGGAAAGTTCATCAGGGTCTCAATAGGGACCCTGATGTTGTTATAAAGCTATCCTTATGAAGAAGTTTCTCAAACTCGTGCTGTGTGGTGTTGCACTGTTTGTTTTGCTCATGCTTACCCCGCGGATTCATGGATTCTTATTGCCCGGGAAGCCGCCTGTAGGTTACCACTTTCTGTGGTCAACGTACCTCGCGGTGGCGGCAGGACTTGAGGAGGTCATCGATACCGATCCGGAAATCCCCGGGGATATTGACGCACTCCATGATATAGAGTTTAAGAACGTCGACGGAAAGTCGGTGCAGCTCGATCTATACCGTCCAAAGCAAATGGAGATAGGAGCGCCTCTTCTTATCATGATTCACGGAGGTTCGTGGCGGTGGGGCCATCGGTCGGATATGGTGAGACTTCTTGTCGACTTCGCTCAGCGCGGATATGCAACGGCGACCCTCTCTTATCGACTGGAAGGTTATCCTGCTTCAGTGGAAGATGTGGTCGACGGGATCAACTGGTTGTACGATCACAGTGAAGAGTATGGATATGACCGCGACCGTATCGCACTCGTGGGAGCTTCGGCCGGCGCACACCTGGCTTTGCTTGTGGCCTATGGATGGAGCGGAGCACCGGAAGATGACACGCCTGCGTTATCGCCTGACCGGGTCAAGGCGGTGGTTAACTTGTTCGGTCCGGTAGATCTAACCACGAGCTTTGCCGTTGAGCGGCCTACAGTGAGCTGGTTTTTCGGCCGTACCTACGATGAAGACCCGGAGCTATATGCTCATGCCTCGCCGATTTCCCATGTGCATCCGGGGGCGCCGCCAACACTTACTATCCATGGGACTTCGGATGAGATCGTTCCTAACAGTCAGGCGGATCAGTTAAACCATCGGCTTGACAGTATGGGAGTTGTTCACGAGGATTATCGCTTTCCGTTGTGGCCCCATGCGTTGATTCTTGTCTCCCGCGTTTATGATTTCTGTCTGCCAAAGATGGATGACTTCCTGCGCCGTCATCTCTCGGTCACTCCCCAGCCGGTGGTCCGTCACGTCAGTGAGTGATCCCGCACTTCACCATCCGTAGAGATATGTATACGCCATCATGGCGCGTCGAGAGAAGCAAGCGGCTGTAGGCAGTGAAATTTGTCTTATCATTCCCATGATCAGATAGAATTTGATAGCGTCTCCTGTCGGTTCATCCGACTTATTGAACTTTAGACAAAAACTTTGTGGAATGCAGGCGGTCGCGCCCTGGTTGGAACGAAATATTTATGTCGTAGCAGCGTTCCCTTACGGGAATAGCAGGGGGTTAAACGCGGCAGGTCTTGTTCATGAAAGCTCGGATTCTTGCGCTGATGTTGATCGGCGTGTTCGTCATATCGTCGTGCGCGGTGCAGGGTCATAGGAGTCCGCATCGGTCATCGTCGGCGCGTGCTGCCTATGGGAACGCCGTTCTTGATCTGAATCCGCATCGCAAGCAGAAGCCCAGGAAGAAGCAAAAGCCTCGTCGGGAGGTCAAGGCGAAAAGTGCCAGAAATAACACCTCCTACTGGCATGCCCGGCCTTATTGAGATCTGTCTGATACACAGTTGGTTTTCTACGCCGGATTGAATAATTTCATCGGTTGGTTGAACAGAGAGTGAAGGCTTTGGTTTGATGGCAATGCTAAGTTCACAATGCTCAGGCTTACCGATTTCCCTCCCGCGCCTCACTTACGACCCTACGTTCAGCGTTATATTCTGACGGAAGGATTTATCCCTTTGGGTCAGAAGCTAGAGCACTTGTTAATTCCCGGTCTTACCGAGATCGTCTACTTCAATTTAAGTGAGGATGCGGCCGTGTTCTCAACCGATCGGGGAGTGTTTCCCCTGGTGAGCGGACGCTTCTCCCCGCAGTTGTCGAGGTCTTTTTATGGTTCGTTTGCAGGCAGAATAAAGATCATTGGGGCGCACCTGTATACGCCCGCCGGATATCGCATCTTCCGTCTTCCGATGCATGAAATCGTTAATGAGGGCGTACTTGTAGAAGATTTACTGGGGCGGAGGGGGGCCGATTTTTGTGATCAGCTACGGGAGCAAAGTGACATCCGGAAAGTGGTGGCGATGCTTGATCAGTTCCTCACGGATCGGTTGCGTCGGGAGTCGACAGAGGTTCATCCTACGCTGCTCAACTCGTTGTCTCTACTGGACAATTCATTACGGACGGGTGCTGTGAGGGCGATGGCGGGTTATAATAAAGTCACGCCCCGGACCCTGCAGAAGGTTTTCGTAAGGGAAGTGGGATTAACTCCCAAGGAGTACTGTCGGATGTATCGGTTCAGCAAGGTCATCCAGATGATTAACGAGGGGTGGTTTTCATGGAAACATGCCGTTGATCGTTTGGGCTACTATGACCAGGCACATTTTCTAAACGATTTCAAGCAAGTCACTGGGCTAACACCATCGAAATACCTTGACCTTCACCCCCACGTAAACCAATTTATCACCGATTTCTACGACTAGCTTCGTTCGCATTTTTCCAATACTCGTATAAGGCTGCTGCGGTAGGTTTGTTCGATCGACCCTCGATTGGTCGTTGAACAAGTGCCTAACCATGAAGAATCTACTCGCTGTTATCCTATCGTTATTTTTCCTGGAAGCTCTTGGCCAGGTGCCTTCAACGCTCTCTTACCAGGGAATACTCATGCAACAAGACGGGATCACCCCGCTGGCTGATGGACAGCATTCCATTATCTTTTCCTTTTACACGCAAGCGTCGGGTGGAACCGCTCTGTTTACGCGAACCGTAAATGTCACTACCGTCAAGGGGTTGTTCACCTGCATCATCGGCGACGGAAGTGCGAACAACGCAGCCCTTCCATCGACCGTTGGGGCTTCGCAGATTTATATCGGTCTTCGTGTTGACGGCGGTACCGAGCTTTCGCCGCGAACGAGGTTGACGGCTGCGCCTTATGCCTTTGCCGTCGCGCCGAATGACAGCGGCCCCGGCCCCGTGCCTTCCGGAGGAATCATCATGTGGTCCGGCCCGGTGAATGCTATCCCCCAGGGTTATGTCCTCTGCGATGGTTCCAACGGAACGCCCGACCTACGGGGCAGGTTCATCGTCGGATATCATGCGGGCGATTCGGACTACAACGCCATAGGGAAAACAGGTGGACTAAAAACCGTCACCCTGACTATTGCTCAAATGCCTTCGCACAACCACGGGGGGAACACGGGATCAACCAACCGACGTACGAACCATTGGCGGACAACCGTTTCTCGTGACGTCATAGGCGCTAATTCTCAGGATGTGTTGGGCTGGAACAGTTCTGACGAAGGTCATAATCATTCTATATCCTCCCAGGGCGGTGGGGAGGCTCACGAAAATCGACCTCCCTATTTTGTTCTTGCATTCATCATGAAGAAGTAATAGACGTGAAACGTATACTGGCATCGTGCTTGGTCTTTATGTCGTTGTTACCGCTGCGCGCGCAGGTGCTGAAGTTTCACGCTGTCGGTGCAGGAGGAACCACGCCTGCGCAAGCCTCGAACGGCCAGATTACCCACTTCGGTGTGGTGGGGGGTATTGTGGCTCAAGGAAGTAGTGCCGGGAATCACACGGGTTTCTTTTACGCCAACCTCGATTATCGTCCGGCGACGCAATCGTCGGACCTTACCTTCTCTTCGTCTTCTGCTGACAACACGACCTTTAGTGTCACGGTTAACTGGACGAAAGGGAATGGAGCGCGGCGGCTCATGCTGGTGCGGGAAGGAACGCCTGTTAATGCCAGTCCGATGGACGGAACATCCTATACCGCCAACGCGACGTTTGGAAGTGGTTCAGAAATCGGATCGGGCAATTTTGTTGTGTACGATGGCACCGGAAACAGCGTAACGGTAACGGGACTTACGAACAAGGTTTATTACTACAAAGTCTTCGAATACAATGGTAGGTATGGAGATAACGATGTGAATATCGTCTATCAGCCAGGTGATGCAACGGGTAATCCGCGGGCTTTTGCTGCGGAGCCCACCGCTCGCCCGACAGCGATAACCTTTAGCGAGATTGTGGCAACTTCAATGAAGGGGACATTCCCCGCTGCCAATGCTACGGGATATCTTGTGTTGCGGAAGACAGGTTCGGCGCCAACGGAAGTTCCCCAGGATGGTGTCACGTATTCAGGAACCTTTGGTCAGAGCACCGTGGTACACAACGGAAGTGAAAATGTTTTCGTGAGCACGGGGCTTACGGCTGCGACGACTTACTATTACGCTCTATTCGCTTACAACGGTTCCGGTTCGACTATCAACTATTTGTCAACGAATCCCCTCCAGGTCAGCAAGATTACGGTACCGGTAGAGCCTACCGTTACCTTGTCGAACGCGACGGCGACGAACTTTAATGCTGAGTGGACGGAGATGCCGACAGCGACGGGCTATGGCCTGGATGTTTCAACCGAGGAAGACTTCAGCAGCTTCGTAGACGGATACGAGGACAAGTATATAGCCGGAACGTTGACCAACGTAACGGGGTTGCTACCCTCTACGCAATACTTCGTTCGTGTCCGCGCGTTGAACAGCAGTGGTCCTTCGGCGAACTCGGCGACGCGTTTCATTACAACGCAGGCATCGCCGACGGGGCCCGTCGTTCCGCTGAGTGTTACGACGAGTCAGACCTCGCAGTCAGCCAATCATACAACGGTCTCCGCATCCGTCTCTGGAGGTTTTGGAATCCGCACGGTAAAGGTGCACGTCCGAAACATACGATCAACCGATGCCTATACTGTGCATACTCTGGAAGAAGTGGGGGGAGGAAAGTATGAATATACGGTAGCCCACGCCTCTGTTGCCGATCCTCTCGGTCTGGAATTGAAGTTTGAGGTGACCGATGCCACGGGGACACAAACAACGACGGGATATTTCTATTCTCCGATTCCGCCGAACACTGAAATTCCCAACATGCCGTTTGGAGGTAAGACATCCGATTACCGGATGATTTCCATACCGTACTCCGTAACGTTGAACAACTCGGCCCTCGTATTCGCATCTCTGGGAGCTTACGATAAGGAAAAGTGGCGGTTGCTCACCTGGAATGGGTCGAACTATGTCGACAACCCGTCGACGATCCTGCCGGGCCAGGCCTATTGGTTTAACGCTCTCACCAAACCGACAATCATTCTCGGCGAGGGTAGTGTAGTCGCCGCGAACAAGTCAGCACCCTTTCCGATCGCATTGCGACAGGGCTGGAATATGATCGCGACTCCTTATCCTTTTGAAGTCAGCTGGGACGATGTGTTGGAATTCAACGACAACCCGGCGGTGAGTGACTACTATGTGTATACCAGCGAAGGATATTCAACATCCTCCGTATTGGAGCCCTGGAAAGGTGGGTTTGTCTTCGCTGACAATGCTTTGACGCTGAATATTCCGGTGGGGTCTCAGAGTGTGTCGAACGGACGAACGCGGAGGACGACAGCGTTCGGGAGGACTCCCGGTGTCGATGAGAACTGGATCGTCCCTATCACGGTCAGACAAGGTAACTACAAGTCTTCGCTGCACGCCTTTGGAATGCATCAGGACGCATCACTGTCGAAGGATCGTTTCGATGCCGTGGCGTTGCCGTCGTTGTTTGATGCGCCTGAGCTTGTCACAAACCACGAAGAATTTTTTGCACCGCATTTCGTTCGCGATGTTGTTCCTCCACATTCGAAGTACGTGTGGTCATTTACTCTCAAGGCAAATGCTACGGCGCCTGTGGAGCTATATTGGGATAACGAAGCTCTCGCACAAAGTCAGGCGCAGTTGCGCTTGTACGACCCTGCGGCAGGTAAGTTTGTGGATATGCGGCTGACCGATCGTTATACGGTGCCGTCGGCCCGCGATAGAAAAATTGCGTTCGTCTACAACGCTTCAGGTGATGATGAAACACCGGAGGAGCTGATGACGGCTTATCCAAATCCGTTCTCAACGATCACGCATCTTCCGGCTATCGCCAATACATCGGGACAACCTTCTCCGGTCAAGTTGCAGATTCGAAATGCCGCGGGGTTAGAGGTCTTTTCCGAGCATTATGAGTTAACGCCGTGGGGTGTTGTGCAGCCCGCCTGGGATGGAAGAGACAATCGGGGTAACGATATCAGTGCAGGGGTTTATTTCTATTATCTGACGTATTCGGGCGAGGGTCAGTTGAAGACCTTGCGCGGCAAGCTTGTAAAACGCTAGGATGATGCAAAGAATAAACGGCTATGGATTGTTGACAAAACTTTTGGCAGTTGCTCTGCTGGGCGTTACCTCCGTAGTCAGCGTTGCGCAGACGCTCGAGGTGAAGAAAATTGAGCTTCGCGACGATGATGTCGTGATTAACTATAGTCTTAGCGACACGGTTCCGGGAAGAAGTTTCAGTGTGAATCTCTACGCGTCGCGCGATAATTACATCAATCCATTGACGCAAATCACCGGTGATCATGGACTTGAAGTCAGCGCGGGCAACGACAAAACAGTACGATGGCACGCGAAGAAGGAGTTGGGGGATAACTTCAACGGCGCAGTATCCGTCGAAGTTCGTGCGCGCGTTTACGTGCCTTTCATTCAGGTGGATAAAATCGGCACCACCAAGCGGGGTAAGCAAAAGGAAGTGACATGGCGGGGAGGTACGCGGCAGAATATTCTGAATTTCGAATTGCTAAACGCAAAAGGGGAGAGGGTGCACGTGGTGCCTAACATTAGTAACTCCGGACATACAAGTTTGTTTATTCCTCCTGACGTCAAGCCGGGGAAAAATTACAAGTTCCGGGTTGTCGATAGTAAGAATAAAGATCAGGTGGTTCGTACTGAGCCGTTTGCTATCAAGCGTAAAATGCCGATGGTCTTGTACGTAATTCCCGTCGCTGTACTCGGGGGTGTAGTGAGCCTTCTAAGTTCGTCGGGTGGTGATTCGCCTGGTGAAATTCCCGGTCCCCCTAATCCTCCGGATTGATCTTCGAAAAAACACTCCTAATATGAAATATCAGGTCGACATCCCAAGCAAGTCAGTTCGCCTATTGGGCTGCCTGGCTGTTTTGCTGTCTTTTCAAGTATCGGCGCAAACGCTTTCCTGGAAAAGCAACGACATCCATATCGATTATAATGAAGGCGTTCCTGCGGGAAGTTTACCGCACATCCGGTGGACGACCCCGGCGTTGGATTATACAAGTGCTCCTGAAGGGAAACTGAATATAGAGGCATCGGTGGAGTCGGAGACGAATCTTGTTTCCCTGAAGATGATGTTGGTGAACACGAATACCGGCGATACGCTTGCGACGCGGAAGTATGATGCCGGCTCACGTCGATATTCCATTGATCAGGCCCTGAATCTGGTGGAAGATGGGATGTTTTATGTTCAGATTGTCGCCGTGAATGAGGCGGGAGGAAGAGTTTCGAGTCGACGGAATATTATTGCCGGCAAAGATGCTCTTGATTATATCTCCGCTGATCGGAAAGATTATGCGTTGGTATTCGCTACCGATAACTACGATCACTGGGATGATTTAGTTAATCCGGTAAACGATGGACATACGGTGGCTAACGAGCTTCGAGAAAAATATGGCTTCGAAACGGAGGTGGTAGAGAATGCTGATTTCGAGACCGTCTTTCAGAAACTTCGTGAGTACAATGAGCGTAAGTTTCGTCCCCAGGATCAGTTGCTGATTTTCTTTGCCGGACACGGCATGTTTGACGAGACCTTTGGTGAAGGATATGTGGTAGCAAAAAACTCGGCGGCCAACGATATCTCGCGCGCTTCCTATATCTCACATGCGCGTTTACGGGGAATTATTGACAACATTCCCTGTGAGCACATCCTGTTGATGATGGATGTATGCTTCGGCGGCACGCTGGATCCCGTGATTGCCCGGTCGCGTTCAGCCCACGAAGTTTCTGACCGGGAGTTTCTCGCGCGGAGGTTCAGGTACAAGACCAGAAAGTATCTGACCTCGGGAGGTAAGGAGTATGTTTCCGATGGTATCCCCGGAAAACACTCACCCTTTGCGGCAAAACTGATCGAAGCTCTTCGCGGTTATGGCGGTGAGGACCGGATTCTAACCCTTGCCGAGCTACAAATCACGATGGAGAAACTCAAGCAGATCCCTCGGTTCGGTTCTTTTGGCGCGGATGAGCCGCTGAGTGATTTTGTATTTGTAGCGAAGGGGAATTAG
>CAZHIQ010000044.1:0-20442 GCA_964532595.1 uncultured Roseivirgaceae bacterium
CGTAATTCGTCTCCCGATAACTATCGGGACGTCATTCGTAATTCCCCTTGCCCTCGTTCTCGTCCGAAAAAAAAATTCTTCCAGCGACTAGTCCTTTTCTTCGCCAATCCACTCTTATAGGTAAGAGTTGCCAGGAATCGCTGTGTTTTCATGCGATCAGGCACAAATAGGATTGAAAATGACCAGAATTGTTTATCTGCTTCAGCGGTATCTCGATCGGAAAGAGACAGCCCAGGAGCGTGCGGAGCTGATGGCGTTGATCGCTTCCGGTAAATATCGGGATGTGGTCGAAGACGTCTTTGCCCGTCAGGTGAAGCGCAGTTTGCGCGAACGGGGCGACAGCGTCGAAGCGCTGATCGAAAGCGATCTCAGGGAGATTCGCGGCAGATTGCCTATCGCCGAAAAAGAGGCGAAGGAAGTAAAGCTGTTTCCCTGGTATCGCGTTGCAGCCGCGGTGCTGGTCATTGCTGCAGCCTTCGTGATGTGGCGGTATTCGGCTTTTACACCGCAAGTTCTGACGTCCGAGTTTATCACTCAGAGTTCATCGGTGACCGCTTCCGAAGGTATTACGAAAGTCATACTCGCCGATGGTTCGCTGGTATGGCTGAAGGGAGCCAGTACACTTTCGTATCCCGACTTATTTACGGGACCTTCGCGTCGTGTTACCCTGCACGGCGAAGCTTTGTTCGAAGTGGCGAAGGATGCTTCACGGCCTTTTATTATTCAGTCGGGCGCACTGACAACCACGGTACTGGGGACGAGTTTCAATATCAAGACGACGGACGACGATGTTGAGGTTGTGGTTCTCACCGGAAAGGTGTCGTTATCGACCGAAGATGAGACGCAAAGTTTGCTTGTGATGCCCAATGAAAAAGCTGTGTACAACGGGGCGGCACGTGTACTCGCGAAGGTGGAGCAGGTGGCGGTAGAAGAAGAGAAAGATGTGATTCTCGCGGGTACCGAGTACAGTATGGCCTTTGAAGATGTGCGCATGGATGAAATCATCGAGCGCGTCCGGAATAAGTTTAACGTAGACGTATCGTTTTCGGATCCCCGACTGGCGAACTGCCGCGTGACGGCCGACCTGACCGACCAGTCGCTGGAGAGCACGCTGATGCTTGTTTCAAAGGCACTCAGTCTCGAATACGAGATACGCGGGTCGAAGGTCCGGCTCGCCGGAAATGGATGTGATTTTTAACCCTAATCGTAAGCCCAAATGAACAGACAACACCACTTCAGTTCGGCTTAGAAAGCCATTGCTTGCATCAAGGATGCAACAAAAAGCCCGTTTCCGGACCTCGCCAAAGGGGAAAACGGGCCGCTTGTGACTTCATGTGAAATCAACAAACAATCAAATTTATGCAAAAATACTCTACTAATTGCAGTGGGGGAATAATCTCTAAGATTATGAGGCGGTCAATGCTACAGTTAACCCTGGCACTGATCTTCTCGGGAGTGGTGATGGCGCATCCCAACCGCGCACAGGAGATTCTGAATCGCGAGGTTACCGTCGCCTTAAAGGAGGTAACCCTGAAACAGGCTCTCGGCGAACTGGAAGCCGTAACAAAGGTCAAGTTTGTTTTCAGCAGCAACCGGTTAAAGCTCTCTGAAATCGTCACGCTTGAGGCGCGCAAACGTCCTTTGGGTGATGTACTCAATGAGCTTCTCATCCCGAGAAGGATCGAATATACAGTTCCACAAGACAACGACTACATCGTGCTTCGTGAACAACGGGCCGATGCCGACAGTCCTCCGGCCGACAACACCGGGGCGCGGGCAGACGTAGTCCAGGAAATCGTCGTATCGGGTGTCGTAACGGACGCCGAGAACGAACCTATTCCCGGTGTCAACATCATCGTGAAGGGTACGCTCAACGGTACGGTTACAGACTTCGACGGACGGTATCGGATTGAAGTGCCTTCGCGCGAGTCAGTCCTGGTCTTCAGTTATGTTGGTTATCTGTCGCAGGAGATAGAGGTCGGCGGTTCTACCGAACTCAACGTGTCGTTGGTCCCCGATGTGACGTCCCTTGATGAAGTAGTCGTTGTGGCGTTGGGAATTGAGAAAGAATCGAAGGCGCTGTCGTACAACGTCCAGCAGATCGGCGGTGAAGAGGTGACGCGTGTTACTGATGCCAACTTTGTGAATTCCCTCTACGGTAAGGTCGCCGGGGCGACGATCAACGCTTCTTCGGCCGGGGTTGGCGGTGCCACCCGGGTAGTGATGCGCGGTTTGAAGTCTATCTCAGGAAACAACAACGCCTTGTTTGTTATTGATGGGATCCCCATGCCGAGCCTGTCGTCGGAACAACCTGCCGATATTTTCTCCGGTGCTGGTCAGACCGGTGACGGTATGTCGAATATCAATCCCGATGATATCGAAAGCATCTCGGTCCTCAGCGGTCCGGCCGCTGCGGCCCTTTATGGAGGAGCTGCAGCCAATGGCGTGGTGCTGATCACCACAAAGAAAGGAGCGCGTGAGAAGTTATCCGTGACGCTGTCGAACAGCACCATGTTTTCTTCTCCGCTGATGCTTCCCGAGTTTCAGAACTCTTATGGCCCAAGCGAACCGGGTAGCTATTACAGCTGGGGAGAGAAACTCACTACGCCTTCAACCTATGACGTCGCAGACTTCTTTCAGACGGGGGTTAATATCACCAATACACTGAGTCTGTCAACGGGAAACGAACAGAATCAGACCTACATTTCACTCGGAACGGTTAATGCAAGCGGAATCATTCATAGTAACAACTATGATCGCTACAACATGTCGTTTCGCAATACTTCGAAGATATTGAGGGATAAGGCGACGCTCGACGTTGGATTTATGGGCAGCAATGTGAACGAAGAGAACATGGTCGCACAGGGGTTGTACTTCAACCCCCTTGTTCCGGTGTACTTGTTCCCGCGTGGTGATGATTTTTCGAAAGTTCAGATTTTCGAGCGTTACGATGCTGCGCGCAATATGAAGGTACAGTTCTGGCCATACGGCGATCAGGGGCTTGCGATGCAGAACCCGTACTGGATTACCGAAGGGGCGAAGTTTGAAAACTTTAAGGAACGCTATATGACGAATGCGTCCCTGCGCTACGAGCTAGCTAGCTGGGCGAATATCGCGGGGCGTATAAGAATGGATAAGAGCAATCACAAGTACGAGCGCAAATACAACGCTTCTACCAACCAGCTCTTTGCTTCAGAAAACGGTTTCTATTCCCTTCGCCAGTCAGACACGCGTCAGATCTATGGAGACGTAATTCTCAACATAAACAGAAGTTTCGTTGAGGACAAGATTACACTCTCCGGAAACCTCGGTGCGAGCTTTGAAGATGCTGTGTTCAACTCGGATCTGTACGGCGGAAAACTGTATGACAATGGCGTGGCCAACCTTTTCACTTATCAGAATATCAACCGGCTAACGGCCGAATCGTATCAGACCGGTTACCACACCATTAAGCAGTCGGTATTCGGTAGTGCACAGGTAGGTTATCAGGGAATGGTGTTTGCCGACTTCTCGCTCCGGAACGATTGGGCGTCTACACTGGCGGAAGCGAACTCCAACTCGATGCTGTACCCGGCAGTGGGCGTATCGGCACTGGTTTCGGAGATATTCGATTTCACCAGCAACCTGGTCCCTTATGTCAAGATAAGGGCTTCATACTCAGAGGTGGGTAACGAGCCGGGATTATTTCAAACCATCGCCACCTATCCGGTGAACAACGGTTCGCCTGCGATCAGCACGCGGATGTTCAATCCCGACCTTCAGCCCGAGCGCACGAAGTCGTGGGAAATGGGTTTAAACCTTGGCTTTTTTGAAAACAGGCTGACGATTGACGCGACGGCGTATAAGTCGAGCACCTACAATCAGTTCTTTAATCCCACTCTGCCGGGTACATCGGGTTACAATAATGTAATCGTCAACGCCGGTCAGGTGGATAACAAGGGAGTTGAGTTGACGGCGCGTTACACGCAGGATTTTGGCCGTCTGAAATGGTCGTCGTACGTGACCTATGCTTTGAACCGGAACAAGATTGTGTCATTGCTTGATGGTTGGACAAACCCTTTGACAGGCGATGTGATTTCGCTGTCGGAGCTTGACATGGGCGGAACGGGAAGTTACAAGACGTTGCTGCGCGCAGGAGGGTCGATTGGGGACGTTTACGTGAATACGCTGCGGACCGACGAACACGGAGCTATCTACGTTCACCCCTCTGATTACATCGTAATGCCCGATCATGATAACTACGTCTATGCAGGTAATGCAAGTCCGAAGTTCAACGTCGGATGGGGCAACACGCTGGAGTGGAATCGTATTTCTCTTGGGTTCCTGTTCACGGCACGTGTTGGCGGCGTTGTTGTTTCGAATACGCAGGCGATTATGGATGCATTTGGCGTTTCGAAAACATCGGGTATAGCGCGTGATCTTGGCGGTGCTCTTGTGAACGGCAAGAGAATTCCCGCGAAGGAGTACTACCAGGTTGTGGGAGGTGGAGCTTCCGGCGGAATTGGTGCGAACTACGTTTACAGTGCCACCAATGCGAGGCTGGCGGAACTCACCCTCGGCTACCAGGTACCCTCGACAGTGCTGGGTAACCGGATAAAAGGATTGGAAGTAGGGTTTGTTGGACGCAACCTCTTTATGCTGTACAGCAGAGCTCCTTTCGATCCGGAGGTTACGGCCAACACCGGTACGTACTTCCAGGGGATAGATTACTTCATGATGCCGAGTCTCAGGAACCTGGGCTTCTCGGTTAAGCTGAAACTGTAATACGATTAAATCGCCAACAATCATGATTAGATATAAAGGACTTTTTTCATTGAGATTTCCGCTGACGTGCGCCGCGTTGCTCGCGTTGAACGGGTCGTGTACGGATGCCTTCATCGAGGCAAATACGAATCCGCACGAGGCCACCGAGGAAATGATGTCGCGTGACAACCTGAAAACGGGCGGTTTCTTCTCGCAGATGCAGCAGCAGGTCGTGTTGTTTGACAACGGGAATAACCTTAGCAGTGATTATCAGGTAGCGCAAGGGTTGACCAGTGACCTGTACTCGGGCTATATCGCGCCCACAGGTACCTGGTTTGCAGGACAGCATAACGGGTCATACAATTTCGTCACGAACTGGATTGAGCGGACATTCTCTTCCGGCTTCGTTGGTGTGATGCCCCTGTGGGAGTCGATCACAGCAACAGCGCTTGAGCAGGGCCTGCCCGAAGTAGCCGCCCTGGCTACTATTGTGAAGGTGGAGGCGATGCATCGCGTTGCTGATGCTTACGGGCCTATTCCTTATGTCAGCTTCAAGTCGGGATCACTTCAGACGAATTATGATGCTTTAGAAGACGTATATGCGAAGTTCTTCGAAGAGCTGGATGAAGCCATTGAAGTTCTTACCACTTACGTCAGCGGTAATCCCGGAGGGCGTGTGATGCCGAAATACGACCTGGTCTACGGTGGTGATGCGGTGAAATGGTTGAAGTTTGCGAATACTTTGCGTCTGCGTCTGGCGATGCGCATCGTCTATGCGAATCCTTCTAAGGCGCAGGAAGAAGCGGAAAAGGCTGCCAATCACGTCTATGGACTTGTTTCCATTCCGAATGAGCGGGCAAGTCTGAGGCGATCGGGCAGTTTCTCTTACTTCCATCCCCTTTACGATATCGCTTACAACTTCAACGACGGTGAAGCCAGGATGAGCGCTTCGATGGATTCCTACATGAATGGATACAACGATCCGCGTCGTTCAGCTTACTTCGTTCCGGCCGCCAATGACGGACAATACCACGGTGTACGTCTGGGTATTGTAGGGTCGGTATGGACTCCGTTTACAGGCGGAGACATCTCCAACCTGAACGTCAGCCCGGGATCTACGGAAATCGTTTGGATGACGGCGGCTGAGTCGTACTTCCTGCGTGCAGAAGGAGCGTTGCGCGGCTGGAACATGGGCGGGGGAACGGCGCAGAGCTTCTACGAGAGCGGAATCACTGTATCGTTTGAAGAAAACAACGTGAGTGGGGCAAGCAGCTACATCGCGGATAACACCAGCGAGCCGATTGCTTTTGTCGACAACGCCGCGTCTTATAACGCTCCGAAGCCGAGCGATATCACGATTGCCTGGGAAGATGCCGATTCTTTCGAGCGGAACCTCGAGCGCATTATCACACAGAAGTGGATTGCCATGTACCCGGATGGACCTGAAGGATGGGCGGAATTCCGCCGGACAGGATATCCCAGGCTGCACCCCGTTGTCAACAACAACAGCGGTGGTACCATATCAACCGAGATTCAGGTACGAAGAATTCCTTATCCGCAAAGTGAGTACAACAACAACCGCGCGGGTGTTGAAACGGGAGTGGCTCGCCTCGGCGGAGCTGATCACGGCGGAATTCGCCTGTGGTGGGATAAGAAATAGTTTGGTTGTGGTACATCAAAAAATATGATCGTATGAAAACAAAATTGACCATACTTTCAGCGCTGGCTATTGTTGCAGCAGGCTCTATGCAGTGTAGCAATGAGATGGAAGCGCTGGAAATACAGAAACCCAAGGTTTACGACGAGCAATACTATGAGAATATCAGGGCATACAAGAAGTCGGATCACACGCTGAGCTTCGCCTGGTATGCGGCCTATGCTCCGCTTGAAGGCGTGGATGGATATAAGGATCCCGCCTCATGGGGTGAGCGTATCCGCGGTCTTCCCGATAGTCTGGATATCGTTTCGCTGTGGATGGGTATTCCCAGCAACGATCCAAACAGTCCGGGCTATGCGCCGGTGGCTTATGAAGACATGCAGTTCGTCCGTGAAAAACTCGGAACGCGCTTTGTGGTGCCGACCATTGTTCGGATGAATCATGTTATCACGCTAAAGGACGGTACGGAATACGACCTCACCGCCAACCGGAATGACGAAGGGATAGCGGTGTACGCGCAGTACCTCATCGACCAGGTACTCGATGCGGACCTTGATGGTATTGACCTCGACTATGAACCGGAAGGTGACTGGCTGCAAGGTGCCAACTTCACAAAGCTGGTTGAGCATATCGGTGAGTATTTCGGCCCGCAGGGAAAATATCCGGAGAAGTTACTCATCATAGACTACTATAACCAGACACCGCCTAAGGAGACGGAGCCTTATACGAACTATTACATCCGCCAGGCCTATACTCAAGGCTTTACCGAGCACTCAGCGACTCGCTTGCAGCAGTACTACAATGCGATTGCTTCCTTTGCTCCGCCGTCGAAGTTCATTGTAACGGAAAACTTCGGTAGCTGGTTCGAAAACGGCGGATCGCCGTTCGTGGAGGCCGATGGCAATCGGGTGACTACCGATGGAAGCCAGATGTACTCGCTGGAGGGAATGGCGCGTTGGAATCCTGTTCAAGGAAAGAAAGCGGGTTTTGGTGCCTTTTACGTCGACCGCGATTATTACTCTAAGACCGGTATTCCTTACTATAACATCAGACGTTGTATTCAGATTGCGAACCCCGCAGTCAACTAACCCCAACCTACGAAAAGATGAAAAGGAAGATATATTCATTGTCGCTGCTACTGCTCACTGCAATGGGCATGCTGCTGAATGGCTGTAAGGACAGCTTCGACTTCGACAAAGAGGTCATCCTCGTCACAGGCACGGATGCCAATCCGTTGGTACGTTTTGTGGTCGAGGAAATGCCGTCGAATTTTATCGTGACGGCCTCGGCTACAGGAAAGGTGAAGGAAGATATCACCGTAAAGTTTGCGGTGGATAATGAGGCGCTTGAGCGCTACAATGCTGCGAACGGGACCAACTACTTTCCGGCTCCGGCTTCGACTTACTCCATCGACGGTAGTGACGTGGTGATCAAGGCTGGAACCGCCTCTTCGACAGGATTGACGGTAAGCATTGTTTCGACGGAAGAATTTGTTGACGGCCGGACCTACATCGTGCCGCTGACAATTCAAAGTGTTTCCGGAGGTGACCTCCGGGTACTGGATGCGTCGAAGACGCTGTTTCTCCGTCTTTCAAGGATCATTAGCTTTCCGTCGCTCGATATCTCAAACTACAATTTCTACGGTAACTACTATGCCCCTGAGGAAGTAGATCTGCCTACCTATACGTTTGAGATAAAGGCGTATATCAACCAATGGCACCCGGGTAGCAACCCGATCAGTCGCCTCTGCAACTTCGGACCGCTCGATGAATCGATCACCAACCTCCTGCGTTTCGGTGAAAACGGCCAGGACATTAACTCCCTGCAATGGGTGAGTCCGGGCGGTGGTCTCATCTCGTCTACACGATTTAACACGGGACAATGGTATACGATCTCTGTTACTTTCAACGGAAGTACCTATACCATGTACGTTGATGGTGTGAAGGATGCCGAGCTTGCGGGTGACAAGGGTACGAAGTTCCAGCGCCTGGAGCTGGGTATGTCGTGGTATGAAGGGGCGAACCCTGGCAATTCCCACCCCAACTATCAGCGTTTCCTGGGACGCATTGCGGAAGTGAGACTCTGGAACCGCGCGCTTTCATCGAGCGAGCTGCAACTGGGTATTTGCGGAGTGGATCCGGAGAGCCCTGGCCTGGTGGCTTATTGGAAGATGAACGAAGGGGAGGGGACAATCTTTAAAGACGCCAGCGGCAACGGCTTCGACATTGACTGGAGCAAGTCGTATCAGATGGATACCGAGCGCGACAAGAGCTCCTACGTCAATTGGGTGCTGGATGATGCGAACAAATGCGCCAACTAATGATCATCAAAACAATCATGAGCTATGAGAATGCTTTTTAATATAAAATATACAGCACTTTGCGTTGGCGTCGCCGGTACTCTTGCGCTGCAGTCGTGCGAAGACGAGCCGATGGCTGAGGTGGTGCACGGCGTAAAGGAGAACAAAGTGTACATTAACACGGCCTCGTGGGCGCCCATTACGGCGCCGAAGAATACGGTGTACTTTTCGGTGACCAATACGCCCGCCGGCGCTCTGGTCGATAACGCGGAGAGCGTAGCGGCGACGTTCCCAATTCATTGCACATTGCCGTCAGCGGCTTCGGTTCAGGTAAAACTGGAGGTTGATAATTCTCTGGTGCCGGAGGGTTTTTCTGCGGTTCCCTCTAACGTTGAGGTAACACTCGAGAATGCAACGCTAACCATCCCTCAAGGCAGTATGATCTCGGGCGACAGTGTGAAGGTTTCGATCGCTACTGATCAGCTTTCAAGTCTTTCGCCGGGTACTTACCTGTTGCCCTTGAAAATTTCTTCCGTCACCAATGCGGAGTCGAGTACGAACATGAATGTGGCCTACGTGATGATCTCAACCACCTTCACGAATATCCGCTCGGCAGCAGCCGGTGAAATGGAAGGGAGCCTGGTCGACCGAACAGGTTGGACAGGATTTGTCAGCCGACCGCTCCTGGCCGGAACGGCAGGGAGTATGTTCTCCGCATCGACGGCCCAGTACTGGCGCGTGGATCCGGGGGACGATACCTTCTACTTTGATGTTGACCTCGACGGAAAACTCGAAGACATTACGGGTATCCGGTTGCATACGAACAACCAAAACTACAACATCGCCAGGCTGCGCGTCGAGACAAGCCTTGATGGAGAGACCTGGACTTCGCAAGGTGAGGCAAGTCCTGCGTACGGAACGTATCAGTACGTGAAGTTCTATCAGCCAATTGAAGCTGCCCACATCCGGGTAACGGTTCTGGCGCGACGCCATGCATCGCAGGTGCGGCTTGCTCTCTTCGATTTGTACACAGATCCTGATTAAGCAGAGAATTGCATAGCGTAAAGTGAAATGTGTCGGCTATCGGTATTCCGATGGCCGCACTTTTATTAGATTGTTGTGAAGATGCTGAGAATGATCCGCTGCTGTTTGTTTTTCTGTTTACTGCTTGCTACGGCTGACCTTTCATACGCGCAGGATTACAAAGACGCCCGTCTGCCGGTGTCGCAACGTGTCAGCGACTTGCTGAACCGAATGACGCTGGAAGAAAAGGTAGGACAGTTACTTTGTCCCCTGGGTTGGGAGATGTACGAGAAGCGTGACAATGATGTCACGCATTCCACGAAATTCGAGGAACTGGTACAGCAGTATGGTATTGGTATGCTATGGGCTACCTACCGCGCCGATCCCTGGACAAAGAAGACGTTGGAAACGGGACTTGATCCCGAGCTGGCAGCCCGCGCAGGGAATGCTTTGCAGCGATATGTGATCGAAAATACCCGCCTGGGAATTCCGGTGTTTCTTGCCGAAGAGAGTCCGCATGGACACATGGCTATCGGGACTACGGTCTTTCCCACAGGGATCGGGTTGGCGTCGACCTGGTCGATGGAGTTACTCGAGGAAGTAGGTCGTATCATGGCGCGTGAAATCAGGCTGCAGGGTGCGCATATCGGCTACGGCCCGGTCCTCGATCTTGCCCGCGAACCGCGCTGGTCGCGTGTTGAAGAAACGCTTGGAGAAGACGCCGTCTTGAGTGGCACCCTCGGTGCTGCGCTGGTGCGTGGGGGAGGCGGAGGTAAGCTGGACAATCCTTTCAGTGTTATTTCTACGCTTAAACACTTTGCCGCTTACGGGGTGCCGGAAGGGGGACACAACGGCAACGCTATTTCCGTGGGAACGAGGGAGCTTCTTGAAAGCTATCTACCTCCATTCCGCAAGGCAATTGACGCAGGCGCTTTGTCGGTGATGACCTCTTACAACTCTATCGATGGTGTTCCGTGTACGGCGAACCCCTGGTTGCTGAAGGAAACCCTTCGAGAGGAATGGGGGTTCAGGGGCTTTGTTGTGTCGGATCTCGGCAGTGTTGAAGGAATAAGTCATAGTCACCGCGTTGCATCCGATGTCGCGGAGGCCGCATCAATGGCGCTGTCGGCGGGAGTGGATTCCGACCTTGGGGGTGAAGCGTTTCGCAATCTGGTCGGGGCCGTGCAATCGGGCAGGATAACCGAATCGGAGGTCGATACAGCGGTATCGCGGATACTGCGCCTCAAGTTTGAAATGGGATTGTTTGAGAATCCGTTTGTCGATCCGGAAAAAGCAAAGGAGGGGGTGCGAACTCCCGAACACCGCGCTGTAGCCCGTCGCGCGGCGCAGCAATCTGTTGTACTTCTCCGAAATCACAACGATGTCTTACCGCTGTCGAAACGGATACGTCGCGTTGCGGTAATTGGCCCCAATGCCGATAATGTATACAACATGCTTGGCGATTACACCGCGCCACAGCATCCTGATGATGTGGTTACTGTTCTGGAAGGAATACAGGCTAAACTCGGGGCGCGACGCGTCGACTATGCGCGTGGTTGCGCCATACGGGATACGTTGCAAGCTGATATTGCCGGAGCGGTTGCCGTAGCCCGAAAGGCTGACGCCATTGTGGTTGTGGTGGGAGGCTCAAGTGCGCGCGATTTCAAAACGCAGTACAAGGAAACCGGAGCCGCAGTAACCTCGAACTACATAAGCGACATGGACAGTGGGGAAGGGTATGATCGCGCTACGCTCACCTTGCTGGGGAAACAACCGGAGCTGCTGAAGGCGTTGAAGGCTACAGGAAAACCGCTGATCGTCGTGTATATTCAGGGACGTCCGTTGAATATGAACTGGGCTTCTGAACACGCGGATGCCCTGCTCACCGCATGGTATCCCGGACAGGAGGGAGGTCACGCCATCGCCGACGTAATTTTCGGTGATTACAATCCTGCAGGAAGGTTGCCGATTTCGGTACCCCGGCACGAAGGACAGCTACCGGTGTATTACAACAAGCGGTTGCCCGTAGGACATGATTACGTAGAGATGCCGGCGAAACCACTATATGCTTTTGGCTACGGATTGGGGTATTCTTCATTCGAGTACAGTAATCTCAAGGTTACTCCCCAGGGGCCTACCACATTTGAGGTGAGCTTCACAGTCAAAAACACCGGACGATTTGACGGCGATGAAGTTGCTCAATTGTACATCAGCGACAAGGTTGCGTCAACCGTGCGTCCCATCAGACAATTGCGACATTTTAAGCGCCTGTTTCTCAGGGCAGGCGAGGAAAAACAAATTGTATTCGTACTTTCGGAAGAAGACTTTGCTTTGCGCAATGCAAAAATGGAATATGTAGTTGAACCTGGCGAGTTTTCGATCATGATCGGGGCGTCATCCGATGACGTGCGCCTTTCAGCGGAGATCGCCGTGCAGTAAGTATGAAATGAGTGGAAAGAAAGACATTGTTGTAGCACTCGCGCTCTTGATGGCCATTATTGTGGTTGTTTGCAAGGAGCGTCCCAGCGATATATCCGCTACACGCCTGACATCTTATGTTGATCCCTATATCGGTTCCGATGGACACGGTCATGTTTTTGTCGGAGCCAACGTCCCGTTCGGTTTTGTACAGCTTGGACCTACCCAAATGACGCAAGGCTGGGACTGGTGCTCGGGGTATCATTATTCCGATTCGACAATCATCGGATTTGGTCATCTTCACCTGAGCGGAACCGGAATCGGTGACCTCGGTGATGTTGCCTTTATGCCTGTTGTCGGAGAGGTGAAAACCTCCCGGGGCTCGTTACCGGATCCGTCGAGCGGAATTTACTCGTTCTTTTCCCACGACCGCGAATCGGTGAGGCCGGGTTTTTATTCTGTACATCTCGATCGATACGGTATCGACGTGGCATTGACCGCTACGCCGCGCGTGGGCTTCCACAAGTATACGTTCCCGGCTTCAGACAACGCTGGTGTCATCATCGATCTCGAACAGGGTATTGGTTGGGACGCTCCGGTCGAGGGATATATCACGATGGAGAGCGATACAGTAGTGGCGGGATGGCGTCGTTCCAAAGGATGGGCGCGCGACCAGTGGGCATACTTCTATGCCGTTTTCTCGAAGCCGATGAAGCGCTTCGCGGTTTATGACAGCACGGCGGTTCAGGAGGGAACATCACTGAAATCAAGAAAGGTCTATGGTCGCGCCTTCTTCGACTCTGAAAAGGATGAAACTATCTACGTAAAAGTGGGGATGTCGGCCGTGAGCATCGAAAATGCGGCCGCGAATATTGCCGCGGAGCTTCCAGGTTGGGATTTCAATGAAACGGTTACCCGTGCTGACGAAGCCTGGAATCGCGAATTGGAAAAGGTACAGGTAACGATGGAGGACGCATCGCATCAACGGACCTTCTATACGGCGCTGTACCACACTATGATCGCTCCTTCCGTCTTTTCCGATGTAAACGGCGAGTATAGGGGCAGTGACGGCCGTATCCACCGCGACACGACGTTTACCAATTACACCACATTTTCCCTCTGGGATACCTACCGGGCGGCGCAACCGTTGATGACGCTGATTCATCCGGAGAAAATGCCCGATATGGTCAAGACGTGGCTCAATATTTACCGTCAGCAGGGCAAGCTTCCCGTGTGGCACCTCATGGGAAATGAGACCGACTGCATGGTTGGCAATCCGGGTATTCCCGTTCTCGCCGATGCAGTGCTGAAGGGATATTCAAATGACATTGACGCGGCGCTTGAAGCTATGACGGTGTCGGCAAACCGCGATGAGCGAGGAATGAAACTGCTCCGTGAATACGGATATATCCCTTACGATCTGGAGCCTACCCATGAAAGCGTAGCCAAGACAATGGAGTATGCCCTGGCCGACTGGTGTGTAGCGGAAGTTGCGGCGCGCGCCGGGCAATATGAGGTGGCTAAAGAATTCCGGGAAAGAAGCAGAGCGTATCGGCGGTTCTTCGATCCGAAAACTAAGTTCATGCGCGGATTGTCTTCGGAGGGAGAATTCCGCGAACCTTTCAATCCATTCCATTCCGCCCACATGGCCGACGATTACTGCGAGGGCAATGCCTGGCAATATACGTGGCTGGTGCCTCATGACGTGGTGGGATTGATTCAGTTGTTCGAAGGAGAGAACGCTTTTATATCACGCCTGGATTCTCTGTTCGTCGTGGAAGGTGATATGGGAGAGGAGGCCTCGGCCGATATCACCGGATTGATTGGACAGTATGCTCATGGGAATGAGCCCAGCCATCACGTTGCGTACCTGTACGCCTGGGTAGGTCAACCGTGGAAGACAGCGGAGCGCGTGCGGCAGATTCTTACGACGCTGTATAGTGATCGTGGCGATGGATTGTCCGGAAACGAAGACGTAGGGCAGATGTCGGCCTGGTATATCATGTCGTCGCTCGGTTTCTATCAGGTCGAACCCGCAGGCGGTAAGTATATTTTCGGTAGTCCCCTCGTACAAGACGCGAGTGTGAAGGTTGGAGACAACAAAACGCTGCGTATTATCGCGAAAAACAACAGCGATACGAATCGCTATATTCAAAGCGTCACGCTTAACGGCGAACCCTATACGCGTTCATACATTACTCATGATGTATTGACCGCTGGAGGCGAACTTGTGTTCGAGATGGGCGACACGCCATCGACGACGTTTGGGGTTGCTCCGGGTGATCGACCCAGCGTCTATCTTCCAGCCGGCCATGGGCGACCGGGAGCCTGGTCTCGCTGATATTTCGATTGTCTAATTTATTACTGATGAAATTAACGATTAAGAAACTGCGTGAACAAAACGTAGTTGACAGGACCTTCCTGTCGAAATTCGGGGCAATTGTCCTGCTTAGTATGTTCTTCGCTTGTAAGCAGGAGGTCCACGCACCCGAAGCCGTTCTCCCTATTCCGTCTCCCGCGCAGCTTGCGTGGCATGAAATGGAACTGAATGCCTTCATTCATTTTACCATCAACACCTTTACCGGAAAGGAGTGGGGCTATGGGGATGAAAGTCCCCAGCTGTTCAACCCCACTGATATCGATGTTGAGCAGTGGATTACCACTCTAAAAGACGCCGGATTTCGCGGAGTGATTCTCACCGCTAAACATCACGACGGATTCTGTTTGTGGCCGACAGCGTACACTGAGCATTCGATCAAGAACAGTCCCTATAAAGACGGAAAAGGCGATCTCGTCAGGGAAGTAGCGGATGCCTGCCGCAAACACGGGTTGAAGTTCGGCGTCTATCTGTCGCCCTGGGACAGGAACCGCGCGGATTATGGTACGCCTTCGTATGTGGAGTATTACCGGAATCAGCTGAAGGAGCTCTTCACCGAATACGGGCCTATCTTCGAGATGTGGTTTGACGGAGCAAACGGAGGAGATGGTTATTACGGTGGAGCTAATGAGCGGCGCCGCATTGACGGTTCGACCTATTACGACTGGCCGGGTACCCTTGCCTTTGTGCGCGAAATGGAACCCGATGTAATTTTCTTCAGCGATGCAGGGCCCGGTGTCCGCTGGGTAGGGAATGAACGCGGTGTGGCCGGGGAGACCAATTGGAACACTATCACCCCAGATACGCTGTATGCAGGTAAGGCAGGTATCGAAGAATTGCTTTCGACGGGGCATGAAGACGGAACGCATTGGATACCCGCTGAAGTGGATGTTTCCATCCGGCCAGGATGGTTCTACCACGCCGAGGAAGATAGCAAGGTAAAATCAGCGGAAGATCTTTTCGATATTTATCTCACTTCGGTTGGAAGGGGTTCGACTTTGCTGTTGAATGTTCCGCCCGACAGAAGGGGGCGAATTCATGAGCTGGATGTCGCTGCCCTGCAGGGATTCCGAAAGAAAGTCGATGAGACCTTCGCGACAAACAAAGCCAGCGATGCCGCTGTTGAGGCTTCTTCTGTGAGGGGGAATGACAAGCGGTTTGCCGGACAAAACATCGTCGATGGTAACCGCAAGACGTATTGGGCAACGGATGACGGCATTACGACGGGAACACTGACGCTTGAATTCAAGAATAAGACACAGGTTAGCTATGTCTTGCTGCAGGAGCCTATTCAATTAGGTCAACGGGTGAAGGCTTTCTCCATTGAAGCCCGGCAGGGGGATGACTGGGTCGTTGTAGCCGAAGGCACGACCATTGGTTACAAACGCATTCTCAAGATAGATCCTGTCGAGACATCCGCGCTGCGAATTAATATCACTGATTCGAAAGCTTGTCCCTTGATTTCCGAGGTAGGAGTGTACTAAGGGAGAGAAAACGCCTCTCCGTGCGTTGGCAACGGAGAGGCATTTGTTTTTATTTCCTGGAAGTTTCGGCCTGGCGTTGAACGGGGATTTGTTTTGAGACGAGGTCAAAACGGTCGAGGTTCATCACCTTTGTCCATGCCGCGACAAAGTCCTGCACAAACTTCGCATGGCCATCGTCACAGGCATATACTTCCGCCAGTGCACGCAACTCCGCGTTGGACCCGAAGATAAGGTCTACCCTTGTGGCGGTCCATTTTACTTTTCCGGTAGTTCTGTCGCGACCTTCGAACAGCGTTTGTGCGTCGGACGTTGCGTTCCACGTTGTGTTGAAATCCAGCAGGTTGACGAAGAAGTCGTTCGTGAGCGTGTCCTGCCGTTGCGTGAAGACACCGTGGGAAGATCCATCGTAGTTGGCATTCAGTACGCGCATGCCGCCGATCAGTGCCGTCATCTCGGGAGCTGAAAGCGTGAGCAGCTGAGCTCTGTCAATCAGCATTTCTTCGGCCGCCGGCTTGTGGCGAGTATCCGCATAGTTACGGAAGCCATCGGCTCTCGGTTCAAGAACTTCGAACGACTCGATGTCGGTTTGTTCCTGCGACGCATCAGCACGCCCCGGTGCGAAGGGTACAGCAACGGGATAGCCTGCGTTACGGGCGGCTTGTTCAACGGCCGCGCAGCCACCGAGTACAATGAGGTCGGCGAGTGAAATTCGCTTATTTCCTGCCTGGTTGAATTCTTCCTGGATTGCGGTCAGCTTTGCCAATACCTGAGTCAGTTCTGTCGGGTTGTTAACCGCCCAGTCTTTCTGTGGGGCGAGGCGAATACGTGCGCCATTGGCTCCACCGCGTTTGTCTGATCCGCGGAAGGTCGATGCGGAAGCCCAGGCAGTTCTTACCAGTTGCGCAACGGTAAGACCTGACGTCAATAACTTTTCCTTCAATTGAGCAATGTCGGCTTCCTGCACGAGTTCGTGGGTAACGGCTGGGATCGGATCCTGCCAGATCAGTTCTTCCGCAGGCACTTCCGGTCCGAGATAGCGCGCACGCGGTCCCATGTCGCGGTGTGTGAGTTTGAACCATGCGCGGGCGAAGGCATCGGCGAACTCGTCCGGGTTCTCGAGGAAGCGCCGTGATATTTTTTCATAAACAGGATCGACCCGTAGCGCCAGATCGGTTGTCAGCATCGTAGGGGCGTGACGGCGTGCGGGATCGTGCGCGTCGGGGACGGTACCTGCGCCAGCTCCGTCTTTAGGTTTCCACTGAAACGCACCGGCAGGACTTTTGGTCAATTCCCACTCGAAGCCGAAGAGATTTTCGAAGAAGTTGTTGCTCCACTTCGTAGGAGTAGTTGTCCATGCACCTTCAAGTCCACTGGTAATCGTATCAGCGCCATGGCCTTTGCCATAGGAGTTTTTCCAGCCGAGGCCTTGTTCTTCGATCCCTGCCGCGGCGGGTTCCGGGCCAACGTGTGTGGCACTGGCGGCGCCGTGGGTTTTTCCAAAGCTGTGTCCGCCGGCGATAAGGGCTACGGTTTCTTCGTCGTTCATCGCCATACGCCCGAACGTTTCGCGGATGTCACGCGCAGCTGCCAAAGGATCGGGCTTTCCGTTAGGGCCTTCCGGGTTAACATAAATAAGTCCCATCTGAACTGCGGCCAGGGGGTTCTCCAGCTCACGGTCGCCCGAGTAGCGCTTGTCGTCAAGCCATTTGGTCTCCGCGCCCCAGTACACATCCTCTTCGGGTTCCCAGAAATCTTCCCGTCCTCCGGCGAAGCCGAAAGTCTTGAAGCCCATGGATTCCAGTGCGCAGTTTCCGGCGAGAACCATCAGGTCGGCCCACGAGATTTTACGTCCGTATTTCTTCTTGACGGGCCAAAGCAACAGGCGGGCTTTGTCAAGGTTTGCGTTATCAGGCCAGCTGTTCAATGGCGCAAAGCGCTGTGTTCCTCCGTTGGCTCCGCCGCGACCGTCAGCTACACGGTAAGTTCCGGCGCTGTGCCATGCCATTCGAATGAAGAATGGACCGTAATGCCCGTAGTCGGCTGGCCACCAGGCCTGAGACGTGGTCATCAGCTTGAAGAGGTCGGCTTTGACGGCTTTCAGGTCAAGAGACTTGAATTCCTCGGCGTAGTTGAAGTCCTTACCCATCGGGTCGGAGAGTTCGGAGTGCTGCCGCAACAGACTAAGGCGAAGCTGGTTGGGCCACCAGTCGCGATTGCGGGTTCCCCCGCCAGCCGATTGCTTGAGGGCGCCTCCGTGAAAGGGGCATTTAGCGGCTGAGTCGTTGACGTTGTACACATGGGTCTTGGATGCGTCGTTTTCCATAGCATCAGGGTTAAGGTTAAAATGAGATCGTTGCTATTGCTTAGACAAGAATACCTGCCGCAGCGGCGTGAATCAAATCGATTGTCTTTATCACGTTATAGGTTCCATCTATAACGTCCGTTGGGGAGCGTCAGGGGCGAGGGGCACAAATATTTTCAGGAAGGAGCGAAACCAAAATTCTTATGAGCAAATACAAGATAGCCGTGATAGTGGGCAGTTTAAGGAAGGAGTCGTTCAATCGTAAAATGGCCCGCGAACTGATCGCTATGGCCCCGGATACGCTTTCGATGGAAATCCTCGAGATAGGAGATTTGCCCTTGTACAGTGAAGACCTGGATAGTTCGCCTCCCGATTCGTGGAAGCGCTTAAGGCAGCAGGTGCGCGATGCAGACGGAGTCTTGTTTTTGACGCCGGAATACAATCGGTCGGTACCCGGGGTATTGAAGAACGCGATCGATATTGCCTCGCGACCTTACGGGCAGAATTCGTGGGATGGGAAACCGGGTGGCGTGATGAGTGTGTCGATAAGTCCGCTCGGTGCGTTCGGGGCGAATCATCACCTGCGGCAGTCGCTCGTCTTTGTAAATGTTCCGTGTATGCAGCAGCCCGAGGGTTACATCTCGGATGCCGGTGACCTTTTTGATGAGCAGGGGAAGGTAAAAAACGCGTCGACGCGCGAATTCTCACAAACTTTCATTAATGCCTTTGCTGATTGGGTGAGTGCACACGCCGGAAAACGGGGTTAGTCGCCGAGTACCAGACGGAGGAGTTCTTCGGGGCGGAAAGGTTTGGTCAGATAGCCGTCGGCGCCATAGGAAAGTCCTTCGACAACGGAGAAGTCTTGTGCGTACGCGCTGATGATAATAATACGGGAGCGCAGCGCGCGCTTGCGGAAGACTTTCAGGATATCGGTTCCGATCATATCGGGCAGGGTATTGTCAAGCGTGATAATATCCGGCTGCAGTTCGAAAGCCATGTCAAGCGCCTCTTCACCATTCCTGGCTTCGCCGATAATATGATACCCCGTATCCTGCAGGACATTCCGGATCGACGCCCGCATATAATGGGAATCATCAACGATGAGGACGCTGTGTTTTTTCTTTTGCATGATCACGGCGATAAACGTTCTGCAGCGGCTTGCACGTGCGACGAAATCCGGTCGAGGGGAAGTATCTTGTGAACGCCCCCTGCCTTAATCGCCTCTTTGGGCATTCCGAACACGACCGAGGTAGCTTCATCCTGTGCGATTGTATGAGCCCCGGCGCGGTACATCTCGAGCATACCTGCAGCGCCGTCGTTGCCCATTCCCGTCAGGATCACCCCGATAGCGTTTTTTCCCGCATATCGCGCCACGCTGTTGAACAACACATCAACCGAAGGTCGGTGGCGGTTTACCGGAGGGTCGTCGTTCAGGGCTACATAATAACGCGATCCGCTGCGGCGGAGCTCCATATGTCTGTTTCCCGGGGCAATCAGCGCACGGCCACGTACAACGGTGTCGCCGTTTGCTGCTTCCTTCACCGTAATCTTGCAGATGCTGTCAAGGCGTTCAGCAAACGAACGGGTAAACACTTCGGGCATATGCTGGACGATCACGATGCCATTGCTGTCGTAAGGAATGGCTTGCAAGAGCTGAAGGATGGCTTCCGTTCCTCCGGTCGACGCGCCGACTGCGATGATAAGATCGGTGGTCTTCGCCATACTCTCGCGATACGGTTTTTCGATAACCGTGTTCTGGCGATCGGCGGTGAACTGTTTCCTTTTCACCCGTGAGGATGCCGCCGCCTTTACTTCTTCAACGATTTGGCCCCCGTTCTCCCATTCTCCGGTCGGGGAGAGGGCGGGCTTCTTAATCACAGACACGGCTCCGTATTCCATCGCCAGGATAGCGGACTCGGTGCCTTTGGCGGTCAGACTTGAAATAACAACGACCGGAATAGGGTACTGCGACATAAGCTTGCGCAGGAAAGTCAGCCCATCCATACGGGGCATCTCGACATCAAGCGTAATGACATCGGGAATGACGTCGGCGATTTTTTTTGCCGCGATAAACGGGTCGGCCGCTGTGCCGATCACTTCTATTGAAGGATCGGACGAAAGCAATAGTGACAAGCTTCT
>CAZHIQ010000045.1:0-12690 GCA_964532595.1 uncultured Roseivirgaceae bacterium
GAATTATAATTTATATTATGTTAAATAGTGTCAGATCGATCGCAGCCTTATTGCATCACGCCTCCGCCACCCTTATCACCATCTTCCCCTTGTGATCGCCCCTGGCGAAAATCCGGAAGGCCTCCGGTGTCTGTTCAAGCGCGTACGGTCCGTCGATGACGGGCTCGAGCTGCCCGGAGGTGAAAAGATCGCTGAAGTATTCAAGATCCTTGTTTGGCTTGAGCGCCACGATGGCGACGTTCTTGTTCGTGAATGTTGAAATGAAGGGCTTATACGCGACACACTGCAGCAACCGGGAATTGTATCCGCCCACGGTGACGTATCGTCCTCCGGGATTTAACGCCCTAAGGTATTCGAGCGGCGACCGGTTGGTCTTCGTATCAAGAATGAGATCATACCGCGCGCCGGTTTTTGTGAAGTCCCGCATTTTGTAATCAAGCGTGTGCTCGGCGCCCAGATTGCGAAGCATCGCCAATTTCTCCGCTGTGTCGACTGCAGTCACTTCCACCCCTAAGGGTTTCAGGATTTGCAGCGCAAAAGTACCTACGCCTCCGCCAGCGCCGTTCAACAGAACTTTCTCTCCTGATTTAACGCGGCCGGCGTCTATCAATCCCTGAACCGCCAACATCCCCGCCTGCGGAATTGATGCAGCCTGCTCGAAGCTCATGACCGCAGGCTTGTGAGCCAATGCATTTTCGTCGGCACAGACATACTCCGCAAAACCGCCCCAACTCCCGCTCAGGTCGCCGAACACCTCATCACCCACCCGGAAGCGGGTTACCTTCTTTCCTACGGCTTCTACCCTTCCCGCAACGTCTGAGCCGAAGATCTGCCTTCTGGGCTTTGAAAAGCCGTTGAGCAGGCGATTGACGAAGTCACCTTGAAGCAGCGCCCAGTCCCAGTCATTGATCGCGACCGCGAAAACCTTTACGAGCACTTCGTTAGCGCCTGGCGATGGTTTGTCTACCTCCTTCAATTGAAGTCGCTCAGGACCGCCATAGTTTGTGGCAATAATCGCTTTCAAGTGGAATGTGGATCCGGTTCTTGTCAAAGGTAGTAAAAAGTGCCAGGGATAATTCACCTAACCCCTCCCGCGAAGCAGGAAGAGAGTTTTGCGAAAACCGCTATGGCAAGCCTGTAATTTTTCTAACTTGAACCAACAAGCATCGTGCAATCCATTAACTTCAACAATATGAAAACAATCATAATCTTCGCAGCCCTGTTATGCGCTGCACCAGCATTTTCCCAAGGTCAATTTCAAAAAGAAGCGGCAGGTATGATCGGTTACAAGTCGGACCAGGTCGTGAAACTTGCTCAGACTATCCCGGAAGATAAGTACGCGTGGCGGCCGGCGGACGGAGCAAGATCTGTAGCCGAAACCTTCGCCCACCTCGCTTCTGCGAACTATTACTTCGCTTCTACCCTGGGAGCAAAAATACCCGACGGCGTCAACATGGAAACGCTGGAGAAAGAATTGAAAACAAAAGATGCTATTATTTCAGAACTGAAAAGATCTTATCAGGTAGCGACCGATGCGATTAAGAATACCACTGATGCATCGCTGACCAAGAAAGTGGAATTTCCTTTCCCGGGCGAGTTTACGCAGATGACAGCCATCCTCATCATCGTGACACACTCCAATGAACACCTCGGACAACTCATTGCCTATGCGCGGATGAACGATATCACTCCGCCGTGGAGTGAGTGAGAAAAGTGGTCCAGTGGGCGGGTCAGTGGAACTTGCGGGTACGATTTCGCTTGAGGGTTACGACCGTTTCCGGTTTCAGGGTTCGTTGTCATTGAGAAAAAATGTCAGCTCATACTCACGATTGCCGATTCAAGAAAACCCGCTTCTTCGGTGTAGTCCGAAAGTCGAACTGCCCCACCTTACTCACTACTCATTATTCACCACTGTCTATGCTGATCAAGCCGGATAAATTGCAACACTGGCTCAACCACTTCTATGGTTATGGCTCGTGGCAAGCCCCCCTGTGGTTTGTCGCCTATGAGGAAAGCGGTGGGGAAACACCGGAAGAAGTAGCGGAAAAGCTAAACTATTTCACCGAAGTGCATCCGCAAGTCGGCCCCACCCTCTGCGAGATACGCAAGGTGTACCGCAGTATAGCGATCCGGTGGGACGGACCAAAGGCTTCGCAATTCAAAACGCGCTATGAGTATCGCTTCGGTGAGAATGCTGTCAAACACGGGCTGTGGAAAAACCTCATTGCCTTTGCGCATGCCTACCGCGACGAACCGCTGGAGGACCCTCTCGCCTATCAGCGGGAATCATTCGCTATTGATCGTGAAGCGCTTCTGCGGTTGTATCCCCTTCCTGTGGCGCATCACGCCTGGTATTATAGCTGGCTTGACCTTCCCGAAAAATTTGCATTCCTCAAGAACAAAGCACTATACCAGGAACATCTCTATGAACAACGAATCGATACGATCCTCCACAACATCGACACGTACCATCCTAGGGTCGTCCTTATGTACGGTATGGAGAATATCAACGGACTCAAAGCTTCGGTGCAAAAGCACTTCCCGGATGTCACGTTCAAAATGTTCAAGGCAGTCAAGCAACACATTCCCCAACATCACTATGCTGAGCTGAATGGAACGAAGTTGATCATCACCACGCAACTCCCGGCGTTAAGACACAACCGCATCGAGACGGGGTTTGACTGGGCGGCGTTTGGAGAAACGATGAGAATCGGTGATCGGTGATCGGTGTGGGTTTTGTTCGACGTTCAGACCTAACCGAACGCGGAACTTTCGTGAATCGTCAATCGGCAATCGTGAATGGGGCGGGACTGTGTCTGCTTATGTCCTTCACCGAACGGGAGGAGTTGTTGAAAAGTCTGCAGTGAGCGGTGAGTAGTGAGTGGCGCGGGTTTCGTCTATTTTTCAGACCAGCCCTTTAACACTCTAACACTTTAATTGGTAAATTGTGAGCTCTACAAACCTATTCAAACGTGAAGTATATCATTACCCGGAGAAGCTTTTTACAATATTCCCTGACGGGTGTTGCGGCGGGGATGTTGGGTCCGCTCGAGGTTGCGGCCAGGAATAAACCGATTCTGTCGTTTGGCATAGTCACTGACTCCCATTATGCCGACCGCGATACGGAAGGAGCCCGCTTCTACCGGGATTCTATTCCGAAAATGGAGGCGGCGATGACCGAAATGAATGCCAGGAAAGTTGACTTTGTGGTCCATCTCGGCGATTTCAAAGACGAAGCGAAAAAACCCGACGAGGCGTCAACGCTGGAGTTCCTCGTGCGGATTGAAAAGGCATTCGCGACCTATAAAGGCCCGCGGTATCACGTACTGGGCAACCACGACGTTGATAGTATCACGAAAAGTCAGTTTCTTGCTCACGTCGAGAACACAGGAATTACTTCGAACCTCCCCCATTATTCGTTCGACAAAAAGGGTATCCACTTCGTAGTTCTTGACGGGAACTTCACCAAAGCGGGGACAGCATATGAGCGAGGAAATTTCCACTGGACCGACTCGTTTATCCCCGATGATCAGCTAGAGTGGTTGAAGCGCGATCTGCAATCCACTTCCCTGCCCTGCATTGTTTTCGTCCATCAACTCGTCGACGACCATCAGGATCCTGAAGACAAAAAATACTGTCTCAGCAACGGCGCCGCTGTACGTCAGATTCTCAGCGACAGCGGTAAAGTGGTGGCTGTCTTCCAGGGCCATCGCCACGAGGAACGGTACAGCAAAATCGGAAATATTCACTATTGTACATTACCCGGGATGGTCGACCACAGCGGATTGGAAAACAATAGTTTCTCCATTGTCGAAGTCTACAAGGATGGCCTGAACATGAAGGGATTCAAACGGGCGCCGAGCAGGAAGATGGGGGGAATCGGGGATCTGTGATCTGTGATCGGTGTGGGTTGATTCTGCTTTTCAGACCAAACCGAAAGAGTGGGTTTCCTGAATCGTGAAGCGTGAATCGTGAGTGGATAGGTCGCTTTTTACTTGTGAACCTCACCGAATGGGGGGAGCTGTTGAAAAAGTCAGTAGTTGGCAGTTCGTTTACTTTCACACCGACCGAAAGAGGTGGTATCGGTGATCGGTAATGGTACCGCACTGTGCGCCGGCCTGCGCGACCGGATATCGCCCAGAAACCAGAAACCAGAATGAAAGCAATTCTCTGTACTGCTTACGGTCCGCCAGAAGTTCTCCGGGTTGTCGAGGTCGAGAAGCCTGTGCCGAATCCCAACGAAGTGTTGGTAAAGGTGAGCGCGTCGACGGTGACCTTTGGAGATTGTGAAATTCGAACGCTGACGCTACCTGCGTGGACACGGATACCCCTTCGATTTTACATGGGCTACCGGAAACCGAAACATTATATCCCGGGGATGGAGTTCGCGGGAATCGTCGAGCAGGTAGGAAGCAATGTATCCGCTTTTCAGCCGGGCGATGCAGTATTCGGATCTACCGGCATGGCTATGGGAGGCAATGCCGAGTATGTCTGTCGTCCCGAAAGTGCACCAATGGGGATAAAGCCTGACAGCGTCAGCTTCGACGAATGTGTGACGATTCCGGTCGGCGGTATCAACGCCCTGCACTTTCTCCGTATCGCGCATATTCAACCGAATCAGAAGGTGCTTGTGATCGGTGCCGGCGGGAGCATCGGAACATGGGCCGTCCTGCTCGCCAAATACTACGGTGCCGAAGTGACGGCAGTGGACCATACCGACAAGCTCGAAATGTTACGATCAACCGGCGCTGACCATGTCATTGACTATACGAGGGAAGATTTTTCCAGGAACGGTATTCGATACGATGTCATTTTCGATGCTGTGTACAGCAGCTCATTTTCAAAGTGCGTCCAATCCCTCACAGACCATGGCTACTACCTAATGGCCAACACGAATCCCGCCCGGATGCTCAAAGGCCTTTGGCATGAGCGAAAGACTACACAAAAGGTGAAGTACGCCATGGCGGGCGAAACAACCGAAGACCTTAATTTCCTCGCCGGACTTATCTCTTCCGGAAAAATAAAGCCGGTGATCGATCGAACGTACCCTCTCGAACAAACCATGGAAGCTCATCGATATGTCGAACAAGGACGGAAGAAAGGCAGCGTAGTGGTGAGCATCGGTGATCGGTGATCGGTGTAGGATGGGTTTCGCGAATCGGCAAGCGTGAATCGTGAATGGGAAGGTCGTAACCATCAAGCAGAATTTCTGCCCGCAAGTTCCCCCAATCCGACTACTGGCGCACTGGACTCCCTTCCTCCTACTTCCCCATCACTTCACTCAGCAACGCAGGATTATCCGCATGGATCGCTTTGGGTAACACGACGCGGCCCTCCTTGTCGAGTACAAGATATCGCGGAATCCAGTCGAGCACGATGTAATTTGAGAAGGGATTCTTCCATCCCTCAGGAATCCAGTAATGGACGCCTTTTATGTTCAGACGATCGATGGCAGTGCGCCATTTGCCCTCCTCCCTATCGAGCGATAGTGCGAGAATGACCACTTCATCGCTGTTGGCGCTTTCATGAATTTTAGTGAGTTGGGGTAATGCCACAATGCAGTCGCGGCACCACGAAGCCCAGATGTCGATCATGATGCGTTTTCCGCGATGCTGATCCAGTACCTCGCCGAATGTTGTCGTTGAGCCGTCAAGGGCCAGCAATGACAACGCCCGGACACTATCCGGAAACGCCTGGTTGAACACGTAGGCAGGTACAGGTTTTTTCTGTCCAAAAGCAGCGGTAGCATTCACCGCCAGCAACAAGAGAAAAGTAAGTCGAATCATATCAGGTATAGCCGTGTGAAGATAACACTTTCATTCCAATCGATGTTCCATAATGGAAACGAACACGTTTGCAGAAAGCACTCGGAGTGTTTATCTTGAACTCACACTTCCCCGGCCGCCTACTTGATTGTTTACCATTGGAAGCAAACTTGACCACTTCAACCATGAAAGCAGTATTTATCATCCTTTCACTCGCAGCATCAGTAATGGCTTTAGGTCAGAATCCGGGGGGCGATGTTATCGAAACCTCGAAAGGTCCGTTGCAGATCCAGCCCATCACGCATGGAACACTCGTGTTAACATGGGGTGAGACAACCATCTATGTCGATCCCTACGGTGGAGCGAAATTGTTTGAAGGCGTGGACGATCCCGACCTCATCCTCATCACCGATATTCATGGCGACCATCTTAACTCCGAAACGCTGGAAGGCCTGAATACAACCAACGCCGAATTTATCGTCCCGCGTGCGGTTTATGATCAGCTGCCTGGGAAGTTTAAAGAGCGCGCCCATGTACTCAACAACGACGAAAGCATCTCGCGCAACCAGATCGGTATCAAAGCCATTCCGATGTATAACCTCCCTGTGACAGCTGACTCGCGCCATCCCCAGGGTCGCGGCAACGGCTATGTATTATCGTTCGGTAATAAAAACATATACCTCTCCGGTGACACATCGGGCATCCCCGAAATGCGAACGCTTAAGAACATCGATGTCGCCTTCGTCTGCATGAATCTCCCCTACACGATGGATGTCGACGAAGCCGCCGAAGCGGTACTCGACTTCAAGCCAAAGGTCGTTTACCCCTACCACTACCGCGGACAAAACGGACTCAGCGACGTGACCCGCTTCAAGCAACTGGTCAATGGAAAGGACAAGAAGATCGAGGTACGCTTGCGAGATTGGTACGCTGCGAAGCCGTGAAGGGAGTGAGCGGGATGGTGAATCGTGAGTCGTGAATCGTCAATCGTCAATCGTGTGTCGTGAATCGTGAGTGGAGGCGGCATTGTTCGACGTTAGAAGCACGCCCGGTAATTGGTCATCCGTGATCGGTACGGCATTCAACAATGGTCCCCCTTCGCGTTCCTCGTACTTCCATCCCCGGTTCTTACTTTCAAGCACCAAGCACCTATTCGTCTCCCGATAGCTATCGGGACGTCATTCTCGTAATTCGCACCTCGTCCCTCGTACTTCGCTCCTCGTACTTCCTCACCAGGTCATACTCATACTTCCAATCAGGAGCACTCCCTCTTCCCTCACCTTGGTTCCTAAATTCAATCACCACGCCCCTTATTCGTCATTCGTCATTCGTAATTCGTAATTCACTTTTCAACAGCGGTACCTCCCCCTCGTCCTTCCCGCCACGGCGGGCAGGCGTCATTCGTAATTTCCAGTTCCCCTTCGGCTCATTACTTCCAATCAGGAGTATCCCCCTCGTCCCTCGTACTTCACTCCTCGTACTTCCTCACCAGGTCATACTCATACTTCCAATCAGGAGCACTCCCTCTTCCCTCACCTTGGTTCCTAAATTCAATCACCACGCCCCTTATTCGTCATTCGTCACTCGTCATTCGTCATTACCTAAAGTTTCTTCCCTTCGGAAAGATCTCCGTCTGCACGTATTCTTTTTCTTTCCGGGAAAGTTCGGGTGAGGTTGTTTCGTCGGCGCGGGAGGTGGTGACGGCGAGTGAGCGGGTATCGGTGAGTTTACCTAACAGGCGTGTCAGGTCGTAACAGCGTTGTGCGATGACGTGGATGACTTCCCCTTCGCGCTGGAGTTTTCCTTCTACCATCAGCAGTCGCGATTGCACAACCTCCTTCCTGTATTTGTCGAACATCTTTTTGAAGACCACCAGGTTTGCGGTGCCGGTTTCATCTTCAATCGTTACGAAACATATTCCGCTTGCTGTGCCGGGGCGTTGTCGCACCAGAATCAATCCGGCGACACGGACCATTGATCCTTCCTCAGCGGTTGTCAAGGCCGAAGACGGGAGTACATGCAGGCGTTCCAGTTCCTCACGAACGAAACTTACGGGATGGGCCTTCAGGGATAGGGATAAACTTGCATAGTCGTATACCACATGTTCCGACAGCGGCATCTTCGGAAGGTTAACCGTTGCGCCTCCCTCCTGCCAGGCGCCGTTGAAGAGCGTTGCAGGTTTTTCTTTGGCTGACACTTCCCACAACGCCTGGCGCCGGTCGAGTCCGATGGAAGTAAATGCATCCGCATCCGCAAGTCGCTCCAGCGCCGCGTCGGTGAGTCCGGCTTCACGAAGGTCATGTACGCAGGTGTAGGCCTGCTTTCGTCCGCGAATGAGTGTTTCCGCATCCTCTTCACGCATGCCTTTGATCTGGCGGAAGCCGAGACGCAAGGTCCTGTATTTCCCTTCCTGATCTTCCAGGGTATTGTCCCATTGCGAGAAATTGATGTCTACAGGTCGTACCACAACACCGTGCTTTTGAGCATCGATGACGATCTGCGCGGGCTGATAAAAGCCCATAGGCATACTGTTGAGCAGGGCGCAGGCAAAGACATCGGGGTAATAGCATTTGATCCATGACGAGACATAGACGAGCAGGGCAAAACTGGCGGCATGACTTTCAGGGAAGCCATAGCTTCCAAAGCCCAGCAACTGCTTGAAGACACGCTGGGCATATTCTTCGCTATAGCCGTTTGCCTTCATTCCTTCTATGAGTTTCTTTTCAAAGTGCGCCACCTGACCTTTCGCTTTGAACGTGGCCATACTACGGCGCAGTTCTTCCGCTTCGGCTGGCGTGAACCCTGCCGCGACAATGGCTATCTTCATCGCCTGTTCCTGAAACAACGGAACGCCCAGTGTACGGCCGAGAATGTCCTCCAGTTCTTTTGAGGGAAACTCTACAGGTTCCAATCCATTGCGTCGGCGCAGATAGGGATGCACCATGTCGCCTTGTATGGGGCCGGGGCGAACAATAGCGACTTCGATAACAAGATCATAAAAGCATTTGGGTTTCAATCGCGGGAGCATCGACTGCTGGGCCCGGCTTTCGATCTGGAACACCCCGATGGTATCGGCGTGACTGATCATCTCGTACACCGCCGGGTCGTCCTGCGGGATGTTGGCGAGTGTGCATTCACGACCGTAGTGTTGCCTGATCAGGTCGAAGGCCTTGCGGATACAGGTAAGCATGCCGAGTGCCAGGACATCGATCTTCATGAAACCCAGCGCGTCGATGTCGTCTTTGTTCCATTCAATGCATGTGCGGTTTTCCATACGCGCATTGAGTATGGGACAGAGATCCGTCAGTTTGTTGTCGGTAATGACGAATCCGCCCGTATGCTGACCGAGCTGCCGGGGAAAGCCGATATACTGCTCAGTGAGTTCCAGGACTTTCCTGATCAGTGATTCATCAGGGTTGAGTCCCTGACCGATGATGCGTTTGCGATCAAAGCCCTCTTCGGAAAAATCCCATATCAGGGCGGACAGGCGGCTGATGGTATCGAGCGATAATCCCATTGCTTTCCCTACGTCACGTATGGCGCCCTTATGATGCATTTCCGTTACGGTGGCGACAATAGCGGCGCGGTCGCGGCCATATTTTCTGAAGATATACTGCATCACTTCTTCGCGACGCTCATGCTCGAAGTCGACATCGATGTCGGGGGGCTCATTGCGTGCGGAAGAAATAAAGCGTTCGAACAACAGGTCGAATTTTGAAGGATCTACTGATGTAATACCCAGAACATAGCATACAGTTGAGTTGGCTGCCGAACCACGTCCCTGACAGAGTATCTTCTGTTCACGGGCATACCGTACGATGTCATAGACCGTCAGAAAGTATTCTGCGTAATTCATTTGGTCAATGAAGTGCAGTTCGTGGTTGATCGCATGGACAACCTTATCCGGAAGGGTGTCGCCGTAGCGTTCATGGGCACCTTTCCAGGCGAGGTAAGTCAGTTCTTCCTGTGGGGTACGTCCTTCTGTGGTAATTTCTTTCGGATATCGGTATTGCAGGTGATCGAGGGAAAATGCACAGGTTTCGGCGATTTCCTGTGTCCGGCGTAATGCGTCCGGGTATTGACGGAAGAGGCGGTGCATTTCTTCCGGCGGTTTCAGGTAGCGCTCAGCGTTGGCATGCAGGCGGTACCCCGCCGTGTAGATGGTACACTTTTCCCGTACGCAGGTGAGGATATCCTGCAATTCTCGTCGCTCGGGACAATGGTAATGCACGTCGTTGGTGACCACCATCGGGACATCGTATTGTTTGGAGAGCTGATGAATGCGGTGTATGCGTTTGGCATCGTCGCCTTCATAGGTTCGCCATGCGGCGATATAGAGGCGGTCGCCGAGCGCTTCGCGGTATTCTGCCAGGTCACGGATGAAGTCGGGCTCAAAAGCGAAGCGCGTGTTCAGCGATGCCGGAGGCACGATGATGAACCGCGATTGTCCAGCGTGTTCATACACATCTTTTTTGAAAAGGTCGCATTTTCCTTTTTCTGTGCGGATGTTCCCTTTGGTGAGCAAGGCCGAGAGTAGCGCATAGTCGTTCGCGTTGGTCGGGTAAGCGAGCAGACTGTGACCGTCGCGTAAATCGAGGCGGCATGCCGGGATAACACGGATGTTGTGTTTCCGGGCCGCAGCGTGTGCGCGTACAATTCCGGCGAACGTATTCCGGTCCGTCACCGCTATCGTCTTGTACCCCAGTTTAGCGGCATGGCCTACCATTTCCTCCGGATGCGACGCCCCGCGTAGAAAGGAGAAGTTGGTGGTGATGTGGAGTTCGGAAAACACCTCACCCCCCTTCCCCCTCTCCCGAGGGAGAGGGGGTGTTTCCTTCGCTTCGCTCAGGTGGCGTTGATTGAAATTCATAGTTGTAGATGTTGACCCGTTCTTGGAAGGCAGGTGACTCTTGGCACGCTCAGGTGGCGGTGATTGAATTCATTGGTCTCCACGTTGTGATCCTCCCCTTCCTTCGCAGAAGCTACTCTCTTGTACATCGGGGGATTAAATTTTGGCCACCATCCGCCTTGCGGATGGAAAAGTCCCTCTCCTTCAGGAGAGGGATTTAGGGTGAGGTCATGAGAAGACCCCATGCAAATACCACTCATACTCCTCATCATAGTGTCCTGATCTGAATATCCAGTAGCGGTTGCCCGATTCGTCTTCGACGCAGTAGTAGTCGCGGTGGCGGCCGGAGCGAATCCACCACTCTTGCTCTATGCGTTCAGGGCCGTCGGCTTTGGTGATTTTGTGAACTTTACCTTTATAGCGAAAGAGCATAGGCGGATAATCCGGTATCGGGGCTGTCACTTCAATGCGTTCGGGTTTCGGCATCAGTAACAGCGGACGCAGTTTGTCGGTCCGCCACATTGTAGCGGGCTGTTCCTGCAGTGACGTTGCTGGCTTCAAGGACCGCTCGGGCCAGTGATGTTCGGCGGGTAGATAACGGTGAATGTTTTGCATACCCGTACGGGCGGCGATGCGGTCGATCAGTTCCGATAGCCGCGTATCGGATAATCCCCCGCCCTTCTCCCACATTTTTTGTTGTGCCGGGAGATAGTCTTCTACTTTGGGGGCGTGCAGTGTAAAGAGTTCGATTCCCATTCCTGGCGCCAGCGTGGATAATTTTAGTTCGAAGAGTCTGAAGAGGTGGTCGACGTGGTGCGATGGACGATGGGTACCGATATCGATTTGTATTTTCTTCCCGTCGACGCGATGTCCGGCAAACATGGCCATGCGCAGTCCTTTTTGCTCGTGCAGGAGACGCAGACAAAGTCTTGTCAGCAGTTCCCTGAGGGCGATCTCGATGCCCGGACGCGTCAGTACTGGCTCCAGACAGGGCAGTCGCTCTTCATACGGTTCGGGCAGTTGTACGGGCTCGAGCCATTCCATCTCATGTCCCAATGCCATGTCCAGGCGCGTGAGCAGGTGTTGACCGAAGCGCCGACGCAGGGAGGCGCGAGGCATATGGATGAATTGTTCGACGCGGTGGAGTCCGAGTTTATGGAGGCGGGCGATGGTGTCCTTCTCCAGGCGGAGGGCTTCCGGCGGCAGAGGAAGCAGTGCCTGGAGGTTTTCTCCGGGAGGAGCGATCGCAGGACTCTTTGCAAAGCGCGCCAGCCCCCACGCCACGCCAGGGGTATCGGCTATTGCGCCGCCGACGTCGTAACCCCGGGCGGTGAGTTTGGCGATAATATGCTGAAGGTATTGTTCTTCACCTCCCCAGAGGTGTGCGCATCCGGAGATGTCGAGGAGGAGTCCGTCGGGGGGATCAATGGCAGCGACCGGCGTAAAGCGCACACACCATTCGGCGAGTTTGCGGAGAAGTTTTTCCGGAACGTCGGGTTGATTATCGCGCACCTCCAGGTTTCGAAACACAGCGCGGGCGTCGGCCAACGCCATGCCTGTACGTATTCCCTGCTGCTCCGCGCGGGTGTTGACCGCCGTGATTATCATGCGGCCGTGCACCGGTGTGCGCAGCACAAAAGGTACCTTGTGCAACTCCGGCTGCTGAAGCGCGAACCAGTCCGTCATCAGGTGACGGAACCATACTGATGCGTACCGTCTCCCCGTGTAAAAGCTCTTGTCTCCACTCATATCCACACTCGTTTCCAGTAGAATCGTGAATCGTCAATCGTCAATCGTGAGTCGTGAATCGTCAATGGGAGGGACTTGTTCGACGTGAGAGCACACCGATGAATCGGATCCGTACTTCGTACTTCGTACCTTTCCGAGGTTCACACTTCAAAGCAACCCCTCCCCATTCGTCACTCCCGCCACGGCAGGCACGCGTCCCTCGTCCCTCCATCCCCGGTTCTTACTTTCAAGCACCAAGCACCCATTCGTCTCCCGATAGCTATCGGGACGTCATTCGTCATTCGTAATTCGTAATTCCCCTAGGCTCTTTTCAAAATGCGAGTTCCC
>CAZHIQ010000045.1:12790-19790 GCA_964532595.1 uncultured Roseivirgaceae bacterium
ATTCGTCATTCGTAATTCGTAATTCCCCTAGGCTCTTTTCAAAATGCGAGTTCCCTCTTCCCTTCCCGCCACGGCGGGCACATATACTTCGTCCCTCGTACTTTCAAACTCTCCCTCCATCCACCTGACCTCCCATTTTCCCGGTTTTCCATTGCGGATGCGTTCGAGGGTGACGCGCCATTGCGGGAAGCCGATTCCGGGCAGGTCGTCGACCGATGTGCTGGGCAGTGGGGTAATGCGCCAGCGTGAGACACAGGCCGTTGTGGCGATTTGCCGCGGATTATGCCGCAGCACAAAGCCTGTTACGCGACTGTCTTCGACGGCGAGTTGGAGGCGGCGCGAGGCCGTAAAGCTCAGTTCACGCACTTCGGCGATGACGGCGGTGAGGGCCGGACATTTTAATGCTTCTTCCATAGCCCACAGGATGTGTTTATCCTGTGTGAGGTCGAGGAAGATGAAGTTGTCGGGTTCCAGTCCGAACCGTTTGAGCGCGGGAGGAAACAGTTTGCGTTCCTTACTGATCCACAGCGTGGTGCTGACGGTATTCATCATCGGCGACAGGAGTGCAGAGATGAATCCGCTGGTGGCGGCCATCTCTTCCGTGTTTCCGGAGATGAATTCATGGACGGCGCCGAGTGGGAAGGTTTTGTTTGGAAATGCTTCCGCCATCGGGCCCAGCCGCATGTCCACATCGGTGTGATCATGAGGCTTAAAGCCCTGCAGCCGGAGGATTTCCGCCTGCAGTTCAGCGACAATATCGGCGCGTGTTCCTGTCATCTCTTCCCCTCTTGCCGGGTTTCAAAGGTAATGAATACTAATTAAATGAGTTTAAATGTTTACTAAAAATATTAGTCATTTCTGAATCGGCGGTTATTTAAAGGGTGATATATGTATTCGGTTTAGTGTGTGTTTTAGTGTTTAAGTGGGTAGTGAGTTAGTGCTTTATAAATAGCATATAATCTGGTTGTTATGTGATGATATATAAAGTGACTGTGCGCGGCATTTCCTTCCGTTTTTCGGTTTCAGGTCAGAACCCGGTCGCTCGGGTCGACACGCCGTTTGTTGTTATCCTCATAGGACATCCCTTTCCCTTCGCGGCACGTTGTTTTCTGCCATTTGCGGACCAGAGAAAACGAACGCACATGGCTATGGATAACCTTATCGCAGAAGTACACGCGACGATAAATGCTCCGGTAGACGAGGTATGGGACGCCCTGGTCAATCCGGAAATGATAAACAGATACATGTTTGGAACAACGGTTGAGTCCGAATGGAAAGAGGGCAGCAAAATCTTCTGGCGGGGCGAATGGAAGGGGAAAGCCTATGAGGATAAAGGCGAAATTCTTCAGCTGCGTCCCGGGAAAAAGCTGAAGTATACGCACTACAGTCCCTTGACCGGCCAGCCCGACATTCCGGAGAATTACCACACCGTTACGATTGATCTCGGAGGTGAGGGCGCCAAAACTTCCGTCACGCTCAGGCAGGACAACAATGCAACGCCCGAAGCGAAAGCGCACTCAGAAGAGAATTGGAAGATGATGCTGGAGGCTATGAAGGAGCTGTTGGAGAAGAAGTAGGCAGCGCGGGTCGGCCGCCACCGATCACCGATTTCGGCGTGGTCTGCAAGCAGACGAAACCAACACTCACCACTGACTACTCGCTTTTCAGCAGCTTCTACTATTCGGTGCGGTCCACTAAACGCATGCCCTCCCACTCACGATTGCCGATTCAAGAAACCACTCTTTGCTTGTGGTCCGGAGCGTAGAACCCACCTCACCGATCACTGATTCCCGTTTTCCCTTATTTTTGCGTCATGGACAACAAACCCACCCCTTCTGCCGCCCCGACTCCTTTCGCCCAGACATACTTTCACGGGACCAAGGCCGATTTAAAGATCGGGGATCTGATTCAGCCGGGCTATAATTCGAACTATGGACAAAGGAAGAATGCGAAATACATTTTTCTGAGTGCGACGCTTGATGCGGCGATCTGGGGTGCCGAGCTGGCGGTAGGCGAAGGACGCGAAAGAATATACCTGGTAGAACCGACGGGCGAAATCGAGGATGATCCCGACTTGACGGACAAAAAGTTTCCGGGAAATCCGACCAAGTCGTATCGCTCGACAGCCCCTTTCCGCGTCGTGGGAGAAGTAACCGTTTGGCAAGGACATCCGAAGGAGCAGGTAAAGACCATGTTGGAACATCTCGAGCAACTTAAGAAACAGGGAGTCGAGTCGTTGAATACCCCCTGATTGCGGTCACGCGCCCATGCCCTTCTGTTTCTGGTTTCCGGGCGAGGACAGGCGATCTCCGGTCGCGGAAGCCGGCGAGCGGGTCGGGATTCTACCATTCGGTCTCGTTCAAAAAATGACACAGTCTCTCCCATTCACGATTCCCGCTTGACGACCGATTACCGATTTCTCGGTGTGGTTCCCGCTTAAAAACCAGCTTCTCCCCCTCGTACTTCGTCCCTCCCGCCACGGCGGGCATGCGTCCCTCGTACTTCAAATCACCGATTTCCCGCTCTTTCGGTTTAGTCTCAATTTTAGACCACGCCTCGTCCCACTCACGATTCACGCTTCACGCCCTTGCCCTTCCCCCCTTGAATGCCTAATTTCCGCCGTCGAAAAACCCAATACTCGCAGACCATGAAGCCAACTGCCAAGCACGACGAGCGGATTGCCAAAATGAGCTTTGCCTCGGTGTATCCGCATTATGTTACCAAAGTTGAGCGCAAGAACCGGACAAGGGAAGAGTTGCATCAGGTGATTGAATGGCTCACCGGCTTTGATGAAGCGCAGCTGAAGAAGCTGATGGACGAGAATGTCACTTTTGAGACCTTCTTCCAGCGCGCAAAGCTGAATCCGAAAGCAAGCCTCATTACCGGCGTCATTTGCGGTTATCGCGTTGAAGAAATTGAAAATCCACTCACCCAAAAGGCGCGGTATCTCGACAAGCTCGTCGACGAGTTGGCGAAGGGGAAGAAGATGGAGAAGATTTTGAGGGCTTAGCCGGCTGGTCCCACCCTTTGTTTCTGGTTTCTGGTTTCTTGTTTCTGGGTCTTTGCTTCGCTGGCCCTTCGAGGCTAAGAGAACGCCTGGAAAGAGAAATTTGAAGAATACGATTTCGTCGAGTGGGGGCGAGTTGAATTACATCGTTGAGTTGAATCCGTGGCCGTAGGCCTTGCGCGCGTTCTTTTTCGCTGTTTCCGGGCGATCTCCGGTCGCGCAAGCCGGCGCACGGTTCGTGACCCTACCATTCGGTCTCGTTCAAAATGACACAGTCTCTCCCATTGCCGATTTACAAAACCCATTCTTTCGGTGTGCTCTGCAACTAGACAAAACCCGCTCCATTCACTACTCACTACTCACTACTCACTACTGACTTTTTCAACAGCTCCTCCCATTCGGTGAGGTTCATAAGCGGACACAGTCCCTCCCCCTTCACGATTGCCGATTGCCGATTCACGAAACCCACTCTTTCGGTGTGGTCTCAAAGTAGAAACAACCCACACCGATCACCGATCACCCCTGATCACCGATCACCGATGTGGCCGCATCATTAGAAACACTCCCTCTTGCGTCCCTAGTCCGCTATCACCATTGCCCCTTCCCCTACATTTTCCTATTTTACGAGATCATTCGCTGGGTCCGTATGGGACTGAGGAGCGTGCTTGATGTTCCGGTTGCCGGTTCCGGTTTTGCAGCGCTGAAGTAATATAACTCAGTGGGGCAGAGAGTTGAGGTGATGGTATGCATTTCCAGGGCCGTGTTAATGGTCATGCGTATACATAATAATTTTGTCAATGCATATATTGGATTGAATGACCGCACCCATCCTTGTGACCAGGTCGACTAAGAGCGTAGGAATTGCCATACTGCTCACCTTTCTCTTTGGACCTATCGGGCTCTTCTACGCTAGTGTATCCGGTGGACTGATCATGACGTTCGCTCCAATACTTCTTTTTTTGCTGTTCCTGGATGGATTGTTTCAGCAGGACTTCCTCTTAGTGGCTTGGTCGGCCGGGCTCCTGATTGTTTTTAGTTCTACTTTCTGGCTAATCAGTATTATTTGGGCGGCCATAAGCGTGCGAAGCCACAATCAGGAAATTGAAGAAAATGCGAGGTTGCAGTTGGAGATTTGGAACCGATATCATAACGGGACTCCAAATCATGTTGTAGTGAACATCAACAGTCAGAATGCCTCGGAGGCGTCTACGTTCGGCCGGAAGGAAGTAGTGGTATCTGCCAAGCCCGGTATTTCCGAGTGGTTGAAACACAACCCCGGCAAGACAATCAACGACTATTTTGCGCTTTTTGGTAAAGACGACTAACAAGAAGTGGCGGTGGTCCTGCTGACCGACAGGAGAATCAAGTGCGGGCGCTGGGACATCCCGCTTGATGATATTACGACCAGCCAACTGGTGATAGTCAACACAACTTTCGGACTTGGACAAGTATTGAAAATAGCGACCAAAAACGGCGATAATTTTCAATTCGGTATGCAAATGAACCCGGAGTGGACTGACCAGACAGTTCTACCGCTCACGTTGGAAAAGGGAGAATTGAAGTACTCCTTATTCAGCATTGTTGTTCGACTCATACTGGTTGGGTATATTATCTACTGGATAGTTGGCAAAATGCAATAGAAGCATGACCTATGAGACTACTCGCCACCGCTATCCTATCGACGATTTGCGCAAGCGCCGCGGGACAGAATTATGTTTACACGGAACATGATTACACCGATGCCTCAGGAAGAGGCGTCATAATACAAAACAGTCTGCCAAAAGGTGGGGGAACGTATACCGATTCTACAGGAAGAAACTTCCTATACGTCGTATTCTGGAGTCGTGTGGTGAATGAACCACTATGCCCCTGGATCTTGAAATTGATTTCCCGGCGGATTCTTTTGCGATTCCCTTTTCAGATCACTCCTATGTGAAGCTGTTTCTACCGCCAGACACCATGACGGCTAGCAAAGTTTTCTTGTATGACTACGGCATAACCGGTTTGAATTCGTTCTTGGATGCCAGCTTCGGTTGCCCGACCAGGTTGCAAAGAACAATTAACTCCAAGGAGGATTGTTATTTTTATATCGGAGCCCTTCTTTACCAGGCAAGGGGCCCCGTACGCGCCGAGCTGGTTTCTAAAGAAGGCGAGCTTTTTTATAGAATCAATCTGCTTGGGTCTTCCTTAATCTCCTGTGGACGGATCGTTTCCGAAAAGTAGGATGATGTACAAATCGGCGAAGGATGGTCATTGAGATCCGCTAAGATTATTGATCCCTTAAATCCTTCGACGTCGCCAAGGCAATCACCCGTCCCCTACTCCCTACCGCGTTGTAGAAGTGATAGACCACACCATTCCATTTTATCACCCAGGGCTTATGGGCGTATGTGCGGTCGTAGTCTTCGGAGGGACTGATCAGATCCTCGCCTTCCCAGTCGGTCCAGTGGATCAGATCATAGGAACAGGCAAACCGTTCGTACGCACCCGGTTTCCAGAAAGCGCCGAAGTAGAGCATGACATAGATGTCGCCGATTTTGGCAATCTGGGCGTCGCCGCAAATACCCTCTTTCCGTGTAATCACAGGATTTTCACCGTAGCGTTGCCAATTGACCATATCATCGGATACCGCCATGCCGATACTTTCATAGTCGGCAGTATTGCCCTTGGCGTTGTAGTACATCACGAATGGATGTCCCGTGTGCCCTTCGTCGTCGCGAATGACCAGGCTCTTGTATAAGGTCTTGTTTTCAAACCAGCGGGCGTCTTCATCGTCCGGTGATAGCACCGGAGCGTTTTGTGTGTTCCATGGCCGTGCTTCGGTGAGCGATTCTGAGGTAGCCAAACCAATCTTTAAAGTACCCGCTTCATAGCCCGCAGTATTTCCGCCAAGGTAGGTCATCCAGAATTTGTCCTGATACTTTTCAACGGAATAGTCCCCACCCCATTCGATATCGACGAGCGAAACATATCCGGCCTTCTGGTTGGTATCCCAGGTGTCCTTTGTAAACGACAGGATCTTCCCTTTCTGTTCCCAGTGAAGCAAGTCATCACTTTCTGCCAGCCAGGTTTCATATCCCCGTCCGTCGAAAACAATATAGGTCATATACCACGTATCGTGGCCGCGGAAGATCGTCGGACTATCAACCATTTTTGAGGTGTCGGGATGCTGGAGGACAACGCCGTATTTGAATGGAGTTTTGATTTCATGGAAAATTCTATCCATCTCCTCTTGGGGTACTTCCCGGGCCGGGGTATCTTCGGTTTTTCCGCATCCGGAAATGCATAGCGTTATTAGGATTGCTATTATTGTGAAGTCCTTCATTCTGATACCTTTGATTTGCGTGTGCGGATCGTTGTTCCAGGTCCCAAATGTCGTGAAAAATATGCAGCCGCTTCAATCGGGTAGATCAATATGCTACATTGAGCAAGGAAGTGTATTGAACTCATGACCAAGATCGACCCCATAATCGCTGTAAGAGACATCGTTACGAGTGTAGCATGGTATCAATCGGTGTTCGATTGTAAAAGGAAGCACGGTGGAGATGATTTTGCTGTACTCGTCGATCACAACGACGAGGTTCTTATTTGTCTTCATAAATGGGGTCAACAAGAACACCCCACCATGACAAATCCTGATATTGTACCCGGCAACGGACTAATTTTCTATTACAAAACGGATGACATGGAAAGCATTCGCCGGAGGATTGAGTCAATTGATTATCCGGTTGAAGACGATATTCACGTGAATCCGAATTCCGGCAAGAAGGAATTCTCACTCCGCGATAAGGACGGCTACTACTGGATTATTACGGAGTATCACACATATGAAGGATAATGTATGAAGCGGAGTTATCAATGGGTCTGTTTAGTGCTTTCATTTCCCGGATCAAGGCGCGAATTTGGGCCAACAGAATCAATCCAACGAGCAACAATGCCGTGACACGCGTCCGTCCATCGCTGAACGGTTCATTTTGCCCTTTGCTTGGCTCC
>CAZHIQ010000046.1:0-12566 GCA_964532595.1 uncultured Roseivirgaceae bacterium
AAAATGCTGATAGATAGTTTTCTTTGAGATGCCCAGATGACGTGCAATGTCATCCATAGAGATACTGCGAATACCATAACGTAGGAACAGGTCCCGTGCGCTTTCCAGAATTTTTTTCTTTGTGGTGTCTTCCATACCGCTCAGGAAACTCTTGTGGCAATTAAAGTTTCCACAGTTTCTACAAACGAGAACTTCGCAGGAACGTTCCCGACCGGCGCGATTTTTTCTACTTTTTTTTCAAAAACAGCCTTCACAGCCCACACGAGGCCTTTTCGCCTGACTTTTTTCCCGATTTGGTCAGATCGTCGAATTTTTTTTAAAATTTTTTCTGGTGATTATCAATGCGTTAGTTCGAATCCCCACTTTTTTTCGCTCAGCGTCGAGAACTTTTGGAGGCCGGTCGGCGTATGTATACGCAGGACGGCTGGAGTTTCTGGGAGGGTCTTTCTTCGCCGTCCGGGCTCTTGCTTCGGCAAGAGCCCTTTTTCAATTCTTTTCAGTTAGTTTGGGTTTAGCCCCGCGGATAGACGATCAGCGGGGCTTTTCTATTTATGAGCCACCGTTTTGACCTTCGCGGTCGGTTCGCTATTATTAGGATGGCTATGAGTGAAGATTCCAGGCTTTCTACGATTATCGAGGCCGCCCGAAAACGGTTTGCCCATTTCGGTGTCGCCAAAACGACCATGAACGAAATTGCGCACGACATAGGTATGTCGAAGGCGGCTCTTTACTACTACTTCCCCGATAAAGACCAGTTGGTGGTAGCAGTAGTCGACCAGGATCTCGAGAAATTTTCGGCCGTCGTTGATACCATGATCAACCGTCCCAGCCGCGCGGCGCATAAGCTGAAAAAGTATGTATCGATACGAAATGCCTTCTTTAAGGAGTTGCTTACGCTGGCTAAAATCGAACAACTTGGCGTTGCCGACTTATTCGATCCGATGTTTTCGCATCTGAGGGCTAACCTGTTTAAGAAGGAAAAAGAGCTGGTAGCCAAAATTCTTGCTACTGGCATTCGGGAAAAGGAGTTCACACGTGCTTCTGTCGAGGAACACGCCGAACTTTTCGTTTGTGGATTGATTGGCCTTCGTTCGGCGGCGCTAGTGATTAACCCCGTCACTCCCATCCATAATATAGAAGTCGTGGACGCGCAGACCCGCTTGTTTGTGGATATGTTCCTGAAGGCACTGCGGCCCTGAAAGTCTATTGCTCCACGGTTACCGGCTCCTGAACGCGAAGCTGACGCTTCTGGGTGAAGGTCCTGCCAAACATGTCGGTAGTACGTACTTCGATCATGTGATTTCCAACCGCCATATTTCTTGGAAAGGAAGCCCTCCAAAGGTGAGTACTCTTCACCGCGTTACTGGGTCTTCTCCCAGGAATAAGTTCCTCCAACATATCCCATTCGAACAACAACGCCATATAAGCCGGATCAGCGTCTTCTACCCTGGCCATTCGCTGCCAAGGTCCGTCGCCAATACGGAACTCCACCTTGTCGTTCGCCGTCCCCATGAAGAAGTTGACGTACAACCCTGCCGATGTACGCGTATTGGGGATGACTTTCGGCGCATATATCTCCATCCGATAGTCGTCCGTCATTCCGGCAACCTTGTAGTCGATTACATAATCGTTGCCGGTAAAATCGATAAACGCATATCCCTTTCGTGTACCGTCGCGCATCGTGGAGTAGGGTACACCACGCTCATCAAGCTCCCCCGAATACCAGTCGCCCGACGTAGTCCCGGCGTTATATTCATGAATGGGTCTGTCATGATGCCATCCATCCGACTTCGTATAAAAATCGTTGCGTTGCAGGTGAGTATGTGCGGAAAGGATCAATACGCGGGGATGATTTCTGAGCGCGTCGAAAAGGGCGGTTCGGTGCTCCGCGAGGAATGACGCACCATGCAGGGGAATGTGGAATGCAACAACGACAAGCCGATCGGTCGGCACGTATTTAAGTGTATTACGGACGAACGCAAGCTGGGAAGGGCGAAACCCACCCGCATACCCGTCACCATCACGCGGATCCGGGTACAGTATGTCATCGAGCGCTATGAAGTGAACCTTCCCCTCATTGAAGGCGTAGTTGGCAGGACCAAAATGATACTCGAACGTCTCATCCGACAATGAATCATAACGTGCCTCGTAATTCATGTCGTGATTGCCCATCAGGTTGTACCAGGGTGTCCCTACGCGTCTGACCGCCTCAATATAGGGATTGTGTAAGTCGAGATTATCACCTACCAGGTCACCCAGACTAAGACCGAACCGGACCCCGTTGACACCCGCCAGCTCGTCAATGATTCCTCGGCTAAAGTGATCTATTTCTTCGAGGGTGTAAGGCTGAGGATCACCGAACACGAGCGCTGTGAAGGAGTCGGACTCCGATCCTGGCAACAAGGCAAAATCCACGGACCGAGGCAACTTACCAGTTGGAGGCGCGCCTTTATAGCGAAATTCCTGGGTTGGAGCTCCCTTGGGTTTGTGTATATAATAGAATTGGGGTTGGTTCTTGTCATTGACCGGTACCGTGTAACCCGAAGGTTTGATAACGAAGATAATATTGTCGTCACTGACTGGCAGTTCGTACTTTCCGTCCGCATTGGTCAGACTGACCTCAATTCCATTGCTAACGGCCACACCCTCTACTCCCTTTTCGCCCCGATCCTTCCGCCCGTTAGCATTTTTGTCTTCGTACACATATCCCTGAACAACGGACTGACCATATAAGGCGGCATGCCCGAGGATAAAGAAGCAAAGAAAAACAGCGCGCATAGAGTAATGATTTTGACCAGACTTCAACGAAGATAACGAAACCTGGCCAAAAACGGGGCATTACCGTCTTACTCTCCGCTCATAAGCCATCTCGTAGAAAATCGGAAAGACGAGCAATATCAACACGGTAGCCATAATCAATCCTCCGATAATGACAACGGCCAACGGTTTTTGACCCTCCGAGCCTATCCCCGTTGAGACGGCAGCGGGGACGAGGCCGATAGATGCCATAAGCGCTGTCATTACAACGGGTCGTGTCCTGTGGCGAATTCCGGTCCGAATCGCGTCGGATAACGTCATGCCTTGTTGAAGATTATTATTGAACTCCGTAATCAGGATCACTCCGTTCTGAACACAAATCCCAAAAAGGGCGATAAACCCAACGCCAGCTGAAATACCAAAGTTGATCCCCGTTATATGCAATGCCAGAATACCCCCGATGAGGGCAAAGGGGACGTTGATCAACACGAGCCCCGCATCCCGGACGTTACCAAACAGCACAAAGAGCAACACAAAGATGGCGATGAGGCTAACCGGAACGACCTCCGACAACCGCCGGGTGGCCCGTACCTGATTCTCAAACTCTCCTGTCCACTGAATGTAATAGCCCGACGGCACCTCGACGTTCCTTTGAACGGCCTGACGTGCCTCAGCAATCGTACTCCCGAGATCGCGTCCTCTGACGGTAAACTTTACGCCAATAAATCGACTGTTATTGTCGCGGTAGATAAACGCAGGGCCGGTACTGGAAGTAATCGTAGCAATTTCCTTGAGGGGAACCTTACTTCCTCCGAGCGTAGGAACCAGAATGTTCGCAATCTCTCTTTCAGACTTCCGATACTCATAAGGAAACCGAAGTCGGATATCAAATTTGCGCTCGCCCTCGTACATTACCGACGCAGTCTTCCCTCCTATCGCCATCTCGATTACGGCCTGAGCGTCGGCAGTGGTCACTCCGTAGAGGGCCATCTTGTGATCGTGCAGGCGAATCTGAATCTCGGGCTGCCCCACGTTTCGGAGCACACCCGCGTCCCGTATGCCCTCAACAGGTTCGATCTGACTCAATACCTGAGACGCCAGCCCGTCGAGCACGTCGAGGTCAGGTCCAAATATCTTGACTGCATTATTGGCATTCATCCCCGCAACCGCCTCAGCAACGTTGTCGATAATCGGCTGGGAATAATTGTAGTTAATTCCCTGGTACTTGCTCAACTGCTGGTCCATTTCCTCCACCAGGTCATCCATTGTAATCTTCCGGCTCCACTCCTTCCTCGGTTTCAGGTTGACCTGCATCTGAACATAGTAGAATCCACTTGGATCCGTCCCATCGTTTGAGCGCCCCGTCTGCGATAGCACCTGTTCAACTTCGTCAAATGAAAGAAGCTCTGTACGAAGCGTCCTAACCATTCTTGTGGTTTCGTTCAGCGACATACTCATCGGCATCTTTGCCTCCACCCACAAAGCCCCTTCGTTCAGCTGAGGAAGGAACTCCGTCCCCATCCACCTCACTGAAAACAAAACGACTGCTACGATCAGCCCGGCGCCGAGCAACGTTGCGCGTTTGTTCGCAAAAGTCCAGTCAAAACCGCGTGTGACACTCTTTTCAATAAAACGTACAAGAGGCGGATTCTTCTCTCTAACGTTTTTCTTGAGAAGCACCGCACTTAACACCGGCACAAGGGTAAGTGTGAAAATGAGTGCTCCGAGGAGCGCAAATCCCAACGTATAGGCTAGTGGGGAGAACATCTTTCCTTCCACTTTCTCAAACGCGAAAATCGGAATAAGCGCTGTGATGATAATCAGCTTGGAAAAAAACACGGCTTTCCCCGTCTGCGTTGCGGTCTTTTTGATCAAACCGAGATTGCTCATCAGGTTGAAACGCTCCATGCCATACCGCTTTGCGCGATGATCAAGGGCTACGAAAAGCCCCTCTACCATGACAACCGCCCCATCAATGATGATTCCAAAATCAATCGCACCCAGCGACAAGAGGTTTGCGCTCATTCCTTTGGCATGCAAACAAAGGAACGCAAACAGGAGCGACAGAGGTATAATCAGGGACACTATGAGTGTCGTCCGCCAGTCGGCCATAAACAGCAATACAATCGCTGTGACGAAGATCATCCCCTCCACCAAATTCGTCATCACCGTTCGGGTGGTATAATGCATCAACTCGTCGCGGTCGTAGAACGTCACCATGCGAACATCAGCGGGAAGAATCTGTTCATTGAGCTCTGCGATCTTGGCTTTTACCCGCGCAAGGACTTCAGTGGGGTTCTCGCCCTTCCGCATAACCACAATGCCCTCAACCACGTCGTCGTTGAAATCCAGTCCTACCTGCCCCACCCGTGGAAGATCCGATTCAATGATGGTGGCAACATTTCGCACCAACACCGGAACTCCCTGTCGTTCCTCGACGATAATGTTTCCGATATCCTGAATGGAGGTCAGCAAGCCAACGCCGCGCACTACGTAGGCCTGTCCATTTTTCTCTATCACGTCTCCCCCTACGTTTACATTGCTCTTGCTCACCGCTTCATAGACATCCAGGGGTGTAATGTCATAGTGGTTGAGCTTAGCCGGATTTACCTGGATCTCATAAATCTTCTCCCGCCCACCAAAAGCAACCACGTCAGCCACACCAGGCACCGCTCTAAGATGTCTGTCTATCACCCAGTTCTGTATGGTAAGCAGATCGCGAGTGTCGCGGCTTCGGGACTCCAGTACATACCTGAAGATTTCTCCGGTGGGGCCGTAGGGCGGTTGCACCTCAGGTCGTACACCATCGGGAAGATCTACATTAACCAATTGGTTGTTAACCTGCTGTCGGGCAAAGAAGTCATCAACGTCGTCTTCGAAGATGATCTTGATGACCGAAAGCCCAAACATCGAAATCGAACGCACATTCGTCTTTCGCTGGACAGCATTCATCGCGATTTCGATGGGGATTGAAACAAACCGCTCGACTTCCTGCGCACTTCTACCAGACCATTGCGTTACAATCACGATCTGGGTATTGGTCACATCAGGGAATGCCTCGATAGGGGTATTCCGAAAACTGACAATGCCCATGGCTACCAAGACACCGACCCAGAAGAAAGTAAAGAATCGGTTCCTTAGCGAAAAGGCGACTATATTCTTGATAAGGTTGTCCATGAATCAAATACGAACTGCGCGATCATTCGGTAAGCGCATCATAGATAAACAGCTGATTGTTACTAATCACCACTTCACCGGGCTGGAGGCCGATCTTGACCCAGGCTACCTCGTCCGTCGACTTGTAGATCTCGACTTCACGAACTTCGATATTTAGTCGATTCTTAAAAACGACGACATATTGCCGGCTCCGGTCAAATATCACGGCTGAGGCAGGTATTGCAGGGAGTGTTGTAGCTTCAGTATATACGACCCGGGTCGTAGCAATCATTTCCGGTTTGAGTTTAAAATCTGTGTTGCGTATGCCAATACGCACCCGCATCGTTTTTGTCTGAGGATCAAGGACGTTAAAAATTTTATCGATCTTTCCTTGAATGTGTTCGTGAGGATAACTGATCGTAGACACCGTAACATCCATCCCTTCGCGCACAAGGGAAATATCGGTCTCATAGACATTTGCCAGAGCCCATACTTCGCTGAGTTCAGCAATTGTCAGAATGCTTTCATTGTGACCAGACGGAAGCGTCATATCACGATTTATCTTTTTGTTCACCACAAATCCGCTGATTGGCGAACGAATAAGATACTCCGACTCACCACTAAATCCATAAATAGAAAATGTTTCTTCCACCCGCCTCAGCTCCGCCCTCGCTTTGTCCAGTTCCTTCCGGGCCTCGAGTACTTCCCGCTCTGACACAAGCTTTGATTCAAAGAGATCCTGTTTGATCGAAAGGTTCTTTTCGGCCACGCTTACCTCCGATCGCGCGTCGGTCAGCTGTCTATCATACTCCGCAACTTCGCTGCTTCGAATTACTACCAATATCTGATTTCGCTCTACATAGTCACCTAGTTCTACATTACATGACAGAACATTTCCTCCCACGATCGGAAAAAGCTCCACCGTCCTTCCTTCATCGGCGACAATCTTACCGTTGAGGTTCAATACCCCCTGAACCTGACGTTCACGAGCAGTATCGAGTTGTATAGCTGCCAGCATCGTTTCGCTGAGCACAAACGTCTTGCGATCAGCATCGATCATATCTTCTCCCGACGAGCACGCGAGGAGAAGAACCGACACCAGGCTAACGGATAATTGTATCGCCCACTGCATAGTTAAGTTCTTCATAAGAATTCAGAAGTTCGGCTTTCAATTCATTTAACTGGATGAGGTAATCGCTGTACGCCTCGAACAGGTCACTAAACTCCAGAAGGGAAATATTGCTCTTGCTATAATGCGACACGAGCCGCTCACTGAGCAGGTGCAGCTCTTCTTCATAGTGCACCGATGTAGAGAAATATTGCTCCTCCATCAACTGGGCATGGCGCCAGGCCGTCCATACCTCCTTGCGCACCTCGCCGGCTATCGAAGCAGCCTGGGCTTCAGCTTGCTTTATTCCGATGCGAGCCGCACGAATATTACCCTGGTTCCGGTTAAAAATCGGGATCTCCATTCCGACGGTTATCCCCGTATAATTATCGATATAGCTTCCGGACTGATCGTAAACCACTCCGGCTGTCAGGTCGGGAATTGCCTGCTTCCTCGCCAGTGCGTAACGAAGTTCTTGTTGGCTTCTTGCGCTATTGGCAACACGTATTTCGGGTCTGTTACTAATCGCTTGCTCCACCAGATCATCCGGACGAATTCCCGAAAGCCTTCGCTCAAATCTTTCATCGACTACGGGTTGAATAAACCGATCATCGGTGAGAAGCACCTGAAGAGTCTGTTGCAACTCCGCCAATTCTTTACGAAGCTCCCTTATCCGGCCATTTACTGCAAAGTAAGTCGCATTGAGACGTGCCAGCTCCTGAAGTGAAATATTTCCCTTCCTATACTGTTCATCATAGACGTCAATCAAATCTCGCAGGAGGCTGAGTTGAACCGCTGTTCCCGATACGGCGCGCTGCAGATAGTAGGTGCGATAAAAAGCAACGCGCAGATTCAACCGCAACGCACGAACCAGCGTCTCGTATTCCAGCTCCGTCATTCGAATAGCTTCATCAGCAAGCTTAATCTGAACCCCTCGTTTCCCCGCGATTTGAAACACCTTCTCAATCGCCACGATCTTCTGGCCGCGACGTCCAACGTCGAACCATTCCCCTGCGGCAGGGTTACGCAGGTTCCACTCCGTAGCTATAGAAGGATTGTTGAGCAACCGAGCCTGTACCCGCTCGGCTACTGCGCGATCTACATCATAGTGGGCAGAAAGCAAACGCAGATTCTGGACAACCAATAGGCTGTCCGCGACTTTAAGCGATACCCGGAGAGTGTCCTGCGCAAAACACGCAGAAATAGAAAAGACAAGAAATACGATACAAGGGAAGCCCCGCGACATCCAATCCATGCCGCGAAGAAAACTCGCCGGGCTTTAATCAACCTTAAAGCATACCTTAAAATAGACTTAAAATTCCTTACTGGGAATGGAAAGTCGAAAAACATGGACACCATCGGCGAACGCATAAGTAATTCGCCCACCAATCTTCTCCATGATCTGTGCAACAATTGAAAGCCCGAGACCACTGCCCTGTTTGTGCTGTTCATCCGGATGTCTAAAGAAGGGTACGAATATCTCATCTGGCAACTCAGGTCCTCCCGCGTTAGCAAACTCCAGAAATATCGTATTGGACCTGTGGGATATGCGCACACTGAGTTTTCCATCAGAGGAGTACAACCCCGCATTGTCAACCAGGTTTCGGATACAAGTCCGCATCAGAATAGGATTCGCATCAACCGTCAATTCATGATCGGAAGTCACCGACTCGTCTATTCCCATCTCGACCCGAAGGGCAGGATACTTGACACTCAATTCCTCGATGGTTGCGTCTAAAACCGCATCCACCCTGACCGGGGAAGTGTGAATAGGCACCTCCGACTGCAACCGCTCAAGTAACAGGAGGGATTCTATAAGCCGCGCCTGCCGATATACATCATCTATCAGTGTAGTGACAATTTCCTTTGCTTTCCTGTCGTCTTTTCCAACAGCCCGACTCAACTCCTCCAATTTCCCCTGAAGCACGGCAAGCGGTGTCTTGAGTTCATGAGACGCATTTCGCACAAATGCACGCTGCATCTCAAACGCACGATACAATCGGGCCAGCATCTGATTATAGTTGTTGGCAAGCGTATCTAGCTCGTCGCGATTCTGACTGACGGTAACAAACTCACGAAGGTTGTTCACGTTAATCGCCTGAATCGACCGATTAAGCCGATCAATCGGTTTGAACACCTGACCGATGTATACATAAGTTGCGAGGGCAATCAGGATACATCCGGCCAACAACGATACTATAATAAGATTTCGGAGGTTCTCCAGCTTCTTAAGGCCATATTGGTCGTAGGCGGATGCCAGCACCACGTAGTCGTGGCCATTCTCATTGTAATGGATTCCCACAACTTCGTCCCCGTCTTCATCCACGTAAAATTTGTCCTCAGTCGTACGAATCAGCTCCAGAAGACGCGCAGAATAGGGAATTGTTTCGTCATCAAGACTACTGTAAATCAGTCGATCATCTTCGTCAAACACCAACACTTTCTCATCCCACATCTCATTAATTGTGTTTCGGTCAATGATCTTGAGAATTTCCCTATCGATCTCGGCAACTTCCACCAGCAGGGTAACCGTGGTCATACTCTTCTGCCGCAGTCGCTCGAAGAACTCATCGCGCCGAAAATCCGCATAGGAGACATAGATATAGGACAGAATAGTCGTCAGGACAAGGAAGAACAATCCTACAAACAAAAAAGTGAGTCGCTTCTTATAATTCATCTATCCTGTACAGAAACATAATATCCGAAACCCGGCTTGGTGAGAATGTATCGATGCTCGAAGCCCTTATCGATCTTATTTCGCAAGAAATTTATATACACTTCTATTGTATTGGCAGTAACGCCATAGTTAGAGTCCCAAAGGTTTCGGGCAAGTTCTTCCTTTGAAATAATCCGCCCGCGGTTCTTGAACAAGTACTCCAGCAAGTTGTATTCCTTCGGGGTAAGATGAATTTCCGTTCCCCGACGCGTGACCGTCTTCTGATTCGGATCAATTTTCAACTCCCCTCCGTCAATAATCTCTTCAAGCGCGGGCGTCTGCTCCGCTCTCTTCAAAAAGACTTTAACTTTCGCACTCATTTCCCTGAAATGAAAAGGTTTGACGAGGTAATCGTCAGCGCCTACACCGAACGCCTCCATCTTGGTGTCGATGTCGCCAAACGCCGTAATGATAAGAACCGGGACCTGCGGATTGTGGAAGCGAAGCTGACGGCAAAATTCCAGCCCGTTCATCCCGGGCAGGTTGATATCCAACAGCACCAAATCGAAATCCTCCTGATGAATGAACTTTACAGCCATATGTGCGTCATAAGCGCAGACGCAAGAATAGCCTTCCCCCTGCAGATGCGAGGCAATAGAGCCAGAAAGCTGGCTGTCGTCTTCTACTATCAAGATTCTTTTCACGGCTATACACAAATTTGCAAATCCCTGCCGAACCCGCCAAACCGGCCGATACGCCGCACGGGAAACTTCCGTAAGTTTACATTGCAAAACCCACTATATGGAAAACCGCGATTTTCAGAAAAAGTTTATGGACCGCGCTATAGCCCTGGCTCTACACGCTCTGGAGCAAAAACACGGCAATCCGTTTGGAAGCGTCGTCGTCAAAGACGGAAACATTGTTGGAGAAGGGTGGAATCAGGTTAGGAGCACACACGATCCCTCGGCTCACGCGGAAATGCTTGCGATACGCGATGCTGCCCAACGGCTTGGAACACCGCGTCTTGAAGGATGTATTGTGTATGCAAGCGGTCAGCCATGTCCCATGTGCTTATCTCTGATCTACTTATCCGGAATTCAAAAGGTCTTTTATTGCATTTCCGGTGAAGAGATGGCACAGCTAAATCCGGCTCTCAGTGTTGAGCACATTTACTCAGCTCTCGCACTGCCGCAGGGGGAACGCCCAATCGAAGAAATCCAGGCAATGCGCGAGGAGATAGTCCCTACCATTCGTCGATACCGCGAACTGATGGAGTGATACGGTCTGCCACCACCTCACCGCGACTGGCAGACCGTAAGACTTGATCAAACTTCCACACCAATTTTCTTGGCGATGTCTTTAAACATTTCTGGATCGACATCAAACGCTCCCGCGGCATTTACCTGAGGCTCTTCTTCGAGATCCGGTGCTGGTACTCCCTCAGGAGCTCCGAACACAACCTCAAGGGGTTGCCCGTCTTCAGGATGCGGACCGTTGAAAATAATGCCTGCCTGCTGGTAATCGCTCGGACTGAACGTATAAAGGCGACGGTGTACTCCCTGATCCTCGTACTTCCTCGTCTCGGGAAACGCGCGATTATCAAGATCCGGAACGGGTACAAGCTTCGTCACCTGGACGCCGGTAAGATGCTCAAGCGCCCGGGCATAAGCAACGATATGCACACCACCGCGAACAAGCAGATAGCCAACCATTTCCCGCGCCGTGGGATCGGTGACCATTTCGTAAACCCGCATCTTATTGCCACGAGCTCCACACTCCAGAAAGAAATTATGGAGCAAATCGAGTTTGAGGTTCCCACTGCTGAAAACGTTCTGACCGGTCCACCAGTCTCCCATAGAATCCATTGGAAGCGACGACTGCCCGCTCGCTATGAAGTGGCGGGTATTCCTATAGTTGGTCGAATCTTTAAGCGGACCGAGTTGAGGATCCATCCCTCGCTTTGCCGTTCCTGTCAACAGTAGATTAATTGAATACGACACCACCTCAATATGACCATACTCCTCGCCGGCAATACTCGAGATGACATCGTAATACGGTCTCAGACGGTTTCGACCTCTGAAGTTAAACGACTGATAAGTATAGTTCATCAGTGTCGACATCTCGCCGAATTTTCCGCCGAGAAGTTCCTGTACAGCAGCAGCATCGTTCGCTGAAGGGTTCTTTGGTTTAGGCAACTCAATAGGAAGCCTGTCCATCTTTAGCACCATAGCAATATTGGGTTGTAGTGAGACATAACGCAACAGCGAAAATCGCTGTGCCACGCTCGCACTGCTGCTCCTCGGAAGCTGTTATCCTTATAAAATGAAAAATGCCTGCAACCAGGTCGCAGGCATTTAACAAAAAAAGTGAAACGGCATTCACTCCATACTTTTACGGCTCCAACGGGCCGACATAGGTCACATCCAGTCCGTCCAGATAAAAGATGTGCTTATTCTCCAGGTCCTCAAAATCACCCTGGTTCACGATGAACGTAATGTTGTCATCACTCCACGATTTGACGGGCTGAATAACTGACCGGGTCTTCGAATCCCAATCGTCGCTATCAGCGATTTCAATGCGACGCAAATCCCAGTCGGCTACCGGTTGTGCAAACTGAATGGCAGCGTCCGATTCCTTGTTCGGAATTATCGTATTTCCCAGTAAGGCGTAATGAAGGTATCCGTCATCGACCTGATCGTAAACCCACCCGTCATACCCGACGGATACATCTGTGAGTGTTTGACCGTTCAGCATTAACACATACTTGTTTTCCTCGAAATCGACCATCATATCAATCCGATTCCATCCTGTGGCTGAAGGAAGGCGCTGATCGGACCAACCGACCTTGAAGCTTCCTTCGCACCGCCAGGTTAACTGAGTCCCCGGCTG
>CAZHIQ010000046.1:12666-19737 GCA_964532595.1 uncultured Roseivirgaceae bacterium
TTGCTGGCCGGCTCCGCAGTTGTCGCATTTTCAAAGTCGGTAAACCGGTGGTGTATATGACGATGTCCGGCAAATGTGTAGTTGCCGACGTTGTTGTCGGCCTTCGATCCGGCTCCCGCTACGACAATCGTCTGCAAGTCGCCGTGCTGCAATGCAGGTGGCGGTGTGGTCGTCTCCTCTTCCTCCACAGCTGTTACAACAATGGAAAGGTCAGCCGAGGCAGTTTGTGCCAACATGTCGTCCACCTTTAACTTAAATGCATAAGACGCAGACTCAAACGGCAGATCAAGGGTTATCTTACCGCTAGTCTCCGCTCCCCCGACATCGTCGATGTCGGACTCGACGCCGTCAAGTACCCACGCAGCTGTCTGGATTAACCCCGGTGCCGTAATACTGTAGGCTATCTCAAGGACTGAATCACTCTTGATACTGACATTTACCTTTCCGTCAGAAACCGACAATCCTGGTACTGTCAGCGACAGCGACGGTTTACCTGGGATCTCTTCGTCATCAACGGGGCTATCCTCGCTACAGGCCAGGGGGATAAATACCAAGCCTGCCAACGCAAGCCAGATGGGGAGGAATTTTCGCTTCATAATGGTCTATTTAGGTTTAGATTTCTCGGTTTTGAATAATGTCACAACTTCACTATCCGCCCTCGAGCCACAGTCGTGCCTTCCTGTATCTCAACAACATGCACTCCCGTCGCAATCCGGGATAGCGGCACCGTAACCACATCCTTTCGCGTAGCCTGGCTGACAGTACGCCCCTGAGCATCTCTTAGTACAACTTTTCGTTTCGTCGATGTAGGGAATCGGATTACGAATTTTTCAGTTACAGGGTCTACCTCTGCAATTACTTCAGATGAAGTGGAGACAGCGATCAAATGCTTGTCCGTTGCGGTCACTTCCATGTCGTCATCAATCTCCACAGTCCCTTCCCTATCGCCGACGAGTATGCGATAGGGATTTGCTCCGTTTTTGTGTCCGGCATCATACCGATACTGCGCCAGTGCTGCCATCAACTTTCCATCCCCTGCGATAACTGTATCGAGGACAACATTTCCGACATTGTCAAGCACGCGAACAGCGGAACCTCTCCCCCCCTTACCGGCTGAAAAAGTCACCGATGAACTCACAGTATAAGAATGTTCAAGGTCGGTACCTCCGATCGTAAGGCCACCCATACCAACCACCCTGTTGGACAGGAACAAAATGTCGGAAGCGAGGGCCCCGCCATGTCCGAGTCTGACAGCTGTATATTTCTCACCCGCATTCGCGCCGGGATCGATCGTGTTGCGTATCAGGCGGACGTTCTTCGCGGGCCCATACGGCGAAGCGATCCAGAATGCAGATGTATTACCCGTAATTGTATTATTCTCGAACACACCTCCCACTGTTCCACCCCCGACGTAGAAGCCACTGGTTATCGCCTTCGAATCCGGATCCAGTGCGTTAAGGAAGACTTTGTTGTTATAAATGAAATTATCCCCCGCACTGGCACTATAGAATATAGCCGTGGCTACAGGGATGTACTTAGGGAAGTCCGGAAAGTCCTTTCCCGTGACATAGAAGGTATTATCGAATATCTCGTTTCCATAACAACCGCGGGGATCTCCCCATGGCGCGTTATAGTCCGAGAGACGAATTCCGTTTACACTGTAATCCTCCTTGCCGTATTCGCAGGTAGGCGGAGAAGATACAACATGTATCTCGTTATTGAATACTTTCACCCACTTACTCCGGCCTACACCAATACCGGAACCGGTTTCAGGTTTGAAAACATTATTATAAACGAGGGACGAATCGCCTACAGCAAGGGCATAGTGGTTGGTCACCATCTGGCGATTGACGAAGAAGTTATGATGTACCCGAGCAGCCTTGCTCTTCATCGACAAGCATCCCTGTCCGCCATAGAAAATGGAATAAGAGACCTCCGAAGATGCGTCCCCCAAAAAATCAACGGCATAGTTACCAGAATTGTGGCGATTGATAATAAATGGAGTATTTACATCGAAGTGGCATCGATAAATGGATCCCTGTCTGATTTCAACAGCATTTGTATTAATCCCTTCAGTTACGATCTTGACGTTTTCGATAACAACCGGTGCCTTGCTTGTAGTCGATTGTATCCCCCACGACAGCACACCATTCACCCCATTGCGGATCGTCCCGTTGCGGATGGTGATCGCTTCCCGGGACTCTTTAGGTACGGTCGGAACACCGGCTAAGGGAGTTCCATCCGAAAAGTCGGCTGTATAATCATAGAAAGCAGGGTCATACCATCCGTCGTACAACTGATCGTTGTGGGTATTGGTATAAGTCCTTTCAACGATACCGACTCCGACGTCAAGCGCCGGACGCAAATCGATGTAATCGACAATCGCATCCGTATTCGCCTTTATCCGAACCCGATACCGTCCGGCCGGCTTGCCAAACATATGGGCAAACACAAATCCACCGCCCAATTGCGGCCGCTTGTTCTCTACCGGACTTCCTTGGCGTTCAGTCCCTCCGTAGGAGTTGTGGCTATAAACAACGTTTCCATCTTCATCCTCAATATACACACTCACGAACATCGTGCGTGCCGCCACTCCGCACATGGCAAAATAAGAACGATTCGCCTCGGGCAACTCGATATATGGCGACACGATCTCTTCATCCTTCTTCAACTGCAAAGCATACTCTCCAACGAAAACCTGAACATTGCGGCCAACGATACGAGCAGAAGGTGCCCTCGAAACATCCCATCCGGTCAACCCATCTTCGAAGTCGAAATTTGGAATATTCTCGTACCCTCCTCCTGCATACACTATCTCATAGCCATTGAGATCAAGCGTTACACTACTTCCCAGAAAAATGGCCGAACGCGCGCTGACAATATCATTCATCAAAACATACGTGGCGCCAGGGGTTCCATAGAAACCGGGGCCAGTCACCGGAATTTCTCCCTCCTGCAATGCGCGGTGTTGCACCGGCGTGTAGCCAGACCCTTCTATCGGACTCTGCGCATCCACACGAAAGAACCCGAAAACAATCAACAAACAGGCAACGCAACAGCCCTCTCTCAAAAACGAATTCATAAGCAAAATTTTCTAAGGATACCGAACCGGCCTACTTCAATAAAAGAAAGGCCTCGGTGATCACTCAAATTATATATCAGAACTTCACCAGGCGCTCAAGCCTGATCCCATCTTCCCCCATGACATGTACCAAATAGACGCCCGAAGAGAGACCGGACACATCAAGGGCGACTTCAGCCGCATCTGCCGACACAGTCATACAGATCCGCTGATTCAAATCCATAACAACAATACTCCTCTCGGCTTGCTCGTCGAACTTCAAGGTGAGAGTATCGCGTGCGGGATTAGGATATATCTTCAAATCGTGTTGAAGCGAAACACCAGTCACACGGTTAACAACCAGCGTTATCTCTTTATCCGAATTCATCTCAACCGGGACTTCGGTATTTGCAATTCGAATCCGGTAGGGATTGAAGTTCTTAGTCGTTCGGTTGGCGTGTGAGTACTCAAGCAAAACAGCTTCTACGTTTCCGTTTTGACCTGTAACCCCCTCGTAAACAACATTTCCATCCTTATCTACGATCTCGACCGCCTCGGCGGCAACCGGTATATCATTTTTGTCAACCGCATTTATGGTTAACAACCACCCCACAGTATAGGAATGTGACACGCCGGTCGATGTGAACTCAAGCTTATTGCTCCCGCCAACGACCTTGTTTGAGACAAAGGAAATGTCTTTCGCCAACGCTCCTCCATCCCCGAGACGGACAGGGCGGTAACCGCTCCCGGCATCGTCAGCGCGAATAAGTGTATTGCCAATGATCTTCGTACCGGTAGCATTACCGTACGGAGTAGCCAGCCAAATCCCCGCGGTATTACCTGTAATCGTATTATTCTCAAAGACACCACCAATCGTTCCACCCCCGACATAGAACCCGGTAGTTATTGCCTTCGCTGAGGGGGCATGAAGCGCATTAACAACAACTTCGTTGTCATAGATAAAATTATCTCCTCCGCTGGCACTGTAGAATATAGCCGTTGCAACAGGCAAGTACTGCGGATACTCCGGAAAGGCCTTACCTGTAATAATGAACTTGTTATTGTAGATATGGTTGCCATACGATCCGTTCGGATCGCCTGGAACTGCGTTATAATCAGCAAGACGTAATCCGTTGACACTGTAATCCTCCTTGCCGTACTCGCACGTCGGAGGGGACGCGGTCACATAGATAATATTGTCATACACCTTTGTGTACTGACTTCTTCCCAAACCGATACCCGATCCTTCTTCGGGATCAAACACGTTGTTGTAAACTTCGGCGTAATCCGGTGGGGCGAGCGCATAGTGATTGGTTACTGTCTGTCTGTTGACAAAGTAATTGTGATGAGCCTTGCTTCGCGGTCCATGCATTGACAAACATCCCTGGCCTCCGTAAAACTCCGAGTAAGAAACTTCCGACGCGTAGCTACCTAACAAGTCGACCGCATAATTGCCGCTATTATGGCGATTAATAATAAAGGGAGTATTGACATCGAAAGTACATTTCGTAATTGTCCCTTGTCTTATCTCAACCGCGTTCGTATTAATTCCCTGGTTGATTACCTTCACGTTCTCGAGCACAACATTGGCACGCGACGTTGTTGATTGGATTCCCCACGACAATACGCCATTCACTCCACCCCGAATCACCCCATTCTTTATCGTTATCGTCCCAGTGGCCCCGGCGGGCACAACGGGTACTCCTGCAATAGGGACGCCTGTCGAGAAGTTCGCCGAGTAATCATAAAAGGCCGGATCGTACCACCCATCATACAGTTGATCTGTATGGGTGTTCGTGTAAGTCCTCTCGACGATACCGACCCCCACATCCAGTGCAGGCCTCAGGTCGATGTAATCGACGATAGCATCGGTGTTAGCCTTTACACGAACCCTGTATCGGCCGGCAGGTTTGTTGTACATGTGAGCAAACACGAATCCCCCACCCAGCTGAACACGTTTATTTTCGACCGGACTCCCTTGTCGGTTCGACCCTCCGTAGGAATTCGTGCTGTATACTACGTTGCCATCTTCGTCCTCAATATATACGCTCACACGCATGTTGGTCGTAGCCACCCCGCAAATCGCGAAATACGATCGGTTGGCTTCCGGCAGGGTAATGTACTGCGACGTGATTTCTTCATTGGCCTTCAATTGCAATACGTTGTCACCAACAAACACTTGCAATTGCTTATTGCCAATCTTGGCCGTCGGAGCTTTTGAAAAGTCCCAGCCTACAAGCCCCTCTTCAAAATCGAAGTTTGGAATATTTTCATAGCCACCGTCGGCAAAGGTGATCTCATAACCATTAAGGTCAAGCGTCGCGTTATTACCCAGAAAAATAGCTGACCGCGGACTGGAAATATCATTCATAAGAACATAGGTCGCACCTACAGTACCATAGTACCCTGGTTCCGTGATGGGAATTTCACCTTCAGCGAGAGCTCGCGGTGTAACCGGTGTATACCCCGTTCCTGGTATCGGACTTTGTCCCGATAACGAAAAAGATAAGAAGACGGCACACAGGCCCGCACAAAAAGCAATTCTCATAACTGGCAGTTTTAGTCGACCATCGGAGGCAGTCCTCCCGAAAGTCTTATTGTCTGATAAACTTCTTTGTATATTTTCCCCTGTCCGTACGAATTTCCAGGATATATACTCCTTGGGGTACATTCTTCAAATCAAGACGCTGTACACCTTCGCCGATAAAACATCTTACCTCCTGGAACGTTTTTCCAGATAGGTCCCTCACCACCACCTCTGCATCCGCGTCTACCCCCTGCACCACCAGTTCGTCACCCGACGGATTCGGAAAGAAATGGATGGAGCCTTCGTCAGCAACACCGGTAACGACCTCTTCCTCCGGAGTCTCTTCCACAGCGACAATTTGAATCGGGTACCCATTTTCGTTCACGACACCATCCCTATCCACTACGTAGAGATAGACTTCATCATTTTCGGTAAAGCTGCCCACATTAACAGTCACGCTTATCGCCGATCCCGTCCATGACGAAGGAATTTGAATTTCCCGCTCCGTTGTTGCCGACCAGGTAGAGGCGTTTCCGATTTCTACCCGCGCCAGCGAATTGTCGAGGTATACATCGTCAACATACATGTCGAACTTCCCATCGTTCCTTGGGTTGGCCAGCATGAGCGGCAACAACAGCGAATGGAGTTTTGACTCGTAACCCTCACCGAGGGTTACGTAGTCTTTAAACATGAAATTGGAAGTCAACTCGTTATTCACGAGAAGCCACGCCGCTCCATTAGCCTCTCCCGCAGGCTGTGATAGTTTCATATACATCTCGACGCGATGCCATTGTCCTGCCGGGACTTTCCCGCAGGTCTTCTGAACATCCTGACCTTCGGCCCATAACAAATTGGCATACCCCCAGTCAGCATGCGGTTGATACTGATACATAAGGGTACCCACACCGTTGTAGTAATCCGTTCCACCGTAATTGGGGTTTGAGGCGAGGCGCGCGAGTTTCATTATGGCGTAATTGTCGCCTGTCACGTCGAATCGGAATCGATAAGATGCGTACAATTCGTAACCTTCGGGAACAACCTGATAGGCGCCACAAAACTGACAGCCAGGAGCATTGTTCTCATTCGGTTCGATATGATTCGTCAATGACAAATTACCCTGACCATACTTCTGCACATCTGTGTAGATGGGCCGATCCTCATTAGCGCGTTGTACTGACCACCCGCCTTGAACAAGCTCTCCGGATGTGCCATTCTCAAAGTCGTCCCAGATCAACGGTGCGGCGACGGTCTTCTCTCCAAAGCTGTTGCCCGAAATCTGAACCGACTGCCCATGACGAACCTGGCCACTCACCCCGGTAATAGCAGGTTGAGCAATAGATCGTACAACAAAGACGGCACTACATATCCCGACGAACAAAATTCTTGTCATAATTTTCATATTTCGCGCTTGAAGCTCCCTATAGATTTCTCTTACCTCCAAAATAAACCTACAACGGTCCGACGTAGGTTGCGTCCAGTCCGT
>CAZHIQ010000047.1:0-19668 GCA_964532595.1 uncultured Roseivirgaceae bacterium
CAAAGAACGTTTCGACTATCCCCCTAAACCCAAAGGCTCAGGTGTGTCAATCGTGGTCTCTCGACCCAGTATTCAACTTTTCAGCGCTTTTCCGACCCCTTCCGGGTCGTGCTGTTGTTTTGGGAGTGCAAAGGAAGCTAAACGCGGATTCATTTGCAACACCTGGCAACTTATTTTTTCTTCGTCACCACCCTTTTTGCAAAGGGCTTCAAAGGTAACAAGGCTTGTGAATGTGAACAAAGGATTCGGGGGAAATTATTTTCTCCTGACTATCCCAGGCGCGCTGCGCATTACAATTCTCCCCCCGAAAGAGATTTGGTGTCAACGGATTAGCTATTGCGCGGTCGCTTATAAACGGGAACAGTACTGCAAGGTTCTCCAAACATTAAACTCGACACATACGGCCGAAGACGCGCTGTTACTTCTACATACGCCGACACAGGAACAGGAACTTTACTACATCCCTTCACCACAACCTTCGCATCCTGATACTCGCTCCAATCAACTTTCGCCAACTGATCGAAGAAGATTTTCGTCTCTAAAGCCTCAAGTCCACCGAAAGCTACGGTGTGCGCATAGGGCTCGAGTGATGTCGCCAGCAGCATATAAGCCCAGGTCGGAATAATTGTATCTTCCGAACAGGTTACTGCAACCATCTTCCCTTTGTATTGCGCCCAATCATGACTCCGGATAAAGTCGCGAAACGACTTTTCCCTCAATATCATTCCCTTAAAAAGCTGGTCGCGAATATCGAGTAACACACGCTCGCCCGGGACGTAAAATTCCTCCAGGTCAAAAATTTTGAGCGCACTCGTCGCAACTCGGTTTACGATTTCGTTTCCTGCTTCCATGACAGCAAAGTTAAGATATAAAGGGATCAGCGAGACTGACCAGCCCTTCCGGCTACAAACTCCTTTAGATAAAACGGAGTAAATTGAACCAGGTTTTCTGTTCTTCCCGCCGAAAACTCTTCAGCAGCCAACGGCGCCATTGCGGAAGCCAGAGGAACAACATCATCGAGGAAATTCGCGTTGGAATGCCGGATTACTTCCCGGCACTTGGCTGCGCCATTCCCGAGAAACAACACACGCCGTTCGTTTAAAAGTTCCAAAAAGCTGCTCTCGTCAACTACCACGGGCGAAGGCGGCATAACAACCTTTCTCGAAAAGTCCGTTACCTGGCAGTAAACCTCCATGCGCCGTGCATCGATCATGGGACAAAGCAGGGTTTCGCGGTCAACGTCAGTCGAGGTGATACCCTGCCAAGCCAACAAATCGAGCGTACCTATGCCAATCAGCGGAATATTTAATGCATAACAGAGTCCCTTGGCTGTTGAAGTCCCTATCCGCAATCCGGTATAAGAACCCGGGCCTTTCGATACGGCAACCGCCGAAAGATCTCCGGAGCCAATTCCCGCAGCGGCCATCACTTCCTGGATCAAAGGCGCGAGGCGGGAAGCGTGCGCCTGAGCTTCGCGAATTTCAGCGGCAGCAACAACGGCTCCTCCGGCGGTAAGAGCAACCGAGCAAACGTCAGTCGACGTTTCAATGCACAAAATAGAAGTCATCAGCCCGGTTGGATAATCTTTTTATACGCCGCGGTATCGGAAAGTACCCCAATCGCCGCTTTTACGTCTTCGTCCCGGGTGAGTCCTATGCTGGATCGGCCCTCCTCCAAATCGTAATGAAAGGCGATTTGTTCTTCGAGAAGAGCCTTGATCTGACTTTTGAAGCGAACGAGGTCGTCGGCCTTGCTCTCCTCAATTTTCTTCCCGAGCTCGTCGAAGTACTCATCAAGCTCGTAGTCGAGTCGCTCGGTCCTTGCCATCTGAATCAGCTCACGCGTTCTCCGCTCCAGCGGTGTCGTATAGGAGAAATTCCGGCGTTTAAGCCAGTCAATAAAGGCATCATATTCAGCGTCGTTCAAGCGGAACGACGCCAGGTCGGCCGGCTTTTCTTTCTCACGGGTGTAACGCGTAGCGTATTCAAAAATCAACCCGCCGTCGAGCAGGGCGGTTGTCACGGCGCCGAGATAGCTGTCAGCGACAGGTACATCGGGATCGAGTCCACCGCCATCATAGACGAGGCGGCCGTTTTTCGTCCGATATTCCGCCTTCAGCGAATCCGCGATACGCAGCACGGTGCCATCATCGCGCCGGTGCGTATAGTCCATCGCCTGAATACAGCGTCCGCTCGGTATATAATACTTTGCCGTGGTCACTTTAAGCTGACCGTTATAGGACAGCGGCCGCGTGGTTTGGACGAGCCCCTTACCGAAGGTCTTTTCTCCTACCAGCACTGCCCTGTCGTAGTCCTGGAGCGTACCCGCTACGATTTCCGAGGCAGAAGCGCTTCCACTGCTCGTCAAAATCACCATGGGAATCTCCGTATCAATCGGGTTATTCAGCGTCTTGTACACCTTGTTCCACTCCTGGACCTTGCCTCTGGTAGAGACTACTTCCAACCCTTTCGGAATAAACAGATTGACAATATTGACAGCCTCGTGGAGTAGTCCGCCCGGATTTTCACGCAGGTCGAGGATGAGCTTTGTGGCGCCCCGTTCCTTGAGTTCGGCCAGGGCCAATGCGACTTCCTGTGAAGCTCCCGGGGTAAAATCGTCGAGCCGGATGTAGGCGATGTCGGAACCGATGAGACTGTAGTGGGCTACATTGCTGATGCTGATCTTTTCCCTCACCATCCGTATTTCCACGGGCTCGCTGACGCCATAGCGCCGCACCTTGACGTTCACCTCAGTTCGGGGCTGTCCTTTCAGCAGCGCGCTCACTTCGGAAGTGCGCATGCCCCGAACGTTCTTGCCGTCGATCGAGACAATTTCATCACCCACCCTAAGCCCGCTCTTATAGGCCGGGAAACCCCGGTAGGGGTGGGTTATGACGATCTTGTTATTGACCACACCGATCATCGCACCGACGCCACCGTACTGGCCGGTCGTGGAGATTCGAAACGACTCAACTTCGTCTTCGGAAATGTAGTCGGTATACGGATCGAGGGAGGCGAGCATCGCATCGATGCCCTTCCGCACCAGCTTTTCCGGCTCTACTTCGTCGACATAATAGGCATTTACCTCTTTGAACAGGGTGGCAAAAATGTCCAGACTTTTAGCTACCTCGAAATAGCGTTCCCCGGGGGCCCGGAATGCCAGGGCGGCGACAACCAACAGGGCCAGCACAAACGGCCACTTACTTCTTCTCCACATGACCAATACGTTTAATCGTCTTCAGGAAACGTTCCTGGAGCTGTGCAAAGGTTAGGATTTCCTTCGGAGTATAAATATAGGCAATGGTCAATTTAGGGGAATCCGGAAGTAAGTTTTTATTCTGTCTGTAACATTCGCGAATAAGCCGCTTGACGCGATTGCGTCGGGCGGCAACACGGATATTTCGACGGGGAACGGAGATCAGAACCTGATGCGTTTTGGCATCAGGTTCGGGGTGAGGTCTGACCAGAACCTTGAAGGGGTACAAATAAAAAGAGGAACCCGATTTGAAGAGTTCCTGAATGAGCTTCTCACTGTTGAGCCTTTCGTGTTTTCGAAACGTGAATCTGATCAACCTTCTATTGATTTAACACCGCACCGGCGTTAATGACAAGTTAAGAGATTCAGGTAAATCGAGAAAAACGCAACAGGTCGCGAGACGCAATTATCTATGTTTCAGCGTCCTCTCGTCCGATACAGTCAGCTTCTTTCTCCCTTTCCGGCGGCGCGCAGCCAACACCCGACGGCCGTTGGCGCTTGACATTCTCTCGCGGAATCCGTGCTTGTTCTTTCTTTTCCGTTTTGAAGGCTGATAGGTACGTACCATAATGCTGTGTTTTTTGCCCTAAAAAAGGGGCTGCAAAGATGGGGAGTTATTTCGGTTTTTACAAATCTGACCCTATAAAGGTATTGAAACTAGGAGGCAATCAGCTCGCCGAGCACCTTTTTGACCTGTCCGGGCTCCAATCTCGGTCCAAACTGAGTCACCACGCGCGATGAGGCCAGCGAGGCAAGTTTTCCAGCTTCGGCGTAACTATGGCCATGCGTTATTCCGTAAAGGAAAGCCCCGGCAAACATATCGCCTGCCCCATTCGTATCTATTGCTTTCACCCGGTACGGCTCAATGTTAATGAAAGTGTCGCCGTCATAAATCATCGCACCGTTTGCCCCGAGCGTGATCACAAAGTGCCGGGCAACGTCCTTGAGCTTTTCGCGGGCATCCTCGAGATTATACGTGCCGGTGTAGATCATAGCCTCCTCTTCGTTGCAGAAGAGCAGATCTACACTCGCTCCGATCACTTCCTGCATCTGCTTCGAGAAGTATTTGACCATGCTCGGATCCGAGAATGTCAGCGCCGTTCGGATGTTATGTCGCTCGGCAATCTTCTTCGCTTCCCGCATCGCTTCCAGACCTGAGGGGCTGGTCACCAGGTAACCTTCGAGGTATAGATACGAGGAATTAAGCAGTGCATTCTCGTCGATTTGCTGCGGGGATATATGGGAGCTGATGCCCAGAAACGTATTCATGGTCCGCTCGGCATCCGGCGTAGTCATCACCAGTACCTTCCCGGTAATGCCTGGGGGGCTGGTTTCAGCCGTAAGGTTGGTATCAACGCCATTGCGGGCGAGATCCTGCAGGAAAAACCGTCCGAGGTCATCGCGGGCTACCAGGCACGAGTAGTAGCCCTTACCTCCAAACTGGCTGACGCCGATAATCGTATTGGCCGCGGAACCGCCGCACGACATCTTGCTGCGCTTCATATCGATCGCGTGAATAAGTTCGTGCTGACGCTTCTCATCGACCAGCGTCATTACGCCTTTCTCAATACTGTAGCGCTCAAAAAAGTCGCGATCAACCTCAGTGACAATGTCTACCAGCGCGTTGCCAATTCCGTAGACGTCATATCGTTTAGTCATGTCTGGAAAGTTTGTGCAAGGATAACAAAATCCACTCTGATGACCACTACCGGGGCCGCGTTACCGGGTATTTCCGTATGCCCAGGCCAAGTGATTTGGCGCGATTGGGGTAATCGGTAATGAAACCATCAACGCGCCACTCAAGCATCCGGCGCATATCACTAACGTCGTTGACCGTCCAGGGAATAACGCGCATCTTCTTCGACTTGGCGTAATCAACCTTCTCCCGGCTGAGGAACCGGTAGTTAGGACTATAGATAGAGGGCTCAAACCCCAGCTCTTTTAAATGTGCTTCAACCGACCTGGCATCGCTGACAAGCGCCGAAAGGCGGATATGGGGATACTTTTCATGCCAGTACCGCAGAACACGGAAGTCAAAGGACTGAATAACGACTCGCTCAAGTGGCAAATACTGGTCGATGAGATTGTAAACCAGATCGGAAAACACTTCGGGAGACGGGTGAAATTTGCCATCACCGGAGGGACTGCTCTTTATCTCAATATTATAGTCGACCTCATACAGCGAATAACTCTTGATATGTCGTTCTACCGCAACGATCACATCGCGCAGCAGAGGCTTGAACGACGATACCGGCACCTGTTCCGGATAGTCAGGATGACGGATTGAGCCGCAATCGAACTGCCGGACTTCGGCGTAATCCATTTCATAAATATTGAATTTCTTCTCGTCTTGCTTGTCGATTGCCGACCCGTCGGGCTGGCGGCAGATAGCCGACGACATCCATGGGTCATGGGAAACGACTACCTGCTTGTCCTTTGTTATGACCAGGTCGAGTTCTATGGTCGTCACCCCTGAATCAATCGCGTTGAGGAAGCCACCGATAGAGTTTTCCGGCCAAAGCCCCCTTCCCCCGCGATGTCCCTGAAGGTCAAAGGTTGGGATATAAACCTGAGCAAGCGCTGGTACAGCGACCAGCCAAAAAAGGATCGGGCACAGCCACTTCATACTTTTGGGATTTGATTTATTGCCGTAACGATCAGCCGGCGGGGAAGTGATGTGGGTAATACAGGATTCGAACCTGTGACCCCTACCCTGTCAAGGTAGTGCTCTAAACCAACTGAGCTAATTACCCGTTTTCTTTCAGATTGATCGCAAAGATCACGAAAGGGCCGCAATATTTGACAATGTTTGCAAAAAAACAAACCGAAAAAAAGCGCCTTTGAATTCGTGTCAGGAATATCTTTCTTCAGGACTTTCTATGAAGCATTCATGGTTGCTAAATATCGCTCTCGCGCTAGTCCTGCTCCTTCCGGTAAAGTCAGCTTTCGGCCAGGAAGTTTTCCGTGGCATTGTAGTCGACTCCCTGACCATTGAAGCTTTACCGGCTGTAAGCATACAGATCAAGCACACTTCACGGGGAACCGTCACGGATTCTACCGGAGCGTTTCAGATCGCAGCCGCTCGCACGGATACCCTGATCTTTTCACGGGTCGGCTACCGTATCCTCCAGATTCCGCTGGCAACCTACGAAGCCGGCGTAATCCGACTGAACCAGCAGTACACCCTTCTGCAGGCGGTAACAATCAATGAATATCGCGGTCGTGAACTATATGAGGGAATGTTCGACGAGCAAAATGCGCAGCGGCAGCCTCAACGTCTACCCTTCTGGATCTCGAAAGACAAGAAAGAGCAAATTAAAGTTGACCGTCTTCATGACGAAAACCTGAGGGTTGAGACTTATGTGGATTTGATTATTCGGAACACCGATGTCAAAACGCGCTTGATGGCTCGTCACCGTCTGACCGAGGACGAGTACTACGAAGTGTTGAGGGCATTTAACGAAACTCACCACGAGGTTATGTATTACCTTACTGCGGCAGAGCTCATCTCACTGTTGAACTCATTCTTCGACACCTATGCCCCGTGACCCGTCCTATTTTCGGTCGATCACCTTCACGTACACATGGCGTGTACCTCCGCTCTCCCCTTGCCGTTCATCCACTTCGATGTCTTCGAGGCTCTTCATCATCTGAAGCAGCTTTCGAAAGCCGTAGTTCCGGGCGTCGAAATTGGGCTGCTTCTTCAATATCAGGGTACCCACTTCACCGAGGAAAGCCCATCCGCTTTCGTCCGCCACATCATTGATACTCGATTTGATGAGACTGACCACACGGCGATCGACTTTCTGCAGTGAGTCCTTTTTCGCTTTCCGCGAACGCGTGTTAGACGACCCCGAATCGTCGGAAGACAAAATCTCGATGTAAATGAACTTGTCGCACGCGGTAATAAATGGATCGGGGGTCTTCTTTTCTCCGATGCCGATCACGGTCATTCCGGCTTCACGAAGACGAGTTGCCAGGCGGGTAAAATCACTGTCGCTCGATACGATACAGAAGCCATCGACGCGTCCGCTATATAGAATATCCATCGCATCAATAATCATGGCCGAGTCGGTGGCATTCTTCCCCGACGTATAGCTATACTGTTGCACCGGGGTGATCGCGTGCTGCAAGAGTACCCCTTTCCAACCGGACGTAGTAGGCTTGGTCCAGTCGCCATAGATTCGTTTGAAAGTAGGGGTGCCGTATTTGGCAATCTCTTCCATCATTCCCTGGACATTCGCATAGGGAATGTTGTCGGCGTCGATAAGAACAGCCAGCTTTTTATCCGATCCCTGATCAGCGCGCACGCCGTTGAATGTTTTCATAGGTAGGTATTTCTATCATTACTCAAACACAAATATCTTCACTTCGGGTGTGTACAAATTAAAAAAACCTCTCCCTCCGGTAACATTCGACGGGTAATCAACAGGCTCGCTCACAAACTCAAGAAAACTGAATCGATTATCCTGTCGGAGTTTCATGAAATGGTAGTACTCTTCACTGATGTTTGCAAGTGTAACCGCTATGCTGTCGCCGGGCTTGTAACCTCTTGGAAATATACGGAATCGCTCCCCGTAAGACTGCCCGTTGAAACCGTCATCTGAAATGAGACGGGTAAACGTTCGTGGATTGACCATGTTCGCCACAACATCATCGCGCTCCACCTCCTGCACATTCAACATATACCAGTTCTTCTCTTCGGGATCTACCAGGGTATAAGTGATCTGGGCGAGGGTATCGCCAAGGCCATTGTAATAAAGTTCAGCTTCGATGTGTTTGAATGATGCCTTTGCCCTCACCTCCGTAGTCGCGCTTACCGTTCCCAGCGCCGTACTTCGCACGGTCAGGTGGTATTTCTCACCCGGCTCGAACACTCGATCCGCCAAACTGTAAACACCCGTCCCTCTGAAGCGCAGGGTGTCGATCCGGCGAGGGCCTTCAAGGGTTACAATCGCATCATTGACCGCTATCGCGCCGAGCAGTTCGAACGGATCACTATCGTCGCTCGCCTCCAGTGCGCCTACGGTACGGGTGACCATAACGAGTAATCCTTCGCCCGGTACAATCTGCGACGATACGACCATCTCCACACGAGGAGGGTCGATCCTTTCAATTTCCAATGGGTCGGGCATGCAACGAGCGAACAGTACGGCCGCAACGGCACCAGCAATAAAGAGACGATATCGACGACCTGCTTCCATTCCTACATTTTGAATCCGTAACTGACGAAGGGTATAAGGCCAAAAAGCCCGGGTTGAACGTAACGCAAAGACCCATCCGTCTCGTCCTGCTCCACAACCACGCCAACCGGGCTTGCTCTGTTATACACATTATAAATGCCAGCGAACCAGTGCCATTGGAATTTTCTCTCCGGCGGACTTCGGAATTTAACACCTATATCCAACCTATGGGTATCGGCAAGACCAACTTCATTTACTCCCGCATAGATTGGGATAAGATCAACACCACTATGGGTAGGAGCAATCACCGCGTACTTTCCTACAACAGGCGTGAACCGAGCTCCGGAGATAAACTCCCAAACAAGCGACAGCGACCATCGGTCGCTTAAAGCATATTGGCCCACGATCGCTCCATTGTGGCGTCGATCATACCGCGCCCTGAACCACTGCCCGCCATTGATAGAATCAAATTGCCTCCGCGACCAGGAGAGGGTATAGCTTATCCATCCGGTAAACCGGCCTGCCTCCTTTCGTGCCAATACCTCGAACCCCGTTGCTTTTCCTCTTCCTTGAACAAGCTTTGACTCGAAGTCGGTGTTAAAGAAAAGGTTGGTCCCTTCCTCATACCCAATTAGGTTTTGCATCGACTTGTAATAGGTCTCAATGCTAAGAAACAATGATTGTGTTGGGACGAATCGCTGCCATGCTACGGAAACCTGATGTGCAGTCTGAGGATCGATCTTGTCCGTAACCGTATACCATAAGTCGGCCGGAGTGGTTACTGCCGAGTTGGAAATCCGGTGCATGTATTGCGCCATTCGCGAGTAGCTCAGCTTTAGCGACTCATCTCCGGCCAGTGAATAGCGGACGTGCAGGCGGGGTTCGGGCACCACATAAACCGAATTATCCGATATTCCCGCCGATAAACGCAAGCCGGCGTTGACCAGTACCCGGGGTTTCAGCAGGAACTCGCGGCTGGCAAATGCTCCCAGTTCGTGGGAGACCAACCCGCGCGACGTACTGCTTCCAATAAGTTCGGCGATAGTACCCTCGGTGCTGACCACGCTTGGACTAAGGTTATGACGAATCCATTCCATTCCCGCGTGTACTCCGCCATTGCGCAGAGAGTCGTGTCGAATTGACCATCGGACAATAACATCATTAATGTCCGATGTAGCGCCGAACTGATTATCGTCAAACCTATTATGGATATCATAGTCATATCCTGTGCGAGCAACCATGAAGATATTCTGAATTCCAGAAGGGCTGCTCCTTGACCATCGAAGGCTTTGGTTTCGGTTACGACTTTCATAAGCGGTCACGAAGCCGTATCCATCGCGGTTCCGATCGCGGAAAATATCCAGAAGGTCTTCGCCGTGATAAAACGATAGTTCGAGCTTTGAGTATTCCGATGCTCTCAGGGTTATTTTCCCGTTGAGGTCATAGAAGTAGTACGGAAGTGATTCGCCCGCGATTTCCGCAACCCGGTCGATGTAAGTGCGACGACCCGCGACCCAAATACTGAGTTTGTCTTTAACGAGGGGCTGCTCCAGGAAGAGTCTGGTAGCAATAAGACCGACGTCGCCCGAGAAACGAGTCTCAGAGGCGGCTTCATCCAGCGTTTGAATATCCAGAATGGACGAGAGCCGACCGGCGTAAGTGGCCGGGAAACCTCCGTGGATAGCTTCAACCGTTTTGAGTATGTCGGGATTAAAAACGGATACAAATCCAAAAAGGTGGCTGGTATTGTAGACCGGCGCGCCATCCAGCAAAACGAGGTTTTGATCGGCGGCACCACCCCGCACAAAGAGATCGGCACTACCTTCGACACCACGAACCGTTCCCGGCAGCAGCTGCAGCGTCTTGAGAACATCGGCCTCTCCGCCGAGAACCGGAATCGCATTGATATCCCGTTGACTCAGCACGGTAGTGCTGGTTCGCGTCGACTGAACCAGGTCTTCAGACGAATAGCGCTCCGCCGAGACGATCACCGGCTCAAGCTCTTCGCTGCGCGGCTTAAGTTGAATGACCAGGGTAGTGTCAGTATGTACCGGGAATCCAAACTCAACAGATTCGAAGCCGGTGTAGCTCGCGATAAACCGTTTTTGGCCGGCAGTACAATGCGAGCGAAACGTTCCGTTTCCGTCGGTAGTCACAACAATACTGTCGGGCAAGATCACCAGGTTAGCAAGTGGGAGCAAGCGTTGCTCATTGTCCACGACTGTCCCCGAAACCGTGACCGACTGGCCGCAAGCGGCAAAGGTGCTGAAGGCGAACGAACAGACCAGGAGAAATCTCACTCTACTGACGGTTATAAAGGGATGGGATAAAAAGCTATTCCTGATACCCCTCATAACGGCTGCAACAGTTCCGGTGGCGTATCGGACATAGATTAATCAAATGTAAGGATTAAACGCAACCGATTGCGACCGCAGATAACAAAGAGAGCCCCGACGGCTTTCTCGGAGCAAGACAGGTCGTCCGGGACTGTTAAGATTCGGCCTCTTCAGGGAAAGCCGAGTTTCGCACGAACTCCTGTTTGAGATATCGCTCTCGGGGAGCCAGCTCCCTAAGCTGTAGCTTTTCGGGCAATTGATCAACTTCACCGGGATAACCAATAGCCATAATGATTTCCGGCTCCAAATGATGCGGAATACGAAGGTTATCGACAATTACTTTGTGATTGAATCCAGCCATCTGATGCACGTTCAGGCCGAGGTGTGCCGCCTGGAGAGAAAGGAAAGCATTGGCAGCGCCAAGGTCGTATTTGGCCGCAGGGTTTTCACTGTCGAAACGAATAAACCGCTTGCGCGACATACTCACGATAAGTAAAGGAGCGCGGTGAGCCCAAAGTTTGTTCCCATCGTTCAAAGCATCAAAGATCTCCTGCCAGAGTTCCGGCTGTTCGTGGCGAGTCGCATAAATATAGAACCAGGGTTGTTCATTCAAGCTTGAAGGCGCCCACCGCGCAGCCTCAAAAAGAGAATGAATCTTATCGTGCTCTACAGGTGTAGGGGCGTATGCCCTGCGACTTCTGCGTTGTTTTATTGCCTCCAGAACAGGCGATGCGAATTCCGACGATTTTTGCATGATGCTATATGAATGCTAAAATACAATGAGATGGTTTTACGTTCAACAGCCGGATAATACCGGACATACCCACAACAAAAACAGCGAAGAAAAGATTTGTCGACCGCGCATACGAAGAGGCGGGCTGCACTCTTCAAAAAAAGTCCTATTTTGCCCTTGAGGAACAAAAAAGTGTAAAGCGCCACGACAAACACAGGTAAAAAGGTAGAATCGACGACATGGAACAAAAGACACTTGAAGGGAAAGTAGCCGTAGTGACCGGAGCAGGGCAAGGAATTGGCTACGGAGTAAGCCGACAACTGGTAATGCGTGGGGCTCACGTCATCCTCAACGATATTGAAGAAAAGCTCGGAGAAGAAGCCGCGGCGAAAATTCAGAAAGAAACGGGCGGTCGTTGCATCCCGGTGGCGGGCGATGTTTCTAATGTTCACTTCCTGAATCAGCTAGTCGAAGAAGCTGTGCGATCGTTTGGGCAACTTGACATTGCAATTGCCAACGCCGGGATCACCATCTTCGGAGACTTTACAGAATACGAGGTTGATGACTTCGACAGTCTTATCAACGTAAACCTGCGCGGGACTTTCTTTCTTGCCCAGGCAGCAGCCCGGCAAATGATCAGTCAGGGACAGGGAGGAAAGTTACTTTTCATGTCGTCCGTCACGGGCGTACAGGCTCACCAGAGCCTGAGTGCACACGGCATGACACAGGCCGCAATTCAAATGCTGGCGCGTAATCTGGTCATCGAGTTATCCCCTCATAAAATCAACGTGAACGCCCTCGCACCGGGAGCCACGCTAACGCAGCGCACTACCCTTGAACCCGACTATGAGTCGACGTGGGCCCAACGCACCCCCATGGGGCGTGCAGCCAGCATTGATGACATCGCCAACGCGGCAAGTTTTCTGGTGTCCGCTCAGGCCGACCACATTACCGGACAAACACTCATCATCGACGGAGGCTGGACGAGCATTAGTCCGCTTTGATATCTGTCATTCACCTCTCGCCTTGAAGTTAGGCAAATCCAGTTTCTTGTAGATTCTGAACGCCGCGTTGATCAAACCCACGTGGCTGTAGGTTTGAGGGAAATTGCCCCATTGTGAACCATCAAGACCAACGTCTTCGCTGAAGAGTCCAAGATGATTGGTATAACGGAGTATATTGTCAAGAGCGCGAATCGCATCATTCACCCTCCCGACACAAGCGAGAGCATCGACATACCAGAATGCGCATACCAGGAACGTTGCTTCGGGTTTACCAAAGTCGTCAGGATGAACATAGCGATAGAACAATCCTTGCTCCGTTTTCAGCAGATCTTCCAGAGCCTTTAAGTGTCGCCGCGCCCGCTCGCTGGTGGGATCGAGGTAGTTCATCGTGATAAGCTTCAACGTACTTGCATCAAGGTGCTCGGCACCGAGTGCCTGAACGTATACGCCGCGACTCTCATCATAAGCCTGCTCGATATAAGACGCCGCCGTTTGCTCCAGCTTTCGCGCCCGCGCCATTAACTCGGGGTCACCCATTACCTCGCCAATCTTGACCGCAGCCTTGCTACCGGCCCAATGGAATAGAAGGGTGTAGGTATGAACCTGCGTAACCTTGCGGAATTCCCACAACCCGGCATCCGGCTCGAGCATCGTCTTCTCGATCCAATCAAGAAGGCGGTTCACCATCGGCTTATAACCGTTCTTCTGTTTAAACGTCAGACGTTTGTCAATATAAAGTGGGAGCAAGCCTACCAGTACCTGTCCGTACACATCGTTCTGCACCTGCATATAGGCCTTGTTTCCTATGCGTACCGGTTGGTTGCCCAGATAGCCCTTGAGTGGCAAGTGTATCTCTTCGAGATCGGTAGATCCGGTGACGGTATAGAGAGGCTGCATCCGTCCCGGCTCCCTCAACAGAATGCTTTGGATATAATCGAAGTAGCCCTCGAGCTCATCGAAGTGCCCCATTTCATTAAATGCCTTGAGCGTATAGTAGGAGTCGCGAAACCAGCAATAGCGATAATCCCACGTACGTTTACTGCCATTGTGCTCCGGAAGACTCGTCGTTCCCGAGGCAATAATACCCCCGGTATCTTCGTACTGATGCAACTTGAGTACCAACGCCGACCGGATGATAGCATCCTGATACATGTCAGGAACATAGGTGCTCTTTATCCAGTTCTGCCAGTAACGCACCGTCTTGTTGATAAAGTCCTCAGCTGTAACCTTGAGTGGTGCCTCCAGCGGATCGCCATAAGTGAATACGAGATATCGGTTGCGACTTAATACGAAGGCTTGCTCCTCCATGATATTGGAAAGAGAAACATCCGTGGTTAACCTCACCGGCATATCGAAGTGACGATAGCGAAGGTGGTTGCTACTTGGCACGACTTCCGCCTGCATCTCGCCATATCCTCCCACCGGACGACATTTTACGGTGATCGCCGGATTCCCATCAATCAGCTCAATTTTCCTGACGAGCATCGTCGGCTTGAAGTATCGCTCGTATTGGTAAAACCGGGGAGCACAGTCAATCACCTTAAACTTCCCATCATCACATGTGAACTCGGTGACCAACACGTTGGTGTTAGGCACATAATATTGTCTGGACGTGTACCCTCTGAGAGGTGTGATGGAGAACTCCCCACCCTTCTCATCATCCAATAGTGAGCCAAAGAGAAAAGAACTGTCGAACCGCGGCATACACATCCAGCGGACGGCAGCGTGCGTGTCAATGTAGGCCATGTAGGAACAGTTCCCTACAATACCCATGTTGTAAGTATGCGCAGCCACTTAGCTTTTAATAAGTTGGTTAAGAAGATCGATTACTTCGAGTTGGTTGGAAAGATTATATCGGGCGAGCGTATGCCCCCGACCTATCTTAATAGTTATGGCCTGGTCGGCGAGCGCCCGGAACATGTCTTCGTCCGTCTTATCATCGCCTACCGCGAGCACGAAATCAAAATGTTCCCGCTCCAGAAATTGTTTAGCGACAGAACCCTTGTCAACGCCGGCTATGCGTACTTCGATAACCTTGTTACCGTCGATAATCTGAAGGTTGGTATTTCTAACCAAGTGTTGAAGATTGTCGAGAAGTTCGCGCGACCGGATAAAGCCCAGTTCGGGATGCACGTTGCGGTAGTGCCACGCTATCGTATGAGTCTTTTCCTCCAGAAACGACCCGGGACTTCGTCGCATATACAACTCCATGGTAGGGCGCATGATCGGCTTCCACGACTGATCGACTTCCTTGTGATGTTTCCACTCACCGTTTTTGAGCCGCACTGACGCTCCGTGTTCCGCCACCAGATTTAAAGGAAGCTCACTGAACCAACCCTCAAGTGTCTTACTGTCACGACCGCTGATAATGGTCACCAGGGTTCGTTCATCAGCCGTGATTCGCTTCAAGAGGTTGAGCAAATCATCATTAGGGATTGCCATTTTAGGGTGCTTGGAGAACGGAACAAGTGTTCCGTCATAATCCAGGAAGAGATGGCGTCGCTCCGCTTCGCGGAATTGCGTCCGAATGGAGTTCATCACGGTCGGCGTAACATGTTTTGTCCGCTGACTGCTTTGATGCTCTATGACTTCGCTCAGCTGGCGAAGGAAATCGGTCACCCAATGGGAAACCGTATAATTTCTCAAGCGCTCCTGAAGCATGCCCATCTTTTGCCTTTGATCTTCCTCGGGCATAACGAGCGCTTCATAAATGGCATCGGCCACATCATCCTTATCCATCGGGTTTACCTGCAGGGCTTCTCCCATTTCATTCGCCGCCCCTGCAAACTCGCTGAGGATAAGAACTCCCCGATCCTGCTGACTAGCCACATATTCCTTCGCAACCAGGTTCATTCCATCACGGATCGGCGTTATCAATCCGACATCCGCTGCCTGATACATAGCACACAACTCGTCAAAAGCAAGATGGCTGTAGCGATAAATGATCGGCTGCCATTCAAGCGTAGAATACTTCCCGTTGATGCGACCGACGATCTCTTCGATCATCTTCTTTCTCTCATTGTACTTCGAAATAATTTGTCGCGAAGGGACTATCACCAATACGAAGACAACTTTTCCGCGCCACTCAGGTTGTTTATCAAGGAAACGCTCAAATCCGGCCAGTCGGTGAGTAACCCCTTTAGTATAGTCGAGCCTGTCGACGGAAAAGATGATTTTTTTCTCCTTGAAGTTCTCGCGGATGCTCTCGCGCATTCCCACAACCTTGGGATTAGACGCCGCGTTGTGAAATTTATCAAAGTCGATCCCCAACGGAAACATCTCGGCTTTAACTACGCGCTCGCGCATTTCTATATTCCGGAACTGACTGTCGTGGCCGTGGATCATCTGGACAGTCTTTAGAAAATGCTGGACGTACTCATGTGTATGAAACCCGATAAGGTCGGCGCCGAGCAAGCCGCGAATTATCTCACCCTTCCACGGCTTATGCAGCATGCGGAAAACTTCGAATGATGGAAAGGGTATATGGAGAAAGAAGCCAATCGTCGCCTGAGGCTGCTTTGCCCTTACAAGGCCCGGCACATGCATAAGCTGATAGTCATGGACCCACACGATGTCGTTCGGTTTCATGATCGACAGTATCTTCTCCGCGAAGATCTCATTCACATCGCGGTAACTGTCGTAGTGAGCTTCATCAAACTCGGTAAGCGTAGTGAAATAATGGAAGAGGGGCCAAATCGTTCCGTTGCAAAAACCATTGTAGTACCGGCTATAGGTCTTTGAGTCGATAAACAACGGATGCACGTCAAACGAACTCTTTCCGGTTGGATTCTCGCTATACTTGTTCCAACGCGTCTCTGGAAAATCGGCCGCGCCGATCCACAGTACAGAAGAAAACGCCTCTTCATTGTGTTCGCTTTCAAAGTAGCTTTTAAGGGCACTGACCAGTCCGCCGTCGCTTTCCTTCATGGTCACTACCTTTTTCTTCTCCAGCAATTGAAAGGGTAATCGATTTGCAACAATGATCAGACGTCTCTCCTGAGAATTTTCCATCAAATAACGGTTTAGCATACAACATAGCGGCTGTTGGCTTAAACGGAGGCTGGGGTTTGGAGCCTGTGAGAAAGAGAAAAGGACTTTCGTCCTATGCCAACAACCTGTGCGTTAGGAATCCATACAAAACGGATTCCCGCACAAGTCCTTCATAAACTGCTGCAAAGATAGGGCTCCCCCCTCAAATACCGGAAGGAAAACAGAAAAAGAAGCGACCGTAAACGATTACGGCGTACGCGTGGCTGTAAAGTTAACGGTTCGTTGTCCGCCCATTTGAATCTGGCCGCTCATGGTATCGGCCGATACTACGCCCTTGACGTCAACAAACAGTTCATTGCCCTGCATCGAAATCGGGTAGCGGAATGACACCTCATTGCCCTCCACCTTCACGTCCTGTAACTCAATAGTACCCCACCGCTGATGCGTCAACGTCCCTTCAAAGCCGGTATCCGTCTTGCGAATTTCAACCTTCCCTCCGGCACCTTGCATACCTTCAATGCTGTATGTCCAGTTACCGGCTACTTCATAAGTCGTGGTATCCGCCTGGCTCGCAGGCTTCGCTACGGGTCGCTGAGGTTGGGCGGCATTGCGCTGACGACCTCCTCCCTGGCCCACCGACATACCCGCGTCGCCCATCTGCATAGCATCGCCACCTCCATCACCTTTGAGGTCATCGTTGCTAATGGTCCGCCGGCGCCGACGAGGCTGATCATCCATCGAAATTTTTCCAAGCCGGTAAGTAAACGTCAATCGCAAGCTGAGGTTGTTACGGGTGTTGAGTCTGTGCTGAGCAACCAGAGGCGACTCCAGCTTGGTTCGGATCTTCATGGACGACTGTAAGAAGTTCTCCGCGGCAAGACCGATACTTCCTTTGCGTTCGTTAAACTCTTTCCGGAAGCCGAGGCTATACATATAGAATCCGCCTTGCGTACCCTGAAGTTGAACCTGACGCCCGCGATAGAAACTGAACAGCTGTGCTCCCCAGCCCTTACCCAAATCGTAGCTGCCGAAGATCCGTCCGCTTACGACAAAGCCTTCGTTACTTGCGCGTAGGGAATCAACCGGAACGTTGTTATCTATTGAAGTATAGTACACATCCCCGCCACCGTTAAGGGAAAGCTTGCCCATATTGGCGTTAAGAAAGATTGAACTTCCATACGCGCGGTCTTTACCAATATTCTCAAAAGTAGTCTTGATCACACTTTCACCATCAATCTCGTCAGGAACCCGTACGCTCTGAATAGCATCGTTCGTGTAGCGGGCAAACCCCGTAAAGTTGATCATGAGTCCCTTCAGCAGAGTACTGTAGCCAAGCTCAAAGTTGTTGGTAAACTCAGGTGCGAGTACAGGATTTCCGACCGTCACATCAATTGCGTTCTGGCGCTCGATGTTCGGGTTGAGATAGCGAATGGAGGGTCGTTGAATTCTGCGGTTGTAGGAAGCTTTGAGTGTGTTGTTGTTCTTCAGTCGGCGTGACACGTTAACACTGGGTACCAGAACACCATAGGAGGGAATTTCAATATCGTCTTCTGTGCGGCTGTAGGCGTCAATATTAGTGTGTTCATAACGCGCGCCTGCTTTAACACTAACCCCGTTCTGAAGGGCAAGCGTGTATGCAAAATATCCGGCAACGACACCCTGGTCGTAATTTAGGTTGTTGTTGAAACGATCATTAACCGCAGGTTCGTACGCACCTTCGCCCGTTGCCCGGAACGAGGCATACTCGGTGAACGCCGATCGCATGATGTTCTTTGCACCAAACTCGATAATCTGATTTGTGCTGACCGGCGTCTGATAGTCGACCTGGAACGTCAGCTCCTGGTTATAACCATCGTTGTCGTTGCGGAATCTGCTCAGCAATGTCCGGTCGGACGGATCGCGAACGAAGTTCTCGAAGTATGAATTCCCATTGTTTCGGCTGAACAGCGCCTGAAAACTCAGTTCGCGCTGGGGCTTATCATAATAATGGGTATAGTTGAAGCTGGCGTCGATGTTGTTAAAGGCGCTGCGGTTCGCGTTATCGGCCAACGTGCTCATCACCAGGGCATCGTCGACATAGCGCTCAGTAGTGAGGTCATCCTGGTACGTTTTGTTATTCCGAACTCCAAACCGTACCGAAGCCGTGATTGAGTTTTTCTTGTCGATATCGTAATCCCATCCGAGGTTGTAACTGCCGAAAAGACCGTTGTTGCGGGTATCAGCGCGTTGAACGTTTAGCGTCTCCTCATAAAGATTATTGCCGAGGGGAGCACGGGTAGTCTGTTCGTTGAGGAAACTACCGCTGGTATTGTAGAAGCCGCGACCGAACCCGCCCAGCGAGAAGCCCATCTTGCCTGTTCGCAGGTTCCCGTTCAGTCCGAGCATTGAGCCGCGAAGTCCGATCCCCGAATTGATATTCAGCGTAGCCCCTCGCAGGGTATTTTTCTTGGTGATGATGTTGATAATTCCGGCCGATCCTTCTGCGTCATATTTCGCTGAAGGTGACGTAATGACTTCCACCTGTTTTATCTCTTCCGCGGGGATTTGTTTAAGCGCATCCGCTACACTACTCGCTACGATGGAAGAGGGCTTGTTGTTAATGAGGACGAGGATATTCTGATTTCCCCGCAGGGAAACATTTCCGTCGAGATCGACCGACAGCATCGGTACCCTTTTCAGGACATCTGTCGCATCGCCGCCTCGTGAAGTGAGATCGTTCTCGGCATTATAGATGGTGCGGTCCACCCGCTCTTCGATCAGCGCTCTTTCTCCCTCCACCGTTACCGCTTCGAGGAGCTGTTGCGTCGGACTGATAATCACGCTTCCAAGGGCAATGTCCTGCCGGTCACGCACCGTTACCGGGAGCGTCCGGGTTTCGAAGCCGATAAAGGAAATCTGAACCAGATAGGTCCCCGGTGCCACGTTACGGAGGACAAATTCCCCTTTGACGTCGCAGATTGTCCCATCGATAGGGGTAGAAGACCCTGAGCGCATCAGCGCCACGTTGGCAAACTCGACCGGATTGCTGGTGAGCGAATCGATAACAGTGCCGGAGATTTTTACGGAGCTCTGAGCGTTTGCGGCCGTAACCGCAGCGAGAGCCACCAGAAAAGCAAAAAATAGTCTCATCAGAATTCTAAAGAACATATGCCCGGTACCAAATAACG
>CAZHIQ010000048.1:0-19574 GCA_964532595.1 uncultured Roseivirgaceae bacterium
ATCGCCACGCAGGTGGCTGCAGGGGAAGAAAATAATCTCAACATCCGTGTCTATGGCGAAAAGGGTGGCCTCCAATGGCAACAGCACGACCCGAACACGTTGATCGTGCGCTGGCTCGATCGTCCCATGGAAGTGTTGCGCGCCGGTCAGCCTTATCTGTCGGATGCCGCCAAAGCTTTTACGCGCACGCCCGCAGGTCACCCCGAGGGGTATCTCGAAGCTTTCGCCAATATCTATCGGGGCTTTGCCCGTGCGGTTCGTGACTACAAGCCTGGAAAGAAGATGAACCTTGCCAAGTATGACTTCCCTACGGTCGAAGACGGTGTTCGCGGAATGAATTTCGTAAAGACGGCTGTCAAGTCTTCCACTTCAACCCGCAAATGGACTGCGCTGAAGTAAGGCATTGGGAATCAAAACGCATCAGACATGAAAACGATAAAAGGACCTGCAATTTTTCTTGCCCAGTTCATGGGCGATCAGGCGCCGTTCGATGATATTAAGACAATTGCCCGGTGGGCAGCATCGCTTGGCTACGCGGGCGTTCAGGTTCCTACCTGGGATCCGCGTTGTATCGACCTGGAAAAGGCAGCCGAGAGTAAGGACTACTGCGACGAATGGAAAGGTAACATTGAAGCTGCGGGGCTGCAGGTCACGGAGCTATCAACTCACCTTCAGGGGCAACTCGTAGCCGTGCACCCCGCGTATAACGACCTCTTTGATGCCTTTGCCCCGAAGAGCGTCCATGGTAAACCCAAGGATCGTACCGCCTGGGCAGTTAATCAGCTCAAACTCGCCGCGCGCGCCAGTAAGAACCTCGGCTTGACGGCTCACGCCACGTTCTCCGGCGCGTTGATGTGGCATACGGTCTATCCCTGGCCCCAGCGTCCTGCCGGACTTGTCGATGATGGTTTCAAGGAACTCGCCAAGCGCTGGCTTCCCATTCTTAACGCTTTTGATAAGGCAGGAGTGGATTTGTGTTATGAAATTCACCCCGGTGAAGACCTGCACGATGGCGTGACGTTTGAGCGTTTCCTCGAAGCGACCGACAATCATCCGCGCTGCAATATCCTTTACGACCCGAGCCACTTTGTGCTTCAACAACTCGATTACCTGCAGTACATCGATATTTATCATCCGTTCATTAAGATGTTCCACGTCAAGGATGCGGAGTTTAATCCGACGGGACGTTCCGGCGTTTATGGCGGATATCAGGACTGGGTGAATCGTCCGGGAAGATTCCGTTCTCCGGGTGACGGACAGGTCGACTTTCAGGCGATCTTTTCCAAGCTCTCACAGTATGACTTCGACGGCTGGGCGGTACTCGAGTGGGAGTGCTGTATCAAGCATCCTGAGCAAGGTGCCGCCGAAGGCGCACCCTTCATCAAAGACCACATCATCCGCGTAACGGAAAAAGCCTTTGACGATTTTGCCGCTTCGGGTAAGGACCAGAAATTTAACAAGAAAGTACTAGGACTAATCTAAATCTACACGCAATGAAAAAGTTACTTCTATCGGGCGTTATGCTCGGCTGCTTTGCCTTCACCATCATATCCTGCGGCGGCGGTAGCAGCAAGCAGGAGGGAGAGCAGGACGCTTACAACGAATATGAAACCGCTGATCAGCCCTCGAAGAGTGGTGAGTCGTCATCGCCGGAGAACTTGATCGCACAAGGTAAAGCGCTGGTTGATCAGAGCGATTGCAGGACGTGTCATCACGAAACCAATAAGCTGATTGGACCTTCTCACACGGAGGTAGCCGAAAAGTATGACTTCACTCAGGCAAACGTCACTTACCTCGCTGGAAAGATCATCGAAGGAGGTAGTGGGGTATGGGGCGAGATTCCTATGACTCCGCACCCTGGCGTTTCGCAGGCCGATGCCGAAAAGATGGCTATGTACGTTCTTTCGCTTGATGGCGAAGAGCCGAAGTTGAAATAATACTCAAGAGAACCGGTATCTCGCCGGTTCTCTCTTTCCTCTGCCTGCGTTATGTCTGCAGGCATAACTCTTCCGATGAAAGCAGCTAACCTTATCCTCGCCGCCCTTTTTATTGTCTTCGCCTTCCTTCAGGTCAATGATCCCGATCCTGTTATATGGATTCTCATCTATGGTGTCGTTGCCTGCGCATGTATACTGGCAGCGTTCCGGTATATCATCCCACGAATATGGATTACAGTCATAGCAGTTTTGTTCGCCTATAGTTTCCTGTTTATTCGCGGAATAACAGGATGGATCAACTCTGATGAAAAACACCTCCTGTTTGACGAAATCGCCAAGATGCAATACGCATGGGTTGAGGAGGCGCGAGAGTTTCTCGGTCTTCTTATGTGCGTCGTCGTGCTGGTCATCCATCTGCTTCAGTTCCGCGCGTTGAAAAAGCGCTACATACACTGAGCTGGGGCGCGGTCTTTGCAGGATGGGATTCGATCCTGTTCCGATGCGCAAACCTGTCATCTATCAATTACTTCCGCGCCTGTTTGGCAACAAGCAGCTTGCGTCAACGCCCTGGGGTAAAATGGAAGACAACGGTGTCGGAAAATTTGCCGACATCAATGACCAGGCGCTCATTGCTATCCGTCAGTTTGGCGCGACGCACGTCTGGTACACCGGAGTTCTTGAGCACGCTTCGGTCACAGCGTATCCAGCCGACGGCATCATGGGTGACCATCCGACCGTCGTGAAGGGACGAGCGGGTTCTCCTTATGCGATCCGTGATTACTACGATGTTTGTCCTGACCTTGCCCTGGATGTAAGGAAACGTATGAACGAGTTCGACGACCTGGTCGAGCGCACTCATGGGCACGGTCTGCGTGTAATCATCGACTTTATCCCAAATCACGTTGCCCGTGTATACCGTTCCGACACCACGCCTCCGGGTGTCGAACCACTGGGGGCCGGCGACGATTTATCGGTGACTTTCCACCCTGATAACAACTTCTACTATCTTCCGGGCGAAGCGTTTGTTGCTCCAGCATCCTACGTTCCGCTGGGAGGTAAACCACATCCGGCGTTAGAAAATCCTTACTATGAATTTCCGGCCAAAGCCTCGGGCAACGATGTGTTTTCGGCGCAGCCTGATGCCTATTCATGGTTCGACACGGTAAAGCTCAATTATGGCGTTGATATCACAGGAGACGGTCGTGAGTATTTCGATCCCGTACCCGACACATGGACGAAGATGCGGGACATTCTGCTGTTCTGGGTGCGCAAAGGTATCGATGGATTCCGGTGCGACATGGCCGAGATGGTGCCGGTTGCCTTCTGGTCGTGGGTGATTCCGCAGGTGAAAGCGGAGAGGGAAGACATTGACTTTATTGCTGAAATCTACAACGCCGATCGGTACAGGACTTTCGTTGGAGAGGCGGGGTTCGACTATCTGTATGACAAAGTGCTGCTGTACGACACGCTCCGTCAAATAATGCGTGATCAACACGGAACAACTGCCATATCCCGGATCCGAAATCAACTTTCGGGGGTCGGGCCCCGTCTTTTGCACTTCCTTGAGAATCACGATGAGCAGCGAATTGCCTCACGGCATTTTGCTGGTGATGCCTGGCGGGCTATCCCGCCGATGGTTGTTAGTGCGACTATCGACGAGGGAGCTGTTCTCGTCTACTTTGGGCAGGAAGTCGGGGAGCCGGCGCTCGATAGTTCGGGGTTCAGTGGCGATGACGGCCGTACGACAATTTTCGACTACTGGCATGTTCCCGAACATCAGAAGTGGATGAACCACGGACAGTTCGATGGCGGGATGTTATCCGCAGACCAGAGAAAGCTTCGTGAATGTTATTCCGATCTCCTTCACCTCGCGTCGTCACACCCAGCGATCGTCTGCGGCGAGTTCGCTGAACTGGTATCCAATAAAGACGCTACTTTCAGTTATATCCGTTTCCACGGCAACGAACGACTTCTCGTAGTCGTGAACCTTAGTGACCATGAAGAGGTGGTCCCCGTCCAGGTCACAACAGATCTGGCTTTGAGAATAGGCGTGGGTAGCAATTTCGCGCTGCGGGGAATTTTCGGGACGGACGACCGCTACCGTGTGACGGACGGGCAGTGTCTGATAACGATAGGAGCGTGGCAGGGTTGGGTGTTCACTATCGAGGCGTTTAAACCGATGGATTGAAGCAGCAGGAATGATTTTTTCAAGCCCGGGTACGTATGTTGAGTGATAGGGCGGGAAGGACGACAATTATTTGCGTTAATGAGCGAAATCAGAGGTCAGGCCCGGGTTATCATTGAAAACGTTCAGCCCCAGGTCGAGGGCGGATTGTACCCTGCAAAATTTACGATCGGTGAATTCGTAGATGTCACAGCCGATGTTTTTGGAGACGGCCACGACCACATCCGCGCACAGCTCCTTTATCGCCACGAGAGAAATGAAGCCTGGACCATCCTCGAGATGCACCACCAGGGAAATGATGCCTGGGCGGCGGCCTTTGAGGTCAAAACGAAGGGATACTACCTTTTTACCGTAAGGGCATGGGTGGACCACTTTGAGACATGGTACGATGGTTTTCGCAAAAAGGCGGCCGCCTCCGTTGATGTCCACGTCGAGCTGATGGAGGGAGCGACCTATCTTCGCCGTCTTGGGAAAGGAGATCCACACTTCGCGCAGCTCGCTGACGAACTCGAAGACAGCAGTCGTTATCACGAAGCAATCGCTTCCGTTCTGAGCCCTGCCTTTGAGCGAATAGTACATGATCACCCTCTTATTGAACACGAGACAACGCTGGGAAGAGAGCTGACGCTGATTGTGGAAAGCAGGCGAGCCAACTTCTCTGCATGGTACGAACTCTTCCCCCGGTCCGCTGCCCTTGACGAAAAGCACGGCACTTTTCGGGACGTTGTCCGTCTCTTGCCCCGCATCTCGTCGATGGGCTTCGATGTGCTCTATCTTCCGCCGATCCATCCGATCGGAAAGATTAATCGAAAAGGAAAAAACAACAACGTTCAGGCTACACCCGGCGAGCCCGGTTCGCCCTGGGCGATCGGTAGCGACGAGGGAGGCCACAAGGCGGTTCATCCCGAACTGGGGACGCTTGACGATTTCCGGGGCTTGGTGCGCGAAGCAGAGCAATATGGAATTGATGTGGCGATGGACATAGCCTTTCAATGCGCACCTGATCACCCGTACGTAAAGGATCACCCGCAGTGGTTCAAACAGCGTCCCGACGGCTCGATTCAGTATGCGGAAAATCCGCCTAAAAAGTACCAGGATATCTATCCCTTTAACTTTGAAACCGACGATTGGAGAAACTTATGGCAAGAGTTAAAATCGGTATTCGAATTCTGGATTGATCAGGGAGTCAAGATATTCCGCGTTGATAATCCTCATACAAAGCCAATTCGGTTCTGGCAATGGGTAATTGCCGAGATAAACCGCCAGTATGATGATATTGTCTTTCTTTCAGAAGCGTTTACGCGGCCGAAGATTATGGCAGCTTTGGCAAAAGTGGGCTTTACTCAATCGTACACCTACTTCACCTGGAGGGTATCAAAGGAGGAACTGATGGAGTACGTCAATGAACTGGTGTACGGTCCCTCGCGGTATTACTTCCGTCCAAATTTCTGGCCGAACACACCCGACATACTGCCCTTTCATTTGCAGCATCAGGGCGAGAGCATCTTCATTAGCCGGCTGGCGCTTGCGGCAACGCTGTCGTCAAATTACGGGATATATGGTCCTGTTTATGAATTCTGCGAGAATCAACCGGTCGAAGGTAGGGAAGAGTACCTTAACTCCGAGAAATACGAAATCAGGCGTCATGACTGGAAGCACACAAACAGGATGACAGACATCATCTCGATGCTCAATCGCGCTCGCAAAGATCATCCTGCGCTGCAGTCGACATGGAATGTTCAGTTTTGCATGTTGAGCAATCCTAATCTGCTGGCGTTCGTGAAGTCGACAAGGGATTTGAGCGATGTATTGCTGGTCGTGATAAATCTGGATCCTCATAATCGTCACTCCGATTTCCTGCAGCTTCCAAAGGAGCGGTTACGACTCGGCGACACCATCAATATAAAGTTACACGATCTGGTCACCGATGAGCGCTATACCTGGACACAGGAGTGGAACTATGTTGAACTAGATCCGTATAAGATGCCCTTTCATCTTTTTCATCTCGAGATTCATGAGTCAAATCTCTGAAGAAGGCATCGAAATGGCAGGATTTTGTTACCTAATCAATGAGGCACCAACCGGCTGCTGCGCTTGATCAGGCATATTCTTTAACCCGGTAATCACCGCTATGGAAAGAAACGCAACGATGGAGAAGCAATCACTTCAGGAGAGCTTCAGCCTCTTGACCGACTATGACATTCACCTGTTTAAGTCGGGGAAACACTATCGACTTTATGAGAAACTCGGTGCTCACACCGTTTCCCATAATGAAGTGAGAGGAACCTTCTATGCTGTCTGGGCTCCGAATGCGCGTAGCGTGTCCGTGATCGGCTACTTTAATGACTGGGAGGGAGGCAGGCACTCTCTCCAGCCGCGGTGGGATGGTTCGGGAATATGGGAAGGATTCTTTGGTGACATCGGTCATGGGGAAGCTTACAAGTACCATATCCAGACAAACTCAGGAGAAGTATTCGATAAAGCGGATCCGTTTGCCTTTTACGCGGAGCTACCCCCCAAGACGGCATCAATAACCTGGACGCCCTCGTATGAGTGGAAAGATCACGAATGGCTGGAACGCCGAAAAGCGCTCGCTGGCAAGGCGCAGCCCTATTCGGTATACGAAGTACACCTTGGTTCATGGCGACGAAAAGAAGACAATCAGTTTCTGACCTATCCCGAGCTCGCGGAGGAGCTGGTAGCTTATGTTAAGGATATGGGCTTCACCCATGTCGAATTCCTGCCCGTCATGGAGCATCCGTTCTATGGGTCGTGGGGCTATCAACTCACCGGATATTTTGCTCCGAGTAGCCGCTATGGAAGTCCCGAAGACTTTATGTACCTCGTTGACAGCCTCCATCAGGCGGGTATAGGGGTGATTCTCGACTGGGTACCTTCCCATTTTCCGGGTGATATTCACGGACTATACAAATTTGACGGGACATATCTTTACGAGCATGCTGACCCGAGAAAAGGGTTTCATCCGGATTGGAAAAGCTACATCTTTAATTACGGCCGCAATGAAGTACGCTCGTTTCTTATCAGCAATGCTATGTTCTGGCTGGACCGATATCACATCGACGGACTTCGGGTCGATGCTGTAGCTTCCATGCTTTACCTCGACTATTCGCGAAAGGCAGGCGAGTGGATTCCCAACCAATACGGGGGGAACGAAAACATCGAGGCGATTACCTTTCTGAAAGAATTCAACGAGGTTGTTTACCTCAATTTCCCCGATGCGATAACCATTGCTGAGGAATCTACCTCCTGGCCCGGCGTATCGCGTCCAACCTATCTTGGAGGTCTCGGCTTCGGACAGAAGTGGATGATGGGATGGATGCACGATACGTTGCGGTACTTCGCGCTAGACCCGGTTCACCGGAAGTATCATCAGAATGAGATCACCTTCAGCATCATGTATGCATTCACCGAGAACTTTATGCTTCCGCTATCGCATGACGAAGTGGTGCACGGAAAGGGATCACTCTTCGGACGAATGCCCGGTGACGAGTGGCAGAAGTTTGCCAACATGCGATTGCTGTTTTCTTATATGTTCACCCATCCGGGTTCAAAGTTGCTATTCATGGGCGGGGAGATAGCCCAGTCGTCGGAGTGGAATCACGATCGAAGCCTCGATTGGCATTTGCTTCAGTTTGATTTTCATAAGGGTGTTCATCGAATCGTCCGCGATCTGAATCAGCTATACCGACAGGAAAAGGCTCTCTACCAATATGGATTTGATCATAAGGGATTTGAATGGGTCGACTATGGCGACCGGGAAAACAGCGTTATGATCTACCAGAGGCAAGCCGACACCAAAGACGAACTGATGATTGTTGTATGTAATTTCACACCGGCTGTTCGGTATTCCTATCGATTAGGCGTACCCTTCCGCGGACAATGGAAGGAGGTATTTAATTCCGACGACCAGCAGTACGGAGGCAGCGGTGTACTAAATCGGGGCATATTGAATACTTCCCCGGTTAAATTCCATGGGAGAGATTACTCCGTTTCCTTAAATTTGCCTCCTCTGGCAGTAACCATTCTTAAACTGGATCGGGAAGTTAGTGAATTTGAGCTGCAGGATATCAGTACCTGACATCCGGTTATCATCAGTTCCCTGAGCATATCACGAAAGACCGTACTGGCACCGTATGGTTCCTCCTGTCAATAGTTAATGCCGGAGTAGACCCCACTTATCAATCTTGAACATCGCTTTGCATGGAAAAATACATTTGTATTCACGGACATTTTTATCAGCCGCCTCGGGAGAACGCCTGGCTTGAGGCGATTGAAGTTCAGGACTCGGCCCATCCCTACCACGACTGGAACGAAAGAATTTCCGCTGAGTGCTACGCGCCGAATACGGCTTCACGCATTCTTGATGACCGAGGTGCTATCACGCATATCGTAAACAACTACTCCGGAATCAGTTTCAACTTTGGTCCGACATTACTGTCGTGGATGGAACAGAATGATCCTGAAACCTATGCGGCTATTCTGGAAGCTGACGAAGAGAGTATCGCGCGGTTCGGACACGGATCGGCACTCGCCCAGGTGTACAATCACATGATTCTTCCCCTGGCCAACACCCGGGGAAAAGAGACACAGATCATTTGGGGGATTCGCGACTTCGTTCACAGGTTTAACCGTATGCCTGAAGGGATGTGGCTCGCGGAGACCGCCGTGGATACTGAATCGCTATCGCTGATGGCGAAGCACGGAATTAAGTTTACCATTTTAGCGCCGCGTCAGGCAAAAGCGTTTCGCAAAGTAGGCGAGACAGCCTGGCATGAACAGGAGATCGATCCTCGCCGACCCTATCGCTACAACCTTCCCACAGGCGACAGTATTGTGCTGTTCTTTTACGATGGCGACATTTCCCAGGGTGTTGCCTTTAATGGACTTCTTAATGACGGTAGCAGACTGGCGGAGCGGCTGATCAATTCGTTCCGGAAAGGAGGCGGCGAACCGCAGTTGTGCCATATCGCCACTGACGGAGAAACATATGGCCACCACCACAAACACGGTGATATGGCGCTGGCGTTTTGCCTCAACTACATCGAAACGCAGACAAACATCAAGCTCACGAACTACGGACAGTTTCTGGAAAAGTTCGCACCTACCTATGAAGTCCAGATACATGAAAACAGCTCATGGAGCTGTGTCCATGGCGTGGAACGATGGAGGAACGACTGCGGGTGCAATTCCGGCGGGAAGCCCCACTATCATCAGAGATGGAGGAAGCCTCTGCGTGAATCCCTTGACTGGCTACGCGACGAACTGGAACGCGAGTTTGTAACACAGGGAGAGGAGATCTTCCACAATCCCTGGGAAGCCCGCAACGAATACATAAACGTGATTCTGCGTCGCAACGACGATACGATCCGCAAGTTCATGCGCGACCACTGCAAGCAGGACATTCATGTTACTACAGTGCTTTATCTCATGGAGGCCCAGCGCAATGCTATGTTGATGTATACGAGCTGCGGATGGTTCTTTGATGAGGTATCAGGTATTGAAACGATTCAAATACTACAGTATGCGTGCAGGGCTATGCAGCTGATGAATTCAATGAAGCCCCATGATCTCGAAGTCGAGTTTCGCAAGCGACTTGAGAGCGTCCCCAGCAACGTACCTTCCCTGATGCATGCGGGCAACATTTACACGCGTTCGGTCTTGCCGTCGCGTATCGATTTGCAACGTGTGGGAATGCATTATGCCGTAGCCTCGATTTTTGAAGAGGACGTAGAGTCGTTTCCGATCTTCAACTATACAACGGCTAACGAGATATTTGTGCGGAAAGAGGCGGGTGAGCAACGACTTGTTCTCGGTGTCACGCGGGTTCGGTCGAATGTTACGCGGAACGAGCAACGCTTCGCGTTCGCCGTTATTTACATGGGAAAGCACAATATTATCGGAAATATATCCATCGATATGGAGAGGGAACAGTTTTCCGACATGCAGGAACGAATGACATCGGCCTTTGAAGAAGGAAGGCTTGGCGATGTGATTGGCGTTATGCAAACATACTTTGGTCCTGAGAAGTATACCCTCTGGCACTTGTTTCAGGATGAAAAACGTCGCGTGCTTGATCTCATTACGCAGCAGAGTATGGCGGCGCTCGAAGAGGCACTGCGACGGATTTACAATCGTGATTATCCTCTTGTGACGGCACTGGCAAACAACAGCATCCCGATTCCAAATGCATATCGGACAACATTTGAATATGTTCTCAATGCTGATCTCGTCAATGCCTTTCAACCCGGTAAAATAAGCGTGACAACGGTTGAGCGCGTAATTAACGAGCTATTCAAATGGGATTTGCGAATAGAAGACCCGGGAAAAGTTGAACGTATGGCGGGCGAGAGTATTTTTAAGGAGCTTCGACGGATATCTTCGGAGGGGGAAAACCTGCGAAGGCTTACAAAGCTGAATCGTCTGTTCCCTTTACTCAAACAATTCAACCTTCATCCCAACCTTCACAAGAGTCAGAACCTGTATTTCGAAATTTCCCGCGATCTGTCAAAAGAAGGAAGGACAGCGGAGTGGTGGCAGGCATTTGCCGAGTTGGGGGAACACATGGGCGTCAAGGTTTCGACGAGCAGAGAGAGCGTCGAACCTATCGAAGGATAGTCACCGATCCACTGATATATCCTTGTGGGGCGTTCAATTTCAGGTCAATTGTATAAAAGTATGTATCAGCGGGGAGAAGTTCACCATTGAAACGTCCATCCCATTCGTGGTCGAAACCAATCGCTTCAAATACCATGACTCCATGGCGATTGTATACCCGGATGTGGGCTTCTCCAAACGACTCCTGGCTTTGGCGTGGTATTATCTTCCAGGTGTCGTTGGCGGCGTCCCCGTTTGGAGTGAAAGCCGAAGGAATGTCAAGCGAGACATCAGAAAGCTGAAATTGAATCACGCGCTCAGCTGGGACACTTTCCGACTCCGCATCACTCGCAATGATATAGATGACACGATTGGCATTGCTGGAAGGAAACACTCTTTCGTACTTTACCTTTCTCAGTGCCGTCGTGTAGCGTTCGGGTCCAGCCTCGCCGGTAATCATCAATACACCCAGCGATTGATCATAAGTCGCTTGAATCATAGTGTCGTCCCCAGCGTACACTAATCGATCCGCCCCAGGTTGGTAGGTGCCGGTTTCGAATCCGACTTTCACGCGCACAATACTGTCTCCGTCAACTTCACGCAGAGTTATTGTTTCGCTGATCAAAACCGACACTGCTGAGCCCGCCGCCAAGGGTTCGCTTTCGAGCTTGACAATAGGGGGATCGTTAACAGCGACGACGGTCACATGAAGATCGTACGGGTCGCTCATGTGTGTTCCGTCATTGACACGTGTGGGGACAATGAGATTTCCATAATAGTTTGAGTCGGGCACGAGCGTGGTGCCTTCGACGGAATAATGGGGCCCGTCCGACAAATGAAGCGAAAAGCCCGAAGGATACGGACTGTCTTCGTCGCTGACGATCAGATCTTCAAGGGTGATGGTTCGCGGAACGTCTTCGAGGGTCTCCAGGGTGTGTTGGCTGATGATCTTCGGCTTGCGATTAACGGCACGCACCTCGATGGGAAGGGAAAAAACGTCTGAATCCAGCTGTCCGTCGTTTACGCGGACGTTCACTTGAAGCGTTCCTGTGAACTGGCCGGTAGGGGTGATGGTATTTCCGCTGACGGTATAACGACTACCCGGCATTACGCGCAAGGTGAAATCAGTAGGGTAAGCATTGTCGGGGTCATCAACCTTGAGATGACTCAACTGAATGGCTATCGGTTCGCCTTGCTTTATTTCGATTGGACCGGTAGTCCCGGTAATTACCGGCTTGTCATTTACAGGGCGCACGGTGACCTGGAACATATATGGGTTGCTGCTAGCCGTACCATCGTTGACGGTTACGCGAACCTGTAGCGTTCCGAAGTGGTTCAGGGCAGGAATAACAACGTTTCCCTGAAGGATGTAGTTGTCGCCCGGATGTAATTCCAGGGAAAAGCCCCACGGGTAAAACCAGTCGTCCGGGTCAACTACACGCAAGTAGAGTAAGTCTATTACGAACGATTGATCCTCGTTGACGGTGAGCGGCAACTGCCCGACAATGGTGGGCGGTTGATTTTGCCCCATCGCTCCGATCGGGATTGTAAGAGAATATAAGAGGATGACAAAAACGGCAGGCTTCATGGGTACGCTGCGACTTTTCGTCGCACTATACCCGGTCCTGCTAAAAATTATATGCCGGTAGCTTAAGTGCTGCTTCCTACCGTGGCGGCCGTATCAGTCATCCCAACGTTGTCGAGATAGTTCCAGACCAAACTGCTGGCACCCAGGATTGGCGCGGCCTGATTCTGAAGTCCCGACGGAAGTACCTTAATCTTTCCGCGGAATAGCGGCATAAGGTTGGCTTCCATGTGGCGGATAGTCGGCTTGAAGATGAGGTCACCTGCCAGCGACAAACCACCAAAGAGGAAGATTGCTTCAGGATCCGTATGAACGGCCGTCTCGGCCAGCTTCATTCCAAGAATACGTCCTGTGTATTCAAATGCCTGTAATGCGACGACGTCTCCTTTGACGGCGGCTTCGGTAATCATCTTGGTGTTGAGGTCGTCGAAGCTGATTCCGCGGAGTACGCTGTCTTCAAGATGGTCGGCGAGAAGTTTGTAAACCGTGCGACGAATACCGGTAGCGGAAACGTAAGTTTCGAGACATCCCCTCTTGCCGCAGTTGCAGTAGCGTCCGGCTGGGTTGACACTTGTATGTCCGACTTCCCCGGCGATGCCATGACGCCCATTCACAAGCTGGCCATTAGCCACGAATCCACTACCCAGTCCGGTACCAAGAGTGATGACGATGAAGTCACGCATGCCCTTCGCTGATCCATAAACCATTTCACCAACAGCTGCGGCATTCGCATCATTGGTAATGATTGCAGGGACATGAAATTCCTCGCGGAGCATTTCGGCCAGCGGAATAATTCCTTTCCAGGGTAGGTTGGTAGCGCGCTCAATCGTTCCTTTATAGTAGTTTCCATTGGCAGCACCCACCCCGACGCCGAGCACTCTGTGCTCGAACGGGACCTGAGCTATCGCATCGCGCAGCGCCTGGCAAAGGCTGTTGAAGTAATCGCGGAATTCACCTTCTGTAGTACGGATGCTACCCTGGTAAACTACTTCGCCTCCGCGGTCGACGATACCATATTTCGTATTGGTGCCTCCGATGTCAATGCCGATGGTAAGCTCTCTCATGGCCGATAGGTTTAGATCGATAGGATCTTCGAAATCCGCAGTGATTCCGAATCGATTTCATGATATTTTTGCGCCTTGATATAATCAAAGCTATTGTACACAATTTTGTTGTCTTTTACGCCAACCATGGCGTCTTTGTATCCCTGAAGGAGCCCTTCAACCGCAGCAATTCCCATACGGCTGGCAAGCACCCGATCAAAGTAAGTAGGGGAGCCTCCGCGTTGAAGGTGTCCGAGGACCGTTACCTTGATATCAAAATAAGAAGATCGTTCCGCAACACGCTTTGCCAGACTCTCTGCCCCGCCGATCTTTGAACCCTCAGCGACTACTACCAGGTTCGACTTTTTGCTTGTTTCTTTCTCCGCCCCGAGCAACTGGAACAGCTGATCGAAGGTCATATCTTCTTCGGGAATAATGATTGCCGTCGCACCTCCGGCGATACCGCTGTTCATCGCAATGTATCCGGAGTTGCGTCCCATCACTTCGATAAAGAACAGTCGGTTATGTGACAACGCCGTATCGCGTATTTTGTCAATAGCTTCTACGGCCGTATTGGTTGCTGTGTCATAGCCAATGGTGTAATCCGTTCCGGGTAGATCGTTATCGATTGTACCGGGGATACAGATGGACGGAATCTTATGCTCTTCGTAGAACTTGTGTAGTCCGGTAAACGTACCGTCGCCTCCGATAGCGACGAGGGCATCTATTCCAAATTCCTTAAGATTGTCATAGGCCCGTTTGCGGCCCTCGGGTGTCTTGAAAGCTTCGCTCCGCGCCGTCTTAAGGATTGTGCCTCCCCGCTGAATAATGTTACCCACCGAGCGCGGCCCCAGCTTTACGAGATCACCGTCGATCATTCCTTCATAACCACGCATGGCGCCAAACGCCTCCTTCTTGTAATAAGCACATGCACGTACAACCGCCCTGATGGCAGCGTTCATGCCCGGTGCGTCGCCTCCCGACGTAAATACCGCAATCTTGTTGATCGTATTATTCTCCATGAAAACCTAAAAATTCGTCAATATTAGTGTTTATGTTTCACTTTGCCATGGCGAAATTAATCAACTGAATTTCAAACGTTTGAAATAGTTGATCAACCCACGTGTAGAACTGTCGTGACCGCTGATATCACCTGCAGTTCCGAGCTCGGGAAGAATTTTCTTGGCAAGTACTTTTCCGAGTTCGACCCCCCACTGGTCAAAACTGTAGATGTTCCACACAACGCCCTGAACAAAGATTTTGTGCTCGTACATCGCGATCAGGGCACCGAGAGTATAGGGTGTGAGTTGCCGGAACAATATACTGTTACTCGGTCTGTTTCCTTCGAAGACCCTGAAGGGAGCGTGGAAGCGGATCATCTCTTCATCCATACCTGCCGCCTTTAATTCGGCACGCACTTCCTCTTCTGTTTTTCCGTGAAGCAATGCTTCCGTCTGAGCGAAGAAGTTGGACATCAGTTTTTCGTGATGATCGCCAATGGCATTGTGACTCACGGCGGGAGCGATGAAGTCGCAGGGTATCATCTTGGTGCCCTGATGAATCAGTTGATAGAACGCGTGCTGGCCGTTTGTTCCAGGTTCTCCCCAGATAATAGGACCGGTTTGATAGGATACAGGCATCCCGTTGCGGTCGACCGACTTGCCATTGCTCTCCATATTACCCTGCTGGAAGTAGGCGGCAAACCTATGCAGATACTGATCGTAGGGGAGAATCGCTTCCGATGCAGCGCCGAAGAAGTTGTTGTACCATATGCCGATCATCGCCAGAACAACCGGGATGTTGCGCTCGAAAGGCGTTTCGCGAAAATGCCTGTCCATAGCGTGAGCACCGTCAAGAAGTTTGACGAAGTTGTCAAAGCCGATTGTACAGGCTATCGACAAGCCGATAGAAGACCACAGTGAATATCGGCCACCTACCCAATCCCAGAATACGAACATGTTTTCCGGATCGATGCCAAACTCGGTAACGGCTTTCTCATTGGTGGATACTGCCACGAAATGTTTTGCAACCTCACCTTTTTGCGCCGTTTGCTCGAGGAACCACTTCCGGGCGGTCTCGGCGTTTGTCATCGTCTCCTGTGTAGTAAAGGTTTTCGATGCGATGATAAACAGTGTAGTCTCTGGATTAACGCGGCGCAAGGTCTCGGCGATGTGTGTCCCGTCGACGTTCGACACAAAGTGCGGCGTGATATCCGACCAGTAGGGGCGCAGGGCTTCCGTTACCATAACCGGCCCGAGGTCCGAGCCCCCAATACCGATGTTGACGATGTCGGTAATGCGCTTTCCGGTGTAACCCTTCCAGGCTCCGCTGCGCAACTGCTCGACAAAGCGCGACATTTGCTCGAGTACCCGGTTTACTTCGGGCATCACGTCTTTGCCATCGACCAGTATCGGAGTGTTCGAGCGATTCCGCAATGCAACGTGGAGGACAGGCCGGTTTTCGGTGCGATTAATCTTGTCTCCGCGAAACATCGCTTCAATCGCGTCGCGCAACTCAACCTCTTCCGCGAGCTCTGACAATGCGCGGAGAGCTTCATCGTTCAGTATGTTCTTTGAAAAATCAACAAGGATATCATCGAACTGAAGACTGAACTTTTTGAAGCGATCAGGATCTTCCTCGAAGAGCTCTCGCATATGCGTTGCCTGCAGCGTGAGGAAAATTGTCTCGAGTTTACGCCAGGCGGTCGTTTCTGTTGGGTTGTGGTTGGGTAACATAGGGTATCGTTTTGCGGGAAGCTATTTCTTAAACTTGCTGACCAGCATGGCGAGTTTTTCTTCCATGCTCGCCTCGGGTTCCTTTTCCTTCTTGCGACGTGGTCCGCCTTTCCCAGCGGGGGCAGCTTCAGCAAACGGGTCACTTTTCATCGAAAGGCCTATGCGTTTGCGAGCGACATCCACTTCGACGACGGTGACCGTCACCTTCTGCAGTACTGTAACCGCATCCTTGGGATCAGCAACAAACTTGTCAGATAAATGGCTGATATGTACGAGTCCATCCTGATGTACGCCGATATCGACGAAAGCCCCGAAGTTGGTCACGTTCGTCACAATGCCCGGCAACTTCATTCCTACTTTCAGGTCATTGATCGTATTAACGCCCTCCTCAAAGCTAAAGGCTTCAAACGTTTCGCGTGGATCGCGTCCGGGTTTCTCCAGTTCGGCGAGAATGTCATTAAGTGTTGGCAGTCCGACCTTTTCCGTGATGTACTTATTCAGGTCAAGTTGCTTACGCAGTTCGGCGCTGCTCATCAAGTCTTTCACCGAGCAGCCCAGGTCGTCGGCCATTCGCTGCACGATGGGATAGCTTTCCGGGTGTACGGCACTGGCGTCTAGAGGATTGCTTCCCTGATGAATCCGCAGGAAGCCGGCTGCCTGTTCATACACTTTCTCGCCCAGGCGCGGTACTTTCATCAGCGCCTCACGGCTTGGAAACGGGCCGTTCTGGTTGCGGTATTCGACGATGTTACGTGCTAACGCCGGACTCAACCCCGAGACATACTGGAGCAATTCTTTGCTGGCTGTGTTCAGTTCAACGCCTACTGAGTTTACGCAACTCATAACAACGTCATCAAGGCCTTGCTTGAGTTTTATCTGGTCGACGTCATGCTGGTATTGTCCGACGCCGATCGACTTCGGATCGATTTTTACCAGTTCAGCGAGCGGGTCCATCAAACGCCGGCCAATTGAAACTGCACCGCGAACAGTGACGTCTTTGTCCGGGAATTCCTCGCGCGCTACTTCCGAGGCTGAATAGACCGATGCACCCGCTTCGCTCACCATAGCGATGATAATGGAATGGGGGAGACCGATCTTTCGTACAAACGCTTCGGTTTCACGACTAGCCGTCCCGTTGCCGATTGCGATCGCCTCAATGTTGTACCTCTCTACGGCCGCTTTTATGGTAGCTCCCGCGCGAACAACGTCGCGTTGCGGCTCGTTGGGGTAAATGGTATCATGGTGGAGAAGCTTGCCTTGCGCATCGAGGCAAGCGAGTTTACATCCCGTACGGAAGCCGGGGTCAAGAGCCAAGACGTTTTTCTGTCCCAGGGGAGCGGCGAGCAACAGCTCCTTAAGATTCGCGGCAAATACCCGGATAGCCTCTTCATCGGCTTTGACCTTTGATTCCATCCTGATCTCTGTTTCGAGGGACGGACGAAGCAAGCGTTTATAGCTGTCGCGAATGGCGAGTTTAACCTGTTCCGCGGCGGAATTTGCTCCGCGTACGAACTGTCTTTCAAGAGCACCGATGGCCGATTCCTCGGCGGGATAGATATCGAGTGCCAGAATCCCTTCTTTCTCCCCTCGTCTGAGCGCCAGAAGGCGGTGTGAAGGCGTTTTGGCGATGGGTTCTTTCCATTCAAAATAGTCTTTGTACTTCGCGCCTTCCTCTTCCTTTCCTTTCATAACACGCGACTCAATGACCCCTTCTTTCCAGAATAGTTCGCGGACGTTCTTGCGGGCATCGGGATTCTCGCTGATCCATTCGGCGATAATATCGCGGGCGCCGTCCAGTGCTTCGGTGGCATTGGCCACGCCTTTCTCGGCATCAACAAAGGTTTCTGCGAACTCTTCAGGAGAAAACGACTCCTGGTCCATAATCTTCTGCGCCAGCGGTTCAAGTCCCTTCTCGCGGGCAACCGATGCACGGGTCTTGCGCTTGGGCTTGAAGGGCAGATAAATGTCTTCAAGTTCGGCCAGGGTTGCCGCCACAACGATCTTTTGCATCAGCTCGGGCGTCAGTTTGCCCTGCTTTTCAATCGAAGAAATGATTGCTTCCCGTCGCTTGTCCAGTTCGTGCAACTGCTCAAGTCGATCGCGGACGTTGGCAATCATCACTTCATCCATACTTCCCGTCATCTCCTTGCGATAGCGTGAGATAAAGGGTATCGTTGCTCCTTCGGCCAGGAGCGTGGCCACAGCCTCAACGTGTTTCAGCTGTAATGAAAATTCCCGGGTGATTTGCTCAACCCATCTTTGCATATTTTCCTTTTCCATATCCGTTTGTAGGGCAGGCAAAAATAGAATAAGCCCGATAACCCGCAAGGGTGAAAACTTTAGATGATTGACCAGTAAGGTATTAAGATTTGCCGCGAATCCGTTCCTTTAAGTATTGTCGCGACCGTTTTCGTTGAGAACACGACGCAGTCGTTTGCGGAGAGAATGGTGACTGGTCGCGCGCTTTTTTTGCTTTTCTTTTCCCATATTGAGCGCCAGTTGCAGAAGCATTCAAACCCATTGAGAATGACACGAAAACGTGTAGCGCTGATTGCCCATGATCACAAGAAGGATGATATGGTCCGGTGGGCTCAGGACAACAAAGAGAAGCTTGCCACATGCGAGCTTTACGGAACCAGCACGACGGGGACGCTTGTCGAGAAGGCACTGGATTTACCGGTAATCAAATTGAAAAGCGGACCGTTTGGCGGGGATCAGCAAATAGGTGCGTTGATTGCGGAAGGAAAGATTGATATTCTGATCTTCTTCTGGGATCCGCTGCATCCGCTTCCGCACGACCAGGACATCAAAGCGCTGCTGCGTGTTGCTGTACTCTGGAACATTCCGTTGGCGTGTAATCGAAGTACGGCCGACTTCATCTTCACATCTTCGTTCTTTGCAGCGAAGTACGAGAGAGAGCTGCCGGAGGGATAGGATTAGCCGCCTACCGTCTTGCGAAGGGTATCGACGAGACTTTGCCATAATGCGCTAAGCTCATCGACGTCGTCGAAATCGGAGTAATCGACCACCTTCAGAAACACGGACTGCGTGAGTTCGTTGAATTCGATACGGAGTTCGAAGTAGGAGGGGTCCGATTCGTCTTCAGGTGTTTCGGGCAGAAACTCGAAACGCGCGAAGTGGTTTGTCCGGTGCGAGACGAGCCGCGCCTTGTGCTGTTCGCTGTCCCAGTGGAAGGTAAATACCTTGCTTTCGTTGTTCACTTTTACATCGTCAGCGAACCACTCAGCAAGTCCCGACGCGCTTTGCAAATAGGGATAAAGCATTTTCACCGACGCGTGTATCTCGTAGTCGGCCGTAAACAACTTCTTTTTCCGGGTTACTTCCATGCAGGCGGGTGTTGGGTCTGAATATAGAAGAATTTTTCCGGAATGAAAACCGCGAGGAGGGGCGAGAAATTATCTCGTAGCGCGGGGGGGAGTTGAACCTCCGTCCGCCTGTGGCGGATATGAATCC